>NZ_JBVIPT010000012.1:0-366134 GCF_055577685.1 Streptomyces sp. NPDC033178
TGGTACTGCAGGGGGGACCCTGTGGGAGAGTAGGACACCGCCGAACAAATATTGGAGAAAGCCCCCGCACTTCGGTGCGGGGGCTTTCTTGCGTTCAGGGGCACTTTTATGGCGGGCTCCTTTTCCGCCCCTGCATTTCTGCAGTGCTCAAAGGCGTCCCGCTGCCTTGAGTGCCAGATATGCGTCCGCCAAGGCCGGCGGGAGATCGTTCGGGGTGGCGTCGACGACGGTCACTCCGTGGCGGGTCAGTTGTTCTGCGGTGCGATGGCGTTCTGCCTGGGCCTGCGCCGCGGCAGCGGCCTCGTACACGGCTTCGGTGTTTCCTCGTGCCGCTGCCATTCGCTCTATGTGGGGGTCGGACACCGAAGCGACGAGGACTGTGTGGCGCTGGGTGAGGCGGGAGAGTACGGGAAGCAGGCCTTCCTCGATGGGGGCCGCGTCGAGGGTCGTGAGGAGCACGATCAGGGAGCGGCGGGGGGCCGTGCGGATCGCGGTGGAGGTCAGACCGCGGGCGTCCGTTTCGAGGAGCTCCGGTTCGAGGCGGGCCATGGCGTTGACCAGGGAGGGAAGGACATCGCCTGCGGAACGGCCCTGTACGAGGGCTCGTACGCGGCGGTCGTATGCGAGGAGGTCCACGCGGTCGCCGGCCCGGGAGGCGAGGGCTGCCAGGAGGAGGGCCGCGTCCATGGAGGCGTCGAGGCGGGGGATGTCTCCGACGCGGCCCGCCGATGTGCGGCCCGTGTCGAGGATCAGGAGGATGTGGCGGTCGCGTTCGGGGCGCCAGGTGCGTACGGCGACCGTGGACTGGCGGGCGGTGGCTCGCCAGTCGATCGAGCGGGTGTCATCGCCGGGGACGTACTCGCGGAGGCTGTCGAATTCCGTGCCCTCGCCGCGGGTCAGGACGCTGGTGCGGCCGTCGAGTTCGCGCAGGCGGGCCAGCTTCGAGGGGAGGTGCTTGCGGCTGGTGAAGGGGGGCAGGACGCGTACCGTCCAGGGGACTTTGTGGCTGCCCTGGCGGGTGAGGAGGCCGAGAGGGCCGTACGAGCGGATGGTGACGCGGTCCGCGTGGCGGTCGCCGCGGCGGGTGGGGTGCAGACGGGTTGTCACGCGGCGGCGTTCGCCTGCGGGGACCGTGAGCTCGTGGCGGGACGCGGCGATCTCCGTGCCGGGCTGCCAGCTGCTCGGGGGCCAGGCGTCGCGGATGCGGGCGCGCAGAGGGCGGTTGGACGTGTTGGTGACCGTGAGGGTGACGTCGGCTGTTTCTCCGAGGCGTGCCGAGGTGTCGCCGGAGCGGGTCAGGCCGAGGCTGCGTACGGGGGCTGCCAGGGCGAAGTCGCAGGCGCAGGCGAGGGCCAGCGGGACGTTCACGGCGAGGATGCCTGTCCAGCTCGGTTCCCAGATGCCGACGGGGAGGGTGCCGAGGGCCGCCAGGAGGGCGGCGCGGCCGGTGAGGGCCATCAGCGGGGTACGGGGACGTGGGCGAGGATCGCGTTGATGACCGAGTCGGCCGTCACGCCCTCCATCTCTGCTTCCGGGCGGAGTTGGATGCGGTGGCGGAGGGTCGGGAGCGCGAGGGCTTTTACGTCGTCGGGGATGACGTAGTCGCGGCCGGTCAGCCAGGCCCAGGCGCGGGCCGTGGCCTGGAGCGCCGTCGCGCCGCGCGGGGAGACGCCGAGGGTGAGGGACGGGGATTCGCGGGTGGCGCGGCAGATGTCCACTACGTAGCCGGTGATTTCGGGGGAGACCGCGGTCTTGGCGACGGCCGCGCGGGCTGCTTCGAGGTCCGCGGGGCCGGCGACGGGGCGTACGCCGGCGGCGCGCAGGTCGCGTGGGTTGAAGCCCTCGGCGTGGCGGCTGAGGACGTTGATCTCGTCCTGGCGGGACGGGAGAGGGATTGTCAGCTTCAGGAGGAAACGGTCCAGCTGGGCTTCGGGGAGGGGGTATGTGCCTTCGTACTCGACCGGGTTCTGGGTGGCGGCGACCAGGAACGGCTCGGGGAGCGGGCGGGGGGTGCCGTCGACCGTGACCTGGCGTTCCTCCATCGCTTCGAGGAGCGAGGACTGGGTCTTGGGCGGCGTGCGGTTGATCTCGTCGGCGAGGAGGAGGTTCGTGAAGACCGGGCCGGGCTGGAAGGAGAACTCGGCGGTGCGGGCGTCGTAGACGAGGGAGCCCGTGATGTCGCTCGGCATCAGGTCGGGGGTGAACTGGACGCGCTTGGTGTCGAGTTCGAGTGCGGATGCCAGGGCACGGACGAGCAGTGTCTTGGCTACTCCGGGGACCCCTTCCAGCAGGACGTGTCCGCGGCAGAGGAGGGCGACGACGAGGCCGGTCACTGCGGGGTCCTGGCCGACCACGGCTTTGGCGATCTCGGTGCGCAGGGCTTCCAGGGAGGCGCGGGCGGTGCCCGGATCCCCGGTGTACCCGGCGTTGTCAGTGGTCGGGGCCATCATGGACGGCGTACCTCTCTTTCGAGGGCGTCGAGTTGGTCGGCGAGAGCGATGAGGGCCGCGTCGTCGCGGGGTGGCGGCCCGAAGAGGAGTGAGTGCAGGGCCTGTCCTTCCCGGCGGAGCTGGGCGGACAGGGCGGGGAGCAGGGTCTCGGGCGCGTGCGCCTGGGCGGGGGACACACCGACGAGGGGGGCGAGGCGGGTGCGGGTGGTGGAGCGCAGAGCCGCGGCGGCGCGGTCGCGGGCGTTGGACTTGCGGTAGAGGTGGGCGCGGCCTTCGACGGTCTCGGAGGCGCGGATCGCGACGGGGAGTTTCTCGGGCACGAGCGGGCCGAGGCGGCGGGCGCGCCAGAGGGCGGCCAGGACCGCGGCGAAGAAAAGCTGCAGCGTGCCCCAGAGCCAGCCGGAGGGCATCAGGTCGAAGAAGCTGCGGTCGCCGGCGTCGGTGGCCGAGTCGTCGGAGAGCGAGGGGAGGTACCAGACCAAGTGGGGGCGGGAACCGAGCAGTTGGAGGGCGAGCGAGGCGTTGCCCTGCTTGTCGAGGCGTTCGTTCTGGAGGATGTCGGGAGCACCGAGCACGACGGTGTCGCCCTTCCCCTCGGCCGCCGGGATGCGCACCAGGGTGGGCACGCCGTCGCCGGGGTAGCAGGAGTCGGCGCCGGGTGCGCTCGTGGTGTAGCGGATGCCGCCCGTTTCGGCCTTGCCCGCTCGTCGGGCGGCGGGGAGGGAACAGTTGGGCGACAGCGTGGTGTCGAAGCTGGGCGCGGGGTCGGCGTCCACTCCCGGGGCGAGGGTTCCGACGGACGGGGCGGTGGGGGCGACGAGGACGGTACGGCCGCCGGAGTTCGCGAACGCCGAGTGGAGGCGGTCCTGCTGACGTTCGGTCAGCAGGTCGGGGCGGGCGACCAGCAGGGTCGTGTCGGAGCCGACGGCGGCCGCGGCCTTGTCCAGGGTGGTGACCACACGGGTGGAGACACCTTGGCCGGCGAGGAGTTCGGCGACGGCGCGGCTGCCGGAGGGCTCTGCGGAGCGCGGGTCGAGGCTGCCGGTCTGGGCGTCCGAGCGGATCGCGGCGATGGCCACGGCGGCCGCCAGGAGGATCACGAGCGCGACCAGGACGCCGCGCGTGCGGGTCCACAGTTGACGGGCCGTGGGAGAGGCCGAGGTGGACGGCGGCGTGGCCTCGGGCGCCTCGGGTGCGGGGGCCTCGGTGGTCACTCGGCGGCCCCCTGGTGGGCGCTGTGGGCCGTGCTGTGGGTGCTGCTCGCGAGGACCGGCCTGGTGCGTTCCAGGTCCCGGTCGAGTTGCGAAAGGCGTTGGTACGTGTCCGAGCCGGCCGTTCGTCCGCCGTACGTCACGTCGTCGAAGTCCCGGGCGGCGGCGCGGAGTCGGTCCGTGTGGGCGGGGAGTGTGCGGCCCGCTTCGGCGGCGGCCTCGTCGGCGGTGCGGCCGGGGCGGGGGTCGAGCAGGGCGCGTTCCTCCAGGGAGCGCACGACGGCGCGCATGCGCTCCTGGACGGCCTGGTTCCAGTGGGCCTGGGCCGCGTGTGCCTCGGCGGCCGCGCGGTGCTCGGCGGCGCTGCGCGGCCGGTCGTCGAAGAGCGGGGCCGCTGATGTCGGGCCGCGGTGTGGGGTGCCGAGGCGCCACCAGAGGGCGCAGATGAGGGCCAGGGCCGCCAGGACGACGACGAGGAGGCCGAGTGCGCCGCCCGGTGTCGCGGAGGAGGCGGCGTTGAACAGCTTGTCGACCCACTCCCAGAAGGCGTCCAGGGCACGTTGGAGCAGGCTGGGGTCGTTCTCGTGGTACATCCGCTTGGACAGCTCGCGCCGGGCAGCCTCCTGCGCGGGGTCGCGTGGGATGGTGACCGGCGGTTCGCCTTCGCCGCGCGACAGCGCGAGTACGGCCGTCCCGTCGGCACGTGGCAGCGTCAGTACCGCTGTGAGAACTCCCCCCGCCAGGCTCACTCCGTCAGCTCCCAGGGGTGGAGCCGGGGGCGCCGGAGCCGTAGTCCTGGACGCCGGCCGCGCGGGCCAGGTCGAGGTCGAGGGCTTCGCGGCGGATGCGCTGGTCGATGTAGAGGAGCACGGAGACGCCGGCGGTGATCGGGAAGGTGAGCATGGAGCCGATCACCGAGCCGATCCCGCTGATGATGAGGAACGTCCAGCCGAGGTCGCCGGTGGCGGTGTTGAGGAAGCCGGTGACGCCCTCGCCGCTGAGTGCGGAGGCGAGGAAGGCGAAGGGGATCACGATGATCGACGCCACGATGTTCGCGATGATCGTGGCGAGCAGCTGGATGCCGAAGACCCGCCACCAGGAGCCGCGGACGAGCTTCGCGGAGCGGCTCATCGACTTGAGGACGCTCTGCTTCTCCAGCATCAGGGCGGGCGAGGCCAGCGAGAAGCGGATCATCAGCCAGAGCGCGACGACGGCCGCGGCGAGGCCGCCGAAGACGGCGAGCGCGATGGCGCCGTCACCTCCGCCGGCGAGGCCGACGAGGATGCCGGGCAGTGTGCCCAGGGCGCCGACCGTGATGGCGATGAGCGGGAGCAGGAAGGTCAGTCCGAAGAGCTTGGGCAGCTGCGGCCGGGCGTCGCTCCAGGCCTCCGCGGTGGTCACCGACTTGCCGAGCACGGCGCGGCTGGTCACGGTCGTGAGCAGGGCGGTCGCCACGATCGTGCCGAGCAGGGTGATCAGCAGGACGACGCCGGAGTTCAGGAGGCTGTCGCCCAGGGCGCGCGAGAGTTCGCCGGCGGTGGCGCTGGGGTCGTTGAGGGTCTCCGTACTGGCGCTGTCGTCCAGGACGAAGCCCTGGAGCAGGATCACGGCGATCTGCGTGAAGACCGCGACGGTCAGCGAGATACCGAGCACGGTGCGCCAGTGCGTACGCATCGTCGACACCGCGCCGTCGAGGATCTCGCCGACGCCGAGTGGGCGGAGCGGGATGACGCCGGGCTTGGCCGCGGGCGGGGGGCCGCCCCAGCCGCCTCCCCAGCCCGGGTGTCCGCCGGGTCCGTAACCGCCGGGGCCGCCGTAGCCACCAGGGCCGCCGGGACCTCCGTAGCCGCCGTACGGGCCGGTGGGCGGTTGGCCGCCCCAGCCGGGACCCGCGGGAGGCTGGCCGCCCCAGCCGGGGCCGGGCGGAGGTGGTGGCGGGGCCTGGGGCGGGGTGTCCTGGGGAGCGCCGGGGGACGGCCACTGGGCCGGTGGGGGCTGCTCCTTGGACCACTTCGGGCCGGGGCCGGACGGGTCGGTGCCGGGTCGGCCCGGTTCGCCCGCCGGCTCCGTGGGACCGGGCCGGTCCGAGGGCTCGGCAGGGCCGGAAGCCGTCGGCTCCTGTCCGTTCTGCCCGTCGGAGGGGGCAGATCCGGGCGATGCCCAGCCCGGAGTGTCTTTCATCGTCGCTCCTTCACGGTGCCCGTCCGCGGTCGCGGCGGCAGGTTGGCAGCCATCGTGCCACGGTGTGGCCGGGAAGTGACCGGCTGCCGTATGGGCTGCACACCTTCAATTGTCCGGCCGGTACGGGGCAGACTGGGCGGATGGCTGATCAGTACGCGCAATCCCGCGAGAACCAGCGGCCCACCGAGATACCGGCGATCCGGTGGGACGAGCCGCCGGAAGGCCCTGTACTGGTCCTCCTCGACCAGACGCGGCTGCCCGCCGAGGAGGTCGAGCTGGTGTGCACGGACGCGCCCGCCCTGGTGGAGGCGATCCGTACGCTCGCCGTTCGCGGGGCGCCGCTGCTCGGCATCGCGGGGGCTTACGGGGTCGCGCTCGCCGCCGCCCGAGGGTTCGACGTGGACGAGGCGGCGGCCTCGCTCGCGAGTGCCCGGCCGACCGCGGTGAACCTCTCGTACGGGGCGCGCAGGGCCCAGGCGGCGCACCTCGCGGTCCTGCGGGGCGGCGGTGACCAGAAGCAGGCCGCCGATGCCGCGCTGGCCGCCGCGCGGGCGCTCCACGAGGAAGATGCCCAGGCCAGCGCCCGGATGGCGACGCACGGGCTGGCGCTCCTCGACGAGCTGCTGCCCGGGGGCAACCACCGGATCCTGACGCACTGCAACACCGGTGCGCTGGTGTCCGGGGGCGAGGGCACGGCGTTCGCGGTGGCCCTCGCGGCGCACCGGGCGGGGCGGCTGCGCAGGCTCTGGGTGGACGAGACGCGGCCGTTGCTGCAAGGTGCTCGCCTGACGGCCTATGAGGCGGCGCGGAGCGGAATGGCGTACACCTTGCTCACGGACAACGCGGCGGGATCACTGTTCTCGGCGGGAGAGGTGGACGCGGTGCTGATCGGGGCCGACCGGATCGCGGCCGACGGTTCGGTGGCGAACAAGGTGGGGAGCTATCCGCTCGCGGTGCTGGCCAGGTACCACCATGTGCCGTTCATCGTGGTGGCGCCGGTGACGACGGTGGATCCGGACACTCCGAACGGAGCAGCGATCGAGGTCGAGCAGCGTGCCGGACATGAAGTGACGGAGATCACAGCACCCCAGGTGCCGGTGGCTGGAGCGGAAGCGGGAGGCGGGATACCGGTGGCACCCCTGGGGACCCAGGCGTACAACCCGGCGTTCGACGTGACGCCGCCCGAGCTGGTGACTGCGATCGTCACCGAAGAGGGCGCCGTGTCTCCTGTGACGGCTGAGGCGCTAGAAGAGCTGTGTGACAGGTCACGCCAGGTAACGATTTAGTTAATGGGATGATGTCGTTTATGAAGGGACGAGTCCTTGTCGTCGATGACGACACCGCACTGGCCGAGATGCTCGGCATTGTGTTGCGTGGTGAAGGTTTTGAGCCGTCTTTCGTAGCCGACGGCGACAAGGCGCTGGCCGCTTTCCGTGAGAGCAAGCCCGACCTGGTGCTCCTGGACCTGATGCTTCCCGGCCGGGACGGTATCGAGGTGTGCCGCCTGATCAGGGCGGAGTCCGGGGTGCCGATCGTGATGCTCACCGCGAAGAGCGACACCGTCGATGTCGTGGTCGGCCTCGAGTCGGGTGCGGACGACTACATCGTGAAGCCGTTCAAGCCAAAGGAGCTGGTGGCCCGGATCCGGGCCAGGCTGCGCAGGTCGGAGGAGCCCGCGCCCGAGCAGCTCGCCATAGGCGATCTGGTCATCGACGTGGCCGGTCACTCTGTGAAGCGGGACGGGGCATCGATCGCGCTGACTCCGCTGGAGTTCGACCTGCTGGTGGCGCTGGCCCGCAAGCCGTGGCAGGTGTTCACGCGTGAGGTGCTCCTTGAGCAGGTCTGGGGCTACCGCCACGCGGCGGACACCCGCCTGGTGAACGTCCATGTGCAGCGGCTGCGCTCCAAGGTCGAGAAGGACCCGGAGCGGCCGGAGATCGTAGTGACCGTCCGTGGCGTCGGTTACAAGGCCGGACCGAGCTGACATGTCCCGGGACAGTGCCGCTTCGGCGCCCGGCCAGCCGGGGACCCGCGCGGGGCGGCCTGTCGGCCGGAAGACGACGGGCTCCCGCTGGGGACAGTTCACCGAGGGCGGGCTGCTGCAGGGCGGAGTCCAGGGCAGCCCGGTCCTTCGGCTGTTCATGCGCTGGGTGCGCCGTCCGCTGCTGCCCGTCATGCGGCTGTGGCGGCGCAACATCCAGCTCAAGGTCGTCGTCACGACCCTGCTGATGTCCCTGGGTGTCGTTCTGCTGCTGGGCTTCGTCGTGATCGGGCAGGTGCGCAACGGCCTGCTGGACGCCAAGGTGAAGGCCTCGCAGAGCCAGGCCACGGGCGGGTTCACGGTCGCCAAGCAGGAGGCCGACAGCGCGGCGGGTGCGGACGACGGCCCGGGCTCGGACGAGAACCCCGTGCAGAACGTGAGCGGGTGGATGAGCGCTCTCGTGGAGTCGCTGTCCAGCGGCGGCCAGGGCGCGTTCAGCGTCGTGACCCTCAGCACCGCCTCCGCCGACAACGGCAGCAGGGGCCTCGGACCGCGTGCCTCGGGCTTCGTCGACTGGAGCCTCAGCGTGCCCGAGGACCTGCGGGACCGGGTCGACGAGGGCGCGGGCGCGGCCCAGAGCTACACGCGCATCTTCTACACGAACGGCCAGGCGTCCCAGCCGGCACTGATCATCGGCACCCAGCTCAACGACCCCAAGAACGCCCCGTACCAGCTGTACTACCTCTTCCCGCTCACGCAGGAGGAGAAGTCGCTCAGCCTCGTCAAGGGGACGCTCGCGACGGCCGGGCTGTTCGTGGTGGTGCTGCTCGGGGCGATCGCCTGGCTCGTGGTGCGCCAGGTCGTCACGCCCGTACGGATGGCCGCCGGGATCGCCGAGCGGCTGTCCGCCGGGCGCCTTCAGGAACGTATGAAGGTCACCGGCGAGGACGACATCGCGCGGCTCGGCGAGGCCTTCAACAAGATGGCGCAGAACCTGCAGCTGAAGATCCAGCAGCTGGAGGACCTGTCGCGGATGCAGCGGCGGTTCGTGTCCGACGTGTCGCACGAGCTGCGTACGCCGCTGACGACCGTCCGGATGGCGGCCGACGTCATCCACGACGCGCGCGTGGACTTCGACCCGATGACCGCGCGGTCGGCCGAGCTGCTCGCCGACCAGCTGGACCGTTTCGAGACGCTGCTCGCGGACCTGCTGGAGATCAGCCGCTTCGACGCGGGCGCGGCGGCCCTGGAGGCCGAGCCGATAGACCTGCGGGAGGTGGTACGCAGGGTCGTCAGCGGGGCCGAGCCGCTCGCCGACCGCAAGGGCACGCACATACGGGTTGTCGGGGACCAGCAGCCGGTGGTCGCCGAGGCGGACGCCCGGCGCGTGGAGCGGGTGCTGCGCAACCTCGTCGTCAACGCCGTGGAGCACGGCGAGGGCAAGGACGTCGTGGTCAAACTTGCCGCGGCGGGCGGGGCCGTCGCGGTCGCGGTGCGCGACTACGGAGTGGGGCTCAAGCCCGGCGAGGCGACCCGGGTGTTCAGCCGCTTCTGGCGGGCGGACCCGGCACGCGCGCGTACGACCGGCGGTACGGGCCTCGGCCTGTCCATCGCCCTGGAGGACGCGCGGCTGCACGGCGGCTGGCTGCAGGCCTGGGGTGAGCCGGGGGGCGGCTCGCAGTTCCGGCTGACGCTGCCGCGGACCGCGGACGAGCCGCTGCGGGGCTCGCCGATACCCCTGGAGCCCAAGGACTCGCGGCGCAACCGCGGACTGAACGACGCGGGGCTGCCCCTCGGCGGTACCCAGAAGCTGGCCACAGTGCCCGCGCAGCCCGTCAGCGAGCGCACCGGGCCGCCGCCCATGCAGGCGCGCTCGCAGCTCGCCCCCCGGGTGACGGGCGCCGTGGACCCGGCAGCGCTGCCCGGCAACGGCGCGCGCGTGGTGCCGCGGCCCACTGCGGAGACGCGCGGCCAGAGCACCGAGGCAGCGCAGGATGCCCCGTCCGAGGACCGGACGGGAACCGGTGAGCAGCCGGAACAGTTGAAGCAGGGGGAGGAATCACGTGGGCGCTGACCGCGATCGGGGCGGCCGTCGGCGTCCGGTGCGTCTGATGGCGTACGGCGTCTGTGGAGCCGTGCTGCTGACCGGGTGCGCCTCGATGCCGGACGGCGGGGATCTGCGCGGCGTCGAGGCCTCGCAGCAGCCGGACCCGAAGGTCCGGGTCTTCGCCATGCCGCCGCGGGAGAACGCGCAGCCCGAGGAGATCGTGCAGGGCTTCCTGGAGGCGCTGACCAGCGACGATCCAGCGTTCGAGACGGCACGCAAGTACTTGACGGGCGAGGCGTCCAAGGAGTGGCGTCCGAACCAGTCGACGACGGTGCTCGCGGACGGGCCGAACACCGCGGCGGAGCACAGCGGCAGCCGGGAGGCGACCGGCGACTACGCCTACTCGCTGACCGGCACCAGGGTCGCCAAGGTGGACTCGCAGTTCGCGTACGAGCCGGCCTCGGGCACGTACAACGAGTTCGTGCACCTCACGAAGCAGAAGGAGAAGGACGGCAGCAAGCAGTGGCGCATCGACGAGCTGCCGCAGGGCCTGGTGATGGGGAAGTCCGACTTCCAGCGCAACTACCTGTCCGTCAACAAGTACTACTTCGCGTCGAACACGTCGGGCGGGACGGACAAGCGGCTCGGGGCGGTCGCCGACCCCGTCTATGTGCGTGAGCAGGTGGACCCGGTGACGCAGATGGTCCGCTCGCTCCTGAAGGGGCCGACGAGCTGGCTCAAGCCGGTCGTCAGGTCCAGCTTCCCCACCGGTACGGCGTTGAAGAAGGGCGTCAAGTCGCTGACGCTCGACGACCAGAACCGGCTGACGGTGCCGTTGAACGACAAGGCCGACCGGATCGGCCAGTCCGTGTGCACGGAGATGGCGGCCCAACTCCTGTTCACCCTCCAGGACCTGACGCCCACGGGCATCGACGGGGTGGAGGTGCAGCGTTCGGACGGTACGCAGTCGTGTGTGCTCGGCGCCAACGACGCCGAGATCTACGTCGTGCACGGCCCGGCGAAGCGTGCCGAGTACGAGTACTTCATCGACGGTGAGAAGCGGCTCGTCCGGATAGCGAGCGCGGGCAGCGAGCAGGCGCCCGAGCCGGTGCCGGGCGCGCTCGGCAACGGTGACAAGGCGCTGCGGGCGGCCGCGGTCTCACGGGACGAGGACACGGCGGCCGGGGTGTCGCTCGACGGGCGCTCGCTGTACGTCGGGTCGCTCGCGTCGGGCGGTTCGCTCGGGGAACCCGTGCTGCGCAGCAAGGCCAAGTCGGAGGACGACGGGCTGACGACGCCCAGTTGGGACACGAGCGGGAACCTGTGGGTGGCCGACCGTGACCCGAAGAGCTCCAAGCTGCTGCTGCTCGCGAAGGGCGCGGGTGAGCCCCTGGTGGCCACGACGCCCGGGCTCGAAGGGCGCATCGAGGCGGTGCGGGTGGCCGCCGACGGGGTGCGGATCGCGCTGATCGTGCGGAAGGACGACAGGACGACCCTGCTCATGGGGCGGATCGAGCGGCAGAACGGATCGGACGGGAAGCCGTCCGTCTCCATCCACGAACTGCGGTCCGTGGCACCGCGGCTGGAGGAGGTCACCGCCATGTCCTGGGCCGGCGACAGCCGTCTGGTCGTGGTCGGGCGCGAGGCCCGGGTCGTGCAGCAGATCCAGTACGTCCAGGTCGACGGCTCCACACCGGTCGGTCCGGCACCCGCCGCGCTCACCGGCGTGAAGGAGATCGCCGCCTCCGAGGACGAACGGCTGCCCCTGGTGGCCCACTCGGAGGACGGGATCGTGCGGCTCTCGTCCGGGTCCCAGTGGCAGACGGTGGTCAAGAAGGGGATGGCGCCGGTCTATCCGGGGTGAGTCCTGGCCCCGGGCCCGTCCGGGCCGGCTCGCCTTCGCTGTCTGAGCGCCTCGCTCGTGTGGGTGACAACGTCCCTGTGGTTGCCGGGAGTTGTCCACAGGGAGTTGTCCACAGGGGTGGCAGGGGCGCTCGGACGTTGGCACAGTGGTGGGCATGCGGGGGTGGTGGCAGGACCTCACCGACCTGGTGCTGCCGGCCGAGTGCGGAGGCTGTGGGAGGCCTCGCGCGGTGCTCTGCCCGGAGTGCCGTGCCGCCCTGACGGGGGCCGTACCGAGCCGGGTGCGACCGGAGCCGGAACCACCGGGGCTGCCGGTGGTGCACGCGGCGGCTCCGTACGAGGACGAGGTGCGCGCGGTGCTCCTCGCCCACAAGGAACGGGGTGCGCTGATGCTTGCGGGTCCTCTGGGAGCGGCGCTGGCGGGGGCCGTGCGGGCGGGGCTCGCGACCGGCGGCGGGAGCGGGGCCGCGGGGCACGTGCCCGGCGCCCGCGAGCCCGGTGGACCCCGTGGACACGGCGGGCCCGTCGGAGTGGGCGGCTCCGGGATGCCTGTGTCGCTCGTTCCCGTGCCGTCCGCGCCCTGGGCGGTCCGGGCGCGGGGGCACGACCCGGCACGGCGGATCGCGCTCGCCGCCGCGGGTGAGCTGCGGCGTACGGGGACACCGGCCCGGGTGGTCGCCGTACTGCGGCAGCGGCGTGCCGTGGCCGACCAGTCGGGGCTCAACTCCCGGCAGCGGCTGGACAATCTCGCCGGTGCCCTGGAGGTGCCCGCGGGTGGAGTGCGGCTGCTGGCCGGCGGCGGGCGGGTCGTGCTCGTCGACGACCTCATGACCACGGGCGCGTCCCTGGCGGAGGCGACAAGGGCCCTGAACGCCGTTCTCGTGGCGAGAACCGGTCCTTACGGCCGAGTAACACCCAAAGTGACAGGGGAAGGGACGTCACAAACGACGGCGACAGGTGTAGGCCGACCAGAAGCGGTCAGGGAAATGAGAGGTACGAACGACGCCGAAGGCATGCTCGCAGCGGCTGTGGTCGCGGCGACTCCGGCATCTTTCGAAATAAACCGGAACTGACAGAGAAGTTGCGTCGTTGCAGGTAGTGAGAGGTTCCATTCACCTGAATGGAGGTACGCCGCAGTAGAGGGTGACGCCATCCGTCCAGGCGAGATATGTTCGGTTGTGAGGGAATGGCGGACGCCGTCCCTCGCATATCGGAATGCCGTGCCGTGGGTTTTCTGCAATCACCCGCGACAGTGGGTGGAGATCTTGCCCGCGGGGGAGGAGGAGGTGGAAGTCACCGAGTCCGAGGCTCCGCGAGTCGCTGGAGCCTGGTGCAAAAGGGAGATGCTCCGCCGTCGATGCGGAGTGATCCGGGAACGGAGTTCTGCGTGGACATCGTCGTCAAGGGCCGCAAGACCGAGGTGCCCGAGCGGTTCCGCAAGCACGTGGCCGAGAAGCTGAAGCTGGAGAAGATCCAGAAGCTCGACGGCAAGGTGATCAGCCTCGACGTCGAGGTGTCCAAGGAGCTGAACCCCCGGCAGGCCGACCGCTCCGACCGAGTGGAGATCACGCTTCACTCCCGCGGTCCGGTGATCCGGGCGGAGGCAGCGGCAAGCGATCCGTACGCGGCGCTGGACCTGGCGGCAGACAAGCTGGAAGCGCGGCTGCGCAAGCAGCACGACAAGCGGTACACGCGCCGTGGCGCCCGCAGGATCTCGGCGGCCGAGGTCGCCGACCACGTTCCGGGCGCGGCGACGCTGAACGGGAACGGCAGTGTGGTCCACGAGGAAGAGCCCGAGGCAGTGCCGACCAAGAAGATCGGCTCGCTCGAGGTGAAGGGTGACGGCCCCCTCGTCGTCCGCGAGAAGACCCACGTCGCGTCCCCCATGACGCTCGACCAGGCGCTCTACGAGATGGAGCTGGTCGGGCACGACTTCTATCTTTTCGTCGACTCCGAGACCAAGGAACCGAGTGTCGTCTACCGGCGGCACGCGTACGACTACGGCGTCATCCACCTCAGCACGGACCCGATGGTCGCCAAGGCGCAGCAGGCCCCGGCAGGCGGGGCGCTGGGCGGCTGACCTCGCCCGGTGAGCTCACCCCGGCCTTCGGCCGGGGGGACGGACCCTCGGCGGTGCCCCTGGAGTGCCCGTGCGCCCCCAGGGGCACCGGTGTGCGACCCCTTCGTGCCCCGCTCTGTCGTCCCGTTGTCGCCCGGGCATGGAATCATGGCCGTACCGGCCCAACCGGTGGGCCGTTGCCTCGGGTTGGCGATGGCACAAGAAACACAGGCCACGGCCTTCAGGGGGAGGAACCATGGCGGACAGCTTCGGACCGATGCGTGACGAAGATGCCGACGACGGCGTCGTCGGCATGGGCCCGGACGCGGGGTCCCCACGCAAGGAACCCATCAGGGTCCTTGTCGTGGATGACCATGCCCTCTTCCGTCGCGGCCTGGAGATCGTGCTCGCCGCCGAGGAGGACATCCAGGTCGTCGGCGAGGCGGGTGACGGCGCGGAGGCGGTCGACAAGGCCGCCGATCTGCTGCCGGACATCGTGCTGATGGACGTACGGATGCCCAAGCGCGGCGGCATCGAGGCGTGCACCTCCATCAAGGAGGTCGCGCCCAGCGCGAAGATCATCATGCTCACGATCAGCGACGAGGAGGCCGACCTCTACGACGCGATCAAGGCGGGGGCCACCGGTTATCTCCTCAAGGAGATCTCCACGGACGAAGTGGCCACGGCCATTCGCGCTGTTGCGGACGGGCAGTCGCAGATCAGTCCTTCGATGGCGTCGAAGCTGCTCACCGAGTTCAAGTCGATGATCCAGCGCACGGACGAGCGGCGGCTGGTGCCGGCGCCTCGGCTCACCGAGCGTGAGCTGGAGGTTCTCAAGCTCGTGGCGACCGGGATGAACAACCGGGATATCGCCAAGGAGTTGTTCATCTCCGAGAACACCGTGAAGAACCATGTGCGGAACATTCTGGAGAAGCTGCAGTTGCACTCCAGGATGGAGGCCGTGGTGTATGCGATGCGGGAGAAGATTCTTGAGATTCGTTAGCAGTGCGGGGTCGTTGAGCGCCGTGGGGTGAACGGTTGGGTCCGGCTGCGGGCCGGTGGGGGCTTGTCGCGCAGTTCCCCGCGCCCTGAAAGCCCCCGGCGCCGCCAACGGGGAACTCAGCCAGTCCTAGCCCAGCGTTCGGGCCAGTTCCGTTGTCAGGGCTTCTCGCAGGGCCGGAGTGTTCGCTCGCTCCACCCGTACGTTCGTGCAGTCGACCCAGGTGGCTGCCTCCAGGAGGGCCTGGGCCACTGCCGGTACTGCCTTGGGGCTGTCGAGGGTGACCTGCTTGGCCACCAGTGTGGCGCCCTCGCGTGCCGGGTCGACGCGGCCGACGAGGTGGCCGCCGGCGAGGACCGGCATGGCGAAGTAGCCGTAGACCCGCTTCGGCTTGGGGACGTAGGCCTCCAGGCGGTGGGTGAAGCCGAAGATGCGCTCCGTGCGGGCCCGCTCCCAGACCAGGGAGTCGAACGGCGACAGGAGCGTGGTGCGGTGGCGGCCCCGCGGAGGCGTCTCCAGGGCCGCGGGATCCGCCCAGGCGGGCTTGGCCCAGCCCTCCACCGTCACCGGGACCAGACCGGAGTCCGCGAGCACCGCGTCGACCTGCTCGCCCTTGAGGCGGTGGTAGTCGGCGATGTCCGCGCGCGTGCCGACGCCCAGGGACTGGCCCGCGAGCCGGACCAGGCGGCGCAGGCACTCCGCGTCGTCCAGCTCGTCGTGGAGCAGGTCGCCCGGGATGGCGCGCTCGGCGAGGTCGTACACCCGCTTCCAGCCGCGGCGCTCGGTGCACACCACCTCGCCGTACATCAGCGCGCGCTCGACGGCGACCTTCGTGCCCGACCAGTCCCACCACTCGCTGGTCTTCTTCGCGCCGCCCAAGTCGGTGGCCGTGAGCGGGCCTTCGGTCCTCAGCTGCTTGATGACCTGGTCGTACGTGCCGTCCGGCAGGTCGTGGTTCCAGTGCGGACGGGCGCGGTAGGAGCGGCGGCGGAACGCGAAGTGCGGCCACTCCTCGGCGGGGAGGATGCAGGCGGCGTGCGACCAGTACTCGAAGGCGTGGGGGCGCGGCGGAGCCGTGCCGTCGGACGCCGGCGTCCAGTAGGCGCCGTCCACCGTCTTGCGGCCGACCGCGCCGAGGCGGGCGTACGGAATGAGTTCGTGGGAGCGGGCCAGGACGGAGATCGTGTCGAGCTGGACCGCGCCGAGGTGCCGCAGTACGCCTCGGACGCCGCCCCTGCGGTCGGGGGCGCCCAGGAAACCCTGGGCGCGCAGGGCGATTCGGCGGGCCTCGTCGGCGGTGAGTTCGGCGGTGGGGCGCGGCAGACTCGTCATGGTCCGCACGATATGCGGTGCCACTGACAATGGGCTCTGAGCTGCGAAAACTGCCGGGTGGATCTGCCGGGGAAGACAGCCGGGGCCGGGGCGGGCGCCAGGAGTTCAGTCCTGTCGTGGAGCGGGCAGGTAGGGCGCTGTCGACGGCAGGCCCAGGTCCGACGGGAGCAGAGACCCGATCCAGCAGTCGCGGCGTACGCCCTTGTTGTTGATGCCGGAGCGCAGGGTGCCCTCGATGCTGAAGCCGGCGCGTTCGGCGACCGCGCGGGAGCCCGTGTTGCCGACCTCGGCCCGCCACTCGACGCGGTCGATCGCCAGCTGGGTGAACGCCCAGCGGGAGGTGGTGACGGCGGCCTCGGTGATGTAGCCGTTGCCCCGGTGTTCCTTCGTCGCCCAGAAACCGATCTCGCCGACCCCCAGGGAGCGCATCGTGATGGCGAGCATGCCGACGAGTTCGCCGCTGATGGGCAGGAAGACACCGAAGGTGAACATCGAGCAGTCCACCCATCCGTCGGGCACCATCTGCTCGGTGAAGGCCGTGGCGTGCTCGGGCAGATAGGGCGAGGGGATCGTGGTCCAGCGCTGGATGTCGGGATCCTGGACGGCGTCGTACACGGCGTCGGTGTCGTGCGGTCCCACCGTGCGCAGCAGGAGCCGTTCGGAGGTCAGTGTGACGGGGTCCATCGGCCGATTCTGCTCGGGCTTCGGTGCGGAAGCCATAACTTTAGCTCTGCGTGAGTTGACGGTTACCTTTCGTAGCGCTTGCGCGGCACCTTCCGCATCCTCCGCCCGTTGTCTCAATGGCTGTCACATGCAGACCTCCCGGCGCGGTGGGGTCCTCGCTTACGATGGCCGTTGCTCAAGCTGTGATTTGAAACCGTCATTGAAACCGACCGTCCCAGGCCCGACCGGCAAGGAGACAAACCCCCGTGTCCGTCCTCTCGAAGATCATGCGTGCAGGCGAAGGAAAGATCCTGCGCAAGCTGCACCGCATCGCGGACCAGGTCAACTCCATCGAAGAGGACTTCGTTGACCTCTCCGACGCCGAGCTGCGAGCCCTGACCGATGAGTACAAGCAGCGGTACGCCGACGGCGAGAGCCTCGACGACCTGCTGCCCGAGGCGTTCGCGACCGTCCGTGAGGCCGCGAAGCGCGCCCTCGGCCAGCGTCCCTACGACGTGCAGATCATGGGCGGCGCAGCGCTCCACCTCGGCTATGTCGCCGAGATGAAGACCGGTGAGGGCAAGACCCTGGTCGGCACGCTGCCCACGTATCTGAACGCCCTCTCAGGAGACGGTGTTCACCTCATCACGGTCAACGACTACCTGGCCGAGCGCGACTCCGAGATGATGGGCCGTGTCCACAAGTTCCTGGGCCTGAGCGTCGGCTGCATCCTGGCCAACATGACGCCGGCCCAGCGCCGCGAGCAGTACGCGTGCGACATCACGTACGGCACGAACAACGAGTTCGGCTTCGACTACCTGCGCGACAACATGGCGTGGTCGCAGGACGAACTGGTGCAGCGCGGCCACAACTTCGCGGTGGTCGACGAGGTCGACTCGATCCTCGTCGACGAGGCCCGTACGCCGCTGATCATCTCCGGCCCCGCAGACCAGGCCACCAAGTGGTACGGCGACTTCGCCAAGCTCGTCACGCGCCTGAAGAAGGGCGAGGCGGGCAACACCCTCAAGGGCATCGAGGAAACCGGCGACTACGAGGTCGACGAGAAGAAGCGCACCGTCGCCATCCACGAGCCCGGCGTCGCCAAGGTCGAGGACTGGCTGGGCATCGACAACCTCTACGAGTCGGTGAACACGCCTCTGGTGGGCTACCTGAACAACGCCATCAAGGCCAAGGAGCTCTTCAAGAAGGACAAGGACTACGTCGTCATCGACGGCGAAGTCATGATCGTCGACGAGCACACCGGCCGTATCCTCGCCGGCCGCCGCTACAACGAGGGCATGCACCAGGCGATCGAGGCGAAGGAAGGGGTGGACATCAAGGACGAGAACCAGACGCTCGCCACGATCACCCTGCAGAACTTCTTCCGCCTCTACAAGCGCCACGACCACAACGGCAAGGAAGTCCCCGGTCTCTCCGGCATGACTGGTACGGCGATGACCGAGGCTGCCGAGTTCCACCAGATCTACAAGCTCGGCGTCGTCCCGATCCCGACCAACCGGCCGATGGTCCGCAAGGACATGTCCGACCTGATCTACCGCACCGAGGTCGCGAAGTTCGAGGCCGTCGTCGACGACATCGCCGAGAAGCACGAGAAGGGCCAGCCGATCCTCGTCGGCACGACGTCGGTCGAGAAGTCCGAGTACCTCTCGCAGCAGCTCTCCAAGCGAGGCATCCAGCACGAGGTGCTGAACGCGAAGCAGCACGACCGCGAGGCCCCGATCATCGCCCAGGCCGGCCGCAAGGGTGCCGTCACCGTCGCCACGAACATGGCCGGCCGTGGCACGGACATCAAGCTCGGCGGCAACCCGGACGACCTCGCCGAGGCCGAGCTGCGCCAGCGCGGTCTCGACCCCGAGGAGCACATCGAGGAGTGGGCCGCCGCGCTGCCCGCCGCCCTGGAGCGGGCCGAGAAGGCCGTGCAGGCCGAGTTCGAAGAGGTCAAGGAGCTCGGCGGGCTCTATGTGCTGGGCACCGAGCGGCATGAGTCCCGCCGTATCGACAACCAGCTGCGCGGCCGCAGCGGCCGTCAGGGCGACCCGGGCGAGTCCCGCTTCTACCTCTCCCTGGGCGACGACCTGATGCGCCTCTTCAAGGCCCAGATGGTCGAGCGCGTCATGTCGATGGCGAACGTCCCGGACGATGTGCCGATCGAGAACAAGATGGTCACCCGTGCCATCGCCTCCGCCCAGTCGCAGGTCGAGACGCAGAACTTCGAGACCCGCAAGAACGTCCTCAAGTACGACGAGGTCCTCAACCGGCAGCGCGAGGTCATCTACGGCGAGCGTCGCCGCGTCCTGGAGGGCGAGGACCTGCAGGAGCAGATCCAGCACTTCATGAACGACACGATCGACGCGTACATCGACGCGGAGACCGCCGAGGGCTTCGCCGAGGAATGGGACGTGGACCGGCTGTGGGGCGCCTTCAAGCAGCTCTACCCGGTGAAGGTCACCGTGGAGGAACTGGAGGACGCGGCCGGCGACCGTGCCGGTCTGACCGCCGAGTTCATCTCCGAGTCCATCAAGGACGACATCTACGAGCAGTACTCGGCCCGCGAGGAGCAGCTCGGCTCCGAGATCATGCGTGAGCTGGAGCGCCGGGTCGTGCTGTCGGTCCTGGACCGCAAGTGGCGCGAGCACCTCTACGAGATGGACTACCTCCAGGAGGGCATCGGCCTGCGCGCGATGGCCCAGAAGGACCCGCTGGTCGAGTACCAGCGCGAGGGCTTCGACATGTTCACCGCCATGATGGACGGCATCAAGGAGGAGTCCGTCGGCTACCTGTTCAACCTGGAGGTCCAGGTCGAGCAGCAGGTCGAGGAGGTCCTGGTCGAGGACGCCAAGCCGTCGCTCTCCAAGGGGGACGCGGTTCCGGCGGGTGCCTCCCGTCCGGAGATCCGTGCCAAGGGGCTCGACGCTCCGCAGCGGCCGGACCGGCTGCACTTCTCCGCGCCGACCGTGGACGGCGAGGGCGGCATCGTCGAGGGCGACTTCACCAACGACGACGAGCCGGTGCGGTCGGAGTCGGACGGGCTCACGCGCGCGGAGCGCCGTAAGCAGCAGAAGGGCGGCCGTCGCCGCAAGAAGTGACGGTTCGCTCCGCGGGGGTGAGCGGTTCGCTCCGCGGGGTGGGCGGTTCGCCTTGCGGGGTGGGTAGTTGAAGGGCCGGGCATCCTTTGGTGCCCGGCCCTTCGTGTTGGGTGGCCCTCGGCCCGGGGCGCCACCGAGCCGATCGCCCGGCTCCTGCCCTGGCTTCGGTGCCGCCGGGGGTCGGGTGTTGTCCGCTGCGGGGCGGTGGGGGCTTGCCGCGCGGTTCCCCGCGTCCACGACGGGGTGCGGGGCCGTACCTCGTCAGTCCTCGTTCGTGCGTGGCATGCGGGCGCCGCCCAGTTCCACCGCTGTGCAGCGCCAGCGGAGGTCGGAGCCCTGTTCCAGGCGGAATGCCATGGCACGGAGCTGGTCGCCCGCCCCGATGCGGGCAAAGGCCTCGACGGCGCCCGGACGAGGGACGTAGTAGCCGATGTCGCGTACGACGGGGCGGGTGCCGCGGGCGCGGAGCGGGCCGCGTTCGGCGAGCCAGGCCAGTTCGTCGTACGCGCGTCCCGCGGTGTGCCGGAGCATGCAGTGGACGGGGCGCTGACCACTCAGAACGGCCAGCAGACGGTCGGCGAACAGGTCGGTGGGGCGAGGCTGCCGGGGTGCACCGGGAAGGCCCTCAGCGGGGGCTGTGGGGGCTGCAGGGGGCGTACGGGGCGGAGCTCCGGACGGGACCGGCGACGTGGTCGAGGTGCTCGACGTGGTGGGCGGGCTGCCGTTGCGCGAGGCCGTGTGCGGGGTCGTACGGGGTGCGCTCGCGTGCCGCGCCGGGGCGAGTGCGGTGCCGCCCGGCGCCGAGCTGCCCGGTGTCATGCCGTTCGGCGCTGCGACGTCAGGTGCCGTGCTCAGGGGGGTGCCGGCCCGCCTTGTGCGGGGTGTGCCGCCACCCGGTGTCGTACGTGGTGTGCCGGCGCCCGGGCGGCGCGTGTCGTGGCGTACCGGCGGGCGGGTGCCCGGGGCGCCCGTGGTGCGCTTCGTCCTGGTCATCACCTTGTTCACGGCGGGATCCCCATTCCGTCGGACCGGCTGGATACCGGTCGGTAACTTTCCGTTGGGGATCTTGTACGAGGCCGGAGCGGGCGGCCGCAAGGACGCCGGGCGCGCGCCGGGGGTGCCGGAAGGTTCACCTATCAGGGTGACGGGGGAGGGTGGGAGGCTTGGCGGGGCAGGGGTGTACCGGGTGATGTGCGAGGCCGGTGGTGGACGCCTCCGGAGGGGTGGCCGGGACTCGAAAGGGGACGCCCGCACGTATCCTGAAGGCCCTCCCGGGAGGCGCTGAGCCGCCCGCTCGGAGTCCTCCGACGGCGAAATCCGACGGCTGACCCGGCGGGGAGATCCGACCACGCAATCCGACCATGCGATCCGACTACGAAAGCGGCCAGCCATGCGCGTCTACGTCCCCCTGACCCTCTCCGGTCTCGCCGAGGCGTACAAGACGGGTGAGCTGGGGTCGGGGCCCTTCGTGGCGTACGCCGTCACGCCCGCGCTGCGGGAGTGGTACCTGTCCGACGACATCGAGGAACTGGAGTACGCGGCGCTGAACCGGGCCGCGCTCGCCTCCCTGCGGCTGGTCGCGCTCGACCCCGGAGCCCCGCGGCGACGGGTCGTCGTCGCCGTGGACGTGCCGGACGGGGCTGCCGTCGCCGATCCCGACCGGGGGCTCGACCCCTCGGCGCTCGGCGAGGTGCGGGTCGGTGGAGCCGTGGCGCTGGCCAAGGCCGCGGCGGTGCATCTCGACTCGGACGAGGCCGAGGCGGACGTGGCGGCGGCCGCGGACGTGCTGGGCGCGGCCGACCGGGGTGACGACGACGCGCAGTTCCTCGTGGACGGGGCCGAGGACCACGAGCTGCTGTGGTTCGCCACGCAGGAGATCCCGAACCTGGTGGGGCTGGGCGACTGACGGACCCGGCCTCCTGGTCGCGGCTCCTGGGGGGCGTGCTGAAGCGCACAGGATGTGTTGTCAGTGTGGCCGGGTATTTTTTTGGTATGGGGATGCACGGAGCGGCACACATTGTCTGGGACTGGAACGGAACCCTGTTCCACGACAACACGGCGATCATCGGCGCGACGAACGCGGCGTTCGCCGAGCTGGGGCTGGAACCGATCACGCTGGAGAGGTACCGGGAGCTGTACTGCGTACCGGTCCCGAAGTTCTACGAGCGGCTGATAGGGCGGCTGCCCACGGACGAGGAGTGGGAGGTCATGGATATGACCTTCCAGCGGTACTACACCGAGCACCGGGTGGGCTGCGGCCTCACCGACGGGGTGCCCGGACTGCTCGCGGAGTGGGCGTCGGCCGGTCGCAGCCAGTCGATCCTGAGCATGTACGGGCACGACGAGCTCGTCCCGTTGGTGCGGGGGTTCGGGATCGAGCCCCACTTCATACGGGTCGACGGGCGGACCGGGCCGTCCGGGGGAAGCAAGGCCGAGCACATGGTCCGCCATGTGGGAGCGCTGACGGGCGTGGAGCCCGCTCGTACGGTGGTGATCGGGGACGCGGCGGACGACGCGGTCGCGGCGCTGCACGTGGGGGCGCGGGCCGTGCTCTACACCGGCGGGTCGCACAGCCGGGCCAGCCTTGAGGGGGTCGGGGTGCCGGTCGTGGACAGCCTGGAGGAGGCCGTCGCGGAGGCCGAGCGGTTGGCGGCCTGAGGCTTCGTCCCCCAGGGCTCGAGGTCTCCAGGTCCCCAGGCCCCAGGCCTCCGGGGTGTGGAGGGGTTGGCGTGGCGTGGTGGGTGCCGTGTGTCCTGGGTTGCTCGCGCCGTTCCCGGCGCCCCTGACGGGGCGCGGGAAACTGTGCATAGTGTCAAAAAGGGAGACCCTCTTTTGTACACATACGGCTCATGACGGGGGCCCCGTGGAGAGCGATAGCCTTGTGCCGTGATCAGCGCGATACGTCGCGGGGGCCTCGTTGCCCCTGCCCTGCGCCCGGAACGCACGGACGACATCCGTGACCGGGCGGTCGCTGGTCTCCCCGGGCGAGGAAGCGCAGAAAACGCCGCATACGCGGCAGGCGCAGGTGCACCGAGAGCAGCGTCACAGCCTCCGGAGCGGCCAAGAATGGCCGATAACGCCCCGCTCATCTCTCATCGCGGCATAGCGTCGAACGAGACCGGACACCCCGCGTCGCGGCGCTACGTCACTTCACGTTCTACGACGTCACGCAACGGCGCGCGACAGGAGCCAGAGGACAATGCAGACCAAGCTGGACGAAGCCAAGGCCGAGCTGCTCGAACGGGCCGCCCGGGTAGCTGAGAACAGCCCGGTCGGGGGGAATCTTCACCTGCCGACCGGGAAGACGGGCGCGAGCGCTCCCGACCAGGACACCCTGCTCGCGTTCCTCCAGCGCTACTACCTGCACACCGCCCCCGAAGACCTCACCGACCGAGACCCGGACGACGTCTTCGGAGCCGCCTTCTCGCACTACCGGCTGGCCGAGAACCGACCTCAGGGCACCGCCAACGTAAGAGTCCACACCCCGACGGTCGAGGAGAACGGCTGGACCTGCAGCCACTCCGTCGTCGAGGTCGTCACGGACGACATGCCCTTCCTCGTCGACTCCGTGACCAACGAGCTGTCCCGGCAGGGGCGCGGGATCCATGTCGTCATCCACCCGCAGGTCATCGTGCGGCGCGATCTCACCGGCAAGCTCATCGAGGTCCTGAAGACCCGGCCCACCGGCGACCTGCCCCACGACGCCTTCGTCGAGTCCTGGATCCATGTCGAGATCGACCGCGAGACCGACCGCGCCGATCTCAAGCAGATCACCGCCGACCTGGTGCGCGTCCTGTCCGACGCCCGTGAGGCAGTCGAGGACTGGGAGAAGATGCGCGACTCCGCGCTGCGCATCGCGGACGAACTGCCCACCGAGCCGACCGCCGACGACCTGCGCGACCAGGAGGTGGAGGAGGCCCGTGAGCTGCTGCGCTGGCTCGCGGACGACCACTTCACCTTCCTCGGATACCGGGAGTACGAGCTGCGCGAGGACGACTCGCTCGCCGCCGTTCCCGGCACCGGACTCGGCATCCTGCGCTCGGACCCGCACCACGCGACCGACGAGAGCCACCCGGTCAGCCCGTCCTTCGAGCGGCTGCCCGCCGACGCCCGCGCCAAGGCCCGCGAGCACAAGCTGCTTGTCCTCACCAAGGCCAACAGCCGCGCCACCGTGCACCGGCCCTCCTACCTCGACTACGTCGGCGTGAAGAAGTTCGACGGGGACGGCAACGTCGTCGGCGAGCGCCGTTTCCTGGGCCTCTTCTCCTCCGCCGCGTACACCGAGTCCGTACGCCGTGTTCCCGTCGTCCGGCGCAAGGTCGAGGAAGTCCTCAAGGGCGCGGGATTCCTGCCCAACAGCCACGACGGGCGCGACCTCCTCCAGATCATGGAGACGTACCCGCGCGACGAGCTCTTCCAGACCCCGCCCGACGAGCTCCGGGCGATCGTCACCTCCGTCCTCTACCTCCAGGAGCGGCGGCGGCTGCGGCTCTACCTGCGGCAGGACGAGTACGGGCGCTACTACTCGGCGCTCGTCTACCTCCCGCGCGACCGCTACACCACCGGCGTGCGCCTGAGGATCATCGACATCCTGAAGGAGGAGCTCGGCGGCATCAGCGTCGACTTCACCGCCTGGAACACCGAGTCGATCCTCTCCCGGCTGCACTTCGTGGTCCGGGTCCCGCAGGGCACCGAGCTGCCCCAGCTCAGCGACGCCGACAAGGACCGCATCGAGGCGCGGCTCGTCGAGGCCGCCCGCTCCTGGGCCGACGGTTTCGCCGAGGCACTGAACGCGGAGTGCGGCGAGGAGCACGCCGCCGAACTGCTGCGCAGGTACGGCAACGCCATCCCCGAGGGCTACAAGGCCGACCACAACCCGCGCACCGCGGTCGCCGACCTGGTCCACCTGGAACAGCTCGGCAACGGCAAGAACTTCGCGCTCAGCCTGTACGAGCCGGTGGGCGCCGCCCCCGGCGAGCGCCGTTTCAAGATCTACCGCACCGGCGAGTCGGTCTCCCTCTCCGCCGTCCTGCCGGTCCTCACCCGGCTCGGCGTCGAGGTCACCGACGAGCGCCCGTACGAGCTGCGCTGCTCGGACCGTGCGTCCGCGTGGATCTACGACTTCGGCCTGCGCCTGCCCAAGACGGGCAGCGGCAACGGCGACCACCTCGGTGACGACGGCCGCGAGCGGTTCCAGGAGGCATTCTCGGCGACCTGGACCGGGCAGGCCGAGAACGACGGCTTCAACTCCCTCGTCCTGAGCGCCGGGCTGAACTGGCGGCAGGCGATGGTGCTGCGCGCCTACGCCAAGTACCTGCGGCAGGCCGGTTCGACGTTCAGCCAGGACTACATGGAGGACACCCTCCGCAACAACGTCCACACCACCCGGCTGCTCGTCTCGCTCTTCGAGGCGCGGATGTCGCCGGACCGCCAGCGCGCCGGCCTCGAACTGACCGACGCCCTCCTGGAGGAGCTGGACGCCGCCCTCGACCAGGTCGCCAGCCTGGACGAGGACCGGATCCTCCGCTCGTTCCTCACGGTCATCAAGGCGACCCTGCGTACGAACTTCTTCCAGGAGGCGGGCGGCGGCGAGCCGCACACGTACGTCTCCATGAAGTTCGACCCGCAGGCCATCCCGGACCTGCCGGCGCCGCGTCCGGCGTACGAGATCTGGGTGTACTCGCCGCGCGTCGAGGGCGTCCACCTTAGGTTCGGCAAGGTCGCGCGAGGCGGGCTGCGCTGGTCCGACCGGCGTGAGGACTTCCGGACCGAGATCCTCGGCCTGGTCAAGGCGCAGATGGTCAAGAACACCGTCATCGTGCCCGTCGGCGCCAAGGGCGGCTTCGTCGCCAAGCAGCTGCCCGACCCGGCCGTGGACCGCGACGCCTGGCTGGCCGAGGGCATCCGCAGCTACAAGACCTTCATCTCGGCGCTGCTCGACATCACCGACAACATGGTGGCCGGCGAGGTCGTACCGCCCGCCGACGTCGTACGGCACGACGAGGACGACACCTACCTCGTCGTCGCCGCGGACAAGGGCACGGCGACGTTCTCCGACATCGCCAACGGCGTCGCGGAGAGCTACAACTTCTGGCTCGGGGACGCCTTCGCCTCCGGCGGATCGGCCGGCTACGACCACAAGAAGATGGGCATCACCGCCCGCGGTGCCTGGGAGTCCGTCAAGCGGCACTTCCGGGAGCTGGCCGTCAACACGCAGACCGAGGACTTCACGGTCGTCGGCGTGGGTGACATGTCCGGTGACGTGTTCGGCAACGGCATGCTGCTCAGCGAGCACATCCGCCTGGTCGCCGCCTTCGACCACCGGCACATCTTCATCGACCCGCACCCGGACGCGGAGACGTCGTACGCGGAGCGGCGCAGGCTGTTCGAGCTGCCGCGCTCCTCGTGGGCCGACTACGACAAGGAGCTGCTGTCGCAGGGCGGCGGCATCTTCCCCCGTACGGCCAAGGCCATCCAGCTCAACAGCCACATCCGCGAGGCCCTCGGCATCGAGGGCAACGTCGCCAAGATGACCCCCGCCGACCTGATGCGGGCGATCCTCAAGGCACAGGTGGACCTGTTGTGGAACGGCGGCATCGGTACGTACGTGAAGGCGTCGACCGAGTCGCACGCGGACGTCGGTGACAAGGCCAACGACGCGATCCGCGTGGACGGCGCCGACCTCAGGGTCAAGGTCGTCGGCGAGGGCGGCAACCTCGGCCTCACCCAGCTCGGCCGCATCGAGTTCGCGCAGGCCGGCGGCAAGGTCAACACCGACGCCATCGACAACAGCGCGGGCGTGGACACCTCCGACCACGAGGTGAACATCAAGATCCTGCTCAACGCGGTGGTCGCGGACGGCGACATGACCGTCAAGCAGCGCAACAAGCTGCTCGCCGAAATGACGGACGAGGTCGGCGACCTCGTCCTGCGCAACAACTACGCGCAGAACACGGCCCTGGCCAACGCGCTCGCCCAGTCCAAGGACATGCTCCACGCCCAGCAGCGCTTCATGCGCCACCTGGTCCGCGAGGGCCATCTGGACCGGGCGCTGGAGTTCCTGCCGACCGACCGGCAGATCCGGGAGCGGCTCGGCACCGGGCAGGGCCTGACCTCGCCGGAGACGGCCGTCCTCCTCGCGTACACGAAGATCACGGTCTCCGACGAGCTGCTGCACACGTCGCTGCCCGACGACCTGTATCTGCGGGGCCTGCTGCACGCGTACTTCCCGACCGCGCTGCGCGAGCAGTTCATCGAGCAGATCGACAACCACCCGCTGTCGCGCGAGATCGTCACGACCGTGCTGGTCAACGACACGGTCAACACCGGCGGTACGAGTTTCCTGCACCGGCTCCGCGAGGAGACCGGGGCCTCGCTTGAGGAGATCGTCCGGGCGCAGACCGCGGCCCGCGCGATCTTCAACTCCAGCGAGGTGTGGGACGCCGTCGAGGCGCTCGACAACACGGTCGACGCGGGTGTCCAGACCCGGATCCGGCTGCACTCGCGGCGGCTCGTCGAGCGCGGGACGCGGTGGTTGCTCAACAACCGGCCGCAGCCGTTGGAGCTCGCCGAGACGATCGACTTCTTCCGGGAGGGGGTCACGCGGGTCTGGGCCGAGCTGCCCAAGCTGCTGCGGGGTGCGGATCTGGAGTGGTACCAGCAGATCTACGACGAGCTGTCCGGGGCCGGGGTGCCCGACGAGCTCGCCCAGCGGGTGGCCGGGTTCTCGTCCGCCTTCCCGTCGCTCGACATCGTGGCGGTCGGGGACCGGGTCGGCAAGGACCCGATGGACGTCGCGGAGGTCTACTACGACCTTGCCGACCGTCTGCGGGTCACTCAGCTCATGGACCGCATCATCGAGCTGCCTCGCGCGGATCGGTGGCAGTCCATGGCTCGGGCGTCCATCCGGGAGGACCTGTACGCGGCGCACGCCGCGCTGACCGCGGATGTTCTTGCCGTCGGTGACGGGGGGTCCACGCCTGAGCAGCGGTTCAAGGCGTGGGAGGGGAAGAACGCGGCGATTCTTTCCCGGGCGCGGACGACTCTGGAGGAGATCCAGGGGTCCGAGGCGTTCGATCTCGCGAATCTGTCGGTCGCGATGAGGACGATGCGGACGATGCTGCGCACGCGGACGTAGTTCCTCGTGACCGGGAAGGGGCGCCCTGCGGGTTGGGGGCGCCCCTCCTTTTTTCGCCCCCGCCGCCCCTACCCATTCCCATCCCTGGGGGCTCCGCCCCCAGACCCCCGCATCGCGCTGCCGCGCTCGTCCTCAAGCGCCGGACGGGCTGAGAGGTGGGCGGGGGTGAACGTGGGTGGGTGGGTTGGCCGGGGTGGGTGGGGATCGGCCTGAACGGCCTCGTCCTCAAACGCCGGACGGGCTGGATGTGTCGGCCCGGGCTGCGAAGTATTCAGCCCCTCCGGCGTCCGAATCTTCAGCCCTCCGGCGTTTGAGGAGCGGGGGGTCGGGGGCTGGCCCCCGAAAAGGGACGATGGGGGTCCCCCCGCTCGAGCGAAGCCGAGAGTGGGGGAGGGTAGGGGCGGCGGGGGCGAAAAGGTCCCCGGAGCAACCCGGGCCTCTCGATCAACATCTACCTAAGTGGCCCCCAAGCGGCCTACACCCCGTACAGGGTCCAGCGAGGGACACTTAGGATAAATAGGATGAACGAGGAATCGCTTCGCGCGCCGGACGTGTCCGTGGTCGTGATCGTCTACAACGACGAGACACGGCTGGTCACAGCCGTGCGCTCCGTGCTGGAGCAGACCCTGCGGAACGTCGAGGTCGTGATCGTGGACGACCGGAGCACGGACGGGTCGTACGACGTGGCAAGGGGACTGGCCGCCGAGCACCCCGGCCGGGTGAGGGCCTTCCGGCTCGACCGGAACAGCGGAGGGTGCGGGGCTCCCCGCAACCACGGCATCGCCCAGGCACGCGGCACGTACGTCCTCTTCCTCGACAGTGACGACGTACTGGAGCGCAACGCCTGCCGGAACATGCTGGAGGCGGCCGAGACGACCGGCGCCGACCTGGTCTCCGGGATGTGCGTGCGGGTGCACGTGGACTCGCGCAACGGCAAGGAGGTCAAGTGGTACCCCTGGCTGTACGCCCGCACCCGCACCCTGGAGTCCATCTCCGAGCTGCCCGACCTGCTGGTCTTCGACACCCTCTCGACGAACAAGTGTTACAGGAGAGAGTTCCTCGTTGAGCAGGGGCTCGAATTCCCCGTTGGCATTCACTACGAAGACCTGCTCTTCTCCGCTCAGGCCTACGCCGCCGCCCGCCGGATCACCCTCATCCCGAACCGCGTCTACGACTGGAACGTCGTCGACAAGGCCGCGACCAAGTCGATCAGCAACCGGCGTGCCGAGATCGCCAACTTCGCGCACCGGATGGAGATCCATCGGCGGGTCGATCAACTCCTCGCGGACAAGGGTCTGCTGGAGCTGAAGTTCCACAAGGACGTCAAGTTCCTCAAGCACGACCTGGTGCTTCATCTGCGTGACCTGCCGTTCCGGGACGCCTCCTACCGGGAGGAGTTCGCCGCGATCGCCCGCGACTACCTGGAGTCCATCGACCGCGCCGCCTTCGACGAGGTGGAGCCCATCCACGCCATCTGCGCCTATCTGCTGCAGAAGAGCGACTGGGACAACCTCCTGCCGGCCGTGGACACGCTCACCAACCGCGACAAGATCTCCGCGCCGATGGTGGAGCGCGACGGCCGGATCTACTGGTGTGCGGAACACCTCGACGACCCACTCGACGGCGACTTCGCCCGGCACGTCCTCGACGTCACCGAACTCGGCTATCACGCCAAGCCCGTCGAGAAGATGTTCCTGCGCAACGTTCTGACCGGGTACGAGGAGGCCGCGGGTACCGTTCGGCTCGCCGGGCTCATCACCAATCCCCTTGGCGTCGTTCCGTCCGGCGCCCGGCTTAGCGGCGAGCTGGAGTTCGCCGCCCGTCGCAAAGGCGTGCGCTTTCAGGTCTTCCGCTTCCCCGTCGCCACCCTGCGGCACGAGGGCGAGGCCATCGCCTGGGAGGCGTCGGCCGACCTCGCGCGCAGGCTGCGGCCGCTGGGCATCGTGGACGCGGTGTGGGACGTACGGCTGCATCTCGACGTCGACGGCGCCCGCACCACCACCCGCCTCACCGCCTCCGAACCCGGCCTGGCCGACGGGCGGTTGCCCGTCCGGCCCCGGCTCACCCGGCTGGTCGCCGACCACGTCACGCCCGAGATCTCCTCGCGCGGCCATCTCTCCTTCCGGATCGTGACCCGCGAGAAGGTGGACGCGCTCGTCGAGCGGGGTGTGCGGGGCGCGCCCGGCCGGTTCGCCAAGTCCGGGTACCGGAAGGCGAAGGCGGTGCGCAGGAAGCTCACCTCGGGTGACACCAAGATCCGCCTCTACCACGAGGTGTTCAGCCGGCTGCCCGTGAAGAAGGGGCTCGTCGTCTTCGAGAGCCACCTGGGCCAGCAGTACAGCGACAGCCCGAAGGCGATCTACGAGGAGATGCGGCGCCAGGGGCTCGACTTCGAGGCCGTGTGGTCGTACACGGGCAGCACTCCTTCCGGGTTTCCGGCCGACGCCACTCTCGTGCGCCGCTGGTCGCTGCCCTATCTGAAGGCGCTCGCGCAGGCCGAGTTCTGGGTCGACAACCAGAGCTATCCGCTGAAGCTCACCAAGCGGCCGGAGACCACCTACCTCCAGACCTGGCACGGCTCGGCGCTCAAGCGGATGGGCTTCGACGAGCCCGAGTGGAAGCTCAGGTCCCGGCCCGAGCAGGCCGAACAGCAGCGCACCCTCGACCGCTTCGACCGGTTCCTGATCCGCTCCGAGCACGACGTACGCACCCTCGCCCGGGCGTTCCGGCTGAAGGAGAAGACGCTGTTGCGGGTCGGCTACCCCCGCAACGACGACCTCGTGCGGGCCAGGAAAAGGGAAGAGGAAGTCGGCCTTCGCGAACGGGTCTCGCTCGCCGCCGAGTTGGGGATTCCCGACGACAAGGCCGTACTGCTCTACGCGCCCACCTTCCGTCAGCACGGGGGCAGGCAGCGGCGGTTCGAGCTGCCCTTCGACGTGGAGCGGTTCGCCGACACGTTCGGCGACCGGTACGTACTGCTCGTGCGCTCGCACTACCTCAACCACGTCGTGCTCCCGCCGTCCGTGCGCGGGCGCGTCATCGACGTATCGGCACACCACGACGTGACCCCGCTGCTCGCGCTCGCCGACGGGCTGATCACCGACTACTCGTCCGTGATGTTCGACTACGCGCTCCTCGGCCGGCCGATGTTCTTCTTCGCCTACGACTACGAGGAGTACGTGCACGAGGGGCGCGGCACCTACTTCGACCTGCTGGAGCGGGCGCCGGGGCCGGTCGTGCGCACCGAGGAGGAGCTGCACACCGCCCTCGCCTCCCTGGACGAGCAGGCCGTGAAGTACGCGGAGGCGCGGGAGGGGTTCGTGGCGGAATTCGGCGAGTACGACAAGGGGAACGCCGCCCAGAGCATCGTCGACCAGTTCTTCGCGCAGTGGAGGCGTGGATGACCCTCGTGAGCACCGATCCGCAGCGGGACGTCTTCTTCGTCTCCAACAGTGTCGACGAGCTGGGCGGAGTGACCAGTTGGTCGCACCAGATGGCCCGGCTCCTCACCGGGCGCGGGCATCGCGTCCACGTCGTCGGCATCACCCCGCCCGGCGTCGTGCAGGAACTCGGCGAAGTGCCCTACCCGATGACGACGTTGTACGCCGGACAGCCGCCGCGTCCCGGCCGGGCGCGTGAGGCGAGCATGCGCGAGCAGGCCGTCAGGCTGACCGCGCTGTTCCGGGCGGCGCGGCCCGGCGCTGTCGTGATCGTCACGCAGGTGTGGGCCATGGAGTGGGTGGCGCAGGCCGACACCCGCGGGCTGACCGTGATCGGCATGAGCCACGAGTCCTTCGAGTACTCGAAGGCGTCCTCGCGCTTCCAGCGGGTGCGGAAGTACTACAAGGACGTCGACCGGATGCTGGCGCTGACCCGCGAGGACGCCGACCTGTGGATCGGGCAGGGCATGAACAACGCCTCGTATCTGCCGAATCCGCTGCCCTTCATGCCCGAGGTGCCCTCGCCGCGCACCGAGCAGGCGGTCGTCAGCATCGGCCGGCTGCACGACCAGAAGGGCATCGACATGCTCCTCGACACCTGGGCGGAGGTCGCGCCGCGCCACCCCGACTGGCGGCTGCGCATCTACGGCTCGGGAGAGGACGAGGAGATCCTGAAGAAGCAATGCACGGCTCTCGGACTCGACAGCTCCGTGGACTGGATGGGCCGTACGAGCGATGTGCCGGGGGCCCTGCGCGGCGGTTCCGTCTTCGTCCAGTCCTCCCGCGGCGAGGGCTTCCCGCTCGCCCTCATGGAGGCCATGGCGACCGCCGTGCCCTGCGCCGCCTTCGACTGCGCCCCCGGCGTCCACGAGATCGTCCACGACGGCGAGGACGGCCTGCTCGCCACCCTGGGCAACACCGGTGAACTGGCCCGCCGCCTCGACACGTTGATGTCCGACAAGGAGCTGCGGGACAGGATGGGCGAGGCGGCGAGGATCAACATCCAGCGCTATACGACGGACGAGATAGTGAGGAGATGGGAGGACCTGTTCGCGTTCCTGGAGCGGTGAACCTCTCGTACTCCTTCAGCACTTCCTCCGTCGGCCCGTCCAGACGGAGCTCGCCGCGTTCGAGCCACAGCACCCGGTCGCAGGTGTCCCGGATCGACTTGTTGTTGTGGCTCACCAGGAACACCGTCCCGGCGTGCTTGCGCAGCTCCCGGATTCGGTCCTCGGACCGCTTCTGGAAGGAGCGGTCCCCGGTGGCCAGGGCCTCGTCGATCATCAGTACGTCATGGTCCTTGGCCGCGGCGATGGAGAAACGGAGCCGTGCGGCCATCCCGGACGAGTACGTCCGCATGGGCAGCGTGATGAAGTCGCCCTTCTCGTTGATGCCGGAGAAGTCGACGATCTCCTGGTACCGCTCGCGCACCTGTTCCCGGGACATTCCCATCGCCAGGCCGCCGAGATGGACGTTGCGCTCGCCGGTCAGGTCGTTCATCAGGGCGGCGTTCACACCGAGCAGTGAGGGCTGCCCGTCCGTGAAGATCCGCCCGTGCTCCACCGGAAGCAGTCCGGCGACGGCCTTGAGCAGCGTGGACTTTCCGGACCCGTTCGTGCCGATGAGCCCGATCGCCTCCCCCCGGTACGCCGTGAAGGAGACCGCCTTCACGGCGTGCACCTTCCGCACACCCGAGGCCTGTTCGGTCTTCTTCCGGCGCAGGATGCGGTTGAGGGCGGCGGTGGCGCTGCCGCGGCCCGCCCCCGTGCCGTTGACGCGGTAGACGATGTCGACGCGGTCGACGACGACCGTGGGGACGGGTTCGGTCGCGACGGTGGGGACACGGTCCGCGACGAGGATGGTGGGGGCGGGTGTGTTGTCGGGATCAGCCACGGCCGTACGTCTCCTCTGCCTTCCAGAAGTAGATGAAGCCGCCGACGCCGGCGAGCAGCGCCCAGCCGACCGCGAGCGCCCACACGTGGTGGGGCAGCTGGCTTGCGTGGAAGGTGTCGATGAGCGCGAACCGCATGAGGTCGATGTAGACCGCGGCCGGGTTGCACTCCAGCGCGACCAGCACGATGTGCGGCATGTCCTGGTGGGCGGTGAGCACCTTGTCGATGCTCCACATGACACCGGACACGTACATCCAGGTGCGCAGCACGAACGGCATCAGCTGTGCGATGTCCGGCGTCTTCGCGCCCATCCGGGCCATGATCATCGCCACGCCCGCGTTGAACACGAACTGCAGTGCCAGGGCGGGAACGGCCAGGAGCCAGGACGCACTGACGGGCACACCGACGCAGAGCAGGATCACGAACAGCGCGGCCATCGAGAACAGCAGCTGCTGGAGCTGTTGCAGCGCGTACGACACCGGAAGCGCGGCCCGCGGGAAGTGCAGGGCGCGGACCAGACCCAGGCTGCCGGAGATCGCCCGGGTGCCCGCCATGATCGAGCTCTGGGTGAACGTCCACACGAAGACGCCGGTGACCAGGAACGGGATGTAGTCCGGGACGCCGCGGCTCGTGCCCATGAGCTCGCCGAAGATGAAGTAGTAGACCGCCGCGTTCAGCAGGGGCGTGGCCACCTGCCAGACCTGGCCGAGCTTCGCCTGGCTGTACTGGGCGGTGAGCTTGGCCGTGGCGAACGCCGTGATGAAGTGCCGGCGCGCCCACAACTGGCGGACGTACGCGGTCAGCGGCGGGCGGGCGCCGCTGACCGTGAGGCCGTAACGGGCGGCCAGCACCGCGGCGTCGTCGGGCGGGGCGGCCGATGCCGGCACCGGGTCGGATGCCGGGGGCGGTGTGTGGAGGACCTGACTCACATCCGCTGCTTTCGCTCGGAGCGCGGGGCTCGTGGGAGGAGGTGCATGGGAGGAGGGTGCGAACGGGGTGTGCGAACGCTTCCTTTACGTCGCTACGGGCCCGTCTTTACCCGTACCTGGGACCCTCTTTACGTCGGGACGGAACCGTATCGTCGTCACGTGAGCGTAGGCCGATCTCACGTCGGAACGCAACCGTTTCGTCGTGACGCCCCTATGCTGTTCGGCATGACGACGAACGCCGACGGGGCCCCAGAGGGCCCGCAGCAGCCGCGCCGCCGGACTCCCGCCGGGGCGGCGGTGCTCCGGGAGGACGTGACGGAGGCCATCAGGGCGGCCGTCTTCGAGGAGCTCGCGGCCGTCGGATACGCGCGGATGTCCATCGAGGGGATCGCGCGCCGCGCGGGCGTGGGCAAGACCGCGGTGTACCGCCGGTGGCGTTCCAAGCTGCACCTGGTGCTCGACCTGGTGTCGGCCGTCGCGGTGCAGGGGCTGCCCGCTCCCGACACGGGCTCCCTGGAGGGCGACCTGCGCCTCCTGTACGAGGTCACGTCACGGGCCCTGCGTCACCCTGTCGCCTCGCAGATCATCCCCGACCTCCAGGCCGAGGCCGCCCGCAACCCGGACATCGCCGAGGCCATGCAGAAGGCCCTGCGGGAGGGGCAGGAGGGCGTCGCCAGCGGCATCGTCGCCGCGGCGGAGCGGCGCGGCGAGGTCCGTACGGGCATCGACGACGAGCTGGCCCTCGACCTGATCTCCGGACCGCTGTACTGGCGCTCGGTGGTGATCCGCAGCCCCAAGCTGCCCAAGGGGTACCTGGAGAGCCTGGCCCGGGCCACGGCGGTGGCGCTCAAGGCGTTGTAAGGACGGTGTAAAGGCAGCTGTAAGGCGTCGAAGGGTGTCGAAAAGGCGCCGCCGGGTCACGAAGTCCGGGTTCACGTGCGGGTAGTGGAAGTCGGCCGAGACTGGTCCCGTTCATGCCAGGGAGCCGTGTATCGTCGCAGCTCGGCCCGCCTTGTGGGGTGCCCCGGCAAGGGGCGTCAACCCCGTAGCGTCCGGATCGTTGTCATCCGGGCCTCACTTTCGAGGCCCTCGGGGGCGCATACTGGACTGACGATGACGAAGCCATCCGCGCCCCGGCGCCACCTGTCCACCAGTCCCTTCAAAGCTCCGGTTGTCCCGGTCGCCAAGCACTTCGCCCTGGGTGACCGTGTTACGCACGACCAGTTCGGCCTGGGCAGGATCGTCGGCGTCGAGGAGGGCATCGCGATGCTCGTCGACTTCGGCTCCCGCCAGGCCCGTATCGTCAGCCCCTACACCCGCATGGACAAGCTCTGACGGATCCCGTCAGTACACCCGTCAGGCACTCGCCGCGGCCCCGGACGATGTCCGGCCCGCGGCGAGCACGTTTCTGGACTTTCTGAACCGGTCTTCCGAACCGGGGCGGCCCCGGTTCCCAGGCCCCTGGCGCCTAACCCCGCCGGGCCTCGGGATGGAGCCGCACCCACCCCTCCCAGGCCGACGTGATCATGTCGTGGACGTCGTACTTGGCCTTCCAGGCCAGTTCCGCGGCGATGCGGTCGGCGGAGGCGACGACGCGGGGCGGGTCGCCGGGGCGGCGCGGGGTGACAGTCGGGGCGAGCGTGTGGCCGGTGACCTCGTTGATCCGGTCGATCATCTCGCGGACAGAGACGCCCTCACCGCGGCCGATGTTGAGGGTCAGGTCCGTGCCGGGCGCGGCGGCCAGCCGGCGGGCGGCCGCCACATGGGCCTCCGCGAGGTCGGCGACGTGGATGTAGTCGCGGACGCACGTGCCGTCGGGGGTCGGGTAGTCGTCGCCGAAGACACGCGGGGGCACGCCCTCCGTGAGCTTCTCGAAGACCATGGGGATCAGGTTGAAGACGCCCGTGTCGGCCAGCTCCGGCGCCGCGGCGCCCGCCACGTTGAAGTAGCGCAGGGAAGCCGTCGACAGACCGTGGGCGCGGCCGGTGGCGCGGACCAGCCACTCGCCCGCCAGCTTCGTCTCGCCGTACGGGCTCATCGGCACACAGGGTGTCTCCTCGGTCACGAGGTTGACGTCCGGCATGCCGTACACCGCTGCGGAGGACGAGAACACGAAGGACGGCACCGCGGCGGCCGTGACCGCCTGCAGCAGCACCCGCAGCCCCTCGACGTTCTCGCGGTAGTAGTGCAGCGGCAGGTCCACGGACTCGCCGACCTGCTTCTTCGCCGCCAGATGGACGACACCCGTGACGCCGTGGTCCTTGAGCGCGCGGGCCACCCGCTCCCCGTCCAGGGTCGAGCCGACGACCAGCGGCACCCCGTCGGGCAGGCGCTCGGCGATCCCGGTGGACAGGTCGTCGTACACCACGGCCCGTTCGCCCGCCTCGGTCATCGCACGGACGACGTGCGCCCCGATGTAGCCGGCGCCGCCGGTGATCAGCCAGGTCATGTATCGGCCGTCCCCTCGTGTGTCGGTTGGTCTGTCGGTCGGTCGAGCCGACTGTCAGTGAAGCAAACGCCTCATTCTGCGGCGCACCACGGTGGTCATTCCACGCCAACCGGGCGCCAGTCGCAGCGCGAGCGAGCCCGCGTGGGTCGCGTACGGCTGGACGAGCAGCAGCCCGTGCCGGCCGTTGGGCACGACGGACCGGCGCAGCAGGCCCGGACCCGCGACGGCGTGCGCGGTCGTCTCGCGGCTCGTGCCGTCGTGGAAGCGCAGGTGAAGGCGCAGGTCCCAGGTGCCGGAGCCGAGCGCCGCGAGGTCGACGGCCGCCTCGGCCGTCCAGGAGTCGGTGCCCCCGTCGTTGCCCGGGCCGTCGTCGACGGGATCGGGGTCGTCCGGCAGGAACCGGGCCGTCATCGTGAGCCCGACCGCCCCGTCGTGCCGGTTCACGAACTCGGCGTCCACGGTCGCCGGCGACGCGTCCGCCATCCGCCCGTACAGCTCGTGCAGGCGCAGCCGCAGTCGGGTGCCGCGCGCGCGTGGCCGCAGTTCCGCGTCGACGGCCACGGGGAGGAGGCGTACGGGCCGGAACAGGAGGTGTTCCAGGGTCACTTGGGTCAGGTCGGCGGACCAGACCGGCGTGCCGTCCGCGAGCCGTGCGTACGGCGGCCGCAGCCGGGCCGGGCGCGCCGCGACCTCCTTGACCCGGGTCAGGTCGCGGGGCTCCTCGGAGGCCGTCACGACCTGCGCGACGACCCGGCCGGGCGCCGGTGCGAGCGCGAGGTCGGCCGCGTCGAACGTCGCGAGGTACGCCCGCGTGAGGGCCCACCACTCGCTCCGGTACCCGGGACCGCGCTGGTCGAGTTCGCGCGCGTACATCCGCAGCGAGTGGTCGAGGAACCGGGCGCGCGTCGCCCGCGCCAGCCGCTTCTCACCGGCGGCGAGGAGGATGTCGTACGAGAGGGCGTGGGCGGTGATCCTGGACCGCCAGTTGCCGACGCCCGCCCGGTCGAGCGAGATCGACAGCCGCTCGGCGCCGCGGCGCACGTGCCAGACGTACACCGTGTCCGGGATCAGCGCGATGCGCGGACCGGCGGCGAGCACGCGCGCGGTGAAGACGAAGTCCTCGTAGGGGAAGCGTCCTTCGGGGAAGCGGATGCCGTGCTCGCGCAGGAAGTCGGTGCGGTAGAGCTTGTTGACGCAGAGGGTGTCGTGGACCAGGTGCGTGCGGCGGGACGGGTGCTTCACCAGGGCGCCCTTCGCGTACAGCTCGGGCTGCCAGGGGACCTCGCGGCCGGACGGCAGCTCGCGGCGCACACACAGACCGGCGGCGACCTCCGCCCCGCGCCCGGCCGCCGCGTCGAGGAGCGCGTCCACCGCGCCGGGCGGCAGGACGTCGTCGCTGTCCAGGAACATCACGTACGGGGCCGTGGCGGCGTCGACGCCGTCGTTGCGGGGGCTGCCGCAACCGCCGCTGTTGACCTCGCGGCGGAGCACCTTCAGGCGCGGTTCGTCGAGGGCGAGGCGGTCCAGGAGGTCCGCGCTGCCGTCGGCCGAGCAGTCGTCCACGGCGATCACCTCGCGGACGGCGGGCCCCTGTGCGAGGGCCGAGCGCACCGCGTCCGTCACATGGGCGGCGTCGTCGTACCCGATGACCACGACGCACACCTGTGACCGGTGGGGAGGTATGGCTTGGATGGGTCGCATGGCTTCCACAGGGCGAAATGGTGACTGGTGTAGGTAATTTTCCGTTAAGAGGTACTTACTGTCTCGTGGGGAAGATGACGGGAATTGTGTGAGGGTTCCGTCTCGGCTGATCGAATTCCCGCGGACCTGACTCCGGCCGGCCGCGTTCCGGCGGTCCACAGACGGCGGAAGGAGAGCGCCGCGGCCCCGACGAGCAGTCCGTTGCGGACGAACATCAGCAGGGTGCCGGTCCACGTGCAGTCCATGACGTCCCGGTACAGAACCGGGTACGCGAGGGCGCTGGCCGCCGCGGCCAGCGTGATCAGCACGGCCACCGGACGCTGTGAGGTGTGCCGCGAGGTCAGACACACCGCGGCCAGGCCGAGCAGCCACACCAGGTACTGGGGGCTGATCACCCGGCTCGTCACGGTGAACAGGAGCACGGCACAGAGCGCGGCGTCGTACGGGGTCGCCGGCGTCCAGTGCCGGGCCCGCAGGCGCCACAGCAGCAGGGCCCCGAAGGCGACGACGGTGAGTGCCAGCGACGCCGCGGCGATCGTGGAGACGTACGGCCCCGTGAACTCCATCGCCCCGTACCGGTAGCGCACCTGTCCCGGCCAGCCGGCGTGCCGGGCGAAGGAGAGGGCCGTTCCGCCGAGCGACTCGATCTGTACGCCCCGGCCGCCCTGCTGCCGCAGGAAGTCGAAGGGGTCGCGGAAGAGCGCGGCGAGCGCGAGGAGCAGTACGCCCGCGGTGACGGCCGCCGAGGTCCACACCTCCCTCGTCGTACGCCCCCTGGGAGTGCCGATCAGGATCAGTGCGGGCCACACCTTCACGAGAGCGCCCAGTGCCGCGAACGCGCCGCACGCGCGCGTGGAGCGCGAAAACGTCAACAGGGCGATGACGGCAAGGGCGGTGACCTGCACGTCGTAGCGGGCGAGCGGGAGGTGCAGGAGGAGGGGGAGACCCCCGATCCACAGGGCCGCGCCGCGCAGGCTGCGGCCCGTCCGGGTGCCCGCGCGCGTGAGGGCGACGGCGACCAGGGCGTCGGCGGCGAGCGCCAGGAGCACGAACGCCTGGAAGTACGTCAGCCCCGGCAGCAGCCCGGGGGACAACAGGACCGGGCCCGCGCCCGGCGGGTACTGCCACAGCCGGTCGCCCGAGGGGAACGTGCCGTGGGCGAGCACGCCGTACCAGCGGGCGTACAGCTCGTGCACCTCGCGCGCGACACCGCCGATGCCCAGCGGGGCGTGCCCGTCCCGGGCGAGCAGCCAGAGCATCAGGGCGCGGGTGGTGAGCCAGCCGACGGCGACGAGGAGGAGACGGGGCTTCATCCAGGGCTTCACCCGACGGATCGTAAGCCGCAAGAAGGCATATAACGTCTGATGACGGGTCAATCACGCAGGAAGGCTGACTAATAGCACAAAATCTGGTGCATGGTCGTCAAGCGTCCGCAGGTTGCCGTCGCCGTGCTCGTACCCGTACTCGTCATGTTCGGGATCGGTCTCTGGGGGATCGATCGTGGCGGGATGTGGCGGGACGAGGCGGTCACCTTCCAGGTGGCCCGGCGCTCGCTCCCGCAGATCTGGCAGCTGCTGCACTCCGTGGACGCGGTGCACGGCCTCTACTACCTCCTCATGCACCCCGTCCTCGCCCTCCACCCCGGAGAGGTCGCCCTGCGCCTCCCCTCGCTCTGCGCGGCCGCCGCGACCGCGGGCCTGGTCGCGGCCCTGGGCGCCCGCCTCGCCCGCCCGAGGGTGGGCCTGTGGGCGGGCCTGCTGTACGCCGTGACCCCGATGGCAGGGCACTTCGCCCAGGAGGGCCGTTCGTACGCACTGGTCGCCGCCGGGGTGGCGGCGTCGACGCTGCTGCTGGCACGGGCGGCGACGGCCGACGCGGACGGGACCGGGAGCGGGGGCGGAGACGGGAGCGGGGATCAGGAGGACGCGCCCGTGGGCCGTCTCGCCCGGCACGCGCGCGTGGTCGGCTGGTGCGCGTACGGAGGGGTCGTCGCCGTCACCGTCCTGCTGCACGAGTTCGCCGTACTGATCCTGCTCGCGCACGCCGCCACCCTGGCCCTCGCCCGCATGTCCCGCCGTGTGTGGCGCGACTGGGCCTGCGCCGCGGGTGCCGTACTCCTCGTCCTGCTTCCGCTCGCCCTGATCTCCAGCGGCCAGGCGGACCAGGTCGCCTGGCTCCGGCCCCCGGGCGGCGGCACCGTCGAGCGCCTGCTGCGCTCCTTCACGGGCCCGACCCAACTGGTCCTCGGCCCGTATCTGCTGCTGATCGCCCTCGCCCTGCGCATCCCGCTCACCCCGCCCGCCCGCCGCGGCGAACTCTCCCTCCCCACGGTCGCCCTGCCGCTGCTGCTCCTCCCGCCCGCGGCCCTCATCGCGGTCTCCCGCCACTGGCCGCTCTACGACGACCGCTATGTGCTGTACGCGCTGGCCGGGGCGCCGTTGCTGGCGGCGGCGGGGGCGGAACGGCTGGTCCTGGCGGCACGCAGGGCGGGGCTTGCGCGGCGCGAGGGCGACGGCCTGATGCGAGGCTTGGGGGGCGGTCCCGGTGTCGCTCCCGGTGCCGATTCCGCTGCCGATTCCGACTCCGATCCCGGTCTCGTACGAGGCTTTCGCGTGCCGTACGCCGCCACGTTGGCCGGCGTGCTGGCCATCGGCCTCGCCTTCGTCTCGCAGCTCCCCGTGCTCCGGGAGGACCGGGACCCCGCCCGCCGCCCCGACAACCTCGCCGTCGTCTCGGCCGCGGCCGCCCAGCGGATGAGCCCCGGCGACTCCGTGCTCTTCCTGCCGTCGCTCGGCAGGCGCTCCGCGCTGGCGTACCCGAAGGGGTTCCAGGGCACGCGGGACATCGCGCTTGAGGAGCCCGCACCCGTCTCCGGCACGCTCTACGGGCGCGAGACCGGCCCGGACGAACTGCGCCGCAGACTCGCCGGCCTGGACCGCGTATGGGTGGTCGCCGAGCCGTACGCGCTGAAGTCGGCCTGGTATCCGAGCGATCCGACCGAGCGGGTCAAACTCACCGTCGTGGGCGAGGAGTTCGTGCCGCGGGCGGAGTTCGTACGGAAGGGGTCGATTCTGCGGCTGTACGTGCGGAGGGCTCCGACGATGTGAGGGGCGGGGGCGCGGCTGGTGATGTGTGCCCGGTGCCCGGTGCCCGGTGGCGGGTGGCGCGTGGGCGGTGGTTACGCGCCGCAGCCCGGGGTCTCCTCCAGGGCCGCCGCGTCCAGTGCGTTCGTGAGCTTGTCCAGACGTGCGCGCAGTTCGAGGATCTCGTCCAGTTCGAAGGTCGTCGCGGCGGCGATCCGGCGCGGTACGCGCAGTGCCTGCTCGCGCATGGCCGTGCCCTCGTCCGTCAGCCCGACCACCACGGACCGCTCGTCGCGCGCACTGCGCTCACGTCGTACGAGGCCGGCCGCCTCCAGCCGCTTCAGCAGCGGCGACAGCGTGCCGGAGTCGAGCCGCAGGTGCTCGCCGACCTTCTTCACGGGCAGCTCGCCGTGCTCCCACAGGACGAGCATGACCAGGTACTGGGGGTAGGTGAGCCCCAGGTCCTTCAGTACGACCCGGTACACGCCGCCGAAGGCACGGGAGGCCGCGTTCAGGGAGAAGCAGATCTGCTGGTCGAGGCGGAGGAAGTCCTCGTCCCGTGCGGGGTGCTGTACGGAGGGGTCGGGTGCGGGCGTCGTGGTCATGGTTCCAGGATACCTCCAAGTGCGTCATTTAGTTGTGCACAACTTAATTGTGTGCTCTACTTGTGGCCGTGAGGGGGGCCGGCCAAGGCCCGCCGATACGACGTTGACCCTGAGAGGGATGGTTTTCATGGACGCGCTCTACACCGCTGTCGCCACCGCCACCCACGGCCGTGACGGCCGGGCCTACAGCTCCGACGGCAAGCTCGACCTGGAGCTCGGTATACCGGTGGAGATGGGCGGCAACGGTCAGGGCACGAACCCGGAGCAGCTGTTCGCGGCCGGTTACTCGGCCTGTTTCGCCAGTGCGCTCGGGCTGGTCGGGCGGGCGGCGAAGGTCGATGTCAGTGACGCGGCGGTGACTGCCGAGGTCGGGATCGGCAAGCAGGGGGAGGGTTTCGCCCTTGCTGTCACGCTGCGTGTGGAGCTGCCGGAGTCCGTGGACGCCGAGACCGGCCGCAAGCTGATCGAGCAGGCCCACCAGGTGTGCCCGTACTCCAACGCGACCCGGGGCAACATCCCGGTCGAGCTCGTCGTCGAGTAGCAGCTTTCCTCGCCCCCGCCGCCCCTACCCGTCCCGTCCCTGGGGGCTGCCGCCCCCAGACCCCCGCATCGCGCTGCCGCGCTCGTCCTCAAACGCCGGACAGGCTGAGTGTGCCTGGACTGGGCTAGAGAGGTTCGGCCCGGCCCTTGAAGTCTTCAGCCCGGGCCGCGAATTCTTTAGCCCCTCCGGCGTTTGAGGAGCGGGGGTTCGGGGGCTGGCCCCCGAGTAGGGACGGGAAGGGGCGGCGGGGGCGATAAAGCTCCGCCAGCAGCAACGGCACCCCCACCACCGGCACCAGCCACACCATCACCATCAACCGGTCGATGCGAATGTCGGGATGGGCGGCGATGCTCAGCACGCCGGTGCCGGCCGCGGCGGCGAGGAGCACCCCGAAGGCGGGCCACCGCCGAAGCGCCCCCCACCCGCCGGCGACCACCAGCGCCAGGAACAGCGGATCGACCAGCTGCCGCCGCAGCCACTCCGTCCAGAAGTTGAGCTCCAGGTGGAAGAACTCCCACCACGCCCGCTCCCGGTCCGGCCGGTTGAAGTGGTCGGTGAGGAGGTCCTGGAGGCTGTCGGACTCCGAGGGGTACGGGAGCAGCCGGGTCAGGAGCATGACGCCCACGGCCGCCCCCAGCGTCACCTTCAGCAGCGTCTTCACGGCGTCACCCACCGGTCGCCCCGCCCGCCTCCGGTACAGGCCGATCACCCCGAGCCCCCCGGCCAGACACACCGACAGGAACAGCGCCTGCGAGTGCTTCACGGTGAACAGCAGCGCCAACGAGACGCCGACCAGACCGACGGCCCCCGCCCGCCCCCGCAGCACCAGCGCACACCCCCACAGCACCGCCAGCGTCAGCGCCATCATCGTGCCCTCGGTCATGGGCCGCATCGCGGTCGCACCGGTCGGCAGGACGTAGTAGAGGGCCTGCCCGGTCAGCGCCAACCCCACCGGAACGCCCACCGTCCGCAGGACGAGGAACACCAGCGCGCCCCCGACCACCGTGACGACCACCCCCGCCGCCCACAGCCCCCACGTCACCCCGAGGACCGTCACGAACGGCACGAGCAGCAGCGGATACCCGGGCCGCACCTCGAAGATCCGCATGAACCGTTCGCTCATGAACGGCGCCGTCCACCCGGACGTCTGCCCGGCCTCCAGCCGCCGGCCGACGCTCCAGTCGTAGTAGCCCCGGCACTCGTCCCGGATCCCCGGCCCCGGATCGGGGGCGCGGAAGCGCCGTACGTCCACACTGTGGTTCCGCGACGCGGTCTCGCCCCGGCTCGCGCACACGTACGCGATCGTGCGCCCCACCGCCTCCTCCTTGTCCGCACCGCCCAGACTCAGCGCGTACGACAGGTAGTTGCGGCTGTCGGGCGTGTCCCGTCCGGTGACGTTGGCGAGTTGGAGACAGCCGAAGAGGGCGGCGAGGAACAGCACCCACGCGGCGGGGCGAGCGCTCACGAGCGGGCCAACTGCCCGCTCGGGACGCCGGGTGCGGGGACCGTGGGCGACACGGCGGCCAGGTCCTGGCCCAGCATCACCAGCCGTACGACCCGCTCCGACGCCCGCCCGTCGTCGTAACCGCCGAACCGCTCCCGGAAGGCCTCCCGCAGTCGCGCCGACTCCTCGTCCCGCCACGCGCCCGACGCGAACAGCCGCGCCAACTCGCCTTCGTCGTACGTCACATGGCCCGGCGGACGTTCGGTCACGTCGAAGTACGTGCCGCGTCCGGCGAGGTAGGTGTCCCGGTCGTAGGCGTGCAGGACGATCGGCCGGTCGAGGTGGGCGTAGTCGAACATCAGGGACGAGTAGTCGGTGACCAGCGCGTCCGAGGCGAGCATCAGGTCCTCGACGCTCGGCTCGTCGGTGACGTCCAGGAGCACACCCCGCCGCGCCAGGTCCCTCAGCTCCAGGCCGCGTTCGTGGCGCTGGGCCAGTGACGGGTGGAGGCGGACCGCCAGCACGTGGTTGCCCGGCAGCCCCGCCACCAGGCGTTCCAGGTCGCAGGTGGGCGCGTAACCGCCCTGACGGTGGTCGCGGTTGGTCGGCGCGTACAGGATCAGGGTCCTGTCGTTGTCGATGTCCAGCCGTCGCCGTACGGACTCACGGCGGCCCGGCTCCGGGCGGACCAGGCAGTCGTTGCGCGGGCTGCCCGAGCGCAGGGACACGAAGTCGCAGGGGTACGCGCGGTCCCAGACCAGCTCCGAGTGCGCGTTCGCGACCAGGCTGTAGTCCCAGCGGTCGGCCCGCCGCAGCATCTTCGGGACACTGAAACCGCGTCGCGCGCCCGGGTACTTCAGCAGGTCGGCGCCCATCGACTTCAGCGGGGTTCCCTGGTGGGTGTGGATGTGCACGGCACCCTCGCGCTTCACCAGGTCGTTGGCCCAATTGACGTTGTTGACCAGGTACTTGGCCCTCGCCGTCACCTTCCGGTAAGCGCGGCTGCCCGGCAGGACGTGCTCGATGTCCGGCGGCAGCGTGTCCACGTACTCCTTCCCGACCACCCACACGCCCCGGATGTGCGGGGCGATCTCCCGCGCCTTGCGGTGGATCGCGGCCGGATCGCCGAGGACGCCCCGGTGCGAGAAGGCGGAGTACACGGCCAGGTTGGGGTCGAGGGCCCGCCGCAGGACCAGTCGGCGGTGCGTCGCGAGCAGCACCCGGCGCAGCCGCCGTCGCCAGACCCGGTGGCGCCTGCGCAGGCCTGCGCGCAGCACGGCGGCCGCGCGGTGCAGTCCGTAGAGGGCGTACGGGGTCCGGGCGAGCAGTGTGAAGGACACCCGCGGGATCTGCTCACCGAGCCGGTGCCCGCTCGGCCGGTACGCCCGCAGGTCCCGCGCCGCCCGCCGGTGGAACTCGGGTCGGGCCGACGGCGGTACGCGGTCCTGCTGGCGGAGGATGAAGAGGTAGTGGTCCGCCATGTGGTCGTAGAGGAAGCCGCGCCACCGCTCCAACCCGGGCCGCTCCGCGATGAATCGGAACAGCCGCTCGTACTGCGCGAACACCTCGAAGTGCTCCCGGCTCGGCGTGCGCATCGCGTTGCCCTGGCGGCGCTGCCGGTAGTACACGCAGATCCGGTCCACGAGCGTGATCGTGCGGGCCGTCCACAGCGTCTGGTAGACGACCACCGCGTCCTCGTAGAAGCCGGTGGGAAAGGTGAAACCGCCCTCGCGGAAGAAGTCGAGGCGGTACGCCTTGTTCCAGACGACCGTGAACAGGTCGAGCAGATCGGGGCGTTCGGCGACCGTGAACACCTCGGGACCCGGCGCCTCGAACACCGCCGCGTCCCGGTTGCGCTTCACCGCGCCGTGCCAGTGCGTGCGCGCGTAGTCGAACAGGACGATGTCGGGCCGCGAGGTCGCGTCGATGCGCTCGGCGATCGCCCGCAGGGTGCCCGGCGTGTAGCTGTCGTCGCTGTCGAGGAACAGCAGGTACTCGCCCTGCGCCAGCTTCGCGCCGTGGTTGCGGGCCGGGCCGATCCCGCCGTTGACCGGCAGATGCACCGGCACGACCCGCTCGTCGCGGGCCGCGAACTCGTCGATGATCGCCGAACTCCCGTCCGGGGAGCAGTCGTTGACGACGATCAGCTCGAAGTCGCCATACGACTGGTCGAGGACCGACTCCAGGCATACGCGCAGATAGCCCTGCACGTTGTGGACGGGCACGACGATGCTGAAGCGGGGCATGGCACCTCCAGGTCCGGGAACCGGCGGGGATTTCGGGGGACGTGACGGCGGCATCAGCGGGCCGGTGCGTGGGTCCGTGGGCCGACGACGACCGCCGGTCTCGCCGCCGCGGGAACGGGCAGGCGCTCGTGCAGCGGCACCACCGGCGGCAGCTCCTCCTCGGGCTGCCCCAGCAGCACCCGCCGTACGACCCGTTCGGCGGCGCGACCGTCGTCGTACCGGCAGAAGCGCTCCCGGAACCGGTACCGCAGCCCGGCGGACCGCTCGTCCGCCCACTCGCCCGTCGTGAAGACCTGGATCAACTCGTCCTGCGTACGGGCGACATGGCCGGGCGGCTCGGCCAGCAGGTCGAAGTAGACGCCCCGTGTGTCCCGGTAGACGTCCCAGTCGTCGGCATAGGTGACGATCGGCCGGTCCAGGTTGGCGTAGTCGAACATGATCGACGAGTAGTCCGTGATCAGGGCGTCTGAGGCCAGACAGATGTCCTCGGTGTTCCGCGAGGCCGTGACGTCGATCAACTTCCCGGAGGACACCGCCTGTTGGAGGTCCGCGTCGCCTTCGAGGAAGTAGTGCGCCCGCAGCAGCACCACGAACTCCGGTCCCAGCTCCGCACAGAAACGGGCCAGGTCGAACTGGGCCGACACATCGCGCGGATAGTCGCGGTACGTCGGCGCGTACAGCAGCGCCACCCGGTCCTTCGGGATGCCGAGCCGCTCGCGGATCGCGGTGACCTCGGCCGGGTCCGCCGTGTAGAAGCGGTCGTTGCGCGGATAGCCGTACTCCAGATGTGTGAAGGCGCTGGGGTAGGCGCCCGACCAGACCTCCGTGGAGTGCGCGTTGGAGGAGAGGGAGTAGTCCCAGCGGTCCGCGCGCTCCATCAGCCGGCCGTAGCTGCCGGTGGCCGCCGCGACGGCCCGGTACTCGATCTGGTCGACGCCCATCCGCTTCAGCGGCGTCCCGTGGTGCGTCTGGACGTGCACGGACCCGGGGCGTTTGACCACGGCCGTCTCGAAGTTGACGTTGTTGAAGGTGTACTTGGCCCGCGCCATCACCTCCCAGTACCGCCTGCTCCCGATCACCACGCTCTCCACGTCCTCGGGCATGTTCGCCGCGTCCTGCTCCCGCACCAGGAACACCGACCTGATGTGCGGGGCGAGTTCGCGTGCCTTGCGGTGGATGGCGGCCGGGTTGCAGGCGTAGCCGCGGCCCCAGTAGGCGGCGTAGACGGCGAGGTTCTCGTCGAGGGGCCTGCGCAGGTACCTCCGGTACGGGCCGCGGGGGCGGCCGCGGCGCCATCTGCGGGCGGCGCGGGTCGCGAACGCGCGGGCCTGCTCCGTCCGTCGCTCGGCACCGAGGAGTGCGCGGAACGTGGTGTACGCGCCGCGGGCGAGCAGCCGGTTGCGCAGCCCCTTGGTGCGGTGGCCCGCCGGGCGGTGGCGGCGGTGGAGCCTGCCCGCGCGGCGGAAGAAGGCCCTGCGGCAGGACGTGGCCGCCGTGTCGAGGACCTCGGCGAAGAGGTGCTCGAAGAGGGCGTGCGAGGTGTCCTGGGCCAGGTCCTGTTCGGCTGCCCGCCTCAGTACCAGCTCCACCTGGTCGAGGAGTTGACGCTGCGCGTCGGGCGTCGCGCCGCCGCCGCTGCTGGGGCGCCGCTCATGACGTCGTACGCAGACCCTGTCCAGCGCGGCGGACTTCCCGGCCGCGAGGGTCACCAGACCGGACCAGCCGATGTCCGCGAAGTGACCCTCGGGGAAGGTGAGTTGGTGATCAGCCAGGAACGCCCTTCGGTAGGCCGTGGCCCAGACCGGGTGCCGTACGTCCGTGGGGTCGCCGTCGTCGCCCCCCTCCGCCACCGGTTCGCCCACCCACCACGGCACGCGCTCGTGGGCGACGTACAGGACGTCGACCTCGCCGGTTTCCCGGAGCCGGGCGTCCATCGCTGCGAGGGCTCCCGGCGTCAGCACGTCGGTCGCGGTGAGGAACAGGAGGTACGCGCCTGTGGCCGCGTGCATGCCTGCGTCGCGCGAACCGGGGGTTCCGACGATGCGGGAGTCTCTGGCGGCGTACTCGTCTGCCACTGCCCCCGCCGGGGAGTCGGGGGTGTCGCAGGCCGTGATCAGCTCGAAGTCCGTGAAGGACTGGGTCACGACCGAGTCGAGGGCGGTGGGGAGGCGCCCCGCGAGGCCTTGTGCGGTGACGATGACGCTGAAGCGGGGCATGTGGTGCGGGGCTCTTTCTGTGACGGGGGGTGGGTGGGGTTCGGGTGGTGTGTCGGGTGCGGGTGGGAACTGCGCGACCAGCCCCCACCGGCCCGCACTCGACAACCGGGCCCGCGCCCTAAAGACAAGGGGCCTGGCCCGCCGGTGTGGGGACGGTGGCCAGTGGCGTCGTGACGGACTGGTCCGCCGCCGACCGGGCGGGATTGCGCGCCGCGAGCGGCACCACCGCCGGCAACCCCGACGTCTCGCCCAGCACGACGTGGCGAACGACCCGCTCGGCCGCGTGACCGTCGTCGTACGGGCAGAAGCGGTCCCGGAACGCCGACCGGAGCTGCGTGGAGCGGGAGCCGCGCCAGTGCCCGGTCGCGAAGATGTCAATCAGCTCGTCTTCGCTGCGCGCCACCGCACCCGGCGGGAACGCGCGCAGGTCGAAGTACGTGCCGCGGGCCGCCTCGTACGCCTCCCAGTCGTCCGCGTGGATCACGATCGGCCGGTCGAGGCCCGCGTAGTCGAACATCAGGGAGGAGTAGTCGGTGATCAGCGCGTCCGACGCGAGGCACAGGGACTCGACGCTCGGGTGGTCCGACACGTCGATGAGCCGGCCGGCGCTCCGCACGAGCGGGGCCCCGTACGCGTGGTGCGCGCGGGCCAGCAGGACGAAGCGCGGGCCGAGTTGGCGCAGCACCCGCTCCAGGTCGAGCGCGGTGCGCTGGGTGCGCCGGTAGTCGCGGTGCGTGGGCGCGTACAGGACGGCGACCGCGCCCTCGGGGATGCCGAGGTTCTCGCGCAGCCGGGCCACGTCGGCCGAACTGGCCTGCTGGAACACGTCGTTGCGCGGCTGGCCGTACTCCAGAGTCGTGTAGCCGGACGGGAAGACGCGCTCCCAGACGAGGGTGGAGTGGCGGTTGGCGGACAGGCAGTAGTCCCACTGGTCGGCATCGCGCAGCAGGTCGGTGAAGTCCGTGCCGCGGGCCGCCGCCGGGCGTTCCTGGAGGTCCAGGCCCATGTGCTTGAGCGGTGTGCCGTGCTGGGTCTGGACGAGGATCTGGCCGGGGCGCTTGACCAGCCGACGGTCGAAGTCGGCGTTGTTCACGAGGTACTTGGAGCGGGCGAGGGCCGTCCAGTACGCGGCGGTGCCCGGCGTCAGCCTGCGGGTCGCCGTCGGGATCGTGTGGTGGAACTCGGGGCGCGCGATCCATGCGGTGCGCACGTCCGGCGCGTACGTCCGGAACGCGGACTCCAGCGCCCCCGGGTTGCAGCCGTGACCGCGTCCGCCGTGGCTGGTGAACACGGCTTGGTCGGCCCGGACGGGAAGCCGGAGCTGGACCTTGTAGTGCAGCCGGAGCGCGGCCGTGCGGAGGGTCCGGGCCAGTGCCCCGGCGAGTCGTGTGACGCCTCGCTGGAGCCGCACCGCCGCCCACAGCGCGCGGTAGGTGCGGTGACTGCCCAGGCGCACCAGCGCGCGCCGCAGCAGGTTCTCGGACGGGACGTCGGCGGCCCGTACGCGGTAACGGACGTAGTGGGCACGGGCCTTGCGCAGGAACAGGGCGCGGGAGCCGTGCGGTACCCGGTCGCGCTTGAGGAACACGGCCGACAGATGGTCGACCATGCGGCGGAACAGGACCGGCCGCCAGTGCGCCAGTTCGGGGTGCGCGTCGAGATGCGCGAAGACCCGGTCGTACTGGTCGAAGATGTCGAAGTGCTTGCTGCTGACCGTGCCGAGGATGTTGCCCCGGCGGCGCTGGCGGTAGTGGACGCAGACGCGGTCGAGCGTCGCGATCGTCTCGGCGGCCATCAGGACCGGGGACGTCCAGGGGGTGTCCTCGTAGTAGCCGGGCGGGAAGGCGAAACCCTCCCCCGCGATGAACTCCCGGCGGTACGCCTTGTTCCACACGACCATGAGGACCTTCAGCAGCCCCGGACGGTCGTCGAGCGTGAACGGCGCAGGGGCGTCCTCGGTGAGCTGGCGCGCCTGTACGTTGCGGACCGTCTCGCCCGACCAGAAGGTGCGCGCGTAGTCGTAGACCAGGACGTCCGGGTCGCCGGTCTCCTTGACGCGGTCGGCGATGGCCCGCAGGGCGTCCGGGGTGAGGGTGTCGTCGCCGTCCAGGAAGATCAGGTAGTCGCCGGTCGCGTACCGCATACCGGCGTTGCGGGCCCGGCCGAGGCCCACGTTCTCCTTGAGGTGGACGGCCCGCACACGGGGGTCGGCGGCCGCGAACTCGTCGATGATCGCGCCGCAGGCATCGGGTGAGCAGTCGTCCACCGCGATCAACTCGAGGTCGGTGAAGGACTGTTCGAGGACGGATGCCATGCACTCGTGCAGATATGCCTGCACCTGGTACGCGGGGACAATGACACTGAACCGGGGCAAGGGACATCCTTGTGTCGGCGCGGGCATACTGCCCAGAAACGGCCGAAGGGGTTACCGGGTTACGCCGGATGCGGCATGTGGGGGACCCCGGGTGAACGCGAAGGGGCGGACCGATGACGGCCCGCCCCTCGCGATGTGTACTCCGGGTGCCCGACCCGGATGTCCCGGACGCTACTTCACCGCGCCCGCCATCACACCGGACACGAACTGCCGCTGGAACGCGAAGAACACGGCCAGCGGGATCACCATCGAGATGAACGCGCCGGGCGCCAACGTCTCGATGTTGCCGGAGAACTGACGGGTCTGCTCGGTCAGCGCGACGGTCAGCGGCCGCGAGCCGGAGTCCGAGAAGATCAGCGCCACCAGCATGTCGTTCCACACCCACAGGAACTGGAAGATGCCGAGCGACGCGATCGCGGGCCCGCCGAGCGGCAGGACCACGGTGGTGAACAGCCGGATCTCGCCCGCGCCGTCGAGCCGTGCCGCTTCCAGGAGTTCACGGGGGATCTCCGCGAAGAAGTTGCGCAGCAGGAAGATCGCGAACGGCAGGCCGAAGCCCACGTGGAACAGGACGACACCGATGATGCTGCCGAAGATCCCGAGGTCGCCGAAGAGGTCGGCCAGCGGGATCAGGGCGATCTGGATGGGCACCACCAGCAGGGCCACCACGGCCACGAACCACCAGTCGCGGCCCTTGAAATCCATCCAGGCGAAGGCGTATCCGGCCATCGCGCCGATGACGACGACCAGGGCGGTGGCCGGCACGGTGATCCACACCGTGTTGAGCAGGGCGTCGGTGATCTGCTCCTTGCCGAGCAGGGTCGAGTAGCTCTCGGTGGTGAGCTGGGACGGCTTGCTGAAGACGTCCCACCAGCCGGAGGCGGCGATGTCGGTCGGGTCGCGGAACGACGAGGCGAGCAGCCCGACCGTCGGTGTCACCCAGAGCAGCGCGACCAGGATGAGGAACACGCGCATCACGCCGCCCGCCGCGCCGCTCGCGAGCCTGGAGGCCAGCGAACGCGGGGGCGGACCGACCGCGTCGACGGCCACCAGTGGTTCCTTCAGGGGTACGGAGGGTGCGGTCACCGTCGGCGCTCCCTTCGCAGTCGGCGGATGTTGACGATCATCACGGGCATCACCAGCAGCAGCAGGACGATGCCGATCGCGCTGCCGAGCCCCTGGTTGTTGCCGCCGCCGAAGGAAGCGTTGACCAGTTGCAGGGCGAGGACGTTGGCCTCGTCCTGGGTGGGCTGCGGAGCGATGATGAAGACCAGGTCGAAGATCTTCATCACGTTGATCATCAGAGTGATCAGCACGACGACGAGGACCGGTGCGAGCAGGGGAACCGTGACCCGGCGGAACACCTGCCACTCGTTGGCCCCGTCGACCCGGGCCGCCTCCAGGAGGTTGCGGTCCACCCCGGCGAGCCCCGCCGCGATGAGCACCATCGCGAAACCGGCCCACATCCATGCGTACGCACCGATGATGGCCGGGGTGACCAGGGACGGGCCGAGCCAGTCGACGCCGTTGTAGGGCGCCGCGAAGTTCGAGGCCGGCAGCCGGAGTTGGGCACCGTCGGCCGCCGCCGGCAGTGTGAACGTACCGTCGGCGCCCGCCTTCGCGGAGGCCACGACCTTGCCGTCCTTGACCGCCTCGACCTTGATGCCGGGCAGGGCCTTCTCACCCGTGTCGATGGCGCCCTTCTCGCCGCCGCCGCCCAGTTTGAAGTCCAGCCAGACCGTGCCGGACACCCCGTCGCCCGAGGCCTCGGCGGGCTTGGCGTCCCCGGGGCTGCCGGGCACCTTGTTCGGGGCGATGCCGACCAGCGGGATCAGGGCCGGGGAGCCCGCGCTCACCGTGCCCGTGGACGTGAAGGAACCTCCGCCGGACGCCTTGAGGTCGCTCTCGGTCGACGGGCGTGCCTTCGGATAGACCGACGACTCGGCGAAGGTGTCGTGCACCCCCACCACCACGGCGTTGGCCACGCCCTGATCCGGGTCCGCCTCGTACACGAGCCGGAAGATGATGCCCGCGGCGAGCATGGAGATGGCCATCGGCATGAAGATGACCAGCTTGAACGCCGTTGACCAGCGCACCCGTTCGGTCAGCACGGCGAAGATCAGGCCCAGCCCGGTGACCAGTGCCGGGGCGACCGCCACCCAGATCGCGGTGTTCTTGACCGCGGTGAAGGTGGCGTCGTCGCTGAACAGGTCGCCGTAGTTGCCGAGGCCCACGAAGCCGGAGCCGTCGGCGTCGTAGAGACTGCGCCAGACCGAGTACCCGATCGGGTAGACCACGAGCGCGCCGAGCAGCACGATCGCGGGCAGCAGGAACAGTCCTGCCACCCACGGCCGGGTGCCGATCACGCTCTTGCGTTTTCCGGCGGGGGGCACCGGACCTGCCGGGCCCCCCGCCGTCGCCACCTGCGACGACATGGGCTGCCGTCAGCCCTTGTACGCCTTGGCGGCGGCCGTTTCGAGCGCCTGCTGGGTGCCCTCGACGTCCGTGGGGGTCTTCAGGAAGTCCTGCAGCGCCTTCCACTCGCCCGCGCCCTGGGTGCCACCGAAGGCGGCCGGGGCCTGGTCGGACATGTCGAAGCGGAAGTCGTCGCCCGCGTCGAGCAGCGCCTTGGCGATGTCTCCGGCCACGGCGTCCTTGTAACTCTTCAGGTCCATCTCCTTGTTGGGGGAGATGAAGCCGCCCTGCGCCGCCCAGATCTCGGCCGCGTCGGTCGACGCGAGGAAGGTGATCAGGGCCTGCGAGGCCTTGTCGTCCTTCAGGATCACGGCCACGTCACCACCGCTGACCACCGGCGACTCGTCGCCGACCGCCGGGAACGGGAAGACCTTGGCGTCCGTGCCGATTTTGGCCTTCGTGTCGGCGTTGATGTTCGCCGCGACGAAGTCGCCCTCGTAGACCATGGCGGCCGGGGTGTCGCCCGAGAAGGTGTTCGTCACCGACTTGGGGAACTCGGTGCGCAGCGCGCCGGCCCTGCCACCCGCGATCAGGTCGTCCTTGCCCCACAGCTGGGCCAGCGTGGTCAGGGCCTCCTTGACGGAGGGGTCCGTCCACTTGATCTCGTGCTTCGCCAGCTGGTCGTACTTCTCCGGGCCCGCCTGCGAGAGATAGATGTTCTCGAACCAGTCGGTGAGGGTCCAGCCGTCCTGGCCGCCGATGGAGACCGCGGGCGAACCGGCGTCCGACAGCGTCTGCGCGGTCTGGACGAACTCGTCCCAGGTCTTCGGTTCCGCGGTGATCCCGGCCGCCTCGAACGCGGCCGTGTTGTACCAGACCAGGGACTTGTTGGCGGCCTTCGCGTAGACGCCGTACTGCTTGCCCTCGTAGGCGCCCAGGTCCTTCCAGCCGGCCGAGAAGTTCTTGTCGATCTGCGCCTGTGCCTCGGCGCCGAGGGGCTTGACCCAGCCCTTGTCGGCGAACTGGTGCAGCACACCGACCTGCGGCAGGAACGCCACGTTCGGCGGCTTGCCGCCCTGGATCTTCGTGCCCAGGAAGGTGGAGGTGTTGTTGCCGGTCGGTACGAAGCTGACCTCCGCGCCCGTCCGCTTCTCGAACTCGTCCAGGACCTTGGTGAAGTTGTCCTGCTCAGGGCCGGTCCAGACGGCCGCGACCTCCAGCTTCTGGCCGTCGAGCTTGGGGAGCTCGACGCTTGCGGCGCTGCCGGTCTCGCTTCCCCCGCCCCCTTCGTCGCTCTTGTCGTCGTCACCGCCGCACGCCGTGAGCGTGAGCGCCATCGCCCCCGCGACGACGGCGGCCGCGGTTCGCGCGGTCCTGCTCATCTTGTGCGACTTGTTGTGCGACCTGTGTGTACGGAGAGTGTTGCTGCGCATGACTTGCCCCGTTCTTCGTCGAACGTCCGAGCGCTGTCCCGTGCGCTCTTGGTCTACGCCCGTGCGCTTGGGGGCGGCAAGAGCGCCTGCGCTGTCAAGGCCGTGATCGTAACCGCGTCGTGACGTGGGGACTTGGGGGCGTGCCCTGGGAGCGTCGGGCTTTTTTCGCCCCCGCCGCCCCTACCCGTCCCATCCCTGGGGGCTCCGCCCCCAGACCCCCGCATCGCGCTGCCGCGCTCCTCAAACGCCGGACGGGCTGAAAATCAGCCCCTCCGGCGTTTGAGGAGCGGGGGTTCGGGGGCTGGCCCCCGAAAGGGACGGGAATGGGTAGGGGCGGCGGGGGCGAGGAAAACGCCGGACGAACCCGGCGCTAAAGAAGCGACGGCACCTCCGTCGCCGAGACCGAGCGGGCCGCCCGCTCCAGGGCGCTGGCCAGGAGGGCCAGGTCCGTGGGCCCGTTGCCCAGCTCACGGACGGGCCGGCGCGCGGGAGGATCGCCCATGCGAGCCCACTCCAGGGGCACGACCGTGGGACGCAGAGTCGCCGTACGAGGAATACGACCCGTGACCCGGCCCCCCTGGAACGGCGTTGACCGACCGGCCGGTCCGCCGAGCCGCCCCCGCCCGGGCGCCGGCTCCTCCGGCCCGGCCACCGCCGCTTCGAGCACAACCCGAAGCGTCGCCCGCCGAGCCAGCTCCGTCTCGTCCGTCCGCTCCCCGCCCCCGGTCGCCGCCACGAGATGCACCCCGAGCCGCTCCCCGTCCCGCGCCACGGCTTCCAGCGCCCGCACGACCGAACCGGCGGCCGGGCGCCCGGGGGAGCCCAGCGCGGGGGAGAGCAGGGCGTCGAGGTCGTCGACGACCACGACGAGCCGGGGGAGTGGAGGCCCCGTGTCCGAACGGGGCCGGCTCGCGACGGGACGCAGCCGGAGCGTGGAACTGGAGGGAGTATCGAGGTCCCCGGCACCGGCAGACCCGCCCGCCGTACCGCCCGCCTGCCTGACCGCCCCCGAACCAGCCGAGCCAGCCGAGCCAGCCGAACCCGTCGAACCTGCGGACCGCTGGGCGACGACACGGCCCGACGCCCCCTGCCGGTCCTGCCGATCCTGTCGGGCCTGCCTGTCCTGTCGGTCCTGCAGGGCGTGCCACTCGGCGAAGTCGAGCCGGCCGAGCAGCTCGGCCCGCCGCTTCAGCTCGGCGGCCAGGGACTGGGCGAACTCCCGCATCCGTACGGGATCGTGGGCACCCAGATGCGTCGTGACGTGAGGCAGGTCCGTACACACCTGGAGCCCGTCCCCGCGCGCGGCCGCGCCACCGCTGCCCGTGCCGTCCCGGCCGTCGATGAGCACGATGCCGAGCCGGTCGGGCCGCTCCGCGGCGGCGAGCGAGGCGGCCACCGAACGCAGCAGTTCCGTACGCCCGCTGCCTGAAGGCCCCTCGACCAGCAGATGCGGTCCCTCGACCGCGAGGTCCGCGCAGACGGGCCCGCGGGGACCGGCGCCCAGCACGGCCGTGGCCCGGCCGCCGAGCGCCTCCGGGTCGTCGGCCGCGTCCGCCCAGCGCGCCATCAGCGACGCGGGAGTGGCCCTCGCCAGGCCCAACTCGTCGAGCAGCCGGGCGGCTTGGGGCAGCGGCGCGGACACACGGGTGTGCCGCTCGCCCGCCACGCCGTCCGCGCGGAGCGGCGCCAGCGCCCGGGCGAACCGCTCGGCCCAGGCCATGGACACGGCGTCCACGGCGGCGACCGTGCCGTGGCCAACGGGCCCGCCCCGCGCGGGGGATGCGGAACCGCCCGCCTGCTTGCCGTGCGCCACGCGCAGCAGTCGCAGCGCCGTCGCCACGTCCCCGCTGAGCAGCGCGACGGCACCGCACTCCCGGAAGGCGGGCGAGGCCGCACAGGCCGCCTCGTACGTGTCCGTCACCGGTGAGGCGGGCGACGCGGCCGGCGTCTCTACGAGACAGATGACATGGATCCCGGCCTGGGGCCCCTCGGCCGCGAGCCGTGACACGGCCTCCCGCACACCGGCCGACCCGGGGTCCCCGTCCACCACGACGACGGTGTGGGGGCCCGGCCACTCGGTCTCCGCCGGATCGTCGGACCGCGCCCAGGAGGGCCGCCTGGCCCGCCCTCGCGAGGCCGCGTCACTGGTCTGCGTACCGCTGCGGGGGAGTCCGAGGTGGGTGATGTTGCTGTCGCGTGCGGTGGGGTGGGCGCGGGGCGACGCCGGGCCGGCGGAACCGGTGCGCTCACCGGCGCGGGCCGGATCGTCGTCGGACGGGTGCCTCGACCGGGCCGGACCGTCGGAGGAGGAAGAGGTGGAGGAAGAGGCAGAGGGAAAGGTGGATCCGGGACGGCCGCTCGCGCCACCGTCGTGGCCTCCATGGCCCCGCTCGCCGCCGGGCTCCCGTCGCTCGTCGCCACCTGACCGTCGTACGGCCGAGAAGGCCCCGCTGTCGTCCGGTGAACCGTCGCCGAGGCGCAACCCTCCTCCGCCGGTGGAGACGGAGGCCCGGCCCGCCTCCGCCAAGTGGTCCTCAAGCCGGCGGACCAGCTCCTCCGTGCGCGCCGTCGCCTGTTCGCGGTCGTAGGCGAGGAGGAGGCGGCAGTCCTGGCCGTGGGTGGGACGGAGATGGGGGAGCCAGCCGAGCCAGGACCACTCGGCGGTGCGCTCCTCCACCGAACGGGAGCGGTCCGTGCTGATCAGGGTGATTTCCAGGGCGTCGGGCGAGTGCAGCGCGGCGAGCTGGGCGACCACCGCGCGGGCGAGCCCCGAGAGGCGGCCGCGCGGCCCGGCCAGGCCCAGTGCCCCGACCTCCCGCAGACCCGCGGTCACCGGCACCGAGGGGAGCAGGCCGGAGCCGTCGGGCGCGCTCCGGTCCGCCGTGCCGAGCCGCACCGTGAGCGTCTCCGGGTGTCCCGGGCCGCGCTCCCACAGCCGCGGACCCGGTCCGAGCGCGGCCAGCAGCAGCGCCGCGGGATCGGGCCACCGCTCGGGAGCGGACGAGCCCGCGACGACCGGCTCCTCGGCGGCCGGTGTCTCGTACGCGTCGTCGAACGCCTCGTCGTGCTCCGCGTCCGGCTCGTCGCTCCGGCCGCCCGCCAGCCGTCTGGCCCATGCGGAAAGTCCGCCGCGCTTGCGCACACCACGCGGCAGGGGTGTCCCCCGGAGGGGAGTGCCTTTTCGATCACGCTCACCGGGGGCGGGTGCGTCCGGGTTCTCCTCGGGGGCCGCTGCCGAAGGTGCTCCGGCATCCGTGCTCTCGATCCGCGGCGCCCGGCCCTGCCCGGGCACGACGGTCGGGTCCGCGGGCGTGTGCCCCTGGGGCGAGGACGTGGCCCCGGCGGCCCGGTGGGAGCGCCCGCCCTCGGCGGAGCCCCACCCCGCGGTGCCGTACCCGTGATGCGTCTCGGCGGTCGGCGGTGCGACCTGGAAACGGGAGGCCGCCTCCGGAGTGCCGCCGTCGTCCCTGTCACCCCGGTCGGCCCCGTCGCGTGCGTGGGGCACCCTCGCCGCTCCGGCCGCCTCGCCGGGTGCCGGCGCCGGTGCCTGCTGTCCCGTACGACCGGTCGTGGCCGTCGGCTGTTCCCGCTCGGGGGTCTCCGATGCCGTCACGACCCGGATGTGTCCCTCGCCGTCCGGTGCGGTCTCCCGCACGACGGCCGGTTCGCCCGCCGGGGCCAGGCGCAGCGCGGACTCGCCCACCCGAAGGAGTGCCCCCGGCGCGAACCGCACCTGGCGCTCGCTCACGCGCCGGCCGTCCAGCGTCGTGCCGTTCGTGGAGCCCAGGTCCGCCACCGAGACGCGGCCGTCGGCCGCGACCGTCACGGCGCAGTGCAGGCGGGAGACGTCCGGGTCGTCCAGCGGCACGTCGGCGTCGGCCGAGCGGCCGATGTCGATCCGGCCGCCGTGCAGGAAATGGACGCCTCCGGCATCGGGTCCGGCCACCACGCGCAGCTGTGCCGCGGCGGGGTCGAGGTCGGGGCCCGGCTCCGCGGGGGCGCCGAGCGACAGCACGGCGCCGTCCATGAGAGGTGGCTCACCCAGCGTGCAGCGCTGTGCGTCGAGCCGCTCCGCCCCCGCGTACAGCACCCCGGCTCCCTCGCCCCCGACCGCCGAGGCGAGGCCTGAGGCCACCGCCGCGAGCGCGGTCCCGGCGGGTGCTGTCACCAGCACGTCGCAGGACGCGGGGCGTCCCTCGGGGCGCGTCCCCAGCGGGTCTACGACGGTCAGCCGGATCTGCATCGCCGTCAGCGGTCCCTTCTGTCGCGGGTGCCCGTGACGAGGCTGCCCCGCGGTCCCCCACCGCAGATTCCCCCCACCGCACACGGGCACGTCGGCCAGTACGGAAAGCATCCTCGCACCTGCCACTGACAACACGCCCGTCCTCCACCGGCATGTGATCTTGATTGGTCGGCTCTGCCCGCAAAAGTGCCTGACCAATGCCCGAGCGATGTCCGCTTGAGATCGGTCACGTCAAGATGCGGCAACCAAACCACCCAAAGCGAGCGTCTTTTCATCGAACACATACAGGAACGGCTTACGTAATGCATGGGCAGGCGGGGTGAGGGAAACCGCAGCGGGACGACAGCCCGGTGCCACGTTCGACGGCACTACAGTGGGTCGGAACCACCCGTAGCAGGGTGGACGGATCAGTCAGGCAAGCAGCAGGGAGCGCATGACGTGCGGCCGGTAGGGAGCAAGTACCTCCTTGAGGAGCCGCTGGGGCGCGGCGCCACAGGCACCGTCTGGCGCGCCCGCCAGAGGGAGACAGCGGGCGCCGAGGCGGCAGTACCCGGTCAGCCGGGTGAAACGGTGGCGATCAAGGTCCTCAAGGAGGAGCTCGCCAACGACGCGGACATCGTGATGCGGTTCCTGCGGGAGCGCTCCGTGCTGCTCCGCCTGACCCACCCGAACATCGTGCGCGTACGGGACCTCGTGGTCGAGGGCGATCTGCTGGCCCTGGTCATGGACCTGATCGAGGGTCCCGACCTCCATCACTACCTGCGCCAGAACGGCCCGTTCTCGCCGGTCGCCGCCGCGCTCCTGACCGCCCAGGTCGCCGACGCGCTCGCCGCCAGCCACGCCGACGGCGTCGTGCACCGCGACCTCAAGCCCGCGAACGTCCTGCTCAAGCAGGACGGCGGCCAGATGCACCCGATGCTGACGGACTTCGGCATCGCGCGCCTCGCCGACTCCCCGGGCCTGACCCGCACCCACGAGTTCGTCGGCACGCCCGCCTACGTCGCGCCCGAGTCGGCCGAGGGCCGCCCGCAGACCTCCGCCGTCGACATCTACGGCGCCGGAATCATGCTGTACGAGCTGGTCACCGGCCGTCCCCCGTTCGGCGGCGGATCGGCCCTGGAGGTTCTCCACCAGCATCTGAGCGCCGAGCCGCGCCGGCCCTCCACGGCCCCCGACCCGCTGTGGACCGTCATAGAGCGCTGCCTGCGCAAGAACCCCGACGAGCGGCCCAGCGCCGAGAACCTCGCCCGAGGTCTGCGTACGGTCGCCGAGGGCATCGGCGTGCACTCCAACTCCGCGCAGATCGCCGCCGCCGAGGCCGTGGGCGTGATGCTCGCCCCGGACCTGGCGCCCGCCGCCGTGCCGGGCGACTTCGGTGCCGCCGACCCCACCCAGGTGCTCCCGCAGGGCGCCGCCTCGTACGACCCGAACGGCGCGACCAGCGTCCTGCCGCACACCGGCGCCGCCGACCCCACCGCCGTACTGCCCAACCGTGGTGCGGCCGACCCGACGGCCGTGATGCCGCCGGTGCCCCCGGGGCAGCCCGGGGCGGGCCCCGAGGATCCGCACCCCTGGCAGAACCAGCTGCGGGCGGCCCGCGACCGCAACGAGCCGACGCAGATGCAGCCGTACCTCGACCCGAACGAGGACCCGCTGCGGCGGCGCCCCCAGCGCCAGGTCGCCAGGCCCCAGCAGCAGCCACCGCCGCAGCCGAGGCCCCAGCAGCCGCAGCAGCGCCGGCAGCGACCGCCCCAGAACCAGCCCGGGTACGGCTATCCGCAGCAGGGACAGCAGCCCCAGGGGTACGCGCCCCAGCACCAGCCTCAGCAGCGGCACGCTCCGCCCCAGCAGCCTCAGCAGCCCGCGCCGCGGCCGCCGCGCGAGCCCCGGCAGCGCAGCGCCAACCGGATGAAGATTCCCGGGCTCGGCTGCCTCAAGGGATGCCTGTTCACCGTCGTCATCCTGTTCCTGGCCGGGTGGGCGATCTGGGAGTTCAGCCCGCTCCAGGGCTGGATCGGCACGTCCAAGAACTACTGGGACCAGCTGTCGGACATGTTCGGCACGGTCTCCGGCTGGGTCGAGGACCTGGGCGGCGGTTCCGGGAAGTAAGTCTTCTCGGGTGCCAATAAGCCTTTTCAGGTATTTCAGAGCATTGCCCCTTCAAATCCCCGGAACCGCGGTGCGGTTCTGGGGATTTGTCGACACCTGGGGGGTGATTTCTGTCGCCGAAGAGGAGGTTGGCGCTCTGGGCGCGTAGCTTTATCGGCAACACGCGCCCGTAGGAGCAGTCTTGGTACGGAAGATCGGCAGCCGGTACACCGCCAACCAGATTCTGGGGCGGGGCAGCGCCGGCACGGTGTGGCTCGGCGAGGGGCCCGAGGGCCCCGTCGCCATCAAGCTGCTGCGCGAGGACCTCGCGTCCGACCAGGAGCTCGTGGGCCGTTTCGTGCAGGAGCGGACGGCCCTGCTCGGCCTCGATCACCCGCACGTCGTCTCCGTACGCGACCTCGTGGTCGACGGCAACGACCTCGCCCTGGTCATGGACCTCGTCCGCGGTACGGATCTGCGGACCCGGCTCGACCGGGAGCGGCGGCTCGCGCCCGAGGCCGCCGTCGCCATCGTGGCCGACGTCGCGGACGGACTCGCCGCGGCGCACGCGGCGGGGGTCGTGCACCGGGACGTCAAGCCGGAGAACGTGCTGCTCGACATGCAGGGACCGCTCGGACCCGGCGGCTCGCACCCCGCGCTGCTCACCGACTTCGGCGTCGCCAAGCTCATCGACTCACCGCGCCGGACGCGCGCGACGAAGATCATCGGTACACCCGACTACCTGGCGCCCGAGATCATCGAGGGGCTGCCCCCGCGGGCGGCCGTCGACATCTACGCCCTGGCGACCGTGCTGTACGAACTCCTCGCGGGGTTCACGCCGTTCGGCGGGGGACATCCGGGGGCGGTCCTGCGGCGGCACGTCACCGAGACCGTCGTCCCGCTGCCCGGGATTCCCGAGGAGCTGTGGCAGCTGCTCGTGCAGTGCCTGGCGAAGGCACCCGCGTCCCGCCTGCGGGCGTCCGAGCTGGGTGAGCGGCTGCGGGAGCAGCTGCCGATACTGGCGGGGATGCCGCCGCTGGACGTGGACGAGCCGGACGGGGACGAGGACGGGAGCGGCGGGTACGACGATGCGCCGGCGGAGCCTCAGGCTCCGCGCGAGCGGGTCCGGCGCGGGGCCGTTCCCCTCGTGCCCGGCGCCAAGCCGGACTCGAACCGTGACACGCATACGTCGATGAGGGTGCCGGGGCCCGACGAGCTCGCGGGCGGCGCCCGCGGCACGGCCCGCGCTCCGCGTGCCGCCGGGACGCCCCGGCCGGGGTCCGCCCGCCATCGGGCCGCCGCGGCTCGGCGCCGGCGGATCACGCTGGGGGCGGCGGGGGTGGCGCTCGTCGCCGCGGTGGGGGTGGGCGCGTGGCTCGCCACCTCGGGCGACGACGCGGGTGCGACGCCGTCCGAGACGGAGACGTCGGCGCCGGCTTCGCCCTGACGGGCGGCGGTTGTCCTCCGGGCGCGGGTTGGTTCGGGCTGGCCGCGCAGTTCCCCGCGCCCCTGGGTGGGTGGGGGCTGGTGTGGTGTGTTGGGTGCGGGTGGGTCGGTGCTGAGCGCGCAGTTCCCCGCGCCCCTAAAAAGCGGGGCTGCGCCCCTGGCTTTTTGTCTTTAGGGGCGCGGGGAACTGCGCGGCCAGCACCGACCCACCCGCGGACGACAAATGGAGCCCCCACCAGCAAGCCCCCCGTTCCACCGGCGGAGCCACTTCGTGGAGCCGTTACGCTGGAGGCGTGGCAGTCGTCGATGTATCCGAAGAGCTCAAGTCCCTCTCCTCGACCATGGAGTCGATCGAGGCCGTCCTGGACCTCGACAAGCTGAGGGCAGACATCGCCGTGCTCGAGGAGCAGGCGGCAGCGCCGTCCCTGTGGGACGACCCGGACGAGGCGCAGAAGATCACCAGCAAGCTGAGCCACCTCCAGGCCGAGGTGCGCAAGGCCGAAGCGCTCCGCGGGCGTATCGATGATCTCAGTGTCCTCTTCGAGATGGCCGAGGAGGAGGACGACCCGGACACCCGGGCCGAGGCCGAGACCGAGCTCACCGCCGTCAAGAAGGCGCTGGACGAGATGGAAGTCCGGACACTGCTCTCCGGGGAGTACGACTCCCGCGAGGCGCTCGTCAACATCCGCGCGGAGGCCGGTGGCGTCGACGCCGCCGACTTCGCCGAGAAGCTGCAGCGCATGTACCTGCGCTGGGCCGAGCAGCACGGATACAAGACGGAGGTCTACGAGACCTCGTACGCGGAAGAGGCCGGCATCAAGTCGACCACCTTCGCCGTCCAGATCCCGTACGCGTACGGGACGCTGTCGGTGGAGCAGGGCACGCACCGGCTGGTGCGCATCTCGCCCTTCGACAACCAGGGCCGCCGCCAGACCTCCTTCGCGGGTGTGGAGATCCTTCCCGTCGTCGAGCAGACCGATCACATCGAGATCGACGAGTCCGAGCTCCGGGTGGACGTGTACCGCTCGTCCGGGCCCGGCGGCCAGGGCGTCAACACGACCGACTCCGCGGTGCGGCTCACCCACCTCCCCACCGGCATCGTCGTCTCCTGTCAGAACGAGCGGTCGCAGATCCAGAACAAGGCGTCCGCGATGAACGTGCTGCAGGCCAAGCTCCTCGACCGGCGCCGGCAGGAGGAGCAGGCCAAGATGGACGCCCTCAAGGGCGACGGCGGCAACTCCTGGGGCAACCAGATGCGTTCGTACGTCCTGCACCCGTACCAAATGGTCAAGGATCTGCGCACGGAGTTCGAAGTCGGAAACCCCGAGGCCGTTTTCAATGGCGAGATCGACGGGTTCCTGGAGGCCGGAATTCGCTGGCGCAAGCAGCGGGAGAAGTAGGCGACATTTGTAGTCGTCGCTTTGTCGACAGGGCAACTGCCATCCACTGGACGGCAGTTGCCCTTTGTGTAGGCCGATGTCTGGGTTTTACATCACACTCACATGACGCTGTGCCGGTCAAAAGAGCTTGATCTGGACATCGCGGTCGCAACGACCTTGACGTTGCATTGAAAAGTGGGAAAGCTGACGCGCGGCATGCGTATCTCTGGGGCGCATGTGAACCGGGGGCTCCACCGAGCTTTACCCGACGTCGCGGCCCCGGGCGCTGCACCATTGACGATGAGCTACTGGGGGTAGCAACCAGATGACCAAGAAGACGCGTATCCGGATCGCGCGGATAGCCGCCGGCGCGGTGATCGCCGCCGGTGCTTCGCTGACCGCCGCCGGTGCCGCTTCGGCTCTCGACGTCGGTGTCGAGGTGGGCGGTCTGAACGTCGGCGCCAGCGCCGACAAGAACGGTGTCGAGGTCGGCCTCGCTGTCGAGGACCCGACCGAGGAGCCCACCGAGGAGCCCACCGAAGAGCCGACGGTGATCCCGACGGACCCCACCGAGGAGCCGCCCACCGAGGAGCCCACCGAGGAGCCGACCGAGGAGCCCACCGAGCCGACGGAGGAGCCGACCGACGAGCCCACCGTTGAGCCGAGCGACCCGGGCAACGACAACGGCGGCAGCACCGGTGGCAACGACACCGACCCCGACGGCGGCTCCCAGCCGGTCGAGCAGGGCGCGGGCAAGGAGAGCCTGACCGACACCGGTTCGGACACCTCCGCCCAGGGCACCGGCGGCGAGCTGGCCGAGACCGGCGCCGCCGAGAACATCACGTACCTGCTGATCGGCGCCGCGACGATGATCGCCGGCGGCATCGGCTTCCGTATGCTGCCCCGCCTCATGAACGGCCGCGGCGCGGCTGCCTGACGGACGTCATGGGCGTACGCGCGCGTGAGTGCGTGACGTGAGTGCGTGAGAAGGGCCCGGAGCTTGAAGCTCCGGGCCCTTCCTCATGTCTTGTCCGCAGGCCTTGTCGGCGTCTCGCCGCCCGCTGCCGCCGTGCCTTGTGCGTGCCCGCTCGTGCCTCGCGCGCGTCCTACGCGGTCTGGTGGGCCAGCAGGGCCACTGCCGCGATCAGGATGGCGAGCAGTGCGATCAGCGCCATGGGGTTGAGGCCGCCTCCGAAGGGGCCCTCCTGCTGCAGCCGCGCACGGTTCGCGCGGCAGACGGGGCAGCGGCCTTCGTTCACGGGCGCGGCACAGTTCGCGCACACCAGCCGGTCGTACGTCATGCGCTCGCCCTCCTTGCACCGGTTCCACGTACACAACGCTCTCGGGAACGGATACGTTCCCCCTCCACTGTGCCAGGTTCCTCCGGAGGGTGCGCGGCTCGCTCTCAGATGGGACGGCTTGCGTTTTCCCGCGACTACAGGCCGTGTGCGGCCGGTCGCGTCCACGCGGCGGTGCCGCATACCGATACAGCCCCACGCTCCTTCCGGGTGCAGCCCCTCTCAGAGGTTGCCCCGCACAAAAGCGCACAACCCTTGCGCAACCTCTCCCGGCGACTGCGCGCGTGTACCCGGGTCGCGTATGGTCACGCTCATCTAACCCCGATATCCCCGACGGCCTGTGGTGCATCCGTGATCCGATTCGACAACGTGTCCAAGGTCTACCCCAAGCAGACCCGCCCCGCTCTGAGGGATGTCTCCCTGGAGGTCGAGCGAGGCGAGTTCGTGTTCCTGGTGGGGTCCTCCGGCTCCGGAAAGTCCACCTTCCTGCGGCTGATCCTCCGTGAGGAGCGGACCAGCCACGGTCAGGTGCACGTCCTGGGCAAGGACCTCGCGCGCATCTCCAACTGGAAGGTGCCGCAGATGCGCCGCCAGCTCGGGACGGTGTTCCAGGACTTCCGCCTCCTGCCGAACAAGACGGTCGCCGAGAACGTGGCCTTCGCGCAGGAGGTCATCGGCAAGTCGCGCGGCGAGATCCGCAAGTCCGTGCCGCAGGTGCTCGACCTCGTCGGGCTCGGCGGCAAGGAGGACCGGATGCCCGGTGAGCTGTCCGGCGGTGAGCAGCAGCGGGTGGCGATCGCGAGAGCGTTCGTCAACCGGCCCAAGCTGCTGATCGCGGACGAGCCCACCGGAAACCTCGACCCGCAGACCTCCGTCGGCATCATGAAGCTGCTCGACCGGATCAACCGGACGGGCACGACCGTCCTGATGGCGACGCACGACCAGAACATCGTGGACCAGATGCGCAAGCGCGTCATCGAGCTGGAGAAGGGCCGACTAGTCCGCGACCAGGCGCGCGGCGTGTACGGCTACCAGCACTGACCGCGACCTCCCTCATGCTCTCGGCGCCACCGCAGAGCACGGGGAGGACTCCCCACGCATCCGCCACGGAAAGGCCTGAGAAGACGCCATGCGCGCCCAGTTCGTTCTGTCGGAGATCGGTGTCGGTCTCCGCCGCAATCTGACGATGACCTTCGCGGTCGTCGTCTCGGTCGCCCTGTCCCTCGCCCTGTTCGGCGGTTCGCTCCTGATGAGCGACCAGGTGAACACGATGAAGGGCTACTGGTACGACAAGGTCAACGTCTCGATCTTCCTCTGCAACAAGAGCGACGCGGAGTCCGACCCCAACTGCGCCAAGGGAGCGGTCACCACCGAGCAGAAGAAGCAGATCGAGACCGACCTCGACAAGATGTCCGTCGTCGAGACCGTCTCGCACGAGTCGAGCGACCAGGCGTACAAGCACTACAAGGAGCAGTTCGGCGACTCCCCGCTCGCCGCCTCGCTCACCCCGGACCAGATGCAGGAGTCCTTCCGCATCAAGCTCAAGGACCCGGAGAAGTACCAGGTCATCGCGACCGCCTTCGACGGCCGTGACGGCGTGCAGTCCGTGCAGGACCAGAAGGGCATCCTCGACAACCTCTTCGGGCTCCTCAACGGCATGAACTGGGCCGCCCGCGCGGTGATGGCGATGATGCTCGTCGTCGCGCTGATGCTGATCGTCAACACGGTGCGCGTCTCCGCCTTCAGCCGTCGGCGTGAGACCGGGATCATGCGCCTGGTGGGCGCCTCCGGCTTCTACATCCAGGCGCCGTTCATCATGGAGGCCGCGGTCGCCGGACTGATCGGCGGCGGGGTGGCGTGTGCCTTCCTGCTGATCGCCCGGTACTTCATCATCGACCACGGTCTGGCCCTGTCGGAGAAGTTGAATCTGATCAACTTCATCGGCTGGGACGCCGTTCTCACGAAGCTGCCGCTCATCCTCGCGACGAGTCTGCTGATGCCCGCGCTTGCCGCGTTCTTCGCGTTGCGCAAGTACCTGAAGGTGTGACGCATGACAAGAGGGCCGTACCGGCAAGCGCCGGTACGGCCCTTCTCGTTGTCCTAGACTCACCGGCATGTCAGGCCGTGACCTGTTCTGTCAGCCCCGCCGCTTCGGCCGCGGGGCGGCCCTGACGTTGGTCTTCGCGAGCGTTCTCGCGGCGGGCGCCGCGACCGGCTCGTTCGACACCCCCGTCCGCAAGAGCGCCTCCCCGTCCGCCAGGTCGGCCCCCGCGGGCCACCAGGAGGACGTCGCCGACGCCGCCGCCGAGGCGATGGCCGACGGCAAGTCCCCGGTCGAGGCCGCCGAGCGGGCCGTCAGCCGCAGCGGCGACCGCTGGGGCGCGGTCTACTCCCCGGGCGAGTACGAGGAGTTCGAGGAAGCCCTCGACGGCCAGTACACCGGCGTCGGCCTGTGGGCCCGGCGCGAGCGCGACGGACGTATCGAGGTGACCCGCGTGCAGTCCGGCTCGCCCGCGCAGGCCGCCGGGATCCGCCGGGGCGACCGGCTGCGCAGCATCGACGGCCACCGGGTCGACGGCAGGCCCGTCACGGAGGTCGTCTCGTTACTGAGGGGCGACGCCACCGACGCGAGCGCCGGAACGACCGTCGCACTCGGCCTTGAGCGCGGCACGCGCACGTGGCGCGAGACCCTGCGCAGGGCCCGCCTGTCCACCGACTCCGTGACGGTCCGCGAACTGCCGGGCGGCGTCACCGTGATCAAGGTCGCCGCCTTCACCAAGGGCTCCGGAGACCTCGTACGGACCGCCGTGGCCGACGCCCCCACGGGAACCGGGGTCGTCCTGGACCTGCGCGGCAACTCCGGCGGCCTGGTCACCGAGGCCGTCACCGCCGCCTCCGCCTTCCTCGACGGCGGCCTCGTCGCCACGTACGACGTGAACGGCGACCAGCGTGCCCTGCACGCCGATCCCGGCGGTGACACCACCAGACCCCTGGTCGCGCTCGTCGACGGCGGCACGATGAGCGCGGCCGAGCTCCTCACGGGGGGCCTGCAGGACCGCGGCCGCGCGGTCGTCGTGGGCTCCAGGACCTTCGGCAAGGGCTCGGTCCAGATGCCGAGCCGGCTGCCCGACGGCTCCGTCGCCGAGCTGACCGTCGGGCACTACCGCACCCCCTCCGGACGCGGCGTCGACGGCCGCGGCATCACCCCCGACCTGGAGGCCGAGGAGGGCTCGCTGGAGCGGGCCGAGACCGTACTGAGCGGGCTCGGCGACCCCTCGTAGCCGACCGGACACGGCATTCTGGGCCGACGGTCCGCGTCTCCCGTAATCGGCTTTCCCTCGTGGGCCCCTCTAGTGCGAAAATGGCCAGCACTATGAGCAAGGGCATGTACGTACCGAAAGAATCCCAGCCGAAGCAGGGAGGGGGCACCTCCGGCAAGGTCAAGGACGGCAAGCGCAAGATCGTCGCGCAGAACAAGAAGGCGCGGCACGACTACGCCATCATCGACACCTACGAGGCCGGGCTCGTCCTCACCGGCACGGAGGTGAAGTCCCTGCGCCAGGGCCGTGCCTCGCTGACCGACGGCTTCGTCCAGATCGACGGGAACGAGGCGTGGCTGCACAACGCCCACATCCCGGAGTACAGCCAGGGCACGTGGACCAACCACACCGTGCGCCGCAAGCGGAAGCTGCTCCTGCACCGCGAGGAGATCGACAAGCTGGCGTCGAAGTCCGAGGAGACGGGTCACACGATCGTGCCCCTCGCCCTCTACTTCAAGGACGGCCGCGCGAAGGCCGAGATCGCGCTCGCCCGGGGCAAGAAGGAGTACGACAAGCGGCAGACCCTGCGCGAGAAGCAGGACCGGCGGGAGTCGGACCGGGCGATCGCGGCGGCCAAGAGGAAGCAGCGGGGCGAGTAGCAGCGGGGCGAGTGGCGGGCCGGTGGGCGCCCAGCCGCCGGGCCGCCGGGAATACGGTGGCATCGGTGAGCGTTGGTCACGTACGATGGCACTGCACCTCGTAGCGGGTGCGCACCTCTTCGCTTGGAGAAGTTCCGAAGAGGATTGAAAAATCAACATGGGGATGATCGGTTTCGACAGCGGCTGTTGAAGCAGGGGAAGCGTGTCGAGGAAGCGGCAATGATCTCGTTAACCATATGTCGCAACCAATAATCGCCAATTCCAAGAGCGATTCCCAGTCCTTCGCCCTCGCTGCCTAATAACAGCGACTGAAGGACCCTAAAAGGGTGTCAGCCCGGGGGTGTTCCCGACCCGGACCCTGGCATAATCTAGGGAACTAAACCATCGAGCCCGGTCACGGGGTTCGATGGGAAATCAAACAGTGACTGGGCCCGTCGGCGACTTGTTCGCGTGATCACCGGGGCCGAGAAAATCGAAGCGAACTGCACACGGAGAAGCCCTGATTCTGCACCGGTGGACGCGGGTTCGATTCCCGCCATCTCCACTCATCCCATGTTAGACAAAGGCCCCGCCGCCCAGGCAGCGGGGCCTTTGTCGTGTTTGCCCACTGTCCACGAGGCGCGTCGTCCGGGATGCTCCTGTGGCATGAGTAGACCCGTGAGCAGACCCGTGAGTAGAACCGCGAAGAGTTCTGGGGAGCGCGTCAACTCCCGTGGGAAACGGTGGATCTGGCCCGTCGTGATCGGGCTCGCGGCGGCCGCGCTCGGTTCGGGTTCGCCGGCCGGGGCAAACGCCGACCGGAGCGGACTGCCGGAGGCCATCGACACCATCCTCGGGGACAGCAGGATGGAGGGCGGGGCGGCGAGCGTCGTGGTCGCCGATGCCGCGAGCGGCGAGGTGCTCTACCAGCACCGGCCGACCGAGCGGCTGATGCCCGCCTCCAACACCAAACTGCCCACCTCGGCCGCGGCGATGGAGATCCTCGGCCCCGACCACAGGTTCACGACGGACGTCCTGACGAACGGCAGGCGGCAGGGCTCAGTCCTGCGCGGCGATCTGTATCTGCGCGGCAGCGGTGACCCGACCGCGCTCGCCAAGGACTACGACAAACTGGCCGCCGACCTCGCCGGGTCGGGCGTCACCCGTGTCGACGGACGGCTCCTCGCCGACGACACCCGCTTCGACAGCGCCCGGCTCGGCCGGTCCTGGGCCGCCGACGACGAGTCCGCGTACTACTCGGCGCAGATCAGCGCGCTGAGCGTCGCGCCCGACACCGACTACGACACCGGGACCGTGATCGTGGAGGTCGCGCCGGGCGCGGCGGCAGGGGACGAGCCGACCGTCACCGTCACGCCGAAGACGGACTACGTCGACCTGGACGTCCGGGCCACGACCGTCGCCGCGGGCGGCTCGAACGACCTCACCGTCGAGCGGGAGCACGGCACCAACACCATCGTGGTCAGCGGTACGACACCCGCGGGCGGCTCCGGCGCCACGGAGTGGGTGAGCGTGTGGGAGCCCACCGGGTACGCGGCCGCCGTCTTCCGGGACGCGCTCGCCGCGCACGGGGTGAAGGTGACCGGGCCGACGCGGCTCGGGCGCGCCACGCCCGCGGGGGCACGGCAGCTCGCCTCGCACGCCTCGATGCCGTTGAAGGACCTGCTGATCCCCTTCATGAAGCTGTCGAACAACATGCACGCCGAGATCCTCACCAAGGCCATGGGCCGGAAGGTCTCGGGGGAGGGGAGCTGGAGCGCCGGGCTCGCCGCCGTCAGCGGTTACGCGAAGGGCGTCGGCGTCGACACGGGCAAGCTGCGGCAGGTCGACGGTTCGGGGCTCTCCCGGATGAACAACTTCACCGCCGGCCAGTTCGCCAAGCTGCTGCTCGCGGTGCGGGCCGAGCCCTGGTACGCCGACTGGTACAAGTCCTTGCCGGTCGCCTGCGGCCCCGACCGGTTCGTGGGCGGCACCCTGCGGACCAGGATGTGCGGGACGCCCGCGGCGCTCAACGCCCGTGCCAAGACAGGCTCGTTGACCGGGGCGTCCGCGCTCTCCGGGTACGTGACGGGCGCGGACGGACGTGAACTCGTCTACAGCATCGTGCTCAACAACTACCTCGCCTCCTCCGTGAAGCCCCTGGAGGACGCGATCGTGGTGACGCTGGCGCGGTCCACGGCGGACGCGGCCGTACTGGTGAAACCGGGCAGCGCGCGGGCGGCCGAGCGCAACGGGGACCTGGAGTGCTCGTGGCGCAAGCTGGTCGAGTGCTGAGCGAGTGAGCTGCGGTCCAGGGCGTCTCCTCGACGCCCTGGACCGGACAGAGCCCTGTACGGTCCAGGGTCCGGTCCGGTCCGGTCCGGTCAGGTCCGGACCCGGGGTCCGGTCCGGTCAGGTCCCGCGTCCGGGCTGGTCAGGTCCGGTCAGGGCCGTGGCATCGTGCTCGCCCGTACCGTCAGCCGGGGCGACAGCAGCGTGGCCTCCGGTACGGCCGTGGCGCCACCGAGCTTCCTCATCAGCAGTTCCACCGCTCCCGTGCCCACCTCGGCGGTCGGTATGGCGATCGAGGTGACGGGGACGCGGGTCTGCTCGGCCACCTCGTCCGGGCAGATCGCCGTGACCGACAGATCCCCCGGGACCCGCAGGCCGAGGGCCTCGAACGCGTCGATCAGCGGCTCAAGAACCGGCTCGTTGTGCACCACGACCCCCGTCAACGCGGGCCGCTCCCGCAGGAGTTGCTCCGCGACCTGCCGGGCCGCCGCGGGCGCCGCCTCGCACGGGTGCACCGAGGACGACAGGCCGTTTCGGTCGGCCGCGGCCGTGAAGCCCTGGACCACCCGCTGGGCGAACCCCGTCTCCCGTACGTACACCTCGGGCGGCGAGCCCACCAGGCCGATCACCCGGTGTCCGAGGCCCGCGAGATGCTCGACGCACAGCTCGCCCGCCGCCCTGAAGTCCAGGTCGATGCAGGTCAGCCCGGCGGGCTCGGCCGGGAACCCGATGAGCACCGACGGGCGGTCCAGGGCGCGCAACAACGGCAGGCGCCGGTCGTGGAGTTGGATGTCCATCACGATCAGCGCGTCCACGAGGGCGGTGTCCGCGACCCGGCGCAGCCCGTCCTCGCCCTCCTCCTGCGTGAGCAGCAGCACATCGTGGTCGTGCCGGCGCGCGGCCGTCACCACGGACACCGCGAACTGCATCACCACCGGCACATGGATGCCGGTGCGTAACGGCACCACCAGCGCGAGCACGTTCGACCGGCTGCTCGCGAGGGCCCGGGCGCCCGCGTGCGGCCGGTAGCCCAGCTCGCGGATGCTGTCCTCGATGCGCTGCCGGGTCTCCTCGGAGATCGGGCGCTTGCCGCTCAGCGCGTACGAGACGGTGCTGGGGGACACCCCGGCGTGCCGTGCCACGTCGGTGATCTTCACCATGCTCAGCCCCGCTCCTGCTCGGGTCCCGGCTCAAGGGACTCGGGGTCCGACTTCGGGTCCGACTCGGGGCCCAGTTCGAGGGAGAGGAACCCGGTCCCGGCCTTCGCCCGCGCCACCCGTTCCCCGGCCGCCAGTGCCCAGGGCGCCGACGGATCGCTCGACGAGGCCCGCAGTGTGTCACCTTCGCGTACGACGGTGAAGGTCACGCCGTCCACGGGCACCGTGACCTGCGCGCCGCGATCGAGCCCGTACACGTGCAGGGTCACTCCGTCCGCGTGCGGATAGTCCGGCCGGTCGTCGACGGCTCCCACCGGGATCACCGCGCCCGGCCTGACGAGGAGCGGCACGCTGGAGAAGCCGTGCTTCTCGCGCACCCAGCGGGGCCCGGTCACCGGCCGGCCGGTCAGGAAGTGGGTCCAGGTGCCCTCGGGCACGTAGTACGACACCTCGCCGTCGTCGGAGAACACCGGCGCGACCAGCAGGTCCGGGCCGAGCATGTACTGCCGTTCCAGGTGTGCGCACCCGGGGTCGTCCGGGAACTCCAGGAGCATCGCGCGCATCATCGGCACGCCCTCGGTGTGCGCGGTGCGGGCGGCCTCGTACAGATACGGCATGAGGCGCAGCTTCAGCCGGGTGAACAGGCGCAGGACGTCCACTGCCTCCTCGTCGAAGAGCCAGGGGACCCGGTAGGAGGAACTGCCGTGCAGGCGGCTGTGGGAGGAGAGCAGGCCGAAGGCGAGCCACCGTTTGAACAGGGCCGGTGTCGGGGTGCCCTCGAAGCCGCCGATGTCGTGGCTCCAGTAGCCGAACCCGGAGAGGCCGAGCGACAGGCCGCCGCGCAGCGACTCGGCCATCGACTCGTAGGTCGCCTCGCAGTCGCCGCCCCAGTGCACGGGGAACTTCTGGCTGCCGGCGGTCGCCGAGCGCGCGAAGACGACGGCCTCCGCCTCGCCCCGGTGCTTGCGCAGCACGTCGAAGACGGTCCGGTTGTAGAGGTAGGTGTAGTAGTTGTGCATCCGCTCGGGGTCGCCGCCGTCCGCGTACGCCACGTCGAGCGGGACCCGCTCCCCGAAGTCGGTCTTGAAGCAGTCGACGCCCTGCGCGAGCAGCGCCTCCAGCTTCGACGCGTACCAGTCGCGGGCGGCGGGACTAGTGAAGTCGACCAGTGCCATGCCCGGTTGCCACAGGTCCCACTGCCAGACGCTGCCGTCCGGCCGCTTCAGCAGGTGCCCGAGTGCCTTGCCCTCCGCGAACAGCGGGGAGCGCTGCGCGATGTACGGGTTGATCCAGACGCTGATGTGCAGCCCGCGCTCCTTCAGCCGGGCCAGCATCCCCTCAGGGTCCGGGAAGACCCGGGGGTCCCACTCGAAGTCGCACCAGTTGAACTCCCGCATCCAGAAACAGTCGAAGTGGAAGACAGAGAGCGGGAGTTCACGCTCCTTCATGCCGTCGATGAAGGAGGTCACGGTCGTCTCGTCGTACGACGTGGTGAAGGACGTCGAAAGCCACAGCCCGAACGACCAGGCGGGCGGCAGCGCCGGACGCCCGGTGAGGGCCGTGTACTTGCGGAGGATGTCCTTCGGGCTCGGGCCGTAGATCACGTAGTACGTCAACTGCTGTGTCTCGGCGCTGAACTGCACCCGGGACACCGCCTCCGAGCCGACCTCGAACGACACCCGGCCGGGATGATCGACGAACACTCCGTAGCCCGCGTCCGTCAGATAGAACGGCACGTTCTTGTACGCCTGTTCCGTGGCCGTGCCCCCGTCGGCGTTCCACATGTCGACGACCTGGCCGTTCTTGACCAGCGGCCCGAAGCGCTCGCCGAGTCCGTAGACCTGGGTGCCCACACCGAGGTTGAGCTGCTCGCGCAGATAGTGGCCGCCCGTGCCCGCGTCCCGCATGATGCCCATGCCCTTGGCGCCGCTGGTGGTCAGGGTGCGGCCGTCCGCGAGGAAGTCGACGTGCCAGGGTCCGGTGCGGCTCACCCGCACGGACAGGGCTCCCGCGGTGAGGGTCGCGGACTCCTCGTCGTACTCGGCGTGAGCCGTGAAGTCCTCCTTCCCCAGCTCGAATCGGGGCCCGCGCGGCTCCTCGCCCTCGAAGTGCGTGAACGTGACGCCGATGACGTCCGGCATCGGCGCGTGTGCGCTGATCGTCACGACCGGTCCCTTCAGCAGGTCGCCGCGGTGGCGGATGGGCTGGGTCGGCGCGTGGATCGCCAACGCGCCCTGCCCGGCGGTCACATCGAGGACCTCGACCGGATGGGCGGCGCTCACGCCCTCGCGCAGCATCCAGTAGCCGTCGGTGAACTTCACACGCACACCCCTTAGTTGGCCGCGCTCAGGGCGGTCACTTGACCGCGCCCACGGCGATGCCGCGGGTGAGCGTCCGCTGGAAGACGAGGAAGAAGACGAGGGCGGGCAGGACCCCCAGGAGCGCGGCCGCGTTCGTCATCGTGGCGTCCATCAGGCGCTGGCCCTGGAGGACGCCGAGCGCCACCGACACGGTCTGGTTGTCGTTGGAGATCAGCATGACCAGGGGGAGCAGGAACTCGTTCCAGGTCCAGATGAAGAAGAAGACGAGGAGTACGCCGATGGTGGGGCGGCTGACCGGCACCACGATCCGCCACAGCACCTGCCACTTGTTCGCCCCGTCGATCCGGGCGGCCTCGATGATCTCGCGCGGGAACTGCCCGAGGACCGAGGCGAGGAGATACGTCCCGAAGGCGGCCTGGATCACGACGAAGACGATGATCACGCTCAGCCTGGTGTCGTACAGGCCCGCTTCCTTGCTCAGGTAGTAGACCGGGTAGACCAGCGCCTCCTGCGGCAGCATGTTCGCCAGCACGAAGAAAGCGAGCACCCAGGTGCGGCCCCTGATCCGGCCGATGCCGATCGCGTAGGCGTTGAGGACCGACAGGACGACGGCACCCAGGGCCACCGACCCGCTGATGAGCACCGAGTTGACCAGCTTCTGCCCGAAGTCGACGCGCTCCCAGAAGTCCTTCAGACCGTCGAGGTAGACGCCCTCGGGAAGGCTCAGCGGGCCGTTCGACGAGTACTCGGCGGGCGACTTCACCGCGTTGACGGCGACGATCAGGAAGGGCAGGACCATGAAGAGGGCCCCGATGAACAGGGCGACGAGCACGGGATAGCGGCGGGCGGCGGTCATACTCGGAGCCCTTCCTCGGCATCCTCGGCGCGGGTCTGGAGCTTCAGCCCCACGAGGGCGAGGACGAGGATGATCACGGTCAGGACGGTGGAGATCGCGGCCCCGTAACCGACCTGCGTCTTCTCGAAGAACGTGGTGAAGGAGAAGTAGGAGGGCACGTTCGTCGCCCCGCCGGGCCCGCCCTTCGTGAGGACGTACACCGCCCCGAACACCTTGAGCGCGGCGATCGTGCACCAGAGGAGCACGACGTAGATCTCGGGCCTGATCTGCGGCAGCGTGATGTGCCAGAACCGCCGCCACCAGCCCGCCCCGTCCAGCTCGGCGGCCTCGTACAGCTGCGGGTCCACGCGTTGCAGGCCCGCCATGAAGACGACGAGCGGGAAGCCGATCTGCACCCAGACCATCACGCCCATGACGGTGTAGAGGGCGAGGTCGGGGTCGCCGAGCCAGTCCTGCTGGAAGCCGCCGAGTCCGATGGCCTTCAGAAGCTCGTTCAGCGAGCCGTTGTCCGGCGCGAGGATCCAGCTCCACACGATGCCCGCGACAGCGATCGGCAGTACCTGCGGCAGATAGAAGCAGGCCCGCAGCACGGCGACCGTCCTGCTGCCGAAGTGCTTGCCGACGAAGTCGAAGAGGGCGGCGGCCAGGACGAGTCCGACGACGGTCGGCACGGCCGCCATCGCCACGACCATGAACAGGCTGTGCCGGAAGGACGCCCAGAACTCCGAGTCGTCCATCAGCTCCCGGTAGTTGGCGAGCCCGGTCCACTTCGGCGTACCCACGCCCTGCCATTCGGTGAAGCTCACGCCCGTGTTCATCAGGAACGGCACGACGATGATCGCGAAGAAGGCGAGCACTCCGGGCAGCAGGAACAGCGCGTACGAGTCGCGGGGGCGGCGCGGCTTCTTCGCGCGGTGATGCGCTTCGACGACATCACCGCCCCGACTGCCCGGGCCGCGCCGACTGCCCCGGCCGCCCCGTTCGACGGTGACCGTCATGGGGCCTGTACGCCCTTGTCGTACGCCGATTCCACCGCGTCCAGGTAGGCGTCCGGCTTCGCGCTCCCCGTGATCAGCTTCTGGGTCTCGGAGACGAGCACGTCGTAGAAGCCGGCGACCGGCCAGTCGGGGTAGAAGGCCAGACCGTCCCGCTCGGCGAGGGTGTTGAAGTTGGCGATCAGCGCCTTGGAGCGCGGGTCCGTGATGGCGGCGGGGTCGGCGGCCACCGGGACTCCGCCGTTGTTGCCGAGCAGGTTCTGGATCTTCTTCGACATGGTGATGTCGATGAAGTCGTACGCCAGGTCCTTGTTCCTGGCGCCCTTGGGGACCACCCAGAGGTTGCCGCCGGAGCCGAGGGTCATGTTCGACTCCGGCCACAGGAAGGTGCCCCAGTCGACCTTGCTCTCCGCGACGAAGCGGCCGTACCACCAGCTGCCGGAGAACAGGATCGGGCTCTTGCCCTGGATGAAGGAGACCCCGGCGTCCTCCGCCTTCGTGCCGGTGGACTTCTCGCTGATGTAGCCCTTCTTCACCCAGTCCGCGAAGGTCTCGGCGCCGTACGTCCAGGCGGCGTCGTGGAAGTCGGGCTCGCCCTTGTAGAGCTCGTACGAGTCCACCCAGGCGCGGTCGGCCTTCGACAGGGCCAGCTGGTAGAGGTACTGCTGGGCCACGTACTCGGCGCCCGCGTTGGCGAGCGGGGTGATGCCCTCGTCGACGAACCTGTCCATGGCGGAGGTCAGTTCGTCGAACGTCTTCGGCTCGGCGATCCCGTACTTCTTGAAGAGGTCCTTGTTGTAGAACACCATCGTGTACTCGGCGTAGTTGGGGATCCCGTACCACTTCCCGGAACCCATCACGCCCTTGGCGTCGTACTGGCTGGTGGTCCGCACGCCGGCGCTGAGCTTCTTGTCCCAGCCGCGCTTGGCCGCCTCCGCGGACAGGTCGGTCAGCAGCCCCTGTTGGGAGAGGTGCCCGGCCGTCGCGTTGCCCTTGTTGTACTCCATGAGGTCGGGCGCGTCATTGGAGTTGAGGACCATCGGGGCCGTCTTCTGGATCTGCTCGAAGCCCTTCTCCTCGAACTTCACCTCGACGCCCGGGTGGGTCTTCTCGAACTCCTTGATGGCCTCCTTCCAGGCCACACCCATCGCGCTGTTGGGCGCCTCGTAGTGCCACAGCTTCAACGTCTTCCCGTCGGAGGACTCGCCGCCCGAGTCGCCGCCGCAGGAGGCCAGCAGCAGGGTGGTGCTCACCACCGCCGCGGCCACGGCCGTTACACGCCTTCGTGCCGTCAACATCCAGTGCCTCCAGGGGAGTCGGATGGGTATCGGGACATCACGCAGCGTTCATCGAATCGTTTCGATGCGCGACGTCGAAGCGCTTCGACGGGGGAAGGTATGTGGGGGCTGTGAGTGCGTCAATGGGGTGCGCGCGAATTGGGGCGGGTGTTCGGCGGGTCGGACGGGCGACGGGCGGACGGGGTGTCCTCGTCGTCGGGCCCCGGCCCGGCCCCGGCCTGGGCTTGGGCTTGGGGCGAGGCCTGGGACTGGGACTGGGTCTGGGTGTGGCCCTGGGCCTAGGCGTGGGCCGGGGCCGGGCGGCCCGCCGTCGCCGTGACGGAGATCAGGAGGGCGGCCGCCGCCGCTGCGACGGGTACTCCGTAGCCGGCGGTCGCCGACACGTGCTCCACGGCCCATCCGCCGGCCGCCGCCCCGCAGGCGATCCCGCCCAGCAGTCCCGTCACCGCCAGGGTCATCCCCTCGTTCAGGCGGCCCTCGGGAGTGCGGTGCTGGACCAGGGTCATGCCCGTGACCATCGCGGGGGCGGTCGCCATCCCCGCCACGAGCAGCGCCCCGGCGAGCACGACGAGAGAACCCGTGAGGGAGGCGGCCAGCAGCGGCAGCCAGATCAGGAGGGCCATCGCGGCGAGGCTCCACGGGTGGCGCCGCTCGGCCGGGCCCGTCGGCTTCAGGGCCCCGTAGAGGAGCCCGGCAGCGCAAGATCCGGCCGCCTGGAGCCCGAGGACGATCCCGGCCGCCGCCCGGTGCCCCTGCGCGTCGGCGAACGCGATCGTCACCACCTCCATCGAGCCGAACACCGCACCGGTGGCGAGGAATCCGGCCAGCAGCGGCGGCATCCCGGGCGCCCGGACCGGCGACCGGGTGGCTGTGGCCGTACGGCCCCGGGCGGGCGGTTCCGTCGAGCGCTGGGCGGCGAAGGTGAGCACGCCGGTCAGCAGCAGGACGACCCCGACGAGGGTGCCGGCCTCCGGGAACAGCGCCCCGCACAGGAACGCGGCCAGTACCGGCCCGAGCATGAAACACAGCTCGTCCGCGGCCTGCTCGAAGGAGTTCGCGGTGTGGAGGCGTACCGGATCGCCCTTCAGGAGGTGCGCCCAGCGCGCCCGGGACATACCCCCGGTGTTGGGAGTGGTGGCCGTGGCGGCGTACGCGGCGAACAGGGTCCAGTCGGGCGCCCCGTACCGGACGCAGAGCACCAGCGCGAGCGAGCCGAGCGCGGCGACCGCCGTCGCGGGCACGGCGATCCGCGCCTGGCCGTGCCGGTCGACCAGCCGTGCAGTCCAGGGCGATACGACCGCCGTCGCCGCCAGCCCGGTCGCCGTGACGGCACCGGCGAGCGCGTACGAGCCCCGCGCCCCCGCGATCATGATCACCGCGCTCACGCTGAACATGCCCATCGGGAGCCGCGCGATCAGATTCCCGAGGGTGAAGGCCCGGGTGCCGGGGATGGTGAAGAGGCGGCGGTACGGATTGGGTTCGCGCCGAGGCCCTTCCGGGCGGGAGGCCCGCCGCCGCGGTCCGAAATCGGCCACCACCAGGCTGTCGGCGGTGACGGCGGGGACGGTCGTACGTGCGTCGGGGCGGGGGCGGAGGCGGGGTCGGGGGTACGGCCGAGGGGGCTGCTGCAGGGGTGGTCGGGGTGGTCGCGGCATGGATCAACGTTCGCCCGGGCCGTCGGCGGGGGTCCAACACTTACTCCGTACCGATTGACGCACCCGCGATGTAGGTTCGCCGGATGCCCGCCCACCTCGACCCCCGCCTGCTGCGTGCCTTCCTCGCCGTCGCCGAGGACCTGCACTTCACCCGCGCGGCCGCCCGGCTGTACGTCGCCCAGCAGGCCCTCAGCCGTGACATCCGGCGGCTGGAGCGGGAGTTGGGCGCCACCCTCTTCGTACGCACCACCCGGCAGGTGACGCTCACCCTCGACGGCGAGCGGCTGCTGCCCTACGCGCGGCGGGCGCTGGAGGCACAGGACGAGCTGCTCTCCGCCTTCGGGCGGCCGGACGCCGAGCGGCCCCTGCTCGTGGACGTGAACAGCCCCGGCCTGGCCTCCGGACGCGTGCTGGCCCTGGCCCGTGAACTCGCCCCCGACTGTGAGCTGATGACCCGCTTCGAGAGTGGCCTCACCGGCGCCGCCGCCGAACTCCTCGCGGGACGGCTCGACGCGTCCTTCGGGCGGTTCGCGGGCCTGGACCCGGCGGTCCGCGCCCGCCTGGAACAGCAGCCCGTGCGGTACGAGCCCATGGCCGTCGTGCTGCCGGAGGACCACCGGTTGGCCGGATTGGATGCCATACCACTCGACGCGCTGGCGGGCGAACAGGTGTACGCCGGAGCCGGGAATCCCCGGACGCTGGAGTGGACCGACCTCGCCCGTCAGCTTTTCGAGGGACGCGGGATCGAGGTCGCGGCGCCGGCACCGCTCGCCGTCGGTACCGAGGAGTTCCAAAGGATCATGGCCAAGAAACGAAACCCCGTTCTGGCCGTGATGGATTTTCCGGCCATGCCCAAATCCGTCCTCCGGCCCCTGGTCGACCCCGTGCCGCTGTCACCGGTGTCGCTGGTGTGGCGGAAGGGACTGATGCATCGTGGAGTGGAGGCGTTGCGCACTGCGGCGGCGCGGCTTGCGGGGGCGGAAGGGTGGCTGGAGCGTCCATCGGAGGGTTGGATTCCGGCCACAGATGCACTCATCATGATGAGCCGGGCCTGACACAGAACCCTCACTGTTGCTTACGTGCGCTACATTCATGGGCCGGGTGCAGTGTGATAAAGGGGGCGCTCGGGCCGGATGGGGGTCCGGTCCGGACGACGAGTACGAGTGCCCGGGTCGTACATGCACCCCTGTGAACCAGTCCCGTGGGGGGATGTGCGTGCGCGTGGAAAGTTGGCGGGAAGACGCCCAACCGGGTCGGAGCGATTCCGATCATCCGGGTGAGGGTGGAGCCGATCAGTCGGCCCGTCGTAAGGACGCTCTGTCGTTCCGTGGTGAGGCCGGTCAGGCGGCCCCTCGGGAGACCGATCAGTCGTTTCGCGGCGACTCCGACGGCGATGAGGATGAGTTCGGCGGCAGAGCCTCCGGCCGTGGGGACTTCGACCGTGGTGATTCCGGCCGGCGGGATTCCGACCGGCGTGACACCGACCGACGTGACACCGACGTGCGATTCCGCCGTGCCGCGGCGCCGTCGGTGCCGCGACAGAGAGACGACGAGCCGATCGACTACGAGCCGAACGACGACGGGCGGAACAACGACGTGCTGAGCGACGACCGGCGCGGTGACGATCTGCGCGGTGACGGCCCGCGCGGTGACGACCTGCGCGGTGACGACCTGCGCGGTGACGGCCCGTGGAGCGACGGCGAAGACCGGAAGTACGGGGACCGCGGCGAGCGCGGCGAGTTCGGGCAGGGCGGGGAGTTCGACCAGGGTGGGGAACAGAGAGACAGTGATCCGGGCGTGAGCCGGCCGGAGCACGGCCGGTCCGGTGGGGCCCTCGGTCCTGTCGTGTCCACCGGCTCCGCCGGAGCCACCGGCGCCGTCTGGGACGACGGCGACTCCGAGGCCGCCCAGGACTCCTGGCAGGAGTCCGAGCACCCCGAGCACACCCATGACCCGCACGAGGTCACGGTCCAGCTCGACGGTGTGGGACGGCAGTTGGAGGACTGGCTCGTCCAGCAGGCCAAGGGTGCCCCCAGCACCAAGGAGGCCTCGGACGGACCGGTCTTCGTCGACGAGACGGGCCGCCGCAGCCGCAGGTACCGCAGGATCGGCATGGCCGTCGGCATGGCCTGCGCGGTCTACGCGGTGGTCATCCTCGCCACGCTCCTGTCGGGCAACTCCAGCGCGCCCTGGCTCCCGGAACTGGGCCAGGAGCAGGACGACAAGCCGGCCGGAAAGGTCGAGATCCCGCCGCTGCCCGCCGACTCCGCGGACCCGTCCGGCTCGGTGGTCCCCTCGCCCGGCGTGACGCCGTCGGCGGGTGGCACGGTGAGCAACGCACCGGGCGCCGGCACCTCGACGGGCCCGTCGGCCAGCCCCACGGGCACCGGGAAGAGCGCCGACCCGAAGCCGTCGGCGACCAACACGAAGCCCACCACGCCGAAGCCGACGAACACCGCGCCGTCGAACACACCCCCGGTCTCGCCCGACCCCGAGCCGAGCGTCAGCGTCAGCAGTGACCCCTCGGATCCGCCGGCCGACACCGACACGGTCGCCGGTGACCCGCTCACGCCCGGGCCGGTCGTGTCGCCGGACCCGAGCGCCGCCCCAACCGCACAGTCCCCGGAGAACACCCTCTGATGGCACCCCGCACCAGCCGCCGCGGTGCAGAGCGGGGCGCCGTCCGGCGTCGACGCCTGCCCATGCGTTATCTACTGCCCTCGCTCATCCTCGTCGCCCTGATGGCGATGCTGATGCTGCGCGGCTTCGTCCACAGCGAGATCCTCGCCGACCACCGCGTCCAGTCGCCGGCCGCGTCCGACCGGGTCCCCAAGGAGATCCTGGAGGGCGGCCCGGTGATCGACACCCGGAACGGCCGCGAGGACAGTGTGCACATCCCGGACCGCAAGCTGGTCCTGACCTTCGACGACGGCCCGGATCCCGAGTGGACGCCCAAGGTGCTCGACGTGCTCAGGAGGCACGACGCGCACGCCGTCTTCTTCATCACCGGCACCATGGCCTCGCGCTACCCGGACCTCGTCCAGCGCATGGTCGACGAGGGCCACGAGATCGGTCTGCACACCTTCAACCACCCCGACCTCTCGCTCCAGTCCAAGAGCCGGATCGACTGGGAGCTGTCCCAGAACCAGCTCGCGCTGGCGGGCGCGGCCGGCATCCGGACCTCTCTCTTCCGGCCGCCGTACTCGTCGTTCGCGGGCCAGATGGACAACAAGTCCTGGCCGGTGACCGAGTACATCGGCAGCCGCGGCTACATCACGATCGTCAACAACACCGACAGCGAGGACTGGCGCAGGCCGGGCGTCGAGAAGATCATCAGCAACGCCACTCCCAAGGGCGGCAAGGGCGCCATCGTGCTGATGCACGACTCCGGCGGCGACCGCTCGCAGACCGTGGGCGCGCTCGACCGGTTCATCACCGGACTCCAGGACGACGGCTACCGCTTCGACACGCTCACCGCAGCCCTGAAGGTGCCCAGCGCGCACACCCAGGTCACCGGACTCGACCTGTGGAAGGGCAAGGCGTGGGTCGTGGCGGTCCAGGCCTCCGAGAACACGACCTCCGTGCTGGTCGTCGGCCTCGCCGTCATCGGTGCCCTCGTCCTCGCCCGTTTCGGGCTGATGCTGCTGCTCTCCGTCCTGCACGCGCGCAAGGTCCGCCGCCGCGGCTTCAGCTGGGGGCGGCCGATCACCGAACCGGTCTCCGTCCTGGTGCCCGCCTACAACGAGGCGAAGTGCATCGAGCAGACGGTCCACTCGCTCGTGGCGAGCGATCACCCCATCGAGGTGATCGTCATCGACGACGGGTCGAGCGACGGCACCGCGCGCATCGTCGAGAACCTGCGCCTGCCGAACGTACGCGTCGTGCGCCAGCTCAACGCGGGCAAGCCCGCCGCCCTCAACAGGGGCGTGGCGAACGCCCGTTACGACCTCATCGTGATGATGGACGGCGACACCGTCTTCGAACCGGCCACCGTCCGCGAGCTGGTCCAGCCCTTCGGCGACCCGAGCGTCGGCGCCGTCGCGGGCAACGCGAAGGTCGGCAACCGCGACTCGCTGATCGGCGCCTGGCAGCACATCGAGTACGTGATGGGCTTCAACCTCGACCGCCGGATGTACGACATGCTCAACTGCATGCCGACCATCCCGGGCGCGGTCGGTGCCTTCCGTCGCTCCGCGCTCAAGCGCGTCGGCGGCATGAGCGACGACACGCTCGCCGAGGACACCGACATCACCATCGCGATGCACCGCGATGGCTGGCGGGTCGTGTACGCGGAGAACGCCCGCGCGTGGACCGAGGCCCCCGAGTCCGTCCAGCAGTTGTGGTCCCAGCGCTACCGCTGGTCGTACGGCACGATGCAGGCGATCTGGAAGCACCGCAGGGCGGTCATCGAACGGGGCCCGTCGGGCCGCTTCGGCCGGGTCGGCATGCCCCTGGTGTCCCTCTTCATGATCCTGGCCCCGCTCCTGGCCCCGCTGATCGACGTGTTCCTCCTCTACGGACTCGTCTTCGGCCCCACCGAGCAGACGATCCTCGCCTGGTTCGGCGTCCTTGCGGTCCAGGCGATCTGCGCGGCGTACGCGTTCCGCCTCGACAAGGAACGCATGACCCACCTCCTCTCCCTCCCACTCCAACAGATCCTGTACCGCCAGCTCATGTACGTCGTGCTGCTCCAGTCCTGGATCACCGCCCTCACCGGCGGCCGGCTGCGCTGGCAGAAGCTCCGGCGCACGGGCGCGGTCGGGCTTCCCGGCGCCGCGGGCCCGGGCGGCGGCGCCGCGCAGCAACCGGAGATGGACCGGAGGCCGGTCGGATGAGCACGCCGCCCCCCGGGACTCCGTGGCCGGGGCCACCCGGCACTCCCGGCACTCCCGGGACTCCGTGGCCGGGCACGGACGCAGGAGCAGGGACAGGTACCGGAGTCGGTACGGGTACAGGCACAGGTACCGGAATCGGTACCGGCACAGGCACATGGGCCGGACAGGACACCTCGATGCAGGACTCGTACGACGGGACACTCCCCGGCCCCGCCACGGCACCGGGTTACCCGGACGGAAGCCCGACGGCGACGAGGCCGGGACCGGGTTCGGGTGCGGGTGCGGTGCCGGGCTGGGGTTCGGAACCGGGCGCGACTTCGGCCGCCGCGTCGGACTCGGGGTCGGACTTGAGGTCGGGCTCGGGGTCGGACTCGGGGTCGGGCCCGGGGGCGAACTCCGCTTCGGACGCTGCTCCGGACTCCGTCAAGCGTTCCGGCCCCGTCCGGGACCGCTACTTCGACCTGCTCCGCGCGCTCGCCCTCTTCCGAGTGGTCCTCTACCACCTCACGGGCTGGGCCTGGCTGCCGCTGGTGTTCCCGTCCATGGGCGTGATGTTCGCGCTGGCCGGCAACCTGATGGCCCGCTCGCTGAAGCGCCCGGCCCCGCAGGTGATCCGCAGCCGCATCCGTCGCCTCATCCCCCCGATCTGGCTGCTCGGCGCGATCGGTGTCACCGGCATGGTCCTCCAGGGCTGGGGCCCGGACGAGGACGGCCACCCGGGCTGGTGGCTGCTCCACCTCACCTTCTGGATCCTCCCGATCAGCGATCCGCCGTACGCCGAGGGGCTGCCCGGAATCCACGGCTTCATCGGCGACGACTGGGCCGCGGAACTCGCGGGCCCACTCTGGTACGTCCGCGCGTACCTCTGGTACGTACTGCTGTCGCCGTTCCTGCTCCGCGCCCTGCGCGCGCTGCCGCTGGCGACGATCGCGGCGCCGATCGCCCTGTCGGCGGCGTTCCAGCTCGAGTGGCTGTCGCTCCCCGGCGAGCGGATCCCGTCCGCGCTCACGGACTTCAGCACGTTCGGAGCCTGCTGGATCCTCGGCATGGCGCACCAGGAGGGAATCCTCCAGCGCCTCCCGCGCTACGTGGTCCCCTCCGTCGCCCCGGCCATCGCCCTGCTGGGCCTCTGGTACGCCACGAACCACAACTTCACCGAGGGGCACGACCTGGACAGCATCCCGCTGGCCCAGGCCCTCTGGTCCTGCGGCACCGTGATGCTCCTGCTGCACTTCAGCCCGTCCTGGTCCGAATGGCCACGCAGGCTGCGCCGCTGGGACAAGCCGATCACCCTGCTCAACTCCCGTGCCGTGACGATCTACCTCTGGCACAACACCTGCATCCTCATCGCCGCGACGCAGTGGGACCGCCTGTGGAACTTCGACGTGCTGTGGCAGAACGTGCCCTGGCTCCTGGAAAGCCCCTGGCCCGTCCTCGCCCTCACCTGGGTCCTCATCGGAGCCTGCGTCTTCTCCTTCGGCTGGGCGGAGGACCTGGCGGCCAAACGCCGACCACAGCTGTGGCCGACGGGCTCGAAGAAGAAGCCGGTCGCCGGCTCGCGGGGACATAGGGCTGGGGCGCGGTAGAAGACGCGGCAGAAGGCACGGGACTTCGACGTCGAGGTGTCTGCCGCTTCCGGTTGTTTGCGCGGGCCAAGTCGGGGACTTGGCCCGCCACTTGGCGTAGTCGTCTCGCTGCTCATTCGGTCGCTCTTTGCGCCGAAATACGAACTTTGACGCCCAGTTCGTGACGCGGTTGATGCAATTCGCTCTGGTGTCGTCTGTTACCCCCTCGGTAGCGTGGCTGGGCTCATGTCCCCCTCGCCCCACCGGGAGCCGTCCGTGAACCGCCGCCCCACACTGCTCGCAGCGATCGCGCTGACCGCCGCCGCGGCCCTGTCGCTGTCCGCCTGCGGCAGTGACGACAGTTCCAAGGACAAGGACAACGACAAGATCGCGGGCGCCGACACAGGCACGGAGAAGTCGGCTTCGCCGAGTGCGAGTGCGCCAGCTGTAGCCGGCCGCCCGAAGATTGAGTTGCCGTCGGACATCACGCTCACTTTCACGCCGGAACAGGCCAGTGACGCTGTTCAGACCGCGGTCCTGAAGGACAACGCGGAGTTCATCCGTGCACTCAACGCCGCGATCGTCGCCCAGAACCCACGACTGCCCGCCCTGGAGTACTACACGGAGGGCGAAGGTGCGGTGGCGGCCCAGGACTGGGTGGGGGCATTCAAGGACGCAGGTTGGACGGTCACCGGAACCGTGCGCTACTTCGACCGACAGGTCACGGTCAACTCCAAGAACAGCGCTTCGCTCAGCTACTGCGGTGACGAGAGCAAGGGCTTCAGCAAGGTGATCAAGACCAAGGAGCTCAAGGGAACCAAAGTCACCAAGGACAGTTACACCGCCTACGGGGTGCAACTCCAGAAGAACAAGCAGGGAGTCTGGGAACTCGTGAAGATCTCGTCCACCCAGGGGGCTGACAGGTGCCAACCGTGACCCGACTTCTTCGTCTTGCCGCGATCGCGATGGTGGCCGGATCAGCCTGTTTGGCCACCGTTCCCTCCGCTGTTGCCACCCAGAATCCTCCCGGTAAAGGCGGAATCGGTGGTGGCTCCGGAAAAGAGACAGGCCCATCGGGGAAAGTCAACGGCGACACCATCTCCTCCGCCGCCGGCGGCATCGTCTACGACCGTTCCAAGAACGGCAGCGGTGGTTCCGTCGGGGCCGTGCGCCCCGCCACGAACTGGACCCCGCCCGCCTGCTGGTACGCCCCGAAGTACACCCCCGCCCAGCTCCAGGCTCAGATGGAGCCGATTTGGGAAGCCGGATCGACCGGCAGTGGGTGGGACAGCGAGCAGCGCAACCGATACGTCAACGGCGACCCGTACAAGGACTTCAACAAGGACAAGACCGGCAAGGGCTACTTCTGGGACTCGTTCGTCGACGAGAGCTATCCGCCGGGCTGGGACAAGTGCGAGGAGCCGCCTTTCTGGGTGGACCAGGGAGATCCTCCGCCGGCCGACATCGAGAACGCCGTCACTCCGGAAATACTCGCCCAACTCGCGTACGCCGAGATCCGGGTCCCCGGCACCGAGGTGACCCTGGCCCCCGAAGGCACGACCAAGGTGAACCTGCCAACCTGGGCCTGGCTGGACGGTGCCGACTTCAAGCCGGTCTCGGTCACCGCGTCCGTACCCGCGATCGGCATCCAGGCGACCACGACCGCCGAACCGGTCTCGCTCAAGATCGAGCCGGGCACCGCGGACGCGGAGACCTACCCCGCTTCCGGCGAGTGCCAGATCAACAACGGCCGTATCGGCGAGGCCTACGCCAAGGGCAAGTCCGACGAGACCCCACCGTGCGGCGTGAGATACCTCCGCTCCTCGGGCGACGACTCGTACAAGCTCCAGGCCACGGTGACCTGGAAGATCCACTGGACGGGCACGGGTGTAAATGGCGAACAAGCCCTGCCGGACGGTGAGTTCGGCGCCGACCAAGACGTCATCGTCCAGGAGGTTCAGGCTGTCAACCGCTGAGCCAGTGCCCTGCGGAATCGTCGGCTGTGTGACGAGGGTGAAGCCGATGCCCAAGTCTGTGGTGAATGACCCTTGGAAACTCGGCTTATTGGTCTGCGAGCTATACGCCGTCGAGAGCAGAGCCCTGATGCCGAGTTCTTCCGAAAGCTCGGGAACGTCGACCACTCCGGCCTTTACGTGCCAGCTGGCGATGGATTCAGGGTTCCTCTCGCATTGGCCCGCAGGCGATTCCGTACAGTAGCGTTCCGATGGCCAAGACGTGCTTGTACCAGTCCATGAGAGCGTCCAGGAACTGCACCTGCCGTTCCGGCGCAACGACGGGGTAGGACTGCTGAACGAACTCCGTGCATCCCTTTGGCGGGCGGGGCCGTGAGAGGATCGGACCCGGAAGCGCCTCGTCTATCGTTGCGTACTGGAAGCTGGAAGAACCTTCATCGTTGCAGGTCGCGAGGTACTTCCGCGTTCTACCCTCCCAGCCACCCACGATCACCGACCGGTGGATCGGGGTCGGCCGCATCGCGTGGGCATCCCGGTCACGCCTGGCCGACAAGGGGCTGCTACTCCTGGGGAGCGGTGACTGTACCGGTGGGTCGAGCCCAACGGGAGCATGCTGACCACGTAAGTGCAAATGGAGGGGCCGATGGGGGAGCATGACCGCCTGGTAGTCGACTACACACTTCTGGAGTCTTCGAAGACAAATCTGAGGGATATCAGAAGAGCCCTCAAAGGCATCGACAAACACCGCGCCGACATCAATGGCATATGGGGCCATGACAGCATCGCCGGCAAGATGGACGAGTTCGTCAGTAACTGGGACAACTATCGGCGTGAACTCCTTGACAACGTCGAGGACTTGGGCAAGCAAGCAGAGGCCGCGCTCAAAAGCTTCGAGAAACTGGACCTCGACCTCAAGAACGTGAGCGAGAAGAAGCACGGGCAAAAAGGGGGAAATTGACCGATGGGTGCAGGTAAGGGCAGGTCTCGACCGGTCGACTGGCATCCGCTGGCGGAGAAGGACCCGATCCCCGGCGATCCGGAGGACATCCGCCATGAGGTTCGCAGGATGAAGGACCTTGCCTCGACCCTCCGCGACCAGGCTCGCATCCTGCGCAAGGCTGCCGACGGCGATGCGCTGCAGGGGAAGTACGCCGACAAGATTCGCGAGAAGTCCGGCGATCTCGAAAAGCGCTTCCGCGAGACGGCGGGCCGCTACGAACGCGTGGTCGGCGACCTCGGCAACTGGGCCAACGACCTGGAGGGCTTCCAGGAACGGGCCGACGGCGTCCTCCGAGCCGCGAAACAGGCCGACGAGGAGCGCGCTGCCGAGATGAAGAAGGAAGCTGAGGCGAAGAAGGGCGGCAAAGATGGCGACAAAGAGTCGTCGGAGGAGCCCGACCCCATCAGTCACTTGGCGCCGTACCACAAGCAGCTCGACCAGGTCATCTCCGACCGCGACTCCCGCGCCCAGCACTACGCAGGGAACATCGGCGATGACATCTCGGATGTCATCAAGGACAGCAGGTGGGAGAACTTCAAGGACTGGGTGCATGAGAACGCGGATACGATCAAAACCATCGTTGAAGTCCTGAGTTGGGCAGCGACCATTATCGGGGTTATCGCCCTGCTCTTCACGCCGGTCGGATGGCTGGCGACCCTCATCATGGTGACCACCCTCAGTCTCACTGCGCTCGTCGGCGTCGGGCACACGATGCTGGCCCTCTCCGGTGACGGGAACTGGGCGGATGTCGCCATGGACGTCGTCGCGCTGGCGACGCTGGGGTTCGGCAGCATCGCGATGAAGGGCGTGAAGGCCGCAGCGACAAGCCTCAAGTCCGCCAGTAGAGCGGGACGGTTCCAGCGGTACGCGAATCTGCGCAAGCTGCTCGACAAGAACATCATGCGATACGGCACGGACTCGGCCCGCGGCGCGCAAGCGGTGCGCGCGAAGGATGCGCTGCGCCAGATCGGGGCAAGGGAAACACGGCCTGGCGCTACCCGACTAGAACGGCTGCTGGGCGGTGACGGGGAGGTCGTCAGCGCATCCAAGTTCGCCAACGCGATGCGGGCCGAGTTCGGCGGGAACGCTGGCGTGCGGGCGACAGCCGACGCAATGGACAAGGCCGTAAGCAATTTTCGCTTGAACTACCTGGCAGCCACCTCCGTAGACCTCGGAGACAAGGCCGGGGAAAAACTTGGCGGGGACGCGTATGGAGATGCCAAGGATGTTCTGACGCGTGAAGTCGGGAGTCGCTGGTGAAATACTCCGCGTAAGGTGCGATCGGCAGTAATCAGAAATAGTGAAATTCGAAGCCAATTTTTCTGGAGTGGGAGATAGTGGCAACAATCCCGGCGAAAAGTCCGGAAGAGTCTCGGGCCATGAAATTCCTTGCCGCATTCACTTTGGTGCCGATCCTCTGTTTCGCCTTCCAGGATCTCGGAAGTGAATATGGAGGGATGGACTGGCTCACCGATGGCTACGCAGCTTGGCCGATGATGATTGGGCCTGTTCTGATGCTGCTCCTGTTCATCAAGAACCGAGAGCTGATCCGTGACCCTCGGAAGGGTGCCAGCTTTTCCCAGACGATTAAGATCGTTGCCTTCATGTTCCTGATTCCGAACGTATTCCTGGCGCTCGGCTACAGCTGGCTGGCCGTGATTTCGGTGCTCTCCACCCTGACAATCCTGGTGGCCGACTGGCAGCTCAAGAAGCAGGCCCGCGCGTGAGCATGTCCGATCTGGAGCAACAGCCACCCCCCGTCGAGGCGACCGCTCCCCGCGGCTACGAGCTCGTCCTGCCGCCCGGCTGGGTCCGTATCCCCCTGCGAGAGGGCACGAACGAAGCACTTGAGAGCATCCTCTTCTCGCACATGGGACAAGTCCCGGAGGGAATCCCCCGGGACGACGCGATGCGCTTCCGGTTGGACATGCGTCGCCAGTTGGAGAAGCAGGCCCGTGCGGCCAGGAGAAACGGCGGCCTTGACCTCTACCTTCCGGTGCTCCCCCGCGGGGGAATCTTCCTCATGGCCTCTTTCATCGTTGCCGAGATGCCGATCGGCCAAGAGCGTGCGATTCCTCCGCAGGCAGTGATTGATCAACTGGCCAATGAGGATGTCCGCGGCGGAACGGCGACAAAGACTGACGTGGCAGGGGCACCCGCACTCCGCCGCGCCTACCGCTCCACTCCTGACGAGGAGAAGCTGAGTTCCGCCCCTGAAGCCGTACGGCAGGCCGCCCTGCCGACGCGGCGGGTCGAGTATGTGCTCCCCGTGGTAGACGATCCTGGTCGCTGGATCAGCATCAACTTCTCCACACCCGGTGACGGCGATCTCGACAGCGAATTCACCGGTGTGCTGGTCGAGTTGTTCGACGCGGTAGTCGGCACGTTCAGATGGAGTTATGAGTGAGCTGGCTCAACGTCAAGTATGCCATGCACCTGTCACCTTGGATCCGCATCCCGCTCATGTGGCCGGAACCGGGTCTTGAGGACGTCGAGGAGGCGCAAACGCCTGAGGCGTGGGCCCGCTACTTCGCTGAGGGTCTGTGGGAGGATTTCGCGTCGGAGAAGCCAAAATCAGACGAAGTCGACCTGCTGACCGACATCCTGTTGATGTACGCCATCAGGGCACCCGCTGCCTTTCCGGACTTCGAGGTCTTCCTCCATCTCCCGCACCCTCGAGAGATCCCGCTTCCTGCCTATGTCGACCTGGTGGAGGTCGAGGAGGGCGAAGACCGGGAAACGGCACTGCGTGAGCTGACCCACGCCGATACGAGCTACGCCGTCGAGCCCCCCATCGTCGAGGATTTCGACTCCCCGCATCTTGGAACCGGCTTGCGGGTGCTGCGCTACTACCAGGACGAGGAGAGCAACGAGGTGCACGTCGGCCTCCGTTACGCCTGGCGCTACGAGAAGGGCACGGAAGCCGCGGATGTCCTGGTCATCCTGGCCGATCCCGACGCCGGCCGGATCCTCCGGGCTCTCGACGATGTCGACGAATTCGCCCGCACCATCCGGATCAGTCCGGATCAGGAAGCGGATACCTGGAAGTCCTCATGATCCTGCTTGTTGATGCACAGTGAAGGGCGATGGCCTGCGCGCAGTGTCCTGCGACTGTGAGCGCGGATCCGCCAGATTGTGGCGGGCGCCGTCAGTGCAGGGTCGAGGGCCCCCGAATGCCCCAGAGCTGCCCATTGATCAGGCGCCGCGCATGGGTGGGCTTTGCTTCAGCGTGCGTATCAGTACGCTCAGGTGGTGACGTGTGGTCGAGAGGATGATCCCTGGGTCGTCGCTCTCACAGAGGTGAACGGCTCCCGTGGGGGTGGCAGCGACGTAGACGCAGTTCGAGCCGTCGCCGCTGTACGTGGACTTCTGCCAGCCGATGGCATGCACAGTTGGTCCCTCTCACGTGTCCTGGATGATGTGGTGGATGAAGTCGCGCGACTTGGCGGGGCTGAGGGCGCACGACTCCATGCGGTCCAGCACGGAACGGTACTTACTCAACTGTGCCTCCGCGTCGAGAAATTCACAGGCACCGTGGTGTGAGTCCAACTGGATGGTGTCGAGCTGCGGGACAGGGCCGTCGACGTAGTCGAACGACTGGCCCGTGGTCGGGAAGTGGTCCGTGCCGAAGGGGACCACCCTGACGGTGGCATGAGCCAGCTCGCTCATGTCGTTCAGGTGCTTGAGCTGGTCGCGTGCCACGACGGGACCACCAAAGCCCATACGAAGTGCCGACTCGTGAATGATCGCCGCGTACGAGGGTGGGTTCTCCTGGTGCAGGACGCCCTGCCGCTTGATGCGGAACGTGAGGCGGTGCTCGATCTCGTACTGCCGCATGGGCGGCGCCACTTGCCGGAAAAGCGCTCGTGCGTGGTCCGTCGTCTGGAGCAGGGCCGGAATGTGGATGATCAGTGCTGCACGCAACCTGGCCGCGTGGTGCTCAAGTTCAGCCAGGTCGATCAGTGCGGCGGGTAGGTGCTCGCGGTATTCCTCCCACCACCCGCGAGTCCGACGCCCTGTCATTGAGGCCAGAGCATCGATGAGCCGATCGTTCGAGCAGTCGTACACGTTGGCCATGAAGCGGACTCGGTCGGCGCTGATGGGCGTGCGGCCGGTCTCGATCATGCTGACGCGCGCCTGGTTGACGCCGAGCAGTTCGGCGGCGCCTGTGGCGGTGAGCCCGGCTCGTTCACGGAGCTTGCGGAGCTCGGCGCCGAATCTCCGCTGCCGCAACGTCGGATTGCTGGTGGGCGGCAAAGCGTCTCCTTCCCTGGCCGCGACGCGGCATTACTCTCCCTCACACGAGTGAAGTTCTGATGCTTCACATCTGAAAAGTTAGATCCATCTAACCATCTGCTCTACGGTGGCTACATACCGCCCAACTGCCCGCGCTTACAAGCCGGAAGCGCACCCACTCAGGCATTGCCACCGCGAGGCGCTGCAGTTGAGCGAGTCCAAGTCCCCTTCCCTTCCATCCGGAGGCATTCATGGTCACCGTAGCCCCGCCCGATACCTGGACGTACGCCCTTCGCCTGCCGCATGACCCCCGTGCTGCACGCGTCGCACGTATGACCGTGAGGGCCGCGCTGGACGGGCATGGCATGGCCGAAGTCCTCGACGCGGTCGAGTTGTTGACGTCCGAGTTGGTCACCAATGCGTACCGGCACACGAGAGGGCCCGCCTCTTTGCGGCTGACCGCGGTGGGGGACGGGCGGTTGCGGGTGGGAGTGTGGGACAGCAGTCCGCACATTTCCGGCGCCCTTCGACGAGCCTCCCGGCGAACGGGTCCCGCCCGCCCCGGCGGGCACGGAAGGAGGGCGCGGGCTGTTCCTCGTGCAGCAGTGCGCGAGTTCGTGGGGCGGCTGGCCGCTCGGTGGGGATCTGCTCGGGCGCGGCGCCGGAAAGCTGCTGTGGTTCGAGGTCGGAGGGCAGGGATGTCGCAGTTGGTAGCCGTGCGAGGGCTGCTCATCTGCTCGGCGCAATGAACTTGGAGGACAACGGGAGCCTGGCCACCGGCCCTGTCCTGTGTGTCTTCCGTGGAGTCCCGTGGTGTGGTCGTGGAGGGCCGGAGCTCCGCCCCAGGCCCCCAGCCGCCGTGGATAGGCTGCCTCGAATGATGATCACCCGCCGGCAACGGAGTAGACAGCCATGAGTAATCGCCAAGTGCAGAAGATGTTCCAGCTCATGGCGAGTGGTGAAGCCGTCGAGGTCACCAGCCCCATGGCGTCCGTGAAGAAGTTGGCGCGGCTTGCCTTTGTTGCGCAGCAGTTCGGGTATGAGTACGCGGATGTGCGGCAAGGGGGCGGGCACAACAGTGCGCTGAGGATGCTCATCGTGCCCGATCCGAGTCCCCACGCCCGGCAGCGGGCCGCTCAGAACTGGGCCCAGTTTCCGCAGGCCGCCAGTGGTGGGCCCCTGCCGCCCTTCGTGCCCGACGCCCTGGAGCTGCTCAAGGCGCGGATCAACTTCGACCTGACCGGCAAGAGCGCCGAGAAGCGGATGCTCTACGCGGCCCTCGGCGGCACCGTCGGATGTGTGGTCCTGGCGCTCCGGACCGGTGGTGACGGCGTCGCCTTCGCCGGGTCCGGGATCGTGTGGGCGCTGCTCCTCGGGGCCCTCGGCATCGGGTTCGCCGTCACACGCAAGCGCAACGCGAAGTTCGCAGCGCGGTTGCGGGCCGCCGGGTTCACACCGGTGACGGACGAGACCGGGCGGGTTCGCTACCTGCCGCAGGGCGCACAGGTCCCCGGGCAAGCGAACCCCCCGCCCGGATACGCGAACCCCTTCGGCGGAGCCGGAACGCCCGGCGCGGGAACTCCGTATGCACCTCAGCCCGCTGCCGCAGGCCCGTACGCACGCCAGCCCGGCCCCGCGGGTCCATACGCACCTCAGTCTGGCCCCGCAGTTCCCTACGCACCCCCACCCACCGCGGCTCCCTACGCTCCGGGCCCGTACACCACCCCTCAAGCTCCCGGTCCGTACGCCCCACCCCAAGCCCCCGCCCCGTACCCTGGCCAGCAGGTCCTGGGCCCGTGCGGTGGTACCCAAGCCGCTCCCTATGTGCCCCCCGACACGCCCCCCTGGCACCCCCCTCACCAGTAGAAACCCCCCACCCCCCGAAAAAACCCTCACCGCGCCCCCCGCCCCGGGGTGAGAGCAACGTTCCCGGGCGGTCACCCGTTGCCACAGGCCGGAAACGAGTCGTCCCTACCTTCGGGTGGACCAGCCGGAGAAATTGTGGAGGCGTGAGATGACAGCCCCGAGCAGCAGCATCGCACCGCGCAAGGGGGGCCGCTGGATCGAGCAGTGGGACCCGGAGGACGAGACGTTCTGGAAGGAGACGGGGGAGAAGGTCGCCCGGCGCAACCTGTTCTTCTCGGTTCTTTCCGAGCACATCGGGTTCTCGATCTGGACCCTGTGGTCCGTGATGGTGCTCTTCATGGGGCCCGAGTACGGGCTCACCCCGGCCGACAAGTTCTTCATCATCTCCATGGCCACGCTGGTCGGCGCCATCGTGCGGGTGCCGTACACCTTCGCGGTCGCGCGCTTCGGTGGCCGGAACTGGACCATCATCGCGGCGAGCATGCTGCTCGTCCCGACGATCGCGGCGTTCATCGTGATGGAGCCGGGGACGTCCTTCGGGACCTTCCTCGTGTGCGCCATGCTCGCCGGTGTGGGAGGCGGCAACTTCGCCTCCTCGATGACCAACATCAACTCCTTCTTCCCGCTGCGGAAGAAGGGGTGGGCTCTTGGGCTGAATGCCGGGGGCGGCAACATCGGCGTGCCCGTCGTGCAACTCGTCGCGCTCGCCGTCATCGGGGCCAGCGGCGGTCCGCGGGTGCTGCTCGGGATCTACATTCCGCTGATCGTCGTCGCCGCCGTTCTCGGCGCGATGTACATGGACAACATCACGTCCGTGAAGAACGACACCGGTGCCGCCAAGGAGGCCGTGAAGGACCCGCACACCTGGATCATGTCCTTCCTCTACATCGGGACGTTCGGGTCGTTCATCGGGTACAGCTTCGCCTTCGGGCTCGTGCTTCAGACGCAGTTCGGGCGTACGCCGCTGGAGTCGGCCTACGTCACCTTCATCGGGCCGCTGCTCGGCTCGCTGATCCGGCCCGTGGGCGGCTGGCTCGCCGACAAGTACGGCGGCGCGAAGATCACCCTGTGGAACTTCGTCGCCATGGGCGCGGCGACCGCCGTGATCGTGGTCGCCTCCATGGAGAAGTCCCTGCCCCTGTTCACCACGGCGTTCATCGTGCTGTTCGTGCTGACCGGGCTCGGCAACGGCTCCACGTTCAAGATGATCCCCGGCATCTTCCAGGCCAAGGCCGTCGCCATGGGGCTGGAAGGGGAGGAAGCCGCGTCCTACGGGCGGCGGCTGTCCGGTGCCTCGATGGGGCTCATCGGGGCCGTGGGCGCGGTCGGCGGTCTCGGCATCAACCTCGCCTTCCGGCAGTCGTTCCTGAGCGTGGGATCCGGCACCGGGGCCTTCGTCGCCTTCCTCGCCTTCTACGCGGTCTGCTTCGGGGTCACCTGGGCCGTATACCTTCGCCGCCCGGCGGCCGCCGAGTCCCCGGCGGTGACCGCTTCCGAGGCGAAGCCGCAGCTCAGCTACGCGGAAGTGTGACGTAACACGGATGACATCAAGCGGAACCGAGCCTGTCACGCATGATTGACAGGCTCGGTCATCCGCCATGATGCGGGCAAATAGGGCGTGCAGCCGACGCCCCGGAGCAGGAGGCACCGGCCCTGGGACCGGGAGCCCCACCACGGAGGCTCCACGCGGTACGCCCCAACCCAGCGGGTGACGCAGGACGAACACCACTCGAGCGGGACGAGAGCCATGTACGAAGAGCAACGCCCTGAGCAACGACCCGAGCAGCGGTCTGAACAGCGACCCGAGCAGCCGACCGAGCAGCGAGCCGACCGGCCCGGTCACGGCCCCCTCGCCGGGTTCACCGTCGGTGTGACCGCCGCCCGCCGTGCCGACGAACTCGGAGCCCTGCTCCAGCGGCGCGGCGCCGCCGTCATGCACGCGCCCGCCCTTCGTATCGTGCCCCTCTCCGACGACAGCGAGCTGCTCGCGGCGACCAAGCAACTGCTCCACGAGGCCCCGGACATCGTGGTCGCGACCACCGCGATCGGGTTCCGCGGGTGGGTCGAGGCCGCCGACGGGTGGGGGCTGGGGGAGGACCTGCTCGACACGCTCCGCGGAGTCGAGCTGCTCGCCCGCGGACCCAAGGTCAAAGGTGCGATACGGGCCCAGGGGCTGACCGAGGAGTGGTCCCCGTCCTCCGAATCCATGGCCGAGGTGCTCGACCGGCTGTTGGAGGAGGGAGTCGAAGGACGCCGGATCGCTGTCCAGCTGCACGGTGAGCCGCTGCCCGGGTTCGTCGAGTCGCTGCGTGCCGCGGGCGGAGACGTCGTCGGCGTGCCCGTGTACCGGTGGATGCCGCCGGAGGACATCGCGCCCGTCGACCGGCTGCTCGACGCCACGGTCACCCGCGGTGTGGACGCGCTGACCTTCACCAGCGCCCCGGCCGCCGCCTCGCTGCTCGGCCGCGCCGAGGACCGCGGACTGCTGCCCGAACTGCTCGCCGCCCTCAACCACGACGTGCTGCCCGCCTGCGTCGGCCCGGTCACCGCGCTGCCGCTGCAGGCCAGGGGCATCGACACGGTCCAACCGGAGCGCTTCCGGCTCGGCCCCCTCGTACAGGTGCTGTGTCAGGAACTGCCGTCCCGGGCGCGAACGTTGCCGATCGCAGGTCACCGGGTGGAGATCCGGGGGCACGCCGTGCTGGTGGACGACATGCTGCGGCCCGTGCCGCCCGCCGGAATGTCGCTGCTGCGCGCGCTGACCCGGCGGCCCGGCTGGGTGGTGGCCCGCGCCGAACTGCTGCGGGCCCTGCCCGGCGCCGGCAAGGACGAGCACGCCGTGGAGACGGCGATGGCCCGGCTGCGTACGGCACTGGGGGCGCCCAAGCTCATCCAGACGGTCGTCAAGCGCGGTTACCGGCTGGCGCTCGACCCGGTGGCCGACTCCAAGTACGGCGACGACTGACGACCGCTCCGGCCGTGGCGCCCGTACAGCACCAGAGCCCGCGCGAGCAGGCCGAACGCCACGATGTGCAGCAGGGCCCGTACGACGTTCCAGGCCACCCACGGGTCCTCGAACTTCTCGCGCACGGCGGCCGGATCGGCCGTCGTGGCCGGATTCCCGGCGTCCATGATCTCGTTGTTCAGCGGGATGTTGAAGACGACGGTGACCAGGAACGCGAGCGCGTACACGACGAGTGCCGCGAACACCCACACCCGGACCCGTGGCGAGCCGCGCAACTGCCAGGCCGAGAAGGCCGTGAGCAGCAGGGCGCCGTTGAAGCTCAGGAGGAACACCGGGTTCTGGATGACGTCGTTGATGTTCTGGATGACCTCGATGTAGACGCGGTCGTCGCTGCGGGCCAGCGCCGGCATCACGTTGTTCGCGTACGCGTAGAAGAGCCCGGCGACCAGACCCGTGACGACCGTGGCCGCGACCAGTACACCCCCGGCGGTCGAACGCCGCCCCTTGTTGCTCTCTGTGGTGGTTGCCATGTCTTTCAGTCAACCGGCGGGTCCCGGCGGACGACATGCTTCGGACTCGCGCCCGCATAAGCGGACGTCCAGCCGGGAGGGCCGGGCGGCGCGAGGGAGGGTACGGCCCGGCGCGGGGCTTCCCGCCGCGCGCGGGGGAAGGCACTGTAGGGAGTACGGGCCCTGCACGGCCCCCTCCCGTACCCCCACTCACGACCACTCACCGGCCCCGCATGGCGGCAACCCCAAGGCGGTGACAGGCACATGGCACTGGGCACGGCCACAGCCACGGCCCCGTACGAGCTGCGGTTCGACTCCGGACGGATCTGTCTCGATCTCCTGGCGACCACGCACCCCGAGGAACGGCTCGACTCGGCGGAGCCGTTGCGGGCCTGGATCACCGGATCCGGACTCGTCCCGGCGGGCACGTCGCTCGCCCCCGTCGACTCCTCCTGGCTCGTCGGATTTCGCGAACTACGCGGCCACATAGGCCAGTTGGTGCGTGCGGAGCCCTCCCGGGACTCCCGGCCCTTCGGCATCGCGCTTGCCCGCGTGAACGAACTCGCCCGCCCCGCACCGCCCGTGCCGCACGCGGTGTGGGACGCGGGCGGCTCGCTCGTACGCGCCCTGGACGGCCCGCCGGCCCCCGCCGCGCTGCTCGCGGCCATCGCCCGTGACACGGTGGAGCTGCTGACGGATCCGGCCGCCCGCGCGAGCATTCGGCAGTGTGAGGGAGACAACTGCCCCATCGTGTACCTGGATACGTCCAGAGGGCGTCGTCGCAGGTGGTGCTCCAGTGAGGTGTGCGGAAACCGCGAACGCGTTGCCAGGCACCGGCGCAGAGCAGCCCTCGCGCGGGCTTAGAGTTCCTCCGTGAAGGAGAGCCCCCAACTTCCCCACACTCTCCTCACAAAGAATGCCCGTCACTTTGAACACAGCCGCGCCTGCGCCCGTATCCCGGGATGAGCGACCGACTGGGGGATCCCCCGGACACCGGAGGTAGGCGTGCGCAAGGATTCCGCCGTGGCCGATGAACGATTGCCGAGGGCCCGACATCGTATGTCCCAGCCCTCGGAGCCGGACGAGGAGCTGATGCGTGCGCTCTACCGTGAACACGCCGGGCCTCTGCTCGCCTATGTGCTGCGGCTGGTCGCCGGGGACCGGCAGCGCGCGGAGGACGTCGTACAGGAGACGCTCATCCGTGCGTGGAAGAACGCCGGGCAGCTCAACCGAGCTACCGGTTCGGTACGCCCCTGGCTGGTGACGGTCGCTCGGCGCATCGTCATCGACGGGCACCGCAGCCGGCAGGCCCGGCCGCAGGAGGTGGACCCGTCGCCGCTGGAGGTCATTCCCGCGGAGGACGAGATCGACAAGGCGTTGTGGCTGATGACACTCTCTGACGCGCTCGACGACCTGACCCCCGCCCACCGGGAGGTACTGGTCGAGACGTACTTCAAGGGGCGTACCGTAAACGAGGCCGCCGAAACCCTGGGGATACCCAGCGGCACGGTGCGCTCACGGGTGTTCTATGCCCTGCGTTCGATGAAGCTCGCACTGGAGGAGCGGGGGGTGACGGCATGAGCACATACGGGGGATACGGAACGGGTAGTCCTGGACCCATGCAAAGTTCGCAAGGGCAGGGCGATGTGCACGAGACGGTTGGTGCCTATGCGCTCGGCATCCTCGACGACGCCGAAGCGACCGCCTTCGAGGCGCACCTCGCGACCTGCGAGTGGTGCGGCCAGCAACTCGACGAACTCGCCGGCATGGAGCCGATGCTCGCGGCCCTGGCGGATCTGCCCGCGGCCCAGGGCACACCGGCCATCGGTGAGTCGCTTTCCGCCCGACCGAGCCCACAGCTCGCGGACCGGCTGGTCGGCGAGGTCGTGGAGCGTCGCGTGCGCGCCAAGCGAAGCCGACGCCTCTTCTTCGGGCTCGCGGCCTCGCTGATCATCGGCGGCCCCATCGCCGCGATCGCGGCCACCGGCGGCGAGACGACCCAGGAGGCCAAGCCCCTGCAGTCCGCCAGTCCCGCCAAGGACGCGTTCACGCACATGACCGACAAGGTCAAGGCCACGGACCCGAGCACCAAGGTCAGCGCCGTGGTGGGCATGGAGGGCAAGGCCTGGGGCACCCATTCGGTCCTGGAGCTGAAGAACGTCAAGGGGCCCGAGAAGTGCTCCCTCATCGCCGTCGGCAAGAACGGCGAGCGGGAGACGGCCACCACCTGGGCGGTCCCGAAGTGGGGCTACGGCATCAAGAACGCCACGACGGAGCAGGCCAAGAACCCGCTCTACGTACACGGTGGCGTCGCCATGAACCCCGAGGACATCGACCACTTCGAGGTCATGACCTTCGACGGCAAGAAGCTGGTCGAGGTCGACGTGTAGGCGATCAAGAGCGGAAACGTAGCCTCACGGGCTCCCCTTCGCGTACGGTTGACGGCTGCCATGCACGTCAGAAGGGGGCCCGGTGGCCGCTCAGGTTCAGCAGGAAACGGCGTTCGATCCGGTGGGCGACTCCGTGCGCGACCAGGAGGTCGGAGTCGAGCAGGAACACCTGGATCGGGTGTACCGGCGCCTTGAGGAAAAGATCCACGAGGCGGAGTTCCTGATGAACGACGCCGCCCAGCGCGGCCAGGTCGGTACACCCGGAGCACTCGCGGAGCGTGACGCGCAGGTGTTCCGGGCGGGGATCCACCTCAACCGCCTGAACAACGAGTTCGAGGACTTCCTCTTCGGAAGGATCGACCTCCTCCGCGGCAAGGACGGCAAGAAGGGCCCGGACGGCGCGTACACGGCGGTGGAACCCGCCGAGGGTGCCGTACGGCCCGACAACACCGCCGAGATCGCGGAGACCCTCCACATCGGCCGTATCGGAGTCCTGGACTCGGACTACGCGCCGCTGGTCATCGACTGGCGGGCCCCGGCGGCCGCGCCGTTCTACCGCTCCACACCGGTCGACCCCGGCCGGGTGGTACGCCGACGGGTCATCCGCTCCAAGGGCCGCAGGGTCCTCGGGGTCGAGGACGACCTGATGCGCCCGGAGCTGAAAGCTTCCCTCTCCGGCCGCGAACTGCCGGTGATCGGCGACGGCGCGCTGATGGCCGCGCTCGGCCAGGCCCGCAGCCACACCATGCGGGACATCGTCGCCTCCATCCAGGCCGAGCAGGACATGGTCATCCGGGCACCCGCCGCGTCCGTCACGTACGTGGAGGGCGGGCCGGGCACCGGCAAGACCGCGGTCGCCCTGCACCGGGCCGCCTACCTGCTCTACCAGGACCGCAGGCGGTACGCGGGCGGCATCCTGATCGTCTCGCCCACGCCCCTGCTGGTCGCGTACACCGAGGGCGTCCTCCCGTCCCTGGGTGAGGAGGGCCAGGTCGCCATCCGCGCGGTCGGCTCCCTGGTCGACGGCGCCGAGGCCACGCTGTACGACTCACCGGCGGTGGCCCGCGCCAAGGGCTCGTACAGGATGCTCAAGGTGCTGCGGAAGGCGGCGCGGGGGGCACTGGAGGCGCCGGGCGGGCCCGGCCGGGCGCCCGCGCGCGGCAGGCGGAACGGTCAGGCCGGCCGCAACGGCCACAACGGTCAGGCCGGTCAGCTCGCGTTCGGCGACCTGGAAGACGGCTTCGCCGACTCCGACGGCTTCGACGACGAGTCTCAAGCCCCCTCCGCCACATCCACCACCCGCCTCCGGGTCGTCGCCTTCGGGCGCCGGCTGGAGCTGGAGGCGCCCGAGCTGGACCGGATCCGCCAGAACGCGCTCTCCGGGACCGCCCCCGTGAACCTGCTGCGACCGCGTGCCCGCAAGCTGCTGCTCGACGCCCTCTGGGCGCGGTCCGGCGCCGGGACCCGGCACACGGACCCCGAGCTGGCGGCCGAGCTGCGCTCCTCGTTCGACGAGGACGTCAGCTCCGAGGACAGCTTCATCGCGTTCGTCGACGCCTGGTGGCCCGAGCTGGCACCGAGTGCCGTTCTGGAGGCGATGGCCGACGAGAAACGGCTCGGACGCTGGGCGCGGCGGATCCTCAACCCCGGTGAGGTACGGCGGGTCGCCCGCTCCCTCAAGCGGGACGGCCTCTCCGTGCACGACGTGGCCATGCTCGACGAGCTCCAGGCCATCCTCGGCACGCCGGCCCGCCCCCGCAGGAAGCGCGACCTCGACCCGCTCGACCAGCTGACGGGCCTGGAGGAGCTCATGCCCGCACGCGAGGAGACGCAGCGCGAGCGGGCCGAGCGGCTGGCCCAGGAGCGCACGGAGTACGCGCACGTCATCGTCGACGAGGCACAGGACCTCACGCCCATGCAGTGGCGCATGATCGGCCGCCGCGGACGGCACGCCACGTGGACGGTGGTCGGCGACCCCGCCCAGTCCTCGTGGTCGGACCCGGACGAGGCCGCCGAGGCCCGTGACGAGGCCCTCGGCACGCGCCCGCGCCGCCGCTTCACGCTCACCGTGAACTACCGCAACCCGGCCGAGATCGCCGAGCTCGCCGCCAAGGTCCTGGCCCTGGCCATGCCCGGCTCCACCTCGCCGTCCGCGGTGCGCTCCACGGGCGTACGGCCGCGGTACGCGGTGGTGCGGGACTCCCTGGCCAAGACCGTGCGGGAGGAGGCCGCGCGGCTGCTCGACCAGGTCGACGGCACGGTCGGTGTCGTCGTCGCCATGAACCGCCGCGCCGAGGCCGCGCGCTGGCTCGCCGGGCTCGGCGACCGCGTGGTGGCGCTCGGCAGCCTGGAGGCGAAGGGACTGGAGTACGACGCCACGGTGGTCGTCTCCCCGGCGGAGATCGCCGACGAGTCGCCGGCCGGGCTGCGCGTGCTGTACGTGGCGCTGACCCGGGCCACCCAGCAGCTCACCGTCGTCTCGGCCGACCGCGACGAACCGGACGCGAACGGGGTGCCGGACCTGCTGCGGGACTGACCGGGCCCCGGCTCGCGGTCCGGCTCCGGTCCGCCCCGCGAGCCGGACCGGACCTCGCCCGAAGAACCTTCTCTGTGAACCTCCGGTACGGGAATTGCCTTACGGGGATCGTTTGTTACGGTTGGTGTGGCACCGGCCCGATCCAAGCCCCCGGGCCCAACCTTCGTCGCTACGAGCGACCACTTGCCGCGAGGCGAGCATGGCGGGTCGGTGTCATTGAACGAATTCCGCTCACGACATGTCGTGAGCGGACGAGAGGCCCCTGTCACCCAGTGACAGGGGCCTCTCTTTGATTGAGAACAAAACGTTCGCAATCCAGGGCGGCTACCACGTACTCCGCGGTAGGTGCGACGATCGGACGGCAAACCCGCGAACCAGTAGCGCTCGCAGTACCCCGGTGAAAGCAGAGGAAGTCGGCCATGGCAACGGCGCCCAGCGTCTCCTACTCGATTACGGTCCGGTTGGAGGTGCCCGCGAGCGGAACCGCGGTCTCCCAGATCACCACGGCCGTGGAGTCCCACGGAGGCTCGGTGACGGGCCTCGACGTGACGGCCTCCGGCCACGAGAAGCTCCGGATCGACGTCACCATCGCGGCGTCGTCCACCGCCCACGCCGACGAGATCGTCGAGCAGCTGCGCGGCATCGAGGACGTGACGCTCGGCAAGGTGTCCGACCGTACGTTCCTGATGCACCTCGGCGGCAAGATCGAGATGCAGTCCAAGCACCCGATCCGCAACCGTGACGACCTCTCGATGATCTACACCCCGGGCGTGGCCCGCGTGTGCATGGCGATCGCCGAGAACCCCGAGGACGCCCGCCGGCTGACCATCAAGCGCAACACCGTCGCGGTCGTGACGGACGGCTCGGCGGTCCTGGGACTTGGCAACATCGGCCCGATGGCCGCCATGCCGGTCATGGAGGGCAAGGCGGCGCTCTTCAAGCGCTTCGCCGACATCGACGCCTGGCCGCTGTGCCTGGACACCCAGGACACCGACGAGATCGTCGCGATCGTCAAGGCGATCGCCCCGGGCTTCGCCGGTATCAACCTTGAGGACATCTCGGCCCCGCGCTGCTTCGAGATCGAGGCCCGCCTCCGTGAGGCCCTCGACATCCCCGTCTTCCACGACGACCAGCACGGCACGGCGATCGTCGTGCTCGCGGCCCTCACGAACGCGCTGCGCGTGGCCGGCAAGGCGATCGGCGACATCCGGGTCGTCATGTCCGGCGCGGGCGCGGCCGGTACGGCCATCCTGAAGCTGCTGCTCGCCGCCGGCGTCAAGCACGCCGTCGTCGCCGACATCCACGGTGTGGTGCACGCGGGCCGTGAGGACCTGGTGAAGGCCGCCGCCGACTCGCCGCTGCGGTGGATCGCCGACAACACCAACCCCGAAGGGGTCACGGGGACGCTCAAGGAGGCCGTGCGCGGCTCGGACGTCTTCATCGGCGTCTCGGCCCCGAACGTGCTGGACGGCGACGACGTGGCCACCATGGCCGAGGGTGCCATCGTGTTCGCGCTCGCGAACCCCGACCCCGAGGTCGACCCGGCGATCGCCCGCCAGACCGCCGCCGTCGTGGCCACCGGCCGCTCCGACTTCCCGAACCAGATCAACAACGTGCTGGTCTTCCCGGGTGTCTTCCGTGGCCTGCTGGACGCCCAGTCCCGCACGGTCAACACGGAGATGATGCTTGCGGCCGCAACCGCCCTGGCGGACGTGGTGACCGAGGACGAGCTCAACCCGAACTACATCATCCCCAGCGTCTTCAACGACAAGGTCGCGGGCGCGGTCGCCGGGGCGGTCCGCACCGCGGCGAAGGCGGCGGGCGCGACGGCCTGAGCGCCGGCCCGACACTCCTGGGGGCTGCCGCCCCGGCCCCCGCTCCGCGCCCCTGAAAGATTGCGCAGTTCCCCGCGCCCCTTGGGTATTTCAGCCCCTCCGGCGTTTGAGGAGCGGGGGTTCGGGGGCGGAGCCCCTGAAAGTGACGGGACTGGGTAGGGGAGGCGGGGGCGGGGAAATACCTCGTCCGGTGGCGACTGTGACGGTTGCCACCCGCCCCCCGTACCGGCGCGTCGCCGGACGTGGGGCGTCAGGCCGCCTCTAGGGTGGCGGCCATGGCTCAGTCCCTGAGGGCCCACCAGGCCATTCAGGCCCTGCGGTCCGCTGCCGGGAACCGACGGAGCGTCACCAATTCGAGGCCGTGGCGCTTTTCGTGTGACTCCCAGGGGTGCCGGATTGGCTTTCCCGCCGCAGGTGGGGGCAGGATGCGTCTTCGGGCGCGAGGGTCCGGCCTCGGACCCGGGTCCGGGGACCGCCGAGGAACCTGGCAGCATCGGCTTCGACGTGCCCAATATGCGGCTCCGCCGCGTGGCACGCCTCAACGGCAAGAAGAACACGGGAGTAACAACATGAACCGCAGTGAGCTGGTGGCCGCGCTGGCCGACCGTGCCGAGGTGACCCGCAAGGACGCCGACGCCGTTCTGGCCGCCTTTGCCGAGACCGTCGGTGAGATCGTCGCCAAGGGCGACGAGAAGGTCACCATCCCCGGCTTCCTGACCTTCGAGCGCACCCACCGTGCCGCTCGCACCGCGCGGAACCCGCAGACCGGCGACCCGATCCAGATCCCCGCCGGCTACAGCGTCAAGGTCTCCGCGGGCAGCAAGCTCAAGGAAGCCGCCAAGGGCAAGTGACCTTGCCGTCTACACCTCGCGGGACGGTGTTCGGCAGGTAGTAGCAGGTAGGTAGGCAGTAGTAAGTGCGATGGGGCGGCACCCGGATCCCGGGTGCCGCCCCATCGCTGTTGCGCTTGCCGATGGCCTCGAAAGCGGGCCGGGCCGAACAGTGCCCGGCCGGGCCGAGAGGCGCCGGCCGGGATGATTCCCGCTAGCCGAGCGCCTTGCCGGGCAGCTCGACCTTCGCCCCCAGCTCCACGAGCTTCTCCATGAAGTTCTCGTAGCCGCGGTTGATCAGGTCGATGCCGTGGACGCGGGACGTGCCCTGGGCCGCCAGCGCGGCGATGAGGTACGAGAAGCCGCCGCGGAGGTCGGGGATGACCAGGTCGGCGCCCTGGAGCCTCGTGGGGCCCGACACGACCGCCGAGTGGAGGAAGTTGCGCTGGCCGAAGCGGCAGTGGGAGCCGCCGAGGCACTCGCGGTAGAGCTGGATGTGCGCGCCCATCTGGTTGAGCGCGGAGGTGAAGCCGAGGCGGGATTCGTACACCGTCTCGTGGACGATGGAGAGGCCGGTCGCCTGTGTGAGGGCGACGACGAGCGGCTGCTGCCAGTCCGTCTGGAAGCCCGGGTGGACGTCCGTCTCCAGCGCGATGGACTTCAGCTGGCCGCCCGGGTGCCAGAAGCGGATGCCCTCGTCGTCGATCTCGAAGGCACCACCCACCTTCCGGTAGGTGTTCAGGAACGTCATCATCGAGCGCTGCTGGGCGCCGCGGACGTAGATGTTGCCTTCGGTCGCCAGGGCCGCGGAAGCCCACGAGGCGGCCTCCAGGCGGTCCGGCAGGGCCGCATGGGTGTAGCCACCGAGCTTGTCGACACCAGTGACGCGGATGGTGCGGTCGGTGTCCATCGCGATGATCGCGCCCATTTTCTGCAGAACGCAGATCAGGTCCTCGATCTCCGGCTCCACGGCCGCGTTCGACAGCTCCGTCACGCCCTCCGCGAGGACGGCCGTCAGCAGCACCTGCTCGGTCGCGCCCACGGACGGGTACGGCAGCGTGATCTTCGTGCCGCGCAGCCGCTGCGGAGCCTCCAGATACTGGCCGTCCGCGCGCTTCTCGATCGTCGCGCCGAACTGGCGCAGCACCTCGAAGTGGAAGTCGATCGGCCGGCCGCCGATGTCGCAGCCGCCCAGGCCCGGGATGAACGCGTGCCCGAGGCGGTGCAGGAGCGGACCGCAGAGGAGGATCGGGATACGCGAGGAGCCCGCGTGCGCGTCGATGTCCGCGACGTTCGCGCTCTCCACGTGCGACGGGTCCATGACGAGCTCGCCCGGTTCCTCGCCCGGACGGACCGTCACACCGTGCAGCTGCAGCAGCCCGCGTACGACCCGCACGTCACGGATGTCGGGGACGTTGCGCAGTCGGCTCGGAGCACTACCGAGCAGCGCGGCGACCATGGCCTTCGGTACGAGGTTCTTCGCACCGCGGACCCGGATCTCGCCCTCCAGCGGGGTTCCGCCGTGGACAAGGAGTACGTCGTCTGAGCCGTTGACGGTCATGTATCTCGCGTTCCGGTTGGTTGGACAGGGGCGAAGAAGCAAGCGTAATGGCCGCCTACCCCCGTTCAGTAAGCCCAAGGGGGCCCCAGGGACGTCATAGCTTTGCCACAACACGAACCGCTCCTAAACGGACACACGGGGTCACCGGCGAGGGCGTGCGCTCCACCTGCATCTGTACGCCCTGAGCTGCATTCACCCGGGTACGGGTATTGCCTCCCCCCGCACGGGGAAGATGCGGGATCATGTCTCGCATGACCGAGGTGTCCTCGCTCACAGGGCGACTGCTCGTGGCCACGCCCGCCCTGGCGGACCCGAACTTCGACCGTGCGGTGGTGCTGCTCCTCGACCACGACGAGGAGGGCTCCCTGGGTGTCGTCCTCAACCGCCCCACACCGGTGGATGTGAGCGACATCCTCTCGGGCTGGGCGGACCTCGCGGGCGAGCCCGGTGTGGTCTTCCAGGGCGGCCCGGTCTCGCTCGACTCCGCGCTAGGTGTGGCGGTGATCCCCGGGGGTGTGTCGGGGGAGCGCGCTCCGCTGGGCTGGCGGCGGGTGCACGGGGCGATCGGGCTCGTGGACCTGGAGGCCCCGCCGGAGCTGCTGGCCTCGGCCCTCGGTTCGCTCCGGATCTTCGCCGGATACGCGGGCTGGGGCCCCGGACAGCTGGAGGACGAGCTCGGCGAGGGCGCCTGGTACGTGGTGGAGTCGGAGCCGGGAGACGTCTCCTCGCCCTCTCCGGAACGGCTGTGGCGCGAGGTGCTGCGCCGCCAGCGCAACGAGCTGGCGATGGTGGCCACGTACCCGGACGACCCTTCGCTCAACTGATGCCTCCCGGCTTCAGTACTCTTGCGTCTATGAGCACTCTTGAGCCTGAGACCCAGCCCCAGCGAGGCACTGGGACGGGGACCCTCGTAGAGCCGACGCCGCAGACGTCGCACGGCGACGGGGACCACGAGCGCTTCGCCCACTACGTCCAGAAGGACAAGATCATGGCGAGCGCGCTGGACGGCACGCCCGTCGTGGCGCTCTGCGGCAAGGTGTGGGTGCCGGGCCGCGACCCGAAGAAGTACCCCGTGTGCCCCATGTGCAAGGAGATCTACGAGTCCATGGGCGCCGGCGGCGACGAGGGCAAGGGCGGCGGCGACAAGAAGTAACGCCCCCGGCGTACCTCCGGTGACTTCCCGCCCGGTGACCTCCCGCCGGGCGCGGGGTGCCGCCGGGCGCAGTGGCGCCGGGCCGGGTGGTGCAGCGCCGCGTGGTGCCTTGTCGGCGGTTCCGGCCGTCCAACCTTCCGGTGGGCGGGCAAGGTTGTCGTGACCGTGGGCCCCGGATGCGTTCTTTGGGCGCTTCCGGGGCCTTTGCACTGCCCGTGTACGAGCCACTCGTTGCACGGAGTGCTTCGAGTGGTCACAGAGTGGTTGAGACCTCTTGTGGCCGTGTTCATGTACTCCATAGCCTCCGACGTGTTGTGCAGCGCAAAACCACCATTGCACGTGCTGCAACGCGCTCCCCCGGAGGACGCCCCGTGAAGCTCTCGAAACTCTCTGCCCGAATGGCCGCCCCGATAGCCGCGCTCGTCGTCGCCGGGCTCACGGCCACCGCCTGCGCCCCCGAGTCCTCCGACAACTCCGGGGGCAAGGACGAGAAGAGCGGCACCCTGCGGGTGTGGCTCTTCCAGGAGGTCGACACCGCACCGAAGGAGAAGGTGGTCGACGGTGTCGTCGCCGCCTTCGAGAAGGCCCACAAGGGCACGAAGGTCGACGTCCAGTACATCCCCGTCGAGACCCGCGCCGAGAAGATCAAGGCCGCCTTCAACGACCCCAAGAGCGCGCCGGACATCATCGAGTACGGGAACACCGACACGGCCGGTTACGTCAAGGACGGCGGGCTCGCCGACGTCACCAAGGAGTTCACGGACTGGAACGAGTCCAAGGACACCGACCCGACCGCCAAGCAGTCCGTCACGGTCGACGGCAAGATCTACGGCGCCCCGTACTTCGTCGGCGTCCGCGCCCTCTACTACCGCACGGACGTGTTCGAGGAGCTGGGCCTCGAAGTACCCAAGACCCAGGCCGAGTTGATCAGCACCGCCAAGGCGATCCGGCAGGCGAAGCCGGACCTGTACGGGCTCGCGGTCGGCGGCGCCTACACGTACGGCGCGATGCCGTTCATCTGGTCCAACGGCGGCGAGATCGCCGAGGGCAAGGGCGGCTCGTACGCCTCGACGATCGACGGCGCGGACGCCCAGAAGGGCATCAAGGCGTACACCTCGCTGTTCGGCGACGACAACTGTCCGGCCGCCAAGTGCGCGGGCATGGGCGGCAACGACACCGTCACCGCGTTCGCCTCGGGCAAGGCGGGCATGGCGATCGGCGGCGACTTCAGCCACGCGGCGATCGAGGCCGGGAAGGTCAAGGGCAAGTACGCGGTCGTGCCGCTGCCCGGCGTGAAGTCCGGTGAGATCGCTCCCGCGTTCGCGGGCGGCAACAACCTCGGCGTACTGAACAGCACCTCGCACCGCACGCTCGCCGTCGACCTGATGGAGCAGCTCGCCTCGAAGAAGACGCAGGACGAACTCTTCGACGCGATGGGCTTCCTGCCGACGTTCACGGACGTACGCCAGGACGTCGCCAAGCGCGAGCCGTTCGTCGCGCCCTTCGTGAAGACCCTCGGCGCGGGCGCCAAGTTCGTCCCGGCCTCGCCGGCCTGGTCCCAGATCGACGCGTCCCTCGTACTGCCGACCATGTTCCAGGAGGTCGTCAGCGGGCGTAAGAGCGTGGACGCGGCCTCGAAGGACGCGGCGAAGAAGATGAACGCCGCGTTCAGCTCCGCGGGGTGAGCCGGATGACGAACCGTCCGCTGCGCGGCTCAGGCCCGTCGCCGGGCCACGATGTCCCGGCGGAGCGGGCCGGGAAACCGGCCTCCGCGGCTGTGCCGGAGGCGGCCACGGCCGCCTCCGGGCGGGCCGGCGGTCCCGGCGCGGGTGTTTCCGGGGCCGCGGCCCCGGTCGCGGCCCGCACCGAGACCCGTCGGGCCGCGGGGTCCGAGCCGATGAAGGGGGCGCCCGCCGGGGCCGCCCGCCGGGCGCCCCGGCCGGGCCGACGAGCGGCCACCGGCCGCAAGTCCCCGCTCGCGCGGGGCGGATGGACGCCCTGGCTCTACCTCGCCCCCGCGCTCGTCGTCATCGGCGGGCTGCTCGTCTACCCCGTCTACCAGCTCGGGCTGATCTCGTTCCTGGAGTACACGCAGGCACAGGTCAGCGGCGGGGAGCCGGCCACCTTCCAGGGGTTCGGGAACTACGCGACCCTCTTCGGGGACCCGCAGTTCTGGCAGGTCCTGCTGGCCACCGTGCTGTTCGCCGCCGCGTGTGTGGTGTCGACGCTCGCGGTGGGCTGCGCGCTCGCCGTCCTCCTGACACGTGTCCGTGCCGTGCCGCGGCTCGCGCTGATGCTGGCCGCGCTCGGCGCGTGGGCGACACCCGCGGTGACCGGGTCGACGGTGTGGCTGCTCCTCTTCGACCCCGACTTCGGTCCGGTCAACCGAATCCTCGGGCTCGGCGACCACTCCTGGACGTACGGCCGCTACAGCGCCTTCGCCCTCGTCCTGCTCGAAGTGGTCTGGTGCTCCTTCCCGTTCGTGATGGTCACGGTGTACGCCGGCATCCGCGCCGTACCGGCCGAAGTGCTGGAGGCCGCGTCCCTGGACGGCGCCTCCCAGTGGCGGATCTGGCGCTCGGTGCTCGCCCCGATGCTCCGGCCGATCCTCGTGGTCGTCACCATCCAGTCGGTCATCTGGGACTTCAAGGTCTTCACGCAGATCTACGTCATGACGGGCGGCGGCGGCATCGCCGGCCAGAACCTCGTACTGAACGTGTACGCCTACCAGAAGGCCTTCGCGTCCTCCCAGTACAGCCTCGGCTCGGCGATCGGAGTGGTGATGCTGCTGATTCTGCTCGCCGTCACGCTCGTATATCTGAGGCTGATCAGAAGGCAGGGGGAGGAGCTGTGAGTTCCGCAAGTCCCGTGAAAACAGAAGGCTTTGTACGTGATTTCGTACGCCGTTCCGTACAGCGGCCGTGGCGGCTGGCGGCCGAGGCATCCGCACTGCTGATCGCGGCGGTCGTCGCATTCCCCCTCTACTGGATGGTGCTCAGCGCCTTCAAGCCCGCCGGGGAGATCGAGTCGACCGAGCCGCGGCCCTGGACGCTGGACCCGACGGTCGATTCCTTCCGACGCGTCTTCGGGCAGCAGGAATTCGGCCGGTACTTCCTCAACAGCCTCGTCGTGGCGGTCACCGTGGTCGCCGTCTCGGCGCTCATCGCGTTTCTCGCGGCGACCGCCGTGACACGATTCCGCTTCCGTTTCCGCACCACCCTGCTCATCATGTTCCTGATCGCGCAGATGGTGCCCGTCGAGGCCCTGACGATCCCCCTCTTCTTCCAGATGCGGGACTTCGGTCAGCTCAACACGCTGGGCGCGCTGATCCTGCCGCACATCGCCTTCTCGCTGCCCTTCGCGATCTGGATGCTGCGCGGCTTTGTGAAGGCAGTCCCGGAGGCGCTGGAGGAGGCCGCCTACATCGACGGGGCGAGCAGGACGCGGTTCCTGTGGCAGATCCTTTTCCCGCTGGTCTTTCCCGGGCTCGTCGCCACCAGCGTGTTCTCGTTCATCTCCGCGTGGAACGACTTCCTCTTCGCCAAGTCCTTCATCATCAGCGACACTTCGCAGTCCACACTGCCGATGGCACTCCTTGTCTTCTACAAGCCCGACGACCCCGACTGGGGCGGTGTGATGGCCGCGTCCACGGTGATGACCATTCCGGTACTGATCTTCTTCGTACTCGTACAGCGACGGCTGGTCTCCGGACTGGGCGGCGCGGTGAAGGACTGAGACATGACCACCACGGAACTGGTTCCCGGGCCGCTGACCACGTCGACCTGGGGCGACGGCGTTTTCCCGCTCGACGAGGAGACGACCCTCACCGCGGGGCCGGAGACCGACGGCACGGCACGCTGGCTGCGCGCGGTGCTCGTCGCCGCCACGGGGCTTCCCCTGCGCGAAGGCGAACCCGGACCGCCCGGAAACGCGGCGGAGAACTCCGTCGAACTACGCCTCGACCCGCAACTGCCGCCCGAGGGCTACCGGATCACGGTCCGCGACCGGCGGGCCCTCGTCACCGGAGGCGGCCCGGCCGGGGTGTTCTGGGGCGCCCAGACGCTACGGCAGCTGCTGGGCCCTGACGCCTTCCGGCGCGCCCCTCTGAGGCGCACCGGCTGGGCGCTGCCGGAAACCGAGATCCAGGACGCCCCGCGATTCGCCTGGCGCGGCCTCATGCTCGACGTCTCGCGGCACTTCATGCCCAAGGACGGTGTCCTGCGCTATCTCGACCTGATGGCGGCGCACAAGCTGAACGTCTTCCACTTCCACCTCACGGACGACCAGGGCTGGCGTATCGAGATCAAGCGGTACCCGAAGCTCACGGAGACCGGATCGTGGCGGGCGCGCACCAAATTCGGCCATCGCGCCTCGCCCCTCTGGGAGGACAAGCCGCACGGGGGCTTCTACACCCAGGACGACATCCGCGAGATCGTCGCCTACGCCACCGAGCGGCATATCGCCGTCGTCCCCGAAATCGACATCCCGGGGCACTCGCAGGCCGCCATCGCCGCATATCCGGAACTCGGCAACACCGACGTCATCGACACGACCTCCCTCTCCGTCTGGGACACCTGGGGCGTCTCGAAAAACGTACTCGCCCCCACTGACAACGTCCTTCGCTTCTACGAGGGCGTCTTCGAGGAAGTCCTCGGCCTGTTCCCCGCGGACGCGGTCGCCTTCTCGGAGTTCGTCCACGTCGGCGGCGACGAGTGCGCCAAGGACCAGTGGGAGGCGTCGCCGACCGCGAAGGCACGGATCGTGGACCTCGGACTCGCGGACGTGGACGAACTCCAGGCGTGGTTCATCCGGCACTTCGACAACTGGCTGGCCGCGCGCGGGCGTCGGCTGATCGGCTGGGACGAGATCCTGGAGGGCGGCCTCGCCCCGGGCGCCGCCGTGTCCTCGTGGCGCGGCTACCGGGGCGGCATCACGGCCGCGCGGGCGGGCCACGACGTCGTCATGTGCCCCGAGCAGCAGGTCTACTTGGACCACCGTCAGCACGGCGGCCCCGACGAGCCGGTGCCGATCGGGTTCGTACGCACCCTTGAGGACGTCTACCGCTTCGAGCCCGTTCCACCGGAGTTGACCTCCGATCAGGCGCGGCACGTCCTGGGCACCCAGGCCAACCTGTGGACCGAGGTCATGGAGGACCGCACACGCGTGGACTACCAGGCGTTCCCCCGGCTCGCGGCCTTCGCCGAGGTCGCCTGGAGCGCACTGCCCGACCCCGCGGAGCGCGACTTCGCCGACTTCGAGCGGCGGATGGGCGCCCACTACGGGCGACTTGACGCCCTCGGAGTCTCCTACCGGCCGCCCACCGGGCCGTTGCCGTGGCAGCAGCGTCCAGGAGTGCTCGGACGCCCGATCGAGGGAGCGCCCCCGAACGTGTGAGGTGCCTCCCAAGGGGTGTCGTCCGAAGCGGTTGCCCTGGGACGGTGACCCTCAAGGAGAAAGGCCCCCAAGGGCCATCGAAGACTGCCAATTCGCGCTGACGGGCGATGTGGTGCGAAAACGGACCATCCGCTGGTGGGGGTAGGAATGCCTCCTAGCGGACCCCCGCGTCGAGGGGCGGGGAAGATGTGCCAGAGTTGCCACGTCCGCCCTGTCAGCACGTACCGTACGGCAACACAGGTGGGACCAGGTGGGGCAGCGGGAAGGGGCAGCCGGTTTGACCACGCACGCACCGCAGGCGGCGCAGGCCGTGACGCTGCCCGCCTCGCTGGACGAGGCCGTGGCGGCTCTCGCAGCCATGCCCGCGGCCGTTCCCGTGGCCGGCGGCACCGACCTCATGGCCTCCGTCAACTCCGGGCAACTGCGGCCCGCCGCGCTCGTCGGCCTCGGCCGGATCAGCGAGATCCGCGGCTGGCAGTACCAGGACGGCCACGCGCTCCTCGGCGCGGGCCTCACCCACGCCCGCATGGGACGCCCCGACTTCGCCGCCCTCATCCCTGCCCTCGCGGCCGCCGCGAGAGCCGCGGGACCGCCGCAGATCCGCAACGCGGGCACCCTCGGCGGCAACATCGCCTCGGCGTCCCCCACGGGGGACGCGCTTCCCGTGCTCGCCGCACTGGAGGCGACGCTCATCATCGCGGGCCCGGGTGGCGCCCGCCGTGAGATCCCCGTCTCCCACCTGCTCGCGGGCATGGAGATGCTCCGCGGCGGCGAACTCATCGGGTACGTGCGCGTGCCGCTGCTGCACGCCCCGCAGGTCTTCCTGAAGGCGACCGGACGGACCGGGCCCGGGCGCGCCATCGCGTCCGTCGCGCTCGTCCTCGACCCCGCCAGGCGCGGAGTGCGGTGCGCCGTGGGCGCCATAGCGCCCATGCCGCTGCGGCCCCTGGACGCCGAGCAGTGGGTCGCCTCGCTGATCGACTGGGACAACAACCGCGCGATCGTGCCCGAGGCGCTGCACGCCTTCGGGGAGTACGTCGCCGCGGCCTGCATCCCGGACCCCGCGCCCGCCGAGGACGGCTCCGTCCAGCAACTGCCACCCGCCGTACTGCACCTGCGGCGCACCGTCGCCGCGCTGGCCCGACGAGCACTGGGGAGGGCACTTTCGTGACCGACGACCAGCACGGAGAGAGCGGCCCCCAGTCGGGCAGCCGCTGGGACCCGCTGCCCCAGGGCGACTACGACGACGGCGCCACCGCCTTCGTCAAGCTCCCCGAAGGGGGCATCGACGCACTCCTGGCCGACTCGCCGCTCGCCGCGCCCGGCCACGGCTACGTACCGCCGCCGATAACGCCCTCGCCCGCCGCGGAAGACGGGACCGACCCGGCCGCGCCCGGCGCATGGGGCGCGCCGCCCGAGGGCCCCGAGGGCGGGCAGCCGCAGCCCGTGCAGTGGCCCGACCCCAACGCCCTGCCCGAAGAGCACCGGCAGGGCGCCCAGGACGCTTTCGCGTACAACCCGGGGGCCACCGGCCAGTGGACCTTCGACGACCCCGCACAGGGCGGACAGGGCGGTCACGGGGACCAGGGCGCGCCCGGCCAGGACGTGACCGGACAGTGGTCCATTCCCGTCGCCGACGGTGATCTGCCCGACGAGTCCGGCGAGTTCACGACCTCGGCCCTGGTCGAGCAGTGGGGCGGGACCCCTCCGGCCACCCTGCCGGGCGGAGCGGCGGCGCCCTGGGCCAACGAGCCCTGGGCCCAGCAGCCCGGTCCCGGACAGCAGTCGCCCGCCGAGGAGTCCGCGGCCCAGGCCGAGCACGGCAGCGTCGGGCCCAGCGCCGCGGAGATCGAAGCGGCCGAGATCATCGACGTCTCCGGAGAGCACGCCGACGAGATCGCGGTCTCCGTGGACCGCGAAGAATCGATGCGCGAAGGCACGATGCGCGACGAGCCGGGTGAGGCACCGGCCGGTCACGGCCCCCCGGAACGGGCCGACGAACCGGCCTCCGAGCCCGGGGCGCACTCTCCGGAGAACCCCGCCGAGTCACCTGCCGACGCCGCCGAGGGACCCGCGGCCGACGACACCCCGGGTACGCCCGCGCACAACGACCACCCCCTCGCGTCGTACGTCCTGCGGGTGAACGGCGTCGAACGGCCCGTGACGGACGCCTGGATCGGCGAATCGCTGCTCTACGTACTGCGCGAGCGCCTCGGTCTCGCGGGCGCCAAGGACGGCTGTTCACAGGGCGAGTGCGGGGCCTGCAACGTGCAGGTGGACGGCCGGCTCGTGGCGTCCTGCCTGGTGCCCGCCGTGACCGCCGCCGGGAGCGAGGTGCGCACCGTCGAGGGGCTCGCCGCCGACGGGCAGCCCTCCGACGTCCAGCGGGCGCTCGCCAAGTGCGGTGCGGTGCAGTGCGGATTCTGCGTCCCGGGCATGGCGATGACCGTGCACGACCTCCTGGAGGGCAACCCGGCGCCCACCGAGCTGGAGACGCGCCAGGCCCTGTGCGGCAACCTGTGCCGCTGCTCCGGCTACCGGGGCGTCCTGAACGCCGTACGCGAGGTCGTGTCCGAGCGAGAGGCCCACGCGTCCGCGGACAGCGCGGACGCCGCGGGCTCTGTGCCCTCTGCGGATGCCCGTATCCCGCACCAGGCGGGCCCCGGCGCCGGTGGCGTCAACCCGTCCGCGTTCGAGTCCCCACGGCAGCATGAGCAGCCGTACGGCCAGGACGGAGGCCAGGCGTGAGCAACGACACCGCCACCGCGACCACCGCGGAGCCCGGCACCGCCCCGGAGCCGCTGCCCCACGGCCTCGGCGTGTCCCTGCCGACCGCGGAGGCACGCGCCAAGACGGAGGGCACCTTCCCGTACGCGGCCGACCTGTGGGCGGAGGGCCTCCTGTGGGCCGCCGTCCTCAGATCGCCGCACCCGCACGCGCGCATCCTGTCCATCGACACCACCCACGCGCGTGAGATGCCCGGCGTACGGGCCGTCATCACCCACGAGGACGTGCCAGGCACCGCGCTGCACGGCCGCGGCAGAGCCGACCGCCCGGTGTTCGCCTCCGAGGTCGTACGCCACCACGGGGAGCCCATCGCGGCCGTCGCCGCCGACCACCCCGACACGGCCCGCATGGCCGCGGCCGCCGTCATCGTCGAGTACGAGGCACTCGACCCGGTGACCGACCCGGAGCAGGCATTCGAGGCCGAACCCCTGCACCCCGACGGCAACCTGATCCGCCACATCCCGCTGCGCCACGGCGACCCGGACGCGGCGGGCGAGATCGTCGTCGAGGGCCTGTACCGCATCGGCCGCCAGGACCCGGCCCCGATCGGCGCGGAGGCCGGCCTCGCCGTGCCCCGCCCCGACGGCGGGGTCGAGCTCTACGTGGCGTCCACCGACCCGCACGCCGACCGCGACACGGCCGCCGCCTGCTACGGCCTGGAACCGGAGCGCGTGAAGGTCGTCGTCACCGGTGTGCCCGGCGCCACCGCCGACCGCGAGGACCAGAGCTTCCAGCTCGCTCTCGGGCTGCTTGCCATGAAGACCGGATGTCCGGTCAAACTGACCGCGACGCGCGAAGAGTCCTTCCTGGGGCACGCTCACCGGCACCCGACGCTCCTGCGCTACCGGCATCACGCCGACGCCGAGGGCAAGCTCGTCAAGGTCGAGGCGCAGATCCTGCTCGACGCGGGCGCGTACGCCGACACGTCGTCCGAGGCCCTCGCCGCCGCCGTCTCCTTCGCCTGCGGCCCGTACGTCGTCCCGAACGCCTTCATCGAGGGCTGGGCCGTCCGCACCAACAACCCGCCCTCCGGGCACGTACGCGGCGAGGGCGCCATGCAGGTGTGCGCCGCCTACGAGGCCCAGATGGACAAGCTCGCGAAGAAGCTGGGCGTCGACCCGGCCGAACTGCGTCTGAGCAACGCCATGGCCACGGGGGACGTGCTCCCCACCGGGCAGACCGTGACGTGCCCCGCCCCGGTCGCCGAACTGCTGCAGGCCGTACAGGACTTCCCGCTGCCCGCGCTCCCGAAGGACACGCCCGAGGACGAGTGGCTGCTGCCCGGCGGACCCGAGGGTGCCGGCGAACCCGGTGCCGTACGGCGCGGCGTCGGCTACGCCCTGGGCATGGTCCACATGCTCGGCGCCGAGGGCGCCGACGAGGTCTCGACCGCCACCGTGAAGGTCCACGACGGCATCGCCACCGTGCTCTGCGCGGCCGTGGAGACCGGCCAGGGCTTCACCACGCTGGCCCGGCAGATCGTCCAGGAGACGCTCGGCATCGAAGAGGTGCACGTCGCCTCCGTGGACACCGACCAGCCCCCCGCGGGGCCCAGCTGCCGCGGCCGCCACACCTGGGTGTCCGGCGGCGCGGTCGAACGGGCCGCCAAGATGGTCCGTACGCAGCTGCTGCAGCCCCTGGCCCACAAGTTCGGGATGTCCACCGAACTCCTCCAGATCACCGACGGCAAGATCACTTCGTACGACGGTGTCCTCTCGACCACCGTCACGGAGGCGATGGACGGCAAGGAGCTGTGGGCCACAGCGCAGTGTCGCCCGCACCCCACCGAACCGCTCGACGGCACCGGCCAGGGCGACGCCTTCGTGGGGCTCGCCTTCTGCGCGGTCCGCGCGGTTGTCGACGTCGACATCGAGCTGGGTTCGGTGCGCGTCGTGGAGATGGCGCTCGCCCAGGACGTCGGGCGGGTGCTGAACCCCGCGCAACTCGCCTCCCGGATCGAGGCCGGAGTCACCCAGGGCATCGGTGTCGCCCTCACGGAGAACCTGCGCACCGCGCGCGGTCTTGTGCGCCACCCCGACCTCACGGGGTACTCGCTGCCGACCGCCCTCGACACCCCCGACATCCGCATCGTCAAGCTCGTCGAGGAGCGTGACGTGGTCGCGCCCTTCGGAGCGAAGGCGGTCAGCGCGGTGCCGGTGGTCACGTCCCCGGCCGCGGTCGCCTCCGCGGTACGGGCGGCCACGGGGCGTCCGGTGAACCGGCTGCCGATAAGGCCGCAGGCGGCCGTGGTGACGGCGACGCAGTGACCCCGCCCGAGCCGCCGCGCTACGAACCGGGGCCGGGCGTCGGGAAACTGATGCTGTGGGTGCTGGTGTTCGTGGTGGCGGCGGTCGTGGTCGTCGCGGGCGGCGTGTACTTCGGCTGAGGTCCTTCGGCTGAGGTGAGGTCGGGATCCGGCCGAGCTGAGGTCCGCCTACGGCCGGTCACTGTCGGCAATCCGCTGGTCACGGCGGTGCCGGGGCGTTGTCAGTGGTGCCGCGTAGTGTTCTGGGCAGTGGGGAGGACCGCTGGGCGGCGGGGCATCCTCCACGGGTTCTCCATGCGTTTTCCGTGAGTCTGTCCACGGGTCCCATACGCGTGTTCCCGTGGAGTTCCCTGAGCGTGCCGCCCGGTCCGGTCCTGCCGGGGGACTGTGAACAACCATGCGCGGGGGAACGATGAGCACGACGGACACCGGCATCAGGACGATCACCCTGACCGAGGACGAACTGGACCCGTACGTCACGCACGCGGCGACGCGGCGCTGGCTGGCGGGCCCCGGACTGCCGGGCGACGGCGGCCTGTTGACCTTCGAGGCACTGCGCGCGGACGGCCCCCGGACGGTGGCGGACTCGACCGGCGACCCGGACCTGCTCGCGGACGACCTGCGGGATCTGTTGGTGATAGGCGCACTGCGTGGCGGCTCCGCCGACGCGGAGACGGAGTCGGTGCTGCTCGACGGAGCGACGGGCGAGGTCTCCAGCACGTACTTCCTCCACGACCGCCCCGACCTGATGGACCGTCGCCCGCTCGCCCCCTCGCTCCAGGCGCTGACGGAGTTCGTGGCGGCGACGGAGGAGATGGCGGCCAGAAGCGGCCGGTTCGCCTCCTACGAGGGCCGGTTCGGGCCGAAGGCCGTGGCCGCGATGTCACGGCAACTGCTCGCGGTGTTCGAGGAGGGCACCGGCGGCGAGGTTCCGCCGTTCTGGCGGATGGCGGCGCTGATCCGCCCACTGGCCCTGGTCGCGGGCCCGCCCGCCGACGAGACCCTGACCCTGGACCTGCCGGCCCGGCTGCTGGACCAGGAGTTCGGCCAGGGCCGGGTCGTGCGCTTCGAGGACGTCGACTTCCCGGCGGCGCTGGCGCACGAGCCGACCCGCCGCTTCCTGCGCGACACGGGCCTGCCGGAGGACGGCTTCCTCTTCCAGCTGGACACGGACGTCCCGCTGCCGACCCTCGCCGAGTACTACGAGGACGAGCGCCCGGGCGAGTACACCGCCGCCGAACTCCCCGACGGATCCGACCACTTGATACGCCTCGGTCACCTCATCGAGGACAACAGCCTGGTCGTGGACGGCTCGACGGGCGCGGTCCTCAACTGGAGCGAGCCCGAGGCCACCCTGCACGCCCTCAACACGGACGTCTCCACACTGGCCTTCACCCTCTGGCTGCTCCACCGCGAGAAGGCCATCGACGGCACCCTGTCCCACGAACTGACCACGGAGGCCTACGACCAGCTGGCCACGACGATGACGCAGACCCTGTCGACGGTCGACCCCACGGGCTCCGCCTCCCAGGCGGACTGGCACTACTGGACGGAACTGTTCCAGGACGAGGCGGGCGGGGTGCTGTGAGCCCGTCCCGTGCACGGAGGGGCGCCCCCGCCTGAACCAGTCGCGTACGGCCGCCGCAGGCGCGTCTTGCGCACGGCCGCCACACACGCGTCGGGGCCGACCGCCTGACAGCGACCGACCCCGACACCGAACAGAGGCCGTGGCGGGAATCGAACCCACGTGCCTCGCTTTGCAGGCGAGTCCCTAAGCCACTCGGGCACACGGCCAAGCTTGAGTCCGGGGTTCCGGGGTTCCGGTGTTCAGTCAACCGGTGATCCGGACTCGTTGTGTCGACCGTAGGGCGCTGTCGGCAGGGGCTCAAGGGACGGGGCGGGGCTGCAATGGGACTGCCACACGGCGTTCATGAAAGGAGGCGGGGAGGGGGCGGGGACGGGGTGGGGGGGAGGGTGAAGGAAGGTCGGGTAGGGGTGGTCGTACGACCAAGGTCCCGGGGGAGGTCCAGTCTCCCGACAGGGGTCAATGTCAGTCGTGCCCCTTACTCTGGCGGGCATGACCACCCTGGAACCGAGCGACATCGGCGTCGCTGAGACCCCGGCCGGCCCGGCCGGCCTGGCTGATTCGGCCGGCCCTGCGACACCGGCCGCACCGACCGCACAGATCCCGGCGACCGAGGCCGACGCCCGCGAGGGTGTCCTCGGATGCGCTCACCGGGCGCTGAGTATCGGGATCGTGTCCGTCGTGCTGCTGATCGCCTTCGAGGCGACTGCCATAGGAACGGCAATGCCGGTGGCGGCGCGGGAACTGGGCGGGGTCTCGTTGTACGCGTTCGCGTTCTCCGGGTACTTCACGACGAGCCTGTTCGGGATGGTGCTGGCCGGGCAGTGGTCGGACCGCGCGGGCCCGCTGGGGTCGCTGACGGCGGGGATCGGGGCGTTCGCGGCGGGGCTGCTGCTGTCGGGGACGGCCGGGGTGATGTGGCTGTTCATCCTCGGGCGGGCCGTGCAGGGGCTCGGCGGCGGGCTGGTGATCGTCGCGCTGTACGTGGTCGTGGGGCGGGCCTATCCGGAGCGGTTGCGGCCGTCGATCATGGCGGCGTTCGCGGCGAGCTGGGTGATCCCGTCCGTGGTCGGGCCGCTCGCCTCCGGGGCGGTGACCGAACACCTCGGCTGGCGCTGGGTGTTCGTCGGGATACCGGTCCTCGTCCTCCTGCCGCTGGCGTTCGCGCTGCCACAGATACGGCGACGGGCGTCCGGCCCTGCCGAGGGCGCCGTGGCCGCGCCCTTCGACCGGCGGCGTATCCGGCTGGCGCTGGGCATCTCGCTGGGCGCCGGGCTGTTGCAGTACGGAGCGCAGGACCTGAGGTGGCTGTCGGTGGTCCCGGCCGTGGCGGGGGTCGCCCTGCTGATCCCGGCGGTGCTCGGCCTGCTGCCCAGGGGGACCTACCTGGCGGCGCGCGGGCTGCCGTCCGTCGTGCTGCTGCGCGGGATCGCCGCCGGGTCCTTCATCGCGGCCGAGTCCTTCGTGCCGCTGATGCTGGTCACCGAGCGCGGGCTGTCGCCGACGCTGGCCGGATTCTCACTCGCGGCGGGCGGGGGCACCTGGGCGCTGGGTTCCTTCGTGCAGTCCAGGGCGCGCGTGGAACCGTACCGGGACCGGCTGATGATGCTGGGCATGGTCCTGACCGCGGCCTCCATCGCGGCCGCGCCGAGCGTGCTGATCGACGGGGTGCCGGTGTGGACGGTGGCGGTGGCCTGGGCCTTCGGCTGCTTCGGCATGGGCCTGGTGATCTCCTCCACCAGCGTCCTCCTGCTCCACCTCTCCGCGCCCGAGGAGGCCGGCACCAACTCCGCCGCCCTCCAGATATCCGACGGCCTCTCGAACGTCCTCCTCCTGGCCGCCGGTGGCGCTGCCTTCGCGGCCCTGGGCGGTGGCACGGTCACCCACGCCGCCACGGACGCCTCAGGCGGCCATCCGGCCGCCTTCGCCGCGGTGTTCCTGCCGATGGCCGGGGTGGCGCTGGTGGGGGCGTGGGTGACCACGCGGCTGCGGACGGAGTCCCGCTGAGCACGGAGGGCGTCGCGTGGTCACCGGACCCGGCGAGTCCCGCCCTCCGCCGACGAGAACAAGCCGCACCCGTCCGACGGTGTTCGGCGGTGTTCTCTGTGACCTGAGTCCCATCCAAGGGTGACCCCGCGTCGTCCGCGCGTTGACGCCCTCGGGGCGCCGGTAGGGTGGCCCGGTTGTCATACGCAGCCGATGTCATACGTAGCCGAGCCGCTCAACCACCCCACGGAGACCGTGACTACCACCGCCGCCAGTGCCACCTCCTCGCACCATCTGTCACCCGCGTTTCCCGGGCGCGCCCCTTGGGGCACGGCCAGCAAGCTGCGTGCCTGGCAGCAAGGTGCCATGGAGAAGTACATCCAGGAGCAGCCGCGTGACTTTCTCGCCGTCGCCACACCCGGAGCCGGCAAGACGACCTTCGCGCTGACGCTCGCCTCCTGGCTGCTGCACCACCATGTCGTGCAGCAGGTGACCGTGGTCGCGCCGACCGAGCATCTGAAGAAACAGTGGGCGGAGGCGGCCGCACGGATAGGGATCAAGCTGGATCCCGAGTACAGCGCGGGGCCGCTCAGCAAGGAGTACCAGGGCGTCGCGGTCACGTACGCCGGTGTCGGCGTGCGGCACATGCTGCACCGCAACCGCGTCGAGCAGCGCAAGACCCTGGTGATCCTCGACGAGATCCACCACGCCGGTGACAGCAAGTCCTGGGGCGAGGCCTGCCTCGAAGCCTTCGAGCCCGCCACCCGCCGGCTCGCGCTCACCGGTACGCCCTTCCGGTCCGACACCAACCCCATCCCCTTCGTCACGTACGAGGAGGGGAACGACGGGATCCGGCGGTCCGCCGCCGACTACACCTACGGCTACGGATCCGCCCTCGGCGACGGCGTCGTGCGGCCGGTCATCTTCCTCTCCTACAGCGGCAACATGCGGTGGCGTACGAAGGCGGGGGACGAGATCGCCGCCCGGCTCGGCGAGCCGATGACCAAGGACGCGGTCTCGCAGGCCTGGCGCACCGCCCTCGACCCGCGCGGCGAGTGGATGCCGAGCGTGCTGCGCGCCGCCGACCAGCGGCTCACGGAGGTCAGGAAGGGCATCCCGGACGCCGGCGCCCTCGTCATCGCCTCCGACCAGGAGTCCGCCCGCGCCTACGCCAAGCTCATCCGGGACATCACCGGCAGCAAGGCCACCCTCGTCCTCTCCGACGACACGGGCGCGTCCAACCGCATCGACGAGTTCAGCCACAGCGACGACCGCTGGATGGTCGCCGTCCGCATGGTGTCCGAGGGCGTCGACGTGCCCCGGTTGGCGGTGGGCGTGTACGCGACCACCATCTCCACGCCGCTCTTCTTCGCCCAGGCCGTCGGCCGTTTCGTACGGTCCAGGCGGCGCGGCGAGACCGCCTCCGTCTTCCTGCCGACGGTCCCCGACCTCCTCACCTTCGCCAACGAGATGGAGGTCGAGCGCGACCACGCCCTCGACAAGCCCAAGAAGGAGGGCGAGGAGGACCCGTACGCCGAATCCGAGAAGGAGATGGAGGAGGCGAACCGGGAGGAGGACGAGGACACCGGGGAGCAGGAGCAGTTCTCCTTCGAGGCCCTGGAGTCCGAGGCCGTCTTCGACCGGGTGCTCTACGACGGCGCCGAGTTCGGCATGCAGGCCCATCCGGGGAGCGCGGAGGAGCAGGACTACCTGGGGATTCCCGGGCTGTTGGAGCCCGACCAGGTCCAACTCCTGCTCCAGAAGCGGCAGGCCCGGCAGATCGCGCACAGCCGCAAGAAGCCGGACGACGAGGCGGACCTTCTCGAACTGCCCGCCGAGCGACGGCCCGTGGTCTCCCACAAGGAGATGCTGGAGCTCAGGAAGCAGCTCAACACGATGGTCGGCGCGTACGTCCACCAGAGCGGCAAGCCGCACGGTGTGATCCACACCGAGCTGCGCCGGGTGTGCGGCGGGCCGCCGAGCGCGGAGGCCACGGCCGGGCAGTTGCGTCAGCGCATCGCCAAGGTGCAGGAGTGGGCCACCCGGATGCGGTGACCGCGCCCCGCCCGCCCGGGTACGCCCTCGCGAGCCCGGGTACGTCCACGTGAGTCTGGTATGTCCACGCGAGCCGGGTACGTCCACGTGAGCGCCGGTGTCGTGACGACACCGGCGCTCATGCGTGTGCGCGCTCTGTGTAGGGCTCGTGCACGCCCAGTGGTGTGCGCCGGATATATCAGGGCGAAAGTGAACCTAACTCCGGGTAACCGAACCCGGTCCGTACCTGCGAACGCCCGGATTCTGGACGGAGACTTCCGCTGAGCGAACCAGCTCGCTACTGTCCCGCTACGCACACGCCCCGTGGCAGCGCCGCCGCGGAGCGCAGCCGGTGCCCGCCCGGGAGAGCCCGGGACGCTGCCGAACCGGCGGCCTCTGACGCGCGTCGCCGATGGGACCGGTGACGCATCCGCCGCGTAGGGGGCCGTCGACTCTCACCACTAAGGAGTGGGCGTCGTGACCGCGGAGACCTCCCAGACGCTCGACCGGGGACTGCGTGTCCTCAAACTGCTCGCCGACACCGACCACGGTCTGACCGTCACCGAGCTGTCCAACAAACTCGGAGTCAACCGGACCGTTGTGTACCGCTTGCTCGCCACGCTGGAACAGCACGCCCTCGTACGCCGTGACCTGGGCGGCCGTGCCCGCGTCGGGCTCGGTGTGCTGCGGCTCGGGCGGCAGGTGCATCCGCTGGTCCGCGAGGCCGCGCTGCCCGCGTTGCGCTCGCTGGCCGAGGACATAGGGGCGACCGCCCATCTCACGCTGGTCGACGGTGCGGAGGCGCTCGCCGTCGCCGTGGTCGAGCCGACGTGGACCGACTACCACGTGGCCTATCGCGCCGGGTTCCGTCATCCGCTCGACCGGGGGGCCGCCGGCAAGGCGATCCTCGCCGCGCGGGCCGCTTCCGCGGAGGAGCCGGGCTTCACCCTCACTCACGGGGAGCTGGAGGCGGGCGCCAGTGGGGCGGCCGCGCCGCTGCTCGGGGTGACCGGGGTGGAGGGGAGCGTGGGGGTGGTCATGCTTGCCGATGCCGTGCCCGAGCGGGTGGGGCCGCGTGTCGTCGATGCGGCCAAGGAAGTGGCTGAGGCGTTGCGGTGAACCTGGTTCAGAGGGAGCGCGGGGCCAGGGGTGCGGTGGGTGCCGTGGAGAGGTCGTACGTCGTCTGCGGGGTGGTGGGGGCTGGTCGCGCAGTTCCCCGCACCCCTGAAAAGCGCGCGGTTTCCCGCAGCTCCTGAGGAAAGGGTGCCCAGCCCGTGATCCGTGGGTGGCCCCCGGCCGGAAATCGGCCTCGCGTTAGATTGATCCCGTGCTCTCTCGCCTCACGCGCCCCCAGGCCGTCGCCGTCTGCGCCCTTCCCGTCGTGGCCCTGCTCGCCACGGCGGTGTTCGCGCCGTTGCCCTTCTCGGTGGCGCAGCCCGGGATGACGGCGAACGTCCTCGGCGAGAACAAGGGCGAGCCGGTCATCACGATCACCGGTGCGGACACCCACAAGACGCGCGGCCAGCTGCGGATGACGACCATCGAGGCGACGGGCCCCGACCAGGACGTGAGCCTGGGTGATGTGCTCGACGGCTGGTTCCGTACGGATCAGGCGGTGATGCCGCGCGACTCCGTGTACCCGAGCGGCGACACCGTGAAGGAGATCGAGGAGCACAACGCCGAGGAGATGAAGAAGTCCCAGGACACCGCCACCGAGGCGGCCCTGAACCACCTCGGTGAGCAGTCGGACGACATCAAGGTCACCCTGAAGCTCGCCGACGTCGGTGGGCCCAGCGCCGGGCTCCTCTTCTCCCTCGGCATCGTCGACAAGCTGGACGGCGACGGCAGCGGCGGCGACCTCACGGGCGGCCGTGTCATCGCGGGCACCGGGACGATCGACGCCGACGGGAAGGTCGGCGCGGTCGGCGGTGTCGCCCTCAAGACGCAGGCCGCCCGCCGCGACGGCGCCACCGTCTTCCTGGTCCCGAAGGCGGAGTGCTCGGACGCGAGGACGGACCTCCCGAAGGGGCTCCGCCTCATTCCGGTGACCACTCTGAAGGGCGCGATCACCGCCCTGGTGGCCCTGGAGAAGGACCAGGGCTCGGTCCCGAGCTGCTAGCCGAACCGGAACTCCCCCGGGAGAGCCCCCGCTCAGCCCTCCTTCACGAACCCCTCGTCCTTCATCCAGTCCAGCGCGACCGAGTGCGGATCCTCCCCGTCCACGTCCACCCGCGCGTTCAACTCCTGCGCCACGTCGTTGTTCAGGCGTTTGGTGATCGGGTCGAGGACCTGCGCGATCGCCGGATACTTCTTCAGGGCCTTGGAGTTGATCTCCGGAGCCACGTTGTAGTTGGGGAAGAACTTCTTGTCGTCCGCCATCACGACCAGGTTCATGGACTTGATGCGCCCGTCGGTGGTGAAGACCTCCCCGTAGGTGCAACTCCCCTTCGCCGCCTGGGTGTAGATGATCCCGGTGTCCATCTGGGTGACGTTCCCGGCGGGCACCTTCATGCCGTACGCCTTCTCCATGCCCGGCAGCCCGTCGGCCCGGTTGGCGAACTCGCTCTCCACGCAGAGCGTGACCGCCTTCGGGTCGGACTTCGACAGCGCGGCCACGTCGGAGAGGGTCTTCGTGCCGTACTTCTTGAAGTTGGCCTGGTTCATGGCGAGGGCGTAGGTGTTGTTCAGGGCAGAAGGGGGCAGCCAGGTCAGCCCGTTCTTCAGGTCGGCCTCGCGCACGGCCTCCCACTGCTTGCTCGGGTCGGTGATGGGATCACTGTTGCCCTGGTACGTGATCCAGGCGGTGCCCGTGTACTCGTACATGCCGTCCGCGTCCCCGCTCTTGACGGCCTCGCGGGCGCCGATGGAGCCCTGGATGCCCGTGCGGTCCAGCACGTTCGCGCCGGCCGCCTCGAAGGCGATGCCCATGATCGCGCCGAGGATCAGCTGCTCGGTGAACTCCTTGGACGTCACGGTGAGATCGGCGCCCTTGAGCGGCTTCCCCTGCCCGATCGAGCCGGGCTCCACGTCGTCGACCATGGGCGAGCCGCTGGTCAGCCCGCACCCGGCCGAGGCCGCCAGCATCGCCCCGGCGGCCGCCAGACCCGTACGCCGTCTCATGTCCCCGCCTCCAACCCGCGCGGGCTGAGCAGCAGTTCGGCCAGCGAGGCCAGCCAGTCGACCAGCAGCGCGAGGGCCACGGTCAGGATCGAGCCGAGCACCAGCACCGGCATCCGCTGGTTGGTGATCCCGGTCGTGATCAGTACGCCGAGACCGCCGCCCCCGCCGAAGGTGGCGAGGGTCGCCGTGCCCACGTTCAGGACGAGAGCGGTACGGACGCCGGCGAGGATCAGCGGTACGGCGAGGGGCAGTTCGACACGGGCCAGTACGCCCACGGGGGACATGCCGATGCCCCGGGCGGCCTCCAGCAGCGTCGGGTCGTTCGCCTTGAGCCCGGCGATCGTGTTCGACAGGACCGGCAGGACGGCGTACGCGATGATGCCGATCAGCGCCGCCTTCTGCCCGATGCCCAGCCAGATCACGAGCAGCGCCAGCAGACCGATGGCAGGGGTCGCCTGCCCCATGTTGGCGACGGCCATCGCGGCCGGGGTCGCCTTGCGGAACGCCTTGCGGGTCAGCAGGATGCCCAGCGGGATCGCGATGATCAGCACGAAGAACGTGGAGATCACGGTCAGTTCGATCTGCTGCCGCAGCGCCTTCCACACCTGGCCGCCGGACAGCGCGTTCTCCGAGAGCGGGTCCAGGTCCGCCTGCCGGAACCAGAGCCAGGTGGTGAGCAGCACCACGGTGAGCACGGCCGGCAGCAGGGTCAGCTTCTGCCAGGTCACCCGGGAGGCACGGGACTTGACGGCCGGGGGAGCCTTCGCCACCTCGGACCCGGAGCCCGGTCCGGAGCCCGGTCCGGAGCCCGCCCCGGCGCCCTCGTCGTCCGGGTCCGCCCCGGTGTCGTGGTCGGTCTCCGGGACCCTCACGCCTTCGCCTCCCCGCCGGCGGTGCCCTCCTGCTCGTGATGGGTCTGCTCGGCTCGCGTCTCCTCCAGTTCGTGCTGGTGCTCCATCGCGTCGAGCCGGTCGGCCTCCAGCAGTTCGTGTACGGAGTTCATCAGCGTCTCCATGTCCACTACGCCGGTGTACTCCCCGCGCCGCCCCGTCACCACGACCCGCCCCGCGTTGTCGATGAGTACCGCCTCCAGCGCGTCTCGCAGCGTCGCGTCCCGGGTCACCGTGTCGTGCACCAGCGTGCCGGCCCGGGCCAGCGAGCCCTTGGCCCGCATCAGGTCCCCGCGCCGCAGCCACTTGTAGGGCCGCCCGCGCCGGTCGAGCAGCAGGATCTCGTTCGTACCGCTCGACCTCAGCTTGTTGAAGATCTCCTGGAGCGGGTCGTCGACGGTCACCGTCGGATAGCCGGTGATCTCCACATCCCGTACGCGCGACAGATTGAGCCGCTTCAACGCGGCCCCCGCGCCCACGAACCCGGACACGAAGTCGTCCGCGGGGTTGGTGAGGATCGCCTCCGGGGTGTCGAACTGGGCGATGTGCGACCGCTCCCGCAGCACGGCGATCCGGTCGCCCAGCTTGATCGCCTCGTCGAAGTCGTGGGTGACGAAGACGATGGTCTTGTGCAGCTCGTGCTGCAGCCGGATCAGCTCGTCCTGGAGGTGGTCACGGGTGATGGGGTCCACGGCCCCGAACGGCTCGTCCATCAGCAGCACGGGCGGATCGGCGGCCAACGCCCGTGCCACGCCCACCCGTTGCTGCTGCCCGCCGGACAGCTGCCGCGGATAGCGCCCGTGGAACTCGCCCGGGTCGAGACCGACCAGATCCAGCATCTCCTCGACCCGGGAGTTGATCCGCGCCTTCGGCCACCCCACCATCCTCGGTACGAGGGCGATGTTCTGGGCGACCGTCATGTGCGGGAAGAGCCCCGAGGCCTGGATCGCGTACCCGATCTTGCGGCGCAGCTTCACGGGATCCATGTGGGTGACGTCCTCGCCGCCGATCCTGATCCGGCCGCCCGTGGGCTCGATAAGCCGGTTGATCATCTTCAGGGTGGTGGACTTCCCGCACCCCGAGGGGCCGACGAAGACGACGAGTTCACCGGCGTTGATCTCCATGTTGACGCTGTCGACGGCGGGGTGGGAGCTACCCGGGTACCGCTTGGTGAGGTTCTCCAGCTCGATCGTGGCGCCGGTGGTGGCGTTCGCGCCGGTGGTCGCAGCGGCAGTGGTGGTGGTCGCGGTGCCGGCGGTCGGCTCAGACACGGATCCCCCTGGGAATGGTCAGCCGCCCGATGAGGACGTACGCGGCGTCGAACAGCAGGGCCAGGACGATGATCCCGAGCGTGCCCGCGAGCACCTGGTTGAGCGCGTTCTTGCTGCCCAGGGAGGCGATGCCGCGGAAGATCTCGTTGCCGAGACCCGGTCCCGAGGCATAGGCGGCGATGGCGGCGATCCCCATCAGCATCTGGGTGGAGACCCGGATCCCGGTCAGGATCGGCGGCCAGGCGAGCGGCAGTTCGACCCGCAGGAGCCGGGCGAGCCGCGACATCCCGATGCCGGTGGCCGCGTCGACGAGCGAGGGATCGACCCCGCGCAGCCCCACGATCGAGTTGCGCACGATCGGCAGCAGCCCGTACAGGGTCAGCGCGATCACCGTGGGCGGCACCCCCAGCCCCACGATCGGGATGAGCAGACCGATCATGGCGAGCGAGGGGATGGTCAGCAGGGTCGCCGTCGTGGTCGTGGCCAGGCTCCCGGCCCACTCGCTCCGGTAGGTGACGACACCGACCACCACGCCGATCACCGTGGCGACGACCATGCACTGGAAGACGGCGCTGGCGTGCTGGTAGGCGTCGGCGAGGAGCTGCTGATGGCGACTGCCCAGGTACTCCCAGAAGCTCACCCGCTTTTCACCCCACTGTCGCCTCAGTCGCCGTCGCCTCAGTCGTCGTCCTCCGCGGCCTGCTCCACCAGCGGGATGATCCGCAGCGGCACGGGGTTCTCCATGACGATCGCCGTGGAGGCCCGGACGATGCCATCAAAACCGACAACCCGGTCGATCACCCGCTGAAGATCGGCGTTGGACCGCGCCACGAGCCGGCACAGCATGTCCCCGCCGCCCGTCGTCGTGTGCAGCTCCAGCACCTCGGGCACGGTCGCCAAGTGCGCCCGTACGTCCGTGCCTTGGCCCTGCCGGATCTGCAGCGTCGCGAAGGCGGTGACGGGATACCCCAGGGCCGCGGGATCCACCTGCGGCCCGAACCCCCGGATGACTCCATTCGACTGAAGCCGGTCGAGCCGCGCCTGCACGGTCCCGCGCGCGACCCCGAGCCGCCGGGACATCTCCAGCACACCGATCCGCGGCTCCCGCGCGAGCAGCACCAGCAGCCGCCCGTCCAGATGATCGATCGCCATGAGGGCCTCCGAGGTGGTCATCCTGTACACAAAGCCTGACGGGGTAGGCCATTCACTGAACATATTGCCCAGCGGATTCGCAAACTATTGCGCACCTTGCGGAACGGAGAGAGCCTGCGGCCATGACTCAGACCACCCACACCACCCCCGACACCGCGCGGCAGGCAGACCCCTTCCCGGTCAAGGGAATGGACGCGGTCGTCTTCGCCGTGGGCAACGCCAAGCAGGCGGCGCACTACTACTCCACCGCCTTCGGCATGAAGCTGGTCGCCTACTCCGGACCGGAGAACGGCAGCCGCGAGACCGCGAGCTACGTCCTGGAGAACGGCTCCGCCCGCTTCGTCCTCACCTCCGTCATCAAGGCCGCCACCCCCTGGGGCCACTTCCTCGCCGAGCACGTGGCGGAGCACGGGGACGGCGTGGTCGACCTCGCCATCGAGGTCCCGGACGCCCGCGCCGCGTTCGCCTACGCCGTCGAGCACGGCGCCCGCCCCGTCACCGAGCCCTACGAACTCAAGGACGAGCACGGCACGGTCGTACTCGCCGCCATCGCCACGTACGGCAGGACCCGCCACACCCTGGTCGAGCGCACGGGTTACGACGGCCCCTACCTCCCCGGGTTCACGGCCGCGGACCCGATCGTCGAGCCGCCCGCCCACCGCACCTTCCAGGCCATCGACCACTGCGTCGGCAACGTGGAACTCGGCCGCATGAACGAGTGGGTCGCCTTCTACAACAAGGTCATGGGCTTCACGAACATGAAGGAGTTCGTGGGCGACGACATCGCGACCGAGTACAGCGCCCTGATGTCGAAGGTCGTCGCCGACGGCACGCTCAAGGTCAAGTTCCCGATCAACGAGCCCGCCATCGCCAAGAAGAAGTCCCAGATCGACGAGTACCTGGAGTTCTACGGCGGCGCCGGCGTCCAGCACATCGCGCTCAACACGAACGACATCGTGGAGACCGTACGGACCATGCGCGCGGCCGGCGTCCGGTTCCTCGACACCCCGGACTCCTACTACGACACCCTCGGCGAGTGGGTCGGCGACACCCGCGTCCCCGTCGACACCCTGCGCGAACTGAAGATCCTGGCCGACCGTGACGAGGACGGCTACCTGCTCCAGATCTTCACCAAGCCGGTCCAGGACCGTCCGACGGTCTTCTTCGAGATCATCGAACGCCATGGCTCGATGGGCTTCGGCAAGGGCAACTTCAAGGCCCTCTTCCAGGCGATCGAACGGGAGCAGGAGAAGCGCGGCAACCTGTAGTCCACGGGCACGGGTCTCACACCGGACCCAGCGCCCCCAACGCCTCCTTCGCCGCCGGAACGCCCAGCGGCGAGAAGTACGGACTGATCCGCAGCGCCTCCTCCAGATGGCGGCGCGCGGGTCCCTCCAGCTTCAACCGCCGCTCGATCATGCCCCGGTGGTACGCGTAGGGCGCGCTGCGGACCGCGCCCACGTGCTGCTTGTCCGTCGCCTTCGTGGCGAAGACGAGCGCGTCCTCGTGCTGCCCGGCGCGATGCAGCGCCCACCCCAGCGCATCCGCGACCGCCGCGGAGGGATGCCGCTCCCACTCGTCCCGCAGCAGCCGCACGGCGGCCTCCGGGTCACCGTGGTCCGCCTCGAAGAGACCTGCCACGAGATCGGTGTTCACCCCACCGGCTGCGCTCGCCCGCACCCGCTGCCGCACCACGTCGTACTGAGCGCGCGCCTCGTCGCCCAGCCCCACCGACTCGTACAACTCGCCCAGCTCCCACGCGTACTGAGGCAGCGCCCGCTTCTCCGACGCGGCCCGGTACGCGCGCACGGCCTCCGGGGCCCGGCCCAGCGCGGCCAGCGCCCGGCCCTGCCCCGCGAGCGCGGAGTGCCCGTCGGGATCGGCCCGCACCGCGGCCTCGAAGGCGCGCAGCGACTCGGTGGGCTCCCCGCGCTCCCAGGCCAGCTCTCCTGCCCCGACGAGACAGTCCGCCCGCTCGGCCGGAGCGGAGGCGAGCGCCACCGCGTCCCAGAGCGCGGCGGCGGCATCCTCGCGCTGCCCCTGGTCGCGGTAGACGAGGGCGGCCCGCGCCAGCACCCGTGCCCTCGGCGCCGCCGCTCCCGACGGCAGCCGGACGAGCCTGGTCAGCGCCTTGTCCGCGGCCTTGAACTCCCCGAGCCCCCGGTACGCGTCGATCAGCGCCGGATAGGCCGTCCACCGCTTCGGTGAGGCCGCCACCGAGGCCTTGCCCCACTTCCGCGCCGCCCGGAAGTCGTGCCGGGCATTGGCGAGCGCGGCCAGTCCGTCGAGCGCCTCCACGTTCTTCTTCGGCTTCGCCCGCAACGACGTACGCAGCGCCTTCTCGGCCTTCGGGTAGAACCGCGCCTCGCCGGTCCGCTCACCCCGCTCCGCGTACGCCGCGCCGAGCACCGCCCACGACCGCACATCACCCGGATGGGCCCGCAGATGCGCCTCGCGGTCCCCGATCAGCGCGACCAGATCGGGCAGCGAGGCGGGCGCCCCGGCCCCGACGGCGGTCTCGGCCCGAGCCACCGGACCGGGCGCCGGCGGCGGCCCGCCGCGCTCAGGGGGCGCCACCATCAGCACACCGCCCAGCACGGCACACCCCACGACGGCACATCCCACGACGACACCGACGGCCGTCCGCCTCCTGGCCGAACCGCCCCCCGAGCCATCCGCCGAGCCATCCGCCGAACCGCCCCCCGAACAATCCGCCGGACGGCCCGCCGGGCCACCCCCAGGACCGCCCGCCGAACCCGAGGCCAGCTCTTTTCCCATGCCGCTCTCCATGCGGCTCACTGTGCGCCAATACGAAGAGCACACCCGGCCACCACCCCGGCACGGAAAGCCTCGCGCGGGCGGGGTTCACACCGATGGCCCCGGGTGCGACGCTGTGATCATGAGCCGTATCGAAGCCCGACCCGATGAAGACACCGTGGCGGTGGGCAGCCTCGTCGACCGTCTCCTCGCGGGCCTGCCGGCCGAGGCGGTCCTCACCGACCCGGACGTCACGGTCTCGTACGCCAACGACATGGCCAGCTTCTGCGAGGCCGGCACCCCCGCCGTCGTGGTGCTGCCGCGCACCGTCGAGCAGGTCCAGCACGTCATGCGCGTCGCCACCGAACTGCGCGTCCCGGTGGTCCCGCAGGGCGCCCGTACGGGCCTGTCGGGCGCCGCCAACGCCTCCGAGGGCTGCATCGTGCTGTCCCTCGTCAGGATGGACCGCATCCTGGAGATCAGCCCGGTCGACCGGATCGCGGTCGTCGAGCCGGGCGTCGTCAACGCCACGCTCTCCCGCGCCGTCAACGAACACGGCCTCTACTACCCGCCGGACCCCTCCAGCTGGGAGATGTGCACGATCGGCGGCAACATCGGCACGGCGTCCGGCGGCCTGTGCTGTGTGAAGTACGGGGTGACGGCCGAGTACGTCCTCGGCCTGGACGTGGTCCTCGCCGACGGGCGCCTGATGTCCACCGGCCGCCGTACGGCGAAGGGCGTCGCCGGATACGACCTGACCCGCCTCTTCGTCGGCTCCGAGGGCTCCCTCGGCATCGTCGTACGGGCCACTCTGGCCCTCAGGCCGCAGCCGCCCCAACAGCTCGTGCTGGCCGCCGAGTTCGCCTCCGCCGCGGCCGCCTGCGACGCGGTCTGCCGGATCATGGAGGGCGGCCATGTGCCGTCCCTCCTCGAACTGATGGACCGTACGACGGTGAAGGCCGTCAACGACATGGCGAACATGGGCCTTCCGGAATCCACCGAGGCCCTGCTCCTCGCCGCCTTCGACACCCTCGACCCGGCCGCCGACCTGACGGCCGTGGGCGCGCTCTGCGAGGCGGCCGGCGCCACCCAGGTCGTTCCGGCGGACGACGCGGCCGAGTCCGAACTGCTCCTCCAGGCCCGCCGGTTGTCCCTCACCGGCCTCGAAGCGGTCAAGGGCACGACGATGATCGACGACGTGTGCGTGCCGCGCTCGAAGCTCGCCGAGATGCTCGAAGGGGTCGACCGGATCGCCGAGAAGTACCAGCTGACCATCGGCGTCGTCGCACACGCCGGCGACGGCAACACCCACCCGACCGTCTGCTTCGACGCGGGCGACCCCGACGAGTCCCGGCGCGCCCGCGAGTCCTTCGACGAGATCATGGCCCTCGGCCTGGAACTCGGCGGCACGATCACCGGCGAGCACGGCGTGGGCGTCCTCAAGAAGGAGTGGCTGGCGCGCGAGATCGGCCCGGTGGGCGTGGAGATGCAGCGGGCGATCAAGACGGCGTTCGACCCGCTCGGCATCCTCAACCCCGGCAAGCTCTTCTGAAACCCGGGAAAGCTCTTCCCGGCCACCTCCTCCGCCTCTCGCGCCCCTGCGTCTCACTCCCCGTCCTTGGACTCGTCCGAGGGCCAGGGGTCGCGCAGCCAGAGATCGTCGGCCGGGGTGGGCGCGAGCAGCTCGGCGAGGCCGTCGTCGATACCGAGCTGCTCGGCCTCGGAGCCCGGGGGCACCGCCCGCAGGGTGCGCTCCAGCCAGGCCGACACCTGCGCGGCGGGTGCTTCGAGCAGGGCGTCCCCGTCGGGTGAACTCAGCGCCATCAGGACCACGCTCCGTCCGGCGACCTTCGTCGGCCACACCCGCACATCCCCGTGCCCGCACGGCCGGAACACGCCCTCCACGAGCAGCTCGCGCGCGAACGTCCAGTTCACGGGGTGGTCGGAGCCGATGTGGAAGGCGATGTGGACGGCGTACGGATCGTCGGTGCGGTAGCTCAGCCGGGCCGGGACCGGGATGCTGCGCTCGGGGGACAGGACCAGTTTCAGTTCGAGCTCGCGCTCCACCACGGTGTTCATGTCGTGCGTTTCCTCTCGTCCGGTGGCCCTGTGGGCGGGCCCGTACGAGTGGAGAGGGCGCGGGCCGCGAAGCATTACGCGGGTTCGCGGAACTTTTTCCGAAGCACCGGCACACGACCGGCAGACACGGTCAGCACCCGGTCACCAGACACGGTCAGCACCCGACCGCCAGACGATCGGCACCCGACCAGAAGCGGCCGGAGGCGGCCGGAAAACGTGGCGGAACCTTGCTCGAAGGGGGTAGGTACGCCAGGAGCGGCAGTGACCCTTGCGCCCGTCTGATAGATGTGGACGCTCAACACGACCCCCGAGCAGATACGGGACGACGGACATGAGCGCCCCAACCCCGGCCCCAGGCGACGACAGGCCCCGCGAAGGGTATTACCCGGACCCCTCCATTCCTGGATATGTCCGGTACTGGAACGGTGCCGCGTGGGTGCCGGGCACCAGCCGGCCGGCGCCGTCCGGCGGCGAGCCGCTGTCGTCGCCCGCGGGCGAACGGTCCGTGCCCTCCTCCACGGAGGAGACGGGGCCGCACTTCTTCGACGAGGACCCGCCGGCCGCGAGCCCGTCGTCCGCCGACGCCCAGCACGGCAGCCGGCCCGAGCCCGCGACCGCGTGGGGCGCCGACCGCTCACGGCAGACCGGCTTCGGCGGCGACCCGGACCGCCGGATCCGCTGGGGCAAGCCCGATCCGCGCGTACCCACCGAGCAGCCGGCCGAGTCGGCGGGGCCTCCCCTGCCTTCCCTGCCGTCCCAGCCCGACGGCAGGTCGGACCACACGGACGGCATGGCCACGTTCCACTCGTACGAGTCACAAGCCACCGATGCCGAGTCCGACGGGGGCTCGGGGGCCCTCAAGCCGCCGGGCTCCGGCGGCTCGGTGGTGTTCCGCAGGCCCACCGGACCGGTACAGCCGACCGGAGCGGCGGGCTCCGGAGGCCCCGGGGGCGCGGACAGGGACAGGGCCGCCGGGCCGGCCGGGGGAGCGGGTGTGGCGGGAGCCATGGGCGCCGGGCGTGCGCATGTCTCGGGCGCCGACCGTTCCGGCGGTGTCCCCGGCTCGCGTGAACCCCTCGCCTCCGAGGGCACGATGACGTTCAGGGCCGTACCGCGCGGGGGCCGGCAGCGCGGGGCGGAGCCCTCCGCCGCCCAGTCCTCGGCGGCGTCCCAGGCGGCCGCGGCCCAGGCTCAGGCCGGCCCCGCCCAGACCGCCCCCCAGGGCCCCGCAGCCGCCTTCCCGGCCGCCCCCGCGACCCCCCAGCAGTCCGCCGCACCGCAGTCCGCCCCTGAGCAGTCCACCCCCGGCACCCCTGTGCAGTCCGGATCCGGCGCGCCCATGGCCGCGGGTGCCGGCGGCGGGCAGCCCTCCTGGGCCCAGCAGGTGCACCGCCTGGCGGGGCCGGAGGGCGACCAGCCCGTCGTGCCGTGGAAGCCGGTGCGGGAGGACCCGTTCCAGGCGGTCGCCCGCTCGCAGGCGAACGCGCGCCCGGCGGGACTCGGCAAGCGCCTGGCGGCCAGGCTCGTGGACACGCTGGTGCTGGCCGCCGTCACCGGCGCGGCCGCCGTTCCGCTGGGCACCAGGGCCCTGGACCACGTCAACGAGAAGATCGACGCGGCCAAGCTGTCGGGTGAGACCGTCACGGTCTGGCTGATTGACGGCACCACCGCGGTCTACCTCGGCATCATCGTCGCCGTACTGCTCCTCTTCGGTGTCCTCTACGAGGCGCTGCCCACCGCCAAGTGGGGCCGCACCCTCGGCAAGAAGCTGTGCGGCCTCCAGGTGCGGGACATCGAGGGCGGCGACTCGCCGTCGTTCGGTCTGGCGCTGCGCCGCTGGCTCGTCTACAGCGTTCCCGGGCTTCTCGCCATCGGTGTCGTGGGTGTCCTGTGGGGCGCGTTCGACCGCCCGTGGCGCCAGTGCTGGCACGACAAGGCGGCCCACACGTTCGTCGCGGGCTGACCGCTCCCCCGGACGGCCGCCCCCCATTGCGCAGTCGGGGGGTTCGCGGTCGACTCGGGATATGACGACCGAGCCGCCGCCCCCACCGGATGACGATCCGTTCAGGAAGAAGCCGCCGGACGAGGGCTCGTCCGGACAGCAGCCGCCGCCCGGCGAGGGCCCGCCGTTCGACCCCTCCCGCGGCAACGAGCCCCCGCCGGGCACCGGTTCCCCGTACGGCGCCACCCCGCCGCCACCGCCCTACGGCGGCGGTGACCCGTACGGCGGCGGTGGTGGTGACCCGTACGGCGGCGGCCCGTACGGCAACGACCCGCTGGCCGGGATGCCTCCGCTCGCCGACAGCGGCAAGCGCACGCTCGCGCGGATCATCGACATGATCCTCGTCGTCATCGTGGTGTGGCTGGTGACGTGGGCCTTCAACGTCAACGAGTACGACGTGGACACGGACGAGATCGACTACGGCAGGTCGTTCGGCCAGTCACTGATCGCCGCGGTGCTCTACGTCGGCTACGACACCGTGATGACCGCCAGGGCGGGGCAGACCCTCGGCAAGAAGTGGCTGCACCTGCGGGTGGCGAACCTCGACAACGGCTCCACGCCCTCCGTGCAGACCTCGCTGGTCCGCGCGCTGGTCCTGTGGCTGCCGTTCGCGTTCTGCTGCGCGTGCATCTGGACCGCGATCGCGGGCGGCTGGAGCTTCTTCGACAAGCCCTACAAGCAGGGTCTGCACGACAAGGCGGCCAAGACGGTGGTGGTCAGCACGGGCTGAGTTCCACGGGAGTCGGCATGGGCTCAGTCCACAGGCGGCGCAGACGACCGGCGGGTCCGTGGTCAACGGGCCCGCCGGTTCGTGTGGTGGTTCGGGGCGGGCTCAGGCGCGCTCTCGTACCGGCTCGGGCGCGCTGGCGGCCGCGACGGTCTCGCGCTGTACCGGAACCCGGTGTTCCGAGAGAGTGACAGACGCGGGCCGGGCAACGGACACGGTCGGCGCGGCGGGCTTCGGTACGGGAACCGTCATGGCCACGAGGAGGCCGAGCACGAGGGCGGAGAGCGCGATCACCACGACTCCCAGGCCCGAACTCGTCTGTGACAGCAGCAGCATGGCGAGCGTGGAGAAGATCACGGTGCAGGAACCGTAGGCGAGCTGTGCGGCGGTCGGACGAGGCATGGCTATTCCGATCCTCGGGGTGGGGGTCTCCCCCCGTGCCTCTCGCGATGGGGGAGGGTGCGGATAAGAATCTGGGGTTCGACAACGGTGTCCGGTTGGCAAACCACCGGAAATCCGGCGAGCCGCCAACCGACTCTAATCGGCTGTCTGCCCGAGCGGAACGAGCAGTAAGCGTGACCTAACCCACGGTGCCGGTGCACAGGGGGCGCACGGAGTCATGGCGTCCATCAAGTGGACGTTCGAACGCGCCTGTTGAGCGGTACACCGTTCTCCTGTGAGCGGACGGATGCCGGTGCGCGGCGCACGACCGCCGGTGCATAGCCCACTTGACCTGTTCAAGTCAAGATCTGTCTTTTCTCCTTCAACTCCGGTCGAATGTCGTCACTTGTGACGCGCATAGAGCGCGCGCGGACACCATGACCTGGACACCCCTCCATTCCGCGCGCCCGGGCGCGGGGGAGGACTGCATCAAGTGACCAGCAGACCATGGACGTTCAGAGCAGCCGCGGTGGGTGTGTCGCTCGCAGCGGCCGCTGCCACGTTCTCGACCTTCGCGGTGGCGCAGGCCGCTGCCGGCGACCAGCCGGCCGCGGCGGCGGACCGTCAGGATCCGGCCGCGAACCGGCAGGACCCGGCGCGCGCCGAGAACCACACCGAGCGTGAGCACGACCTGAAGGGCCCGCTGACCGAGCGTCAGGAGGCCCAGCGCGAAGAGGCGCTCAAGCAGGTCATATCCGGCGACGCCACCGTAAGGAACCACGGCGGCTCGCAGGTCGTGAAACTCCAGGACGGCAAGTACGTCGAGCTCGGCCGGGAGAAGACCGACCAGATCTTCACGATCCTCGTGGAGTTCGGCGACAAGACGGACCCCCGCTACGGCGGCACCCCGGGTCCCCTGCACAACCAGATAGCCGAGCCGGACCGCGCCGAGGACAACAGCACGGCCTGGCAGGCGGACTACAACAAGAAGCACTTCGAAGAGCTCTACTTCGGCACCGGCAAGGGTGTCGAGTCGATGAAGAAGTACTACGAGAAGCAGTCCTCGGGCCGCTACTCCATCGGCGGCGCGGTCTCCGACTGGGTCAAGGTGCCCTACAACGAGGCCCGTTACGGCTCCAACAAGTGCGAGCCCGACACCTGCGCGTGGAACGCCGTCGCCGACGGTGTCACCGCCTGGGTCGACGCCCAGAAGGCGGCCGGCAAGTCCGACGCCGACATCAAGTCCGAGCTTGCCGCCTACGACAAGTGGGACCGAAACGACTTCGACGCCGACGGCAACTTCAACGAGCCCGACGGCTACATCGACCACTTCCAGATCGTGCACGCCGGCGAGGACGAGTCCGCGGGCGGCGGCGCCCAGGGCGAGGACGCCATCTGGGCCCACCGCTGGTACGCGTTCGGCACCGACGCAGGCGCCACCGGTCCCACGGGCAACAAGATGGGCGGGGCGCAGATCGGCGACTCCGGCATCTGGGTCGGCGACTACACCATCCAGCCGGAGAACGGCGGACTCGGTGTCTTCGCCCACGAGTACGGCCACGACCTCGGTCTGCCGGACCACTACGACACCACCAACACCGCCGAGAACTCCACCGGGTTCTGGACGCTGATGTCGTCCGGGTCCTGGCTCGGCGAGGGCAGGAACACCATCGGTGACCTGCCCGGCGACATGACCGCCTGGGACAAACTCCAACTCGGCTGGCTGAAGTACGACACGGCCAAGGCCGCGACGCGCTCCACCCACAAGCTGGGCGTGGCGGAGTACAACACCAAGAACGCCCAGGCGCTGGTGGTCGAACTGCCCGAGAAGGAGGTCACCAACCCGGTGGTCACCCCGGCGCAGGGCGCCACCCAGTGGTGGAGCGGCAGCGGTGACGACCTCAAGAACACGCTGACCCGTTCCGTCGACCTCACCGGCAAGTCCTCGGCCGCGCTGACCCTCGACGGCTGGTACGACATCGAGACCGACTTCGACTACCTCTACACCGAGGTCTCGACCGACGGCGCCAACTGGACGCCGCTGGACGGCACGGTCGACGGCGCGGCCCTCCCGCGCGACGGCAGCGGCAAGCCCGCGCTGACCGGCACCGTGGACGCGTACAAGAAGCTCTCGTTCCCGCTCGACGCCTACGCGGGCAAGAAGTTCGACCTCCGCTTCCGCTACCAGACCGACGGCGGGGTGGCCCAGAAGGGCTTCGCGGCCGACGTGATCACGGTGACGGCCGACGGTTCGCCGGTCTTCTCGGACAACGCCGAGACCGCCGACGCCGCCTGGAAGGCCACCGGCTTCTCCCGCATCGGCGCGGCCGTCACGGACGACTACGCGCAGTACTACATCGCCGAGAACCGCCAGTACGTGTCGTACGACAAGACCCTCAAGTCCGGCCCGTACAACTTCGGCTTCTCGACCACGCGCCCGTCCTGGGTGGAGCACTTCCCCTACCAGAACGGTCTGCTGATCTGGAAGTGGGACACCTCCCAGAACGACAACAACGTCAGTCAGCACGCGGGCTCCGGTCTGCTGCTGCCGGTGGACGCCCACCCGAAGCCGCTGAAGTGGTCCGACGGCACGCTGATGCGCAGCCGCATCCAGTCGTACGACTCGCCCTTCAGTACGTACCGGACGGACGCCCTCAGGCTGCACAAGGCGGACGTCGCCACGAAGATTCCGTCGCTTCCGGGCAACCGGATCTTCAACGACCACACGAACACCTACTACGACGAGACCAACCCGACCGCCGGTGTCCGCGTCACTGACACCAACACCAAGATCGCGATCGTGAAGGAGCCGCGCGACGGCTCGACGATCACGGTGAAGGTCTCGGCCGCGACGAAGTAAAAGGCATTTCCGCAGGTCAAACCATGATCGGCCGCAACCCTCTGGCGGGTTGCGGCCGATCGTGTTTAGGTGCGTGCTGTGACTCTCTTATTGACACCGGTTCTCACGGGGGTGTGACTGCATGGCCGCAGGAGGTTTCTGCAAGCTGCCGAACGGCACGGTGGTGGTGGCGTTGAACCTGCCACGACCACTCGCCGCGGGCAGCGGCTCGGTACGCGTGCTCGTGCACGCCCAGAACCGCGCCCGCGCCCTGACGCGACTGCGCAACCTGGGCATGCGGGCGGTGTACCTGCGCGGTAACGCGGAGCCCCCGACCCCGGACGAGATCACCGCGGTCCTGCACCATCCGGACGGCCTCATATGGCGCACGGCACCGGGCGCGGACGCGTGTGCTGCTGAGCTCTGGCACCCGATCCGGGCGCTGATGCGGCGTACGGCCACCCCGCAGGGGTTCTAGCCCGAAGAGCGCCCGAGGGGCTACACCACCGGCTTGCCGCTCAGCTCCACGCCCGCCGCGCTCAGCTCCTCCAGGGCCCGCTCGGTGGTCTCCTCGGCCACGCCGGCCGTGAGATCGAGCAGGACCTGTGTACGGAAGCCCTCGCGGGCCGCGTCCAGGGCGGTGGCGCGGACGCAGTGGTCGGTGGCGATGCCCACCACGTCGACCTCGGTGATCTCGCGGGCGCGCAGCCAGTCGCCCAGCGTCACGCCGTTCTCGTCGGCGCCCTCGAAGCCGCTGTACGCCGCCGCGTACGCCCCCTTGTCGAAGACCGCGTCGATCGCGCCGGAGGCGACCACCGGGGCGAAGTTCGGGTGGAAGCCGACGCCCTCGGTGCCCGCCACACAGTGCGCGGGCCACGAGTGGACGTAGTCGGGGTTGTCGGCGAAGTGGCCGCCGGGGGCGATGTGGTGGTCGCGGGTCGCCACGACGTGGCGGTAGCCGGCGGGGGCCTGCCCGATCAGCTCCGTGATCGCGGCGGCGACGTCGGCTCCGCCGGACACGGCGAGGCTGCCGCCTTCGCAGAAGTCGTTCTGCACGTCTACGACGATCAAGGCGCGGCGCATGTCGGTGTCCTTCTGCGAGGCGCTCCGCGGGGAGCGGTTCGTAGTCTGCGGGTGTGTGGGCGCTGATCGCGCCCACGCGGCGGAGCCGCATATGTCACGGTCCCGCGCCCCTGGCGGGGCGCTTCCGTGGAACCGAGCCTAGAGAGTTCGAGGGCATGGCGGGAGGGTTGCAATTGTTGCCGTTGCATTCCCGCTCCTCGTCCGTTCATGCCCGTTCGGGCTCGGGGTGGCCTGAGGTGTGCCCCCGGGTGTTCCTCGGATCCGGTCCCACCTGGCTCATACGTACTCGGTCGGAATGACGGCTTCCCCGCGGGAGAGCTGGGTCGCCGAGAGGGGCAGTTTCGCGCGGGCCGCCGCGTGCCGGTCGCGTACGACGTCCAGGGGCTCGCGGGCGAGGACCTGGCCGCCCTTGACGAGCTCCACGAGGAGCTGACGGTCGCTGAGCTCGGCAGGGACGGCCCCGAGGCCGATCACCTCGGCCTCGGCGACCCCGTACGGGTCGAGCCGTCGCGCGGCCCATTTGCGGCCGCCGATGGACGTCTTGCCGCCCGTCGACTTCTTGGCCACCGGCACCAGCGGAGCCTTCGGGTCCGCGGACTCGGCACGGGCGACGAGCTTGTAGACCATCGAACATGTCGGATGGCCGGATCCCGTCACCAGCTGGGTGCCCACGCCGTACGCGTCCACGGGCGCCGCGGCCAGCGAGGCGATCGCGTACTCGTCCAGGTCCGAGGTCACGATGATCCGGGTGTCCGTGGCGCCCAGCTCGTCCAGCTGCTGGCGCACCCGGTGCGCCACGAGCAGCAGGTCGCCGGAGTCGATGCGGACCGCCCCGAGCTCCGGTCCGGCCACCTCGACGGCCAGCCGGACGGCCTCGGCGACGTCGTACGTGTCGACCAGCAGCGTCGTGCCCCGGCCGAGCGAGTCCACCTGGGCCTGGAAGGCCTCCCGCTCGCTGTCGTGGAGAAGCGTGAAGGCGTGGGCGCTGGTGCCGACGGTCGGGATGCCGTAGCGGAAGCCCGCGGCCAGGTCGGAGGTGGTCGTGAAGCCGCCGACGTACGCCGCCCGGGACGCCGCCACCGCGGCCAGCTCGTGGGTGCGGCGGGCACCCATCTCGATCAGCGGGCGCTCCCCGGCGGCCGAGGCCATCCGGGAGGCGGCGGCCGCGATCGCCGAGTCGTGGTTGAGGATGGAGAGGATCACGGTCTCCAGGAGCACGCACTCCGCGAAGGAGCCCTCCACCCGCAGGATCGGCGACCCGGGGAAGTACACCTCGCCCTCGGGGTAGCCCCAGACGGCGCCGCTGAAGCGGTAGGAGGCCAGCCATTCCAGGGTCGGCTCGTCCACCACGCGGCGCTCGCGCAGGAAGCCGAGCACGTCCGCGTCGAAGCGGAAGTTCTCGATCGCGTCCAGCACCCGTCCGGTCCCCGCCACGACGCCGTAGCGGCGGCCCTCGGGCAGCCGGCGCGTGAAGACCTCGAAGACCGAGCGCCGGTCGGCGGCCCCGCCCTTGAGGGCGGCCTGCAGCATGGTCAGCTCGTAGTGGTCCGTGAAGAGCGCGGTGGAGGGAACATCAACCGGCAGCCCTAGGTCCGCAGTGTTCATGGCAAGAGATGGTACCCCCTATCTCGTCACTCTGACGATTTGTGGGGCTCGTTTGGCCGGGCACCCACCTGTGGTGGCAGCATGGGCCGTGTGACGGCTCCCGCACCCCTAGAGACCGAAAAAACCGAGTCGGCGGAGGAGGTCTTCGCCGTACCCGAGCCCGACGTCCCCTGGGTGACCATCGTCCACAACGACCCGGTCAACCTGATGAGCTACGTGACCTACGTCTTCCAGACGTACTTCGGCTATCCGAAGGACAAGGCCACCAAGCTGATGCTCGACGTCCACCACAAGGGCCGGGCCGTGGTCTCCAGCGGCACGCGTGAGGAGATGGAACGCGACGTACAGGCCATGCATGGCTACGGTCTGTGGGCCACCCTCCAGCACGACCGGAAATAGCACGACCGGAAAGAGGCCGGTGAGACCCGGCCCGACCGGCAGTTGCCCGAAGCCCGCGCAGTACTGGAAGTAGCGACGCACCTGATGCCAGGACACTTCGAACCGCTCCCCGGCGGCGGCGCGGCCGTCGCGCTCGACGAGGTCGAGATCTCCATCATCCGCTCCCTCGCCGTACAGCTCCTGGAGCTCATCGGACCGGGACCGGGCGAGGACGCCTCCGACGACCCGCTCGCCGAGCTGTTCGCGGAGGGCCCGAGCGAACCGCCCTCCGATCCCGTGCTGAAACGGCTCTTCCCTGACGCGTACAGCGGGCCCGACGTCGAGGCCAACTCACCCGAACAGGCCGAGGAGCAGCGCTCGTACTCCGCGGAGTTCCGCCGCTTCACCGAGAACGACCTGCGCGCGGCCAAGCGCGACAACGCGCTCACGGTGATCCGCTCCCTGGACACGCTCTCGGCCGTGGGGGAGGGCGGCGCGGTCCTCAAGCTCTCCGCCGAGGAGTCCGAGCAGTGGCTGCGCGCCCTCAACGACCTGCGCCTGGCCATCGGGTCCCGCCTCGACGTCGTGGACGAGGAGGACACCGACCTCCTCTACCGGCTGCCGGACGAGGACCCGCGCAAGCCGATGGTGATGGCGTATCTGTGGCTGGGCGGGCTCCAGGAGACGTTGGTTGAAACGTTGATGTCCTGACATGTTCCGTTCGCTCAGCGGACGCTCAAATCCGAATAACGATCCCGTCACCGTGACCGCGCCCTATGGGGCGCGGTCTGACCTTTGTCCGGTTCTCCCTGTGGTGTGCGCTACACACGCCTCGGGTGATCAATAGTGCGGCCGTGATAAATCTTCACGACCGCCCGGCGGGACGCCACCCATGTCCCCGTCGGGTGCGCCACCGTCGGCGGATCGCCGACCAGGCACGAGCGGGCCGGGGAGCCTGCTCAGCTCCATCTATCCGGGGGGATCGGGACCCGATCCGGAGCCGACGACGGCTCTGATCGGCATGGAGAAAGGCGCACCAGACATGACCTCGGTGCAGGTCGGCAAGAACGACGACGGGCACGACCGCAAAGGTGTCGTGGGCGGCGGAGCCCCCGAAGAGGGTCACGCCCCCGAAGAGGGCTACGAACGCGGTCTCAACAGCCGTCAGGTCCAGATGATCGCGATCGGCGGCGCCATCGGCGTCGGCCTCTTCCTGGGGGCCGGGGCGAACATCGCCAAGGCGGGCCCCAGTCTCATCCTCATGTACGCCCTCGCGGGCGTCATCATCTTCTTCATCATGCGGGCCCTCGGAGAGCTCCTGCTCTACCGTCCCGTCTCGGGCTCCTTCGCGGAGTACTCCCGCGAGTTCCTCGGCCCGTTCTTCGGCTACTTCACCGGCTGGACGTACTGGCTGATGTGGGTCGTCACCGGCATGGCGGAACTCACCGCCGCCGCGATCTACGTCAACTACTGGTTCCCGCAGATCCCGCAGTGGGTCACGGCCCTGGTCTTCCTGCTGGTCCTCTTCGCGGCCAACCTGATCTCGGTGAAGCTGTTCGGCGAGATCGAGTTCTGGTTCTCGATGGTCAAGGTCACCGCCCTCATCGGCATGATCGTGATCGGCCTCGGCGTACTCACCTTCGGCTTCAGCTCCGCGGGCGACTCGGCGGCCGTCTCCAACCTCTGGGCCTTCGACGGCTTCTTCCCCAAGGGCATCGGCTCGTCCCTGATGACCCTGCAGGGCGTGATGTTCGCGTACCTCGCCGTCGAACTCGTCGGCGTCACCGCGGGCGAGTCCGAGAACCCGGAGAAGACCCTCCCCAAGGCGATCAACACCCTGCCCTGGCGCATCGCCCTCTTCTACGTCGGCGCCCTCACCGTCATCCTCTGCGTCGTGAAGTGGACCGAGTTCGCACCAGGGGTGAGCCCCTTCGTGGAGGCCTTCGCGAAGATCGGCATCCCGGCGGGCGCGGGCATCGTGAACTTCGTCGTCCTGACGGCGGCCCTGTCCTCCTGCAACTCCGGCATGTACTCCACCGGCCGCATGCTGCGCACCCTGGCGGACAACGGCGAGGCCCCCAGGATCTTCAACAGGCTGTCCTCCACCAAGACGCCCGCGCTCGGCATCACCGTCTCCATGCTCTTCATGGGCATCGGCGTGGTCCTGAACTACATCGTCCCGGAGAAGGCCTTCGGCTACGTCATCTCGGTGGCCACCGCGGCCGGCATCTGGACCTGGCTGATGATCCTTGCAAGCCACATCCTGTACCGCCGCGCGGTCGACGCCGGGCGCCTGCCCGCCTCGCCCTTCCCGGCCCCGGGCGGCTCGAAGCTCAGCTGGGTCGCGGTCGTGTTCCTGCTCTTCGTCACCTGCCTCATCGCGTACGACGCCGACTCCCGCGTCTGCCTCTACGTGATGGCGGGCTGGGCGGCGGCACTGGGCATCGGCTGGACGGTACTGAAGTCGCGGAACCCGGAGGTCACCGAGCGCCGCGACCCGGAGTTCGAGAAGATCGGCTGACGGACCTCACGCAGAGCGTGCCGGGCTCGTGGCCCAGCATGTGGGCCTCCCCGTACCACCCCTCGGTACGGGGAGGCCCTTCTGCTTATCCTGACGACCATGCTGACCATTACCCAGGCCCTGTTCGACCAGATCGTCGCGCACGCGCGCCAGGACCACCCCGACGAGGCGTGCGGCGTGGTCGCCGGCCCGGAGGGCACCGGCCGCCCCGAGCGGTTCATCCCGATGCTCAACGCCGCGCGCTCGCCCACGTTCTACGAGTTCGACTCCGGCGACCTCCTCAAGCTCTACCGCGAGCTGGACGACCGCGACGAGGAACCGGTCGTCATCTACCACTCCCACACGGCCACCGAGGCGTACCCGTCCCGCACCGACATCTCGTACGCGAACGAGCCCGGCGCGCACTACGTCCTGGTCTCCACGGCGGACGCCGACGACGCCGGACCCTTCCAGTTCCGGTCCTTCCGGATCCTGGAGGGCGAGGTGACGGAGGAGGAGGTCACGGTCGTGGAGACGTACTGATCCCGTATTTCGGTCAGAATTCATCCAGTATCTGAGATCACATTCCAGAACCCGGACCGGGAATCGATACGATGACCCCATGGTTTCCCACGACGTGAGCGACAAGACCCCGGGCATGCTGCTCGTGGCACGGTTGCACGTCGACCTGTGCAGGCTGCAAAGCGCCATCTGTACGCGCTGAACCCTGCCGCCGTACGGCCGTGAGCCGCGGCGCCTCACGATGCACCAACCCGCTTTCTGCGCTGCCGCGCGCCCACCGACCGACTCACTCCCGACAGGAGCCCACAGCCATGGCCATCGAGGTCCGCATCCCCACCATCCTCCGCACCTACACCGACGGCCAGAAGGCCGTCGAGGGCGGCGGGGAGACCCTCGCCGCCCTCTTCGCCGACCTGGAGACCCGGCACACCGGCATCCAGGCCCGCATCGTGGACGGCGGCGAGCTGCGCCGCTTCGTGAACGTGTACCTGAACGACGAGGACGTGCGCTTCCTCGACGGCATCAACACCAAGCTGACCGACGGCGACAACGTCACGATCCTGCCGGCCGTGGCCGGCGGCATGGTCTGACCGGCACCGGGCTCTGATCGCTGATGCGTTACGACTCCCCGCTGGCCGCGGTGGGCAACACCCCTCTGGTGCGCCTGCCGCGGCTCTCGCCGTCCGCCGACGTCCGCATCTGGGCGAAGCTGGAGGACCGCAACCCGACCGGCTCGGTCAAGGACCGTCCCGCGCTCCACATGATCGAACAGGCGGAGAAGGACGGCCGGTTGACGCCCGGCTGCACGATTCTGGAGCCCACCTCCGGCAACACCGGCATCTCGCTCGCCATGGCGGCGAAGCTCAAGGGCTACCGCATGGTGTGCGTCATGCCCGAGAACACCTCCCAGGAGCGGCGCGAACTGCTCGGCATGTGGGGCGCCGAGATCATCCCGTCCCCGGCGGCGGGGGGCTCGAACACAGCGGTGCGGGTGGCGAAGGAACTGGCCGCCGAGCATCCCGACTGGGTGATGCTCTACCAGTACGGCAACCCCGACAACGCGGGCGCGCACTACGCGACGACCGGGCCGGAGATCCTCGCCGACCTGCCCTCGGTCACACACTTCGTCGCCGGGCTCGGCACCACCGGCACGCTGATGGGCGTGGGCCGCTTCCTCCGCGAGCACAAGCCCGACGTCAAGATCGTCGCGGCCGAGCCGCGGTACGACGACCTCGTGTACGGGCTTCGGAACCTCGACGAGGGGTTCGTGCCCGAGCTGTACGACGCGTCCGTCCTGACCACCCGGTTCTCCGTCGGCTCCGCCGATGCCGTGACGCGTACGCGGGAGCTGTTGCAGCAGGAGGGGATCTTCGCGGGGGTCTCCACGGGGGCGGCGCTGCACGCGGCGATCGGCGTCGGCAACAAGTCCGTGAAGTCGGGCGAGCCCGCCGACATCGTCTTCGTCGTGGCCGACGGCGGCTGGAAGTACCTCTCCACCGGCGTCTACACGGCCGCCACGACGGAAGAGGCCATCCAGACACTGCAGGGCCAGCTCTGGGCGTAGCCGGGTTTCCTCGCCCCCGCCGCCCCTACCCGTCCCGTCCCTGGGGGCTCCGCCCCGAGACCCCCGCTTATCGGCCTGAACGGCCTCGTCCTCAAACGCCGGACGGGCTGGTAGTCAGCCCCTCCGGCGTTTGAGGAGCGGGGGTTCGGGGGCGGAGCCCCCGAAAGGGACGGGAATGGGTAGGGGCGGCGGGGGCGAGAAAAGCCCTAACGGGTCAAGTTGCGGACCTGGTCCCAGATCAGGGGGTCCACCGGGCCCACCCGTCGGCGGAAGTCCCGTACCGGCAACCCCCGCACCTCATCCGTTTCGAGGAAACTGGCCCGCCCCCGCGCATCCCCGACGGACCCGGGAGGGAGCGGAATGACCCCGGCCCGCCGCTCGTCGTGGTTCTTGCTGGTGATCTTGGCGACGACAGCCGTGCGCCCCCGCACGGACAGAACGAGACAGGGCCGGTCCTTCGCCCCGGGCCCGTCCTCGTAGGGAACGTTCGCCCACCAGATCTCGGCAGGCCGCGGACGGGAAGTACGGGAAGTAAGGGAAGAACGCAGGCCCCGCGGCCGCCCCGGAGGGCGGTCCGGCCGCCGACCGGGCGATCGGCCCCGGGAACGGCCCCGCCCGCCGGAAGACCCCCGCCGCCCCCACCCGTCCACCACCGTCGCGACACCCGCCAACAGCACCACGGCCACCAACGCGAGCCACCACGACGTATCCATGGATATGACGGTACCGGCGTGACGGGGCCCACGCCCGGCCACCCCGCTGGCCCCCGAACCGGTGACACCGCAGGTGAGTTCCCCCACAACAGCCCTCGACGGAGGAGCGACAGGACCTTTTGCGCCTTACGCTCGACGGACCGCACGACCCCCGTCTTCACTCCCCGCCAGCGGAGGTTTCTGCTTTATGAAGCTCACCGTCGTCGGCTGCTCGGGGTCGTTCCCGTCCGCGGAATCGGCCTGCTCGAGCTACCTCGTCGAGGCCGACGGCTTCCGGCTGCTTCTCGACATGGGCAACGGTGCCCTTGGCGAGCTGCAGCGCCACTGCGGTCTCTACGACCTTGACGCGATCTTCCTCAGCCATCTGCACGCCGACCACTGCATCGACATGTGCGCGTACTTCGTCGCGCGCTACTACCGCCATGACGGCGGCCGCTGCGATCCGATCCCCGTCTACGGACCGGAGGGCACGGAGCAGCGCCTGACCACCGCGTACGCGGACACTCCCTCCGCCTCCTCCATGAGCGAGGTCTTCGACTTCCACACGGTCAAGCCGGGCTCGTTCGAGATCGGCCCGTTCTCGGTGCACACCGAGAAGGTGAGTCACCCCGTCGAGGCGTACGGCATCCGTGTCGAGCACGGCGGCCGGTCGCTCACGTACTCCGGGGACACCGGCGTCTGCGACACGCTGGACGAACTCGCCCGGGACACAGACCTGTTCCTCTGCGAGGCCGCGTTCACCCACGGCAAGGAGAACATCCCGGATCTCCACCTCAACGGCCGCGAGGCCGGCGAGACCGCGGCCCGCGCCGCGGCCCGCCGCCTGGTCCTGACCCACATCCCGCCGTGGACGGACCCCCAGGCGAACCTGGCGGACGCCCGAGCGGCGTTCGGGGGGCCGGTGGAACTCGCGGCACCGCGGGTCACGTACGAGATCTGACGTCGTCCGTACGCAGCACTGCACGCAGCACTGCGCGGGCTACGCAGCACGAGGCCCCCGGAGCCGATCGGCTCCGGGGGCCTTCGTCATGGCTTACGCCTTGGTCTTCACGCCTTGGTCTTCACGACTTTGGTCCTCATGCCTTGTTCCTTACGCCTTGGTGAGGTCCTCGACCTCTTCCTCGGGCTCTCGGCCCGGCGTCGCGAGGTTGAACCTGATGATCGCGAAGCGGAAGGTCGCGTAGTAGATCGCCGCGAAGACCAGGCCGATCGGGATGATCATCCATGGCTTGGTGGCGAGGTTCCAGTTCAGGAAGTAGTCGATGGCACCGGCGGAGAAACTGAAGCCGTGGTGGACGCCCAGCGCCCAGGTGACCGCCATCGAGATCGCGGTGAGGACCGCGTGGATCACGTACAGGACCGGCGCGATGAACATGAACGCGAACTCGATCGGCTCGGTGATACCCGTGACGAAGGAGGTCAGCGCGAGGGAGACCATCATGCCGCCGACGGCCTTGCGGCGCTCGGGGCGGGCGCAGTGCGTGATCGCCAGGGCGGCGGCCGGGAGCGCGAACATCATGATGGGGAAGAAGCCCGTCATGAACTGACCGGCGGTCGGGTCGCCGTGGAAGAAGCGCGGCAGGTCACCGTGCCAGACGGCACCGGCGGAGTCCGTGTAGGTGCCGATCTCCTGCCAGGCGACGGTGTTCACGAACTGGTGCATGCCGACCGGCAGCAGCGCGCGGTTGATGGCGCCGAAGATGCCCGCGCCGACCGCGCCGAGGCCGGTCATCCACTCGCCGAAGTTGGTGATGACGTCGCCGATGGGCTCCCAGACGAGGCCGAAGAAGACGCCGACGGCGGTGCCGATGAAGGCCATCAGGATCGGCACGAGACGGCGGCCGTTGAAGAAGCCGAGCCAGTCGGGGAGCTTGGTGCGGTGGAAGCGCTGCCAGGTGACGGCGGCTATCAGGCCCATCACGATGCCGCCGAGGACCTTGGGGTCGTTGTAGGTCGCGGCGACGTCCGCGCCCTTCTGGACCTTGGCCTCGGTGATCGGGAACGCGGTGAGGACGTTCTTGTAGACGAGGAAACCGACGAGCGCCGCGAGCGCGGTGGAGCCGTCCGACTTCTTCGCGAAGCCGATGGCGATGCCGACGCAGAACAGCAACGGCAGGTTGGCGAAGACCGCGTCGCCGGCGGTGGCGAACACGGACGCGACCTTGTTCCAGCCGAGCCCGTCGGCGCCGAACACATCGGGCTGGCCGAGACGGAGCAGGATGCCGGCGGCCGGCAGCACGGCAATGGGGAGCTGCAGGCTGCGGCCGACCTTCTGCAGGCCCTGGAGCAGGCCGGATCCCCACTTCTTCGCGGGGGCCGCCGGAGCTGTGGCGGTGGTCATGGTTCCTCCATGTGCAGGGTGCTGCCGGGGACGGGAAGTGAACGGAAGGGAGTTGCACGGGGGATGGACAGCATCCACGTGGTCTACACCACTCAGTGGTGTAGACCTGTTGTAGCACGGTGAAGGTGAGATAAGGAACCCGCAGTTTTTGTGGCCTGGGTCATAGCGGAGCGAGTGCGAGCAAACACGGCAAAGGGCCCTCGGAACAGGGAGTTCCGGGGCCCTTTGTGGCGTTCCTGCTGTGCCGGGTAGCGGGTGGTGCGCTACGCCTTCGTCACGTCCTCGACCTCGTCCTCCGGCTCCCGGCCGGGTGTCGGCAGGTCGAACTTCGTGATCGCGAACCGGAAGACCACGTAGTAGACGACGGCGAAGCACAGGCCGATCGGAATGATCGCCCAGGGTTTCGTGGCCAGATTCCAGTTGATGACGTAGTCGATCAGACCCGCCGAGAAACTGAACCCGTCGTGCACACCCAGACCCCACGTCACCGCCATCGAGGCGCCCGTGAGAATAGCGTGCACCGCGTACAGCGCGGGCGCGATGAACACGAAGGAGTACTCGATCGGTTCCGTGATGCCCGTGACGAACGACGTCAGGGCGATCGACAGCATCAGGCCCCCAACTTCCTTGCGGCGGTGGGGTTTCGCGCAGTGCGCCATCGCCAGACACGCGGCCGGCAGCGCGAACATCATGATGGGGAAGAAGCCGGACGTGAACTGCCCCGCGTTCGGGTCGCCCGCCAGGAACATGTTGATGTCGCCGTGCACGACCGTGCCGTCCGGCTTGGTGTAACTGCCGAACTGGAACCACATGGGCACGTTCAGGAACTGGTGCAGCCCGATCACGAGCAGCGCACGGTTGGCGAGACCGAAGACTCCCGCACCCCACGCTCCCAGACTCACCAGCCAGTCGCTGAAGTCCTCAAGACCCCGGCCGATCGGCGGCCACACCCACAGACACAGCGCCGCGAACGCGATCGCCACGAACGCCATGATGATCGGGACGAGACGGCGGCCGTTGAAGAAGCCGAGCCAGTCCACCAGCCTGGTGCGGTGATAGCGCTGCCAGAAGTAGGCCGCCATCAGCCCGATGATGATGCCGCCGAAGACACCCGGATTCTGGTACGTGAACACCACCACCGAGCCGTCGTCCGCCTGACAGCCGGCAGCCACCACCTTCGCCTGCTGCGCACAGTCCTCGGGGAACTGCCGCAGCACGTTGTAGTAGACGAGGAACCCGGCCACCGCCGCGAGCGCCGTCGAACCGTCGGCCTTCTTCGCCATGCCGATGGCCACACCGACGCAGAACAGCAGAGGCAGGCCGAGCGAGCCGTCCAGCAGTGCGCCGCCCGCGCCCGCCATCACCTTCGAGACGTTCGTCCAGCCGAGACCGTCGTCACCGAACACATCCGGCTGACCCAGGCGGTTGAGGATGCCGGCGGCCGGCAGCACGGCGATGGGCAGTTGGAGGCTGCGGCCCATCTTCTGCAGGCCCTGGAACAGGTTGCTCCAGCGGGCGCGCGCGGGCGCGGCGGCGCTGTCGGCACTCATCTGCGTTCCTCCTGCATCCTCCCGCGCCCCTCCACCGGTCTCCCGCCGCCCTCCCGCACCCCCGGGAACGGGGCCGGGTTTGGCGGCCGTTGAAAACTGGTGTAGACCAGTCGGCGAACGGTTGCGCTGTCGTGTTCGCCATCATTCGGTACGGGTGACGTGACCGCTCGCGAAGATGGGCCAACTGTGGGTTACTGCGACAAAGCGGTTCGGATCAGGGAGTAGGACATGGCCAGCAAGGCTGAGAAGATCGTCGCCGGGCTCGGCGGCATCGAGAACATCGAAGAGGTCGAGGGCTGCATCACCCGCCTCCGCACCGAGGTCATCGACCCGAGCAAGGTCGACGAGGCCGCCCTGAAGGCCGCGGGCGCCCACGGCGTCGTCAAGATGGGCACCGCCATCCAGGTCGTCATCGGCACCGACGCGGACCCGATCGCCGCGGACATCGAAGACATGATGTGAACCCTCCGACTCCGGGCCCCCGCCCGAAGACCTGAGGACTCACTCCTGAGGGGCCGCTTCCGTTACCCGGGGCGGCCCCTCACCCGTATACGACTAGGCTCGACGCCATGTCTCGAATCGACGGCCGCACGCCCGAACAGCTCCGCCCGATCACCATCGAACGCGGCTGGAGCAAGCACGCCGAGGGCTCCGTCCTCATCTCCTTCGGCGACACGAAGGTCTTCTGCACCGCCTCCGTGACCGAGGGCGTCCCGCGCTGGCGCAAGGGCAGCGGCGAGGGCTGGGTCACCGCCGAATACTCCATGCTCCCGCGGGCCACCAACACCCGCGGCGACCGCGAATCCGTCCGCGGCAAGATCGGCGGCCGCACGCACGAGATCAGCCGCCTCATCGGCCGCTCCCTGCGCGCCGTCATCGACTACAAGGCACTCGGCGAGAACACCATCGTCCTCGACTGCGACGTCCTCCAGGCCGACGGCGGCACCCGCACCGCCGCCATCACCGGCGCGTACGTCGCCCTCGCGGACGCCATCTCCTGGGCCCAGGGCAAGAAGATCATCCGCGCCGGCCGCCAGCCCCTCACCGGAACGGTCAGCGCCGTCTCCGTCGGCATCGTCGGCGGCGTCCCCCTCCTCGACCTCTGCTACGAGGAGGACGTCCGCGCCGACACCGACATGAACGTCGTCTGCACCGGCGACGGCCGATTCGTCGAGGTCCAGGGCACCGCCGAGGCCGAACCGTTCGCCCGCGAGGAGCTCAACTCCCTTCTCGACCTGGCCGTTCTGGGCTGCACAGAACTCGCTGTCGCCCAGCGCACGGCGCTTGATACGGTCCTGGAAAGGTAAAGGACACACCAAGACGGCCTCCTGCCACGGGCAACCACGGCACCGGCCGTCGCGTCCCTACGAGTACGGGCGTACGGCACACCGCTGTACGCCCGGCCAGCACCACACGGGGGCCTTGTGGCCTACGCAACGGGGCCCTCGGGCCTGACGCATCGGGAGGACCGTTTCCATGGCCGCGAGTCGCCGCCGAGTACGCCGTACCACTGCCATCGCCGCCGCCGTGGCCGCCGTCGCGCTGACGGCCGGGCTGACCACCGGCTGCGACGCCGTCAACAAGGCCCTGGACTGCGTCCAGACCGCCGACACGATCGCCGACAGCGTCACCGACCTCCAGCAGGCCGTGGAGAACGCCGCGAACGACCCGACGCAGGCCGACGAGGCACTCGACTCCATCGACAAGAACCTCGACACCATCGGCGACAAGACCGACGACACCGACATCAACAAGGCCGTGGACGACCTCCAGAAGGCGGTCACCAACGTCCGCGACTCCATCAAGAACGGCGACGAGACCCCGGACATCAGCCCCGTCACGGACGCGGCCGGCGAACTCACCAAGGTCTGCACGCCGTAGCGGCGGCGGCAGCCGCACGCGGTCGTGGCAACGGCCGTCCCGCTGCGGGTGGGCGGGCGGCCCATCCGCGGGTGGCAGGTGATCAGATCACGGGCACCGGTGGGCGATCGCAGGCATCGCACGAGCGGCACCGCCCGCGTGGCTAGGGTGAGCACCATGACCCGCCTGATCCTCGCCACCCGCAACCCCGGAAAGATCACCGAGCTGAGGGCGATCCTCGCCGCCGCAGGTCTTCACCACGACCTCGTCGGCGCGGACGCCTACCCGGAGATCCCCGACGTCAAGGAAACCGGCGTCACCTTCGCGGAGAACGCCCTCCTCAAGGCACACGCCCTCGCCCAGGCCACCGGCCTCCCGGCCGTCGCCGACGACTCGGGCCTCTGCGTCGACGTCCTCGGCGGTGCCCCCGGCATCTTCTCCGCCCGCTGGTCCGGCACCCACGGCGACGACGAGGCCAACCTCAGGCTCCTTCTCGCCCAACTCGGCGACATCGCCGACGAACACCGCGCCGCCCACTTCGCCTGCGCCGCCGCACTGGCCCTCCCCGACGGAACGGAACGCGTGGTCGAGGGCCAACTGCGGGGTACGTTGCGCCACGAGCCCACCGGCTCCAACGGGTTCGGCTACGACCCGATCCTCCAGCCCGACGGCGACACCCGCACCTGCGCGGAACTCACCCCCGACGAGAAGAACGCGATCAGCCACCGGGGCAAGGCGTTCCGCGGACTCGTACCGGTGGTACGGGAGTTGCTGGGCTGAGCCCCTCCCGGGGCCCCGGCTACTCCACCCCGCCGTACGACCGCATCGCCACCCGTGCGTCCAGGTCGATGCCGTTCACGCCCGTCGGCGCCGGCAACCCCAGCACCTTGTCGAGCACGGGGCCCAGTCGGCCGCAGCCCGAAGTACCCGGCGCCGCAAAGCGGTTGTCGGCCACCCCGAAGGCGACGACCAGCGGATCCGGCGAGACGACCCTCGGCGGATCCGTCTCCATGAGCACCAGGTGGACCGGGGCCGCGTCGGTGCCTATGGAACAACCGCGCGGCACCCCCGGCCCGGATATACGGAACGTCAGATCCAGCTCGCCCCGCCGCTCGTCGTTGGACTCGAAGTCCGAATACCCGCCGTACCGAGGCGTGACCGACAGCGGTGTCCCCCGAACTCGTAGGGGAGTGGCGGCCATCGCCCCGAACACCTGACGGAACTCGCCGTCGACCCTGCCCTCCGCGAAGGTGATCGCCAGGGGCTGGTCGATCGGCACCTCGACGCGACCGAGGGTCAGATGCCCGGTGGCGGTCATCGCCTCGCACCGCCACTCCGCCGGATCCGCGCCTTCGGGAAGCTCGGAGAGGTTCGGGCAGTCCGCGAAGCCACGCTGCCGTGCGTCCACACTGAGGTCGGGGCCGACACCGGCGTCGGCGTGCACGGGACCCACAGTCGCCGCGCCCGTGCCGGCGGCTAGGGCCAGGGCGGACAGTGCCATGACGAGACGTCGGGCGCGAAGCATGAAGGCCTCCAGGTGAATGGCGGACGGGCGGGAGGGTCCCGCGATGTCGATGTCCACGCCTCAAGGATTGCAGCCATTTCTCTGCAATGGAAGGTCTGCAGAGAAAATTCTGCAGACTTCACTCTGCAGAGTAATGGCTGTGTGGCGGTAGGCTGCCCCCATGAGCGATGAAGGCGAGCCCGAGCCCGGGCAGGAGGTCGACGCGGGTGCCGAAGCGGGTGCCGAACCGGGTGGCGAACGACGCACGGTCGGCGACCCGGCGGCCCTCAAGGCCCTCGCACACCCGCTACGCCTGAAGATCCTCCGCCACCTGGCCGTCTCCGGCCCGGCGACTTCCACGACCCTCGCCGCCGCCCTCGGCGAGAACACCGGCACCCTCAGCTACCACCTGCGCCGCCTGGAGCGCGGCGGCTTCATCGAGGACGTACCGGAACGGCCCAACAGCCGCGAGCGCTGGTGGCGGGCGGTGCGCGGACTCGACGTACGCAGGCCCGCGCAGGACGAGATGACCGACGGTGAGCGGGCGGTCGCGGGGGCTCTCGACCGCATGCGGCTGGACGAGGACATCGAGCTGGCCCGCCGCTTCACCGAGGAACAGGCCGAGTCGGACGGCTGGATGCGCGGCTCCCGGGGCCTCAGCCACCTCACCAAGGAAGAGGTGACCGCCTTCCATGACGCCTACCTCGACCTTCTGACCCGCTTCGCCCGGGGCCCGGAGGATGCGCCAGTGGACGCCAAGCCGGTATTGCTGCGGTGGTTTGCGCTGCCGGCTGAGTGAAGGTCCCCGCTTGGTGCTTGCGCGGCGAAGGCCCAGCTCGCGGGGTGTGAGCTGGGCCTTCAGGCTGGTGGGCCCGGTGGGACTCGAACCCACGACATACCGGACCTAAACCGGCATCCTCTAGCCAGCTGGGATACGGGCCCCCGCGGCGCTGCCTACTTTACTGGCCACCGCGGACCGCTGGCGGCCGAGGTGCTACACGGATCGCCTCCGGCCCCCTCGGCACCAGGTGCTGGTGATCGCGTGACAGTTGGGGCACAGCAACTGGAGGTTGTCGGGGCGGTTGTCGCTCCAATCTCCGTTGATGTGGTCCACCTCCAGCGTCATCGGCTTGCCGAGCCACTCCGGTGCGGTGCCGCATCGGGCGCATTGCTCAGGTACGCCAATCTCGTGAAGTGCCCGACGCAGTTGCCCTGTCTTTGTCCGCCGCTCACCGTTGTGCTTGATCAGCAGATCTTCCGCTCGCTTCAAAGGAGTCGGTCCGGGCTTCCCGCGGCGATGCCCCTGGCCCAGGAAATGCGAGGTGTCGATTCCGTATTTCTCGGTCAGCTCCGGGAACAGCGCGCGCAGGCGCGTGTTGTCCGGGCGTTGCAGCAACTGAAGGGTTCCGGCTATAGAAGTCGACTCGGCAACGGCACGCCGCAACTCGCTCTCGGTTGGCAGGCCCTTGGGCCCATGTCGGCCCTTGCGGGAGAAGTGCGTGATGTCGATGCTGAAGTGCTCGAAGCGTTTGTACAGATGGCGTCGGAGATTGATGTAGGGCCGGGTGCCGAAGTAGGCAATGACGTCGTCGATGCTTGAGCACTGTTCGGCAGCCTGAGCCAGCTGCTCGCGCGTGTATCGCGTGCCACCGCTCATGAGGGGGAGCTCCGGTAACGTCCTTTGGCTCGCCCTCGATAAGTATCCGTCGTGGAGTGGCAGTTGGGGCACAGCAGCTGTAGGTTCTCGATTCGATTGTTACGCCAATTGCCGTCGATGTGGTCGACTTCGAGAGGCAGCGGTTCTCCGAGCCAGACTGCCTCGATGCCGCACATGGTGCAGCAGTCCTTGATGCCGTTGCCCAGCATCGCTCGTTTCAGCCGAGCGCTCTGCTCGCGGCGGGAGTGTGTCGGGTCTTGCTCGACGAGCAGTTCCTCAGGTGTACGTTGCCGCCTGCCCCCGCGGGCCTCCGGGGTGAAGTGTGAGGTGTCGATGCCCAACGCTTTGACCCTACGGCTGATGTGCGTGTGGTGTCCGCCGACGACCTCAAGCCCGAGACTGCGCAGGACTTCACACATGTTCGTCGACGCGGAGACTGCTGTTGCAAGGATCTCTCTGGTCCACCGTGCTCCCTCACGCTCGAAGTGCGAGGTGTTCACCCCCAACTTCTTCATGCGCGCCTGCACGTACCGCCGCGTCGAACTCTTCGGATCCACCCCCAACTTCCCCAACGCCTCCGACAACGTCCGCGACGAACTCGCCGCCTCCTCCAGGCGCTCCCTGGTGTACGGGCTGACCGGCATGGTTCCCCTCCGTTCCGGTCGTCTGTTCGCGACCTCGCACGGAGTAACGAACCGTTTATCGGATGGTCACGACCAGAATGCGGAACGGCCCGCGCCGCTTGTCGCGGGCGGGCCGTTCTGATGCCGGTGATGCGCAGGAGCCGGACCTCAGGTCCTCAGATCCCCGGAGCTAGGGGTCTCAGATCCCCAAGTCCTTGATGATCTTCGCCACGTGGCCCGTGGCCCGGACGTTGTAGAGCGCCCGTTCGACCTTGCCCTCCTCGTCCACCACGATCGTGGAGCGGATGACGCCCATGTAGGTCTTGCCGTAGTTCTTCTTTTCGCCGTAGGCGGCGTAGGACTCGGTGACCGTCTTGTCGGGGTCGGCGAGCAGGGTGATCTTCAGGTTTTCCTTGTCGCGGAACTTGGCGAGCTTCTCGGGCTTGTCGGGGGAGACGCCGATGACGTCGTAGCCCGCGCCGGCGAGGAGTTCGAGGTTGTCCGTGAAGTCGCAGGCCTGCTTGGTGCAGCCGGGGGTCAGGGCGGCCGGGTAGAAATAGACGATGACCTTGCGGCCCTTGTGGTCGGCCAGGGAGACCTCGTTGCCGTCGGCGTCGGGCAGGGTGAAGGCGGGGGCGGTGTCGCCGGGCTGGAGTCGCTCGCTCATCTCGTGGGGTCTCCTTGCGGGGTGGTGGATACGCACCCGAGCGTAATGGGGGTGCCGGGCGGTGCGCGGCGTGCGGAGCTGACAGACTGTCGACCAGAGCAAAGGCCGAAGAGAACAGGCCACGGGAAGAAACGACCACGACCACGGAGGCAGCGCGTGTCGGACACGTCGAGCACGCCGGACACCAGGACTCCGGCGCAGATCGAGGCGGACATCGAGCGCCGTCGCGAAACCCTCGCCGAGACGCTCGACGAGATCGGTGTGCGGGTGCATCCGAAGACCATCGTCGGGGACGCCAAGGCCAAGCTGGCGTCCAGCGTCGACCACACGCTCGGACGTGCCTATGTCGGCGTCAACCGCGTCGTCGGCGATGTGAAGGGGCAGTTCGTCACGGAGGAGGGGGCGCCGCGGCTGGAACGTATCGTGCCCGTCGCCCTCGTCGTGGTCGGAGTCGTCGGACTGCTCACCCTGAGCACCAGGCGCCGCAGGGGGTGACCCGCCGTCACCCCCTGCCGCACGCGCACCAGTACCCGCATCCGCACCCGCGCCCGTACGCCGGGCACTGAGCCGGTCCGGCCGACCGCACCCCACGTACGTACGAACCGTGTGAAGGCAGGTAGGTTCGAGACGTGAGCGAGAAGAACCATCACGACAAGTTGCCCATCCGGATGCTCCACGACCGTGTGCTCGTGCGGCAGGACACCGCCGAGGGCGAGCGCCGGTCCGGCGGCGGCATCCTGATCCCCGCGACGGCGGCCGTGGGCCGGCGGCTCGCCTGGGCCGAGGTCGTCGCGGTCGGGCAGAACGTGCGGACCGTGGAGCCGGGCGACCGCGTCCTGTACGACCCGGAGGACCTTGCCGAGGTCGAGGTGCGCGGCACCGCGTACGTGCTGATGCGCGAGCGGGACCTGCACGCCGTGGCGGCGGACCGGTTCGAGGGCTCCGAGGACTCGACCGGCCTGTACCTCTGAAGCACCTGTACCTCTGAAACAGAGGTCGAAAGAGACAGAAGGGGCTGGTGACCATCGTCACCAGCCCCTTCTGCTTGCCTTTGCTACCTTGGAAGGACCCCGACGAGACGCGCCGTACCGGGACTCGCAAAGACGACGCACCCCTGTTGATCAACCCCTGTTGATCCGTTCACGGAGGTGCCTCATGGCCTGGGTCCTGCTCGTCGTCGCCGGTCTGCTCGAAGTCGGCTGGTCGATCGGTATGAAGTACACCGACGGATTCACGCGGCTCGTGCCGAGCGTTCTCACCGGTGCGGGCATCGTCGCCAGCATGTTCCTGCTGTCGTACGCGGCGAAGACGCTGCCCATCGGTACCGCCTACGGCGTCTGGGTCGGCATCGGCGCGGCCGGGGCGGCGGTGTTCGGCATGGCGGTGCTCGGTGAACCTGCGACCGCCGCCCGTATTTTCTTCGTCTGTCTGCTGCTGGTTGCCGTGGTGGGGCTGAAGGCGACCTCCGGCCACTAGAGCCGGAAGCCGCCCCCGGAAGGCCCGACGGTCACGGGGGCCAGGGCCGTTACGGGAAACCACCCAACGTCGTCCCCGTGCCCCCGTCCTCGCCCCCGCCGTCCGTCGTTCCGCCGTCGGTCGTCGTTCCGCCGTCGCCGGTGGTGCCGCCTGCCCCGTCGGTGCCACCCGTGGGGAAGCCGGTGCCGCCGCCCGTCGCCGCGCCCCCGTCGGTCGTTCCGCCGTCGCCCGTGGTGCCGCCGTCGGTCGTCGTCCCGCCGTCGCCGGTGGTGCCCCCGTCCGTGGTGGTGCCGCCGTTGGTCTGACCCTCGGTCGCGGGGGTCTCCTCGCCGCCGGTGGTCGTGCCGCCGTTGTCCTGCCCGGCGTCCGTGCCCGGCTGGTCCTCGTCGGGGTCGGCCGGCGGCAGTTGCTGCTCCTCCGCGCCGTCCTGGAGCCGCAGGTCGAACTCCTGGGCGGAGGTGCCCTTCAGGGCGGCCTTCGTGTACTGGGCCCAGATCTGCGCCGGGTAGCCGCCGCCGTTGATGCGGGGCTGCCCGAGCGCCCCGTACAGCGGCTTGTGCGCGCCCGTGTCGGGGTCCTGGCCCATGATGGCGACGACCGTGGCGAGGTTCGGGGTGTAGCCCGCGAACCAGGCCGCCTGGTCCTCCTCCGCGGTGCCGGTCTTGCCTGCCGCGGGCCGTCCGGCGGCCTGCGCGGCCGTGCCGGTGCCGCCGTCGACGACGCTCTGCAGGACCGAGGTCGTGGTGTCGGCGGCCTCGCGGCTCACCGCCTGCCAGGTCTTCCGCTCGGGCAGGTCCACCACGTCAGCGCCGTCCTTGGTGATCTTCTCGATCATCGTGTACGTGCCGCGCTTGCCGTGGTTGGCGAGGGTCGCGTACGCCTCCGCCATGTCGAGGACGCTGGCCGTGGCCGGGCCGAGCGCGATCGACGGGGACGCCGTCAGGTCGGGGGTGTCGGACGGGATGCCGAGGGCGACGGCCGTCTTCTCGACCTTCTCCGGATCGACGTCCACGGCCATCTGGGCGTACACGGAGTTCACGGACTTGTCCGTGGCGGTACGGACCGAGATCTGCCCGTACGAGACCTGGTCCTCGTTCTCCGGGGCGTACGTGCCGCCCTCCCAGCCCTGTACGGGGCGTTTGTTGGTGCCGTCGTAGACGGTGTTCGGGGTGATCGTGCGGCCGTCCTGGGTGGTCGAGTCGTTCTGCACGGCCGCGGTGAACACGAACGGCTTGAAGGTGGAGCCGACCTGGTAGTCCCGGCGGGTCGCGTTGTTGTAGTACTGCTTCGTGTAGTCGATGCCGCCGTACATCGCGAGGACCCTGCCGGTCTTCGGGTCGATGGAGGCGCCGCCCGCGCGGACGTAGTTGTCGACCTTGCGGTTCTTCTTGTCGAGCTTCTCCATCACCTGGTCGTTCACGGCCTTCACGAAGGCGTCCTGCTTGGGCTTCTGCAGGGTGGTCGTGATGCGGTAGCCGCCGGCGTTCAGCTCGTCCTCGTCGAGGATCTTGTTGTCGGTCAGGTAGTCGTTCACGGCCTTCACGATGTAGCCGCGCTGTCCGGACATGCCGGCCGCGATCACCGTCTGCTTCGGCTCGGGGAACTTGACGCCCGAGCGCTCCGACGCGGTGATCCACTTCTTCTTGACCATGCCGTCGAGGACGTAGTTCCAGCGGGCCAGCGCCGCGGGCTTGTTCTCTGGGTGGGCGACGACGTCGAACTCGCTCGGCGCGTTGAGCAGCGAGGCCAGGTAGGCGCCCTGGCCGACCGTCAGGTCCTTGGCGTCGACGCCGTAGTAGGCCTGGGCGGCGGCCTGGATGCCGTAGGCGTTGCGGCCGAAGTAGCTGGTGTTGAGGTAGCCCTCCAGGATGTCGTCCTTGCTCTTCTCGCGGTCCAGCTTGATCGCGATGAAGAACTCCTTCGCCTTCCGGGTGACCGTCTGCTCCTGGGCCAGGTAGTAGTTCTTCACGTACTGCTGGGTGATCGTCGAGCCGGACTGCTTGCCCTTGCCTGTCGCGGTGTTCCAGCCGGCGCGGATCATCGCCTTGGGGTCGACCGCGGACTCGCTGTAGAAGTCGCGGTCCTCGGCGGCCAGCACCGCGTGCTGGGCGTCCTTGGAGATCAGCGCCAGGGTCACGTTCTCCCGGTTGACCTCGCCGTCACGGGCGAGCTGGCTGCCGTCCGCGTACAGATAGACGTTGCTCTGCTTCATCGCCGCGGAGTTCGCGGCTGGGATCTTCACCAGGTAGTAGCCGAGTGCGAACGCGCCGATGAGCAGCAGGAGCCCGGTGAGGACCGTGCCGAGCACCATCCGCCAGGTCGGGATCAGTCGTCGCCATCCGGTGCGTTTCGGTCGCTTGGGCTTCTTGCCGGGTGTCTCGGGTGCCGCCGCGGTGGCGGGTCCCGGTTCCCTCGGTGCCCAGCCCTCGCTCGGCTGCTGCGGCTGCGGCTGGTCGTTCATGTTGTGCCGGACTCCCGTTTCGCGTCATACGTCTCGTACGCCCTCGTACGCCTTGTGCGCCCCTCCTTGAAGACTGTCGCACCCGGCGATTCGTTCCCCGCACGTGGCACGCGTCCCGGGGAGAAAATGCGTGGCACGCGGTACGGCCCCGGGGCTAGGCTCCTGCGCTTTGGTTCGGACCGGCCGAAGGGGGCCCGACGTGGGGACATGGCGGTTGTACGCGGCCGTCGCGACGGGTGCGTTCCGGCGGTACGCGACCTACCGGGTGGCGACCGCCGCGGGCGTGTTCACCAACACCGTCTTCGGGCTGATCCTGGCGTACACGTACATCGCGCTGTGGGACGAAAGGCCTGGCCTCGGCGGGTACGACCAGTCCCAGGCGGTGACGTACGTGTGGCTCGGGCAGGGGCTGCTCGCGGCGGTCGCGGTGATCGGCGGCGGCTTCGAGGACGAGCTGATCGAGAGAATCCGTACGGGTGACATCGCTATCGACCTGTACCGGCCCGCGGACCTCCAGATGTGGTGGCTGGCGGCCGACGCGGGGCGGTCCGCGTTCCAGTTGGTGGGGCGTGGTGTGGTGCCGATGGCGTTCGGGGGGCTCGTGTTCCATCTCGCGCTTCCGGCGGATGTCGGGACCTGGCTGGCGTTCCTCGTCGCGGTCGTCCTCGGTCTCCTGGTGAGTTTCGCGATCCGCTATCTCGTCGCGCTGCTGGCGTTCTGGTTCATGGACGGGGCGGGTGTGCAGCAGCTGGCGGTGCTCGCGGGGATCTTCTTCTCCGGGATGACGCTGCCGCTGAACGTCTTCCCGGGCGGCCTCGGCGAGCTGGCCCGGGCGCTGCCCTGGTCGGCGCTGCTCCAGGCCCCGGCGGACGTGCTGCTCGGCGAGCGCACGGGCCTCGCGCTGCTGCGGACGTACGCCTTCCAGGCAGCGTGGGCCGTCGGGCTGCTCGCGGTGGGCCGCCTGGTCCAGTCGGCGGCGACGCGCAGGGTGGTGGTCCAGGGTGGCTGACCTTCGGGAGAGGCACGACGCGCACCGCGGCTTCCCGCCTGCCGGTCGCTCGCGAGTGGTGGACGGGCTGCGGGCCTACCGGCTGATCGCCTGGATGTGGATCCGCTCGACGATGGCGTACCGCGCGTCCTTCGCGATGACGGCCTTCGGCAACTTCGCGGGGACCGCGCTCGACTTCGTCACGATCCTGCTGATGTTCTCGCGGGTCGACGAGCTCGGCGGCTACTCGCTGGGCGAGGTGGCGTTCCTGTACGGGCTGTCCAGTGCCGCGTTCGGACTCACCGATCTGGCGCTCGGCTCGGTGGACCGGCTCGGGCAGCGGGTGCGCGACGGCACGCTCGACACGCTGCTCGTACGGCCCGCGCCGGTGCTCGCGCAGGTCGCCGCGGACCGGTTCGCGCTGCGCCGCCTGGGCCGGATCACGCAGGGGCTGCTGGTCCTCGGGTACGCGCTCGTCGTGGTCGACATCTCCTGGACACCGCTGAAGGTGCTGCTGGTGCCGGTGATGGTGGTCAGCGGGGCCGCCATCTTCGCGTCGGTGTTCGTGGCGGGCGCGGCCTTCCAGTTCGTGGCGCAGGACGCGTCCCAGGTGCAGAACTCCTTCACGTACGGCGGCACCACGCTGCTGCAGTATCCGCCGACGGTCTTCGCGAAGGACCTGGTGCGCGGGGTGACGTTCGTGCTGCCGCTGGCCTTCGTCAACTGGCTGCCCGCGCTGTACGTGCTGGACCGGCCCTACCCGCTCGACCTGCCCGAGTGGGTCGCGTTCCTGCCGCCGCTGGTGGCGGTCGTCTGCTGCGCGCTCTCGGGGGTCGCCTGGCGCGCGGGTCTTCGTTCGTACCGGAGCACGGGGAGTTAGCCGCACATGAACACGCAGACGGACACACAGAGGGACTTCGACCACGCCGACGACTTCATTCGCCTCGACCGCGTCGAGAAGGTCTTCGACGTACGCAAGAAGACCGGCTTCATGCGCAGTGAGCGGCGGCAGGTGCGGGCCGTCGACTCGATCTCCTTCGCCGTGGCGCGCGGCGAGATGGTCGGCTACATCGGGCCGAACGGCGCGGGCAAGTCGACCACCATCAAGATGCTCACCGGCATCCTCACCCCCAGCGGCGGCCGGCTCCGCGTGGCGGGTATCGATCCGTCCCGCGAGCGCACCAGGCTTGCGCAGCGCATCGGGGTGGTGTTCGGGCAGCGGACGACCTTGTGGTGGGACCTCCCGCTGATCGACTCGTACCGGCTGATGCACCGCATGTACCGGATCCCGGACGCGCGGTACGCCGAGAACCTCGACCGGTGCGTCGAACTCCTCGAACTGGGCGAGCTGTTGGACGTACCCGTACGGCAGCTGTCGCTCGGGCAGCGGATGCGCGGGGACATCGCGGCGGCGCTGCTGCACGACCCGGAGGTGCTGTACCTGGACGAGCCGACGATCGGGCTCGATGTGATCAGCAAGGCGAAGGTGCGGGACTTCCTGCGGCACCTCAACGCCGAGCGCGGCACGACCGTGCTGCTCACCACCCACGACCTGACGGACATCGAGCAGCTGTGCCGGCGCGTGATGGTCATCGACCACGGGCGTCTGATGTACGACGGGCCGCTGACCGGGCTGCACGAGATCGGCGAGAGCGAGCGGACGCTGGTGGTGGACCTGGAGCGTGAACTCCCGCCGATCGAGGTCGAGTCGGCGCGGGTGGTGAAGGTCGAGGGGCCGCGGCAGTGGCTCGCGTTCCCGGCGGCGGAGTCGGCGGCGCCGCTCGTGGCGCGGATCGCCGCCGCGTATCCGCTGGTGGACCTGTCGGTACGTGAGCCGGACATCGAGGCGGTCATCAGCCGCATGTACGAGGAGAAGGCAACCTCGTAGGCTTCTGTCCATGACGGACGAACTCCCCGACGGGCTTCCCGAGCTGCGAGCCTCCGACGCCGACCGCGAGCAGGTCGCCGAAGTCCTGAGGGACGCCCTCGCAGAGGGCCGCCTCGACATGGAGGAGTTCGAGGAGCGTCTGGAGGCGACGTACAAGGCCCGTACGTACAAGGAGCTGGCGCCCATCACGCGGGATCTGCCCGCGCCCGGGGTGACTCCTCCCGCTCCCACCGTCTCCATGGTCAAGCAGCCCGCGGGGGCGGGCGGCTGGGCGGGCCGCATCGTCGGCGGTGACGGTTCGTCCCGGTGGGGTGTCGCGGTTCTGGGCGGGTTCGAGCGCAAGGGGCGCTGGACCATGCCGAAGCGGTTCAACTCCTTCGCGTTCTGGGGCGGCGGTGTCATCGACCTGCGCGAGGCGAACTTCGCCGACGGCGAGGTCGTCGTCAACTGCGTCGCGATCATGGGCGGGATGAGCGTGATCGTGCCGCCCGGCGTCGAGGTCGTCGTCCGCGGCATCGGCGTCATGGGCGGCTTCGACCACAGCGAGGAGGGCGTCGAGGGCGACCCCGGCGCCCCGCGTGTCGTCGTCACCGGGTTCGCCTTCTGGGGCGGTGTCGGTGTCGAGCGCAAGGTGACCAAGGCCGAACGGCTCCGCCAGAAGGAGGAGCGGCGGCTGGAGAAGCTGGAGCGGAAGGCCGCGCGGCAGGAGGAGCTGGAGGAGTCCCGGCGCCGGGCCCTGGAGGGCTCCGGCGCGCTGGATCACCGGGACTCGCTGGATGACGCGCGGTCCATCCACCGGGCCGCGATGGAGCAGCACCGGGAGATGATGCGGGAGCATCGGGAGGCTCGGCGGGAGGAACGCCGCGAGCGGCGGGACGAGCGGCGGGACCGGGACTGAGCCCAGCCCCGGCCGGGCGTCGCGCAGTTCCCCGCGCCCCTAAAAGATCACAGCTCGGCCGGGGCCGAGCCCTTCAGGTCCTTCAGGTCGAAGACCTCCGCCATGCGCTTGTAGCCCTTGTCGCTGGGGTGGAGGTGGTCGCCCGAGTCGTAGTCGGAGCGCAGGCGGCGGGGGTTGTAGGGATCGCGGAGTGCCTTGTCGAAGTCGACGTAGGCGTCGTAGACCTTGCCGGCACGGATCTGGGCGTTGACGGCCTGGCGGGTGTCCTCCAGGTGCGGACGGTAGCCGCGGTGGCCCTGGAAGGGCATGAGCGTGGCCCCGACGACCCGCAGGCCCCGGGCGTGGGCCAGGCGCGTCAGTTCGCGCAGCCCGGCGGTGATCTTGTTCGCGTCGGTCTGCTGGGGCGTACGGAGGATGTCGTTGACGCCGAGGGCGACCACGACCGCCCTGACGTTCGTACGGCCGAGCACGTCACGGTTGAAGCGGATCAGACCGCTCGGGTTCTCGGCGGGCCGGCCGAGGCCGCTGCCGAGGACGCGGTTTCCGCTGATGCCCTGGTTGACCACGCTGTAGCGGGGCCCGTTCGAGTTGTCGCGCAGCCGGTCGGCGAGGACGTCCGTCCAGCGCCGGTTCTCGCCCACGGACGAGGTCGAGCCGTCGGTGAGCGAGTCGCCGATGACGACGACCGTGCCGTCCGACTCGTTGCTCAGCACGTCCAGCGCGGTCACATAGCGCCAGTACGGCGTCTGCCCGGTGTACGCGGTGCCGGTCACGTCCTCCGTGAGGTCGCCCTCGGCGGTGTACGAGATCTGCCGTGCCTGCGGGTGGATGGTGACCGGCCCGGACGGGGTCGGCGAGTACGTCGTCACCAGCACGTCCGTGTCGTGCGGGACGAGCAGGCGCACGGCGTCGCTGACCACCTGCTGCCCGGCCGGCACGATCACCGACGGGCTGCCGCGGAAGGTGAGGCGGCGCATGGTGCCGGCGGCAGCGGCGGGGTTGTTCGCGGCGGCCGCGACGGCGACCGAGGCGTGCGTGATGCTGAGCGGCTGCTGTCCGTAGAGGTTGGACAGGGTGATCCGGGCCGCGGTGCCGCCGACGCCGACGTGCACCACGTTGCGGACCGAACGGCCGGCCATTCCGTTGGCCTCGGTGCCGGGCTCCGCCCCGGACGGGGACGCCGACCAGGCGCCGACCCAGGTGCCGACGGACGCGGGGGCCGCCGAGTTGTGTGGCGTACCGCCGCCCACGAGCGGCTTCTCCTCGCCGTCGTCGGCGGCGACCCCGACGTATATGGCGGCTGAGATGACCACGACTACGGCGACGATCGCGGCCAGCAAGGCATAACCGTGACGCTTGGTCATGCGGTGCAAGTCTCCTCGGGCAGTGGGAGCCCGAGGCTCCGATGTGATGACCCCATGATGAGGCATGGCGTGGGGGGAAGCAGACAGGGCCCCCATTGCCCCCGCCGCCCGTATCCGATTTTTCTGGCCCCGCCCGGCAAGACGCCGGGAACTCCTGTTCCGTTCCAGTAGTCGGTCAGGTTGGGACAATGGGTGTGGGGGACAGGGAACGGGTGGAGTGGATGGAAAGCGCGAAAGCGGATCAAAAGGATGACGCGGGGCCCGAAGGGCAGCATGCCCGGCCCGGCGGTGTGGCGAACCGCACGGTGCCCGGGCGCGCGATGAACTCGTTCAGCCCCGCGGACGAGGAGAAGTTCCGCGGGGTGCGCCGGATGAAACTCACGGCGACGGGCATGCTGCTGTTCGTCGCCGTCGTGTACGTACTGGCCAAGTGGGCCGGGAACTCCGGCGCGGGCGCCTGGACGGGCTATGTGGCCGCGGCCGCCGAGGCCGGCATGGTCGGCGCGCTCGCCGACTGGTTCGCCGTCACCGCGCTGTTCCGGCACCCCCTCGGCATCCCCATCCCGCACACCGCGATCATCCCCACCAAGAAGGACCAGCTCGGCGTCTCCCTGGGCGAGTTCGTCGGGGAGAACTTCCTCTCGCAGGACGTCGTACGGCAGCGGCTGCGCTCTGTGGGTATCGGCAGCCGCCTCGGTGCCTGGCTGGCCCATCCGGAGCACGCCGACCGGGTGACCGCGGAACTGGCCACCGCCCTGCGCGGCGCCCTCGCCGTGCTGCGCGACTCGGACGTGCAGGCCGTCGTCGGCGAGGCCATCAACCGGCGGGCCGACGCCCAGGAGATCGCCCCCGGCATAGGGAAGATGCTGGAGAAGGTCGTCGCGGACGGCGGCCACCGGCGGGTCGTCGACCTGATCTGCGTCCGCGCCCACGACTGGCTGGTCCTCCACAACGACCAGGTGATGGACGCCGTACAGGGCGGCGCCCCCGGCTGGACCCCGCGGTTCGTCGACAAGCGGGTCGGCGAGCGTGTCTACAAGGAACTGCTGCGCTTCGTCACCGAGATGCGCGACATGCCCGCCCACCCGGCCCGCGGTGCCCTCGACCGGTTCCTCACCGACTTCGCCTCCGACCTCCAGTCCGACACCGACACCCGCGCCCGGGTGGAGAACCTCAAGCGGGAGGTCCTCGGCCGCGGCGAGGTCCAGGACCTGATCGCGTCCGCCTGGTCCTCCGTACGGCAGATGATCGTGTCCGCCGCGGAGGACGAGCGCAGTGAACTGCGGCTGCGCGTGCGGGCGTCGCTGCTCTCGCTCGGCGCGCGCATGGCCACCGACGCGAAGCTCCAGGCCAAGGTCGACGGCTGGGTCGAGGGGGCCGCGGTGTACGTCGTGACGACATACCGCGACGAGATCACCTCGCTCATCACGGACACGGTCGCGGGCTGGGACGCCGAGCACACCTCGAAGAAGATCGAGGCGCACATCGGGCGTGACCTGCAGTTCATCCGGATCAACGGCACGGTGGTCGGCTCGCTGGCGGGCCTTCTGATTTTTGCGGTGTCCCGGGCGCTGGGGGCGTAGCGCTCCGCGGGGCTGGGGGTTCGTCTGCGGGTGGGTGGGGGCTGGTCGCGCAGTTCCCCGCGCCCCCAAAAAGGGGCGTAGCCCCGGGCTGCGTGACGGGTGGCAGGTGAGAGGGGCGCGGATCTGGGGACTCGGGGGTGTGCCCCGGTGCCGCACGTGCCCGGGGGCGGAGGAGGCGAGCCATGGCCGTCACCGAGGCCGATACGGGCACTGTCACCACTGCGGTCCCCGCACGGCTGGACCGGCTGCCGTGGTCGCGCTGGCACTGGACGATCGTCATCGGGCTCGGCACCGTGTGGATCCTCGACGGCCTGGAGGTCACCGTCGTCGGCAACATCGCGGGCCGGCTCTCCGAGTCCGGCAGCGGGCTGCCCATCTCGGCCGCACAGGTCACCGGTATCGCGGCCGCGCTCTATGTGGCCGGGGCCTGCTCGGGGGCGCTGTTCTTCGGCCGGCTGACGGACGTCTTCGGCCGTAAAAAGCTGTTCATGATCACCCTCGCCGTCTATCTCGCGGCCACCGCGATGACGGCGTTCTCCTTCTCCACCTGGTGGTTCTTCCTCTTCCGCTTCCTCACCGGCTTCGGTATCGGCGGCGAGTACGCGGCCATCAACTCGGCGATCGACGAACTGATCCCCTCCCACTACCGCGGCCGCGTCGACCTCATCATCAACGGCAGCTTCTGGCTCGGCGCGATCGGCGGCTCGCTCCTGTCGATCGTCGCCCTGAACACGGACCTCTTCGCGATCGACGTCGGCTGGCGGCTCACCTTCCTCCTCGGCGTCGTCCTCGGCCTGGTGATCCTGCTCGTACGCCGCAACGTCCCCGAGAGTCCCAGGTGGCTGTTCATCCACGGCAGAGGAGAGGAGGCCGAACGCCTCGTCGCCTCCGTGGAGCGGCAGATCGAGGAGGAGACCGGACGTGAACTCCCGCCGCCCGCAGGCGAGATCACCATCCACCAGCGCAAGAGCATCGGGTTCCTCACCATCGGGCGCACGGTCTTCTCCACGTACCGCAAGCGCGCCGTGCTCGGCCTCTCCCTCTTCATCGGGCAGGCGTTCCTCTACAACGCGATCACCTTCGGCTTCGGCGCGATCCTCACCACGTTCTTCGACGTGCCGACCTCCGACACCGGCTACTACTTCGCCGTCATCGCGGCCGGCAACTTCCTCGGCCCGCTGCTGCTCGGCAAGCTCTTCGACACCGTGGGCCGCCGGATCATGATCTCGTCCACCTACCTGCTCTCCGGCATCCTGCTCTTCGCCACCGCCTGGCTCTTCGACCGGGGCTCGCTGAGCGCGACGACGATGACCGCCTGCTGGTGCGTGGTCCTGTTCTTCGCCTCCGCGGGCGCCAGCAGCGCGTACCTCACGGTCTCCGAGATCTTCCCGATGGAGACCCGCGCGATGGCCATCGCCTTCTTCTACGCCATCGGCACCGCGGCCGGCGGCATCAGCGGGCCGCTGCTCTTCGCCGACCTGACCAGCACGGGCGTGGTCGGCGACACGGTGCTCGCCTTCCAGATCGGCGCCGGGCTGATGTGCGCGGCGGGTCTGGTCGCGGCGGCACTCGCGGTACGGGCGGAACGCCGGTCGCTGGAGGACATCGCCAGGCCGCTGTCGGAGGCGGTTTCGCCGTCATCCGGGGCGAAGCCTTCAGGGCCGCCGCCTTCCGGGCCCACGCCTTCCGGGGCGACGGCGTAGGCCCGCCCCTCCCGCGTCCCCGAGCCTCGGCCCGTACGGCTGTCGGGCCGCCCTCCCGGATTACCCGACGCCCGTCGGGTGACCTGCGAGGATGCGCCGTGTCACCGTTTCCGGAACGACGCAGCGACGTGACGACGCAGAGCCGCGACGACGACGGGACCGCGCGTCGAATCGGAGGACGAGATGACGACCTACCCCCTGGACCCGGAGCTTGCCGCGGTCGTGCCCATGCTGCCCAGGGCCGACACCTCGGACCTCGAAGGAGCCCGGGCCGAGATGCTCGTCGGCATCACCGCGGCCCTGGAGGACGTGGACGCCACCGGCGTGGACGTCTTCGACGTGGTGGCGCCCGGGCCGGAGGGCGCCCCGGACGTCACCCTGCGCGGCTACCGCCCGCAGGGCGTCGAGGGACCGCTCCCGGTGATCTACGACATCCACGGCGGCGGCTTCATGCTGGGCAGTGTCGAATTCGACCATGGCACCAACGTGTCGCTCGCACGGGAACTGGGCGCCGCCGTCTTCTCCGTGGAGTACCGGCTCGCCCCCGAGAACCCGTACCCGGCTGGCCTCGAAGACGCGTACGCCGGACTCGTCCACCTCACCAAGAACGCCGCCGAACTCGGTGTCGACCCCGCCAGGGTCGTCCTCTTCGGCGTCAGTGCGGGCGGCGGTCTCGCGGCCGGTCTGGCGCTGCTGGCCCGTGACCGGGGCGGGCCTGCGATCGTCTTCCAGTACCTCGGCGTCCCCGAGCTCGACGACCGGCTCGACACGCCCAGCATGCGGGACTTCACCGACACGCCCCTGTGGAACCGGCCCAACGCGATCATCAGCTGGGACGCCTACCTCGGCACCGGTGTGCCGGGCAGCCCGGACGTCCCGATCTACGCGGCTCCCGCCCGGGCCACCGCCGAGCAGCTTGCGGGGCTGCCGCCCGCCTACATCTCGGTGATGGAGTTCGATCCGCTGCGGGACGAGGGCATCGACTATGCCCGTGCGCTGCTCGCGGCCGGGGTGAGCGTTGAGCTGCATCTGTTCCCGGGTACGTTCCACGGCTCGGCGATGGTCGCCCATGCGGAGGTCTCCCAGAGGGATGCGGCCGAGGCGGTTGCGGTCCTTCGAAGGGCGCTGAGGTAGCGCCCTTCGAAGCACCAGGTGGGTACGGGTACCTGTTGTTTGTCGGGTGCGGGCGCGTCGTGGCTGGTCGCGCAGTTCCCTGCGCCCCTAAAAAGCGCCGGTGTCGCCGTGGCTCTCGCGCAGTTCCCTGCGCGCCCCTAAAAAGCGTCGGAGTCGCCGTGGCTCTCGCGCGGCGCCCGGCGCCCTAGTCCTCGTCCGCCAATCGCAGCGCGTACAGCGCCAGTTGGGCCCTGAAGCGGTCCTGTGGGTTGCTCAGGTGGTAGCCCAGGGCGGTTTCCACTCCTGTGAGGCGGGCGGCGACCGAGCTGTGGTGGAGGTGGAGGTCGGTGGCGGCGTGGCGGAGGGAGCCGGTGCGGAGGAAGGCGGTCAGGGCGGCCAGGGCCGCCGGGCCGCCCTTGCCCTCGGCGAGTTCGGCCAGGGCGCGCACGTCGGGCTGGGCCCGCAGCCGGTCGACGGGGATGTCGGCGAGCAACGCCACCGGCCCGAGGGTGTCGTGGTCCACGACGGCCTCGTCGGGCACCCCCGCCACATCGACGGCGAACCGCAGCGCGAGCCTGGCCTGCGCCCAGGAGGCCCAGGCGTCCAGGGCGGGAGCACTGCCGCCGATCCCGATCCGTACGCCGTCGGCACCGTGCTCACGCAGGAACGCCCGCAGCGCGTCGGCGGCCGACTCGGCACCCGGCGCCAGCGCCACCGCGAGCGGACCGACCGCTGCGACCCGCACACCGGGCCGCAGTTCATGCCGCCCCAGCACGGCCACCGAGGAGGCCCCGGCGACGGCCACCACCCGCAGCGGCTGCTCGGGCGCCAGACCCAGCAGGCGCAGCGCCCGCGCCCGGTCCTCGACGGCCTCGCGCTCCGAAAGCACCCGCTCGACCAGCGCCGGGTCCGCCACCTGATGGGGCGCGCTCTCCTGCTCACGGCTGCCGTGCACGACGCCCGCGGCGATGGCCATCCACTCCAGCACCAGCTCGTCGAAGGGCCCCGGCGCCCCCGCCCGCTCCAGCCACACCCGGCCGCCCGGTGCGAACTCGGCGCTCCCGGAGACCGTGCCGGCCGGCCCCGCCGGTACGGTCCCGGCCGGCCCGAACCGCACCACACGCCCGCCCACCTCAAGGCCCGCCGGACACTCGGCAAGACCCGCCGTGGACCGCACGAGCGACTCGGTGTCGAGCCGCCCGGCCCCGAGCAGCGCCTCGAAGTGCGCGATGACCCGCAGCGCCGCCGCAGCGTCCGCGTCGAGGGCCGACAGCCGTAGCAGCAGTCCCTTCATGACCTGGGAGTCTAGGCGGCGGGCGGGTCGTACGGGCCGGTCGTGCGCCCCCGTTGTACGGCTGTGCGACTGTGCGGCCGGGAGGGAGGAAGGCCCCGGCGATCTGAGTACGCGTACTCTGTCGGCCCCGTGTGCGTCTGAGGAACGCTCGTTCCCATGACCCCCATGACCGAGAAGCTGCTGGGCCTGCTGTCGAAGCGCCCCTGGACGGAACGCTGGCTGACCCGCCTGCTGGGTGCCGCCCTGTCCTCGGCGGCGTACCTTCTCTGCCTGCCCTGGGATCTGCGCAACCGCCCCGAGTCACCCGGTTCGACGACCGAGACGACCCCGGTGACCGTCCTCGGCGTCGCGGTCCTTGCCGTGACCCTGCTCCTCCTGGCCGTGTACTTCGGCCGCCGCGACGCCCTCGCCTGGCCCCTGCTGTTGGTGGCGGCGCCCCCGGCGACACTCATGTACCTCTCGTTCCGCACGAACCCCGAGCCGCCGGACGCGTCCCTGTGGCCTCTCACCTGGGCGTTCTCCACGCTTGTGATGGCGGCTGGGGTACTCGTCGCCGCGTCCGTCGCCCGGCAGTTCAGGCAGGACACGGGGGACTCGACGGACGGGCTGGTGTTCGCCCACTCCTCCTCGGGAACGGGCGGCGGCTCCTCGGCCCCGGCCGTCAGGCGCCCGTCGTGGAACCAGGGCGGACGATCATGAGGATCGTGACGGTGGCCCAGAGCAGGTTGAAGATGCCGGTGAACATGGCGAGCCGGACGGTGGCACGGGGGTTCGCGGTGCCGCCGGTGGACGTGGTGGTGTCCGTGGCGGCGAGGGGGCTCGTGGCGCCGGCGGTGGCTCCAGCGCCAGTTGTGCCGGCGACGTCGGCCGTCGCGTCCGGCCCGGCCGCCGCCTCCACCGCTTCGAGGAGTTCCTCCTGACGCGGCAGCACCAGCGCCAGCAGGACCGCCGCCGCTATCCCGGTCAGCGCCATCGAGGCGATCAGCCAGGCGTCACCGAGTACGCCCATGCTCATGGCCGTGGCGAGACCGAGGACGGGAACGGCGATGCCGAGGCCCGCGTACACCCGGCAGATCCGGTGCAGCAGCCGTAGCGTCTCAGCCGCCCGCTGGTCCCCCGGATCGGCGAGGGCGCGGCGCGCGCCGGGCGGGAACATGCTGGCCGCCACGGTGACGGGCCCGACGGCGACGATCGCGGCCAGGACATGGAGAACGAGGAAGAACTTGGTCACGAGGGGACGGTAGGCGGCGTACCGGATCTTGTGGAAGTGGCGCTATTGCCAGGGTTCAACGGATTCTCGCCAGCACCTGTTTCAGCAGTAGGTGGACCGACAGTAGGCCAGCAGCAGGCCACCCCCCTGTTGGCGAGAACCCGCGCCACCCCTACTCTTTCGCCATGCACACAGTGGCCGTACTGGCACTCGACCAGGTCATCCCGTTCGACCTCTCCGCGCCGATCGACACGTTCAACTGGGCCCGGCTGCCGGACGGCCGCGCGCCCTACCGGATCAAGGTCTGCTCGGTGGCCGAGGAGGTGAGCGCGGGCCCGTTCGCCATACGGGCCCCGTACGGTCTTGAGGTGCTGGCCGAGGCCGACACGATCGTCGTGCCGGGCACCGCCGACCCGACCGTGCCGCTGCCGCCGGGCGTCGCCGAGGCCCTGTGCGCGGCGGCCGCGAACGGGACGCGTATCGCGTCGATCTGCGTCGGCGCGTTCATCTTCGCCGCCACCGGTCTGCTGGACGGACAGCGGGCGACGACCCACTGGATCGCGGCGGCGGACCTGGCGGCCATGTACCCGAAGGTGACGGTCGACCCGAACGTCCTCTACGTCGACAACGGCCAGTTCCTCACCTCGGCCGGCGCCGCCGCGGCGATGGACATGTGCCTGCACATGATCCGCCTGGACTACGGCTCGGCCGTCGCCGCGCACGCGGCCCGGATGTCCGTCATGCCGCTCGAACGGGAGGGCGGGCAGGCCCAGTTCATCGTCCACGCCCAGCCGCCGGCCCCGGCCGGCACGACGATGGAACCCCTGCTGAGCTGGCTGGAGGAGCACTCCGACCGCGATCTGACCCTGGACGACATCGCGGCCCGGGCGGGCATGAGCGCCCGTACGCTCAACCGCCGGTTCCGCGAACAGACCGGCACCACGCCGCTGCAGTGGCTGCACCTGGCGCGGGTGCGCCGCGCCCAGCACCTCCTGGAGACCACGACCCACCCGGTCGAACGGATCGCGGTCCAGACGGGGTTCGGCTCACCGACGGCCTTCCGCGACCGCTTCAAGAGGGTGGTGGGAACGAGCCCGCAGGCCTACCGGAGGGCGTTCCGGGGAGCGCCGGTGAGCTAAGGTCCGTCCCTCCCCGGAGCCGGCCCGAAAACCGGGGACGGCTCCGAGAACCGGGGACGGCTCCGAGAACCGGGAACAGCCCCGACAGGAAAGACGTCCTCAGCCGCGCCGGTCGGCCACCGCCCAGGACGCCAGCGCAACGGCCCCGGCCACACCGAACACCGCGGGCCAGGCGCCCACCTTCTTGGCGAGCGGATGCGATCCGGCGAACCCGGCGACGTACGCGACGGTCAGCGCGGTCGCCGCCCGCCCGCCGGCCTGCTGCCGCCACCGCTGCGCGGCCGCGGCCCCGGCGACGGCGAGTACGGCCCCGCCGAGCTGCCGCTTCCCGGTCCAGCGAGCGACCCCGTACCCACCGATGAGCCCACCCGCGGCCACCGCCGCTGCCGGTACCTTCGCCATCACTGCCTCCTGGTGCTGCGTCCGTACGGGATTCCATACGGGATTCCACACGGGATTCCATACGGGATTCCGTTCGGTCGACCGAGGCTAACCCGCCCCTATCGGGCGCCCGGCACCACCTCTCCCGAGAGCGGCAGCCCCAGCCCCGCCACGGCCCGTGCGACCAGCCGGGCCATCTCGACCGCGCCCCGCTCCTGGAAGTGGGTGTTGTCCTGGACCCCGTTCGGGAAGTTCGCGTACTGCCCCGCGGCCAGCCACAGGAAGATCCCCTTGGACCCCTCGATCCCGACTCCGTCGAGGTAGACCCGGCTGGCAGCCGAGAGATCGACCAGCGGGGCGCCCTCCTCCCGCGCGACCGCCTTCGCGGCATCCACGTACGCAGGGAAGGAGACGTTGAACTTCCCCGTCGACGCGTTGTAGGAGCGCCGCGACACCGGCGTCACGACGACCGGGGTCGCGCCCCGCGCCCGGGTCGCCCGGATGTAGTCGTTGCGCAGGTACTCCTTGTAGTCGGCGGGAGACGTGTACCGCTCCGGATTGCTCACGGTGGCGTCGTTGTGCCCGAACTGCACGAACAGGTAGTCACCGGCCTTGATCACTTGATGGATCGCGGCCAGCCGCCCCTGCTCGATGAAGGACCGCGAACTCCGCCCGCCGATCGCATGGTTGGCGACGGTGATGTTCGAGGTCAGGAACGAGGGCAGCTTCTGCCCCCAGCCGGCCTGGGGGTAGTAGCGGGAGTTGTACGTCTGGGCGGTGGAGTCACTGGCGACGTACACGGTGCCGGTCGCAGCCGCGGCGGCAACAGCGGCACCGGGCACCCCCAGCACCCCGACCGCACCGCCCCCGACCGCACCCGCGGCAGCGACAAGGAACCGTCTACGACTGCTCACACCGACATCGCGACTCATCGGACCATCCCTGCACAGGAGTTGAGGAACTGTCAGAGAGAGGTGGCAGCCGGGAAGTGAAAGGTTGCCGGGGCCGTACCGGCAACCGGCGGGCCTACTGACGCGCGTCCGCCAGCCAAGTCCGCCAGACATGACGGCTGTTGGGCACCTCGGGACGGTCCAGAATCCACAGCACATACCCGGCGTGCAACTGGGCCCAGGGGTTCTCCGAACGCCGGGCCCCCTCCAGCCGTACCCGCAGCGGGTCCCCGTCGACGACCCGGGCGATGCGCACGTACTCACGGTCCTTGCAGCGATAGGCACGCCGTACGACGATCTCCACCAGGTCGATCAGCTTGGTCCGGGCCACCGGGTCCTGCCCGACGGCGTCGGTGGCCAGATCGCGGATGAGCCCCTCCTTGGTCCCCCACGCCTTGGCATGCCGGGTCCACTCCTCCGGATACCGGGCCTCCCACTCCAGGAAGAGCAGCGCGTAGGGCAGCCCGGGCCATTCGGCAAGATCCTCACCGGGCCCTCTGTCCCACATGCCGCTGGGCAACGAATGGCTCCGAGCCCACAGATACTCCTCGTTGGCCGACCGCAGCGCCGGATCCTCGTACGGATACATCACCCCCTGCCCCTGCAGCATCCGCAACGTCTCGTTGAACCGATGCTGAGCCTCCTCGGTCCTCCGGCGCGCGGAGGCCAAGTGGTCGAGCGCGGCGGCCCGTTCGGCCGGGTCGTTCGAGATCAGCCCGTACGCCCATGCCAGCCGCTTGTCCCACGCCCGGGCGTCGTCCATGTCCGCCCCGTGCCCTTTCCCATGCCCCATGGGACAGATCATCCCTGAGCGTGCCGCGCCCCGCTCCTCCGGGCACCGGTACCGGGAGCAGCGGGGCGCGAACAGGGGCCTCGGATCAGCCGGCGCAGAGCGTCACATCGACGGTGTCGCCCTTGGCGACGGTCTTCGGGCTGTGGGGGTCGACCTGGATGACCGTGCCCGGCTTGCCGTACTTGCCGCAGTCCACCTCGCCGACCTTGCCCAGCTTGGTCTGGGTCTTCGCGATCTGCCCCTTGGCGTCGTCCAAGCTCCGGCCGAGAAGATCGATGGGGATGGTGATGCCCGCGCCGTGGGCGAACAACAGGGTGGCGGCGTCCTTGGCGGGCGCTGCGGTGATGGCGGCCGCGGGAGCGGGTGTCGACGAGTCGGAACCGCCGGTGATGGAGGCGAGGGCGGTACCGCCGCCAGCCACGATGAGGGCGGCCGCGATACCGGCGATGGCCGTGGCCCGCTTGCGACGGGACCTGCGCGTGATGCCGGGCGCGTCGAAGGTGGGTGCGTCGGCGGAGTTCGCGAAGTTGTTCATGGCGTTCACCAGTTCCTCTTCGAAGGATGTGGGGTGTGCGCAGCCGAAGGGCCGCGAATCGTTCGAGGTCATCGGGTTCCCTCCTCGGGCTGCCGTGGTGAAGGGCCGGAGAGCGCGGGAAACTGGCTTCTGAGCTTTTCCATGCCGCGAGCGAGCTGCGACCGTACGGTGCTCTGCGAGATGCGCAGGTCGGCCGCGATCTCGGCGTCGGACAGATCGTGGAAGTACCGCAGCACCACGACCGTACGCATCCGCATCGGCAGACTCTGCAGAGCGCGGACCAACTGGTCCCTGCTGTCTATACGCCCGTACTCGTCACCCGGAGCAGCCATGTCGCCGGTGTCCTGGTGCGGAACCGTGCGACGGAACCTCCGCCAACGGTCGTTGGCCAGGTTCACCATGATCCGCCGGACGTACGCGTCCGGGGCATCCTTGGCGACGATCGTCCGCCACTTGCGGCAGACCCGCTCCAGGGTCTCCTGGACCAGATCCTCCGCCGTCTCGCGGTTCCCGGTCAGAACGAGGGCGCCGCGGAACAACGGAGCCGACCGGGCGGCGACGAACTGCTGAAAGTCCATCTCCGCCGACTCGGCCCCGGCCTCACCGCGACCGGCACTCAGCTTCCACTCGGTTGCCAGATCCACACGCTCCTCCCTTCCTGTCACCCCCTCGACGCGGAAGCCGTGTTTTCTGCTGCACGGCGGCGATGAGACCTGGGTCACAGGCTGGTCGGGAGGGGGGAGGGCCTTCTCGCGAGGACGTCGTGCATTCGCAGCCGAGCAGGCGCACTCTGGAATGAGGCGGAAACCGGTGGAAGCGGCTGGAAACAGCAGCTCCGGAGGTGATCGTGATGATGAAGACCGCTGTCGGATGGCACGTAGAGCTGGAATTCGACGAGGACGACAACCGCACCCGCGCAGCCGCCCTCGTACGACTCCCCGACGGAAGCGAGGTACGGGCCCACGGCTACGCGAGCCGCCACCCGTCCGACTCCAACCAGCCCAGGGTGGGCGAGGAAGTGGCCGGCGCCAGGGCCCTCAACGAACTGGCGATGAAACTCCTGACCAAGGCCCACGACGAAATAGACGAGGCCTCGGGCCGAACGTCACACCCGCTGACCTGACCTGACCTGACCGGCAGGACAAGGGGCAGGCCGACTCCCGCGCTTGCTCACTCCCGATATACGGGGGGCGGGGTGTTGATATACGTATGCCCGGTCGGCGCGGTCCAGACGGCGGCCCCGGTGTGAGCGTCGCGGGTGACTCTCCACCCCGGATGATGAGTCTTGAGCCGATGATGCCGCCGACACAGCGGCTGAAGATTCTCGGGAGTGGTAGGCCCACCCCGCTCCGGACGAGCATGGTCAAAAGGCCGCACATGATCGAGATCGCAACGCGAGGCAGGCATCCGGCAACTGGGAAACGCACAGTACTGATCCCGAGCAACCACATGCCGCGCAGTCTCTGCGGTCGGCTTGTAGGTAAGGGGATCGGTCTTCACGAGCAGCCCACTCGCAGGCTGAACAAGAAGCCGCCGCCATACGGTCCCGGCAGCGAAGGCAATCTCCCGAACCTGACCGGCGGTGACGGGCCCGTACCCCTTGAGTTCCCCCGGCCCATCATCAAGGCCCATAAGCACATCGAGCGGAACGGTGACGTGGACGACGGTGGTGATGGCCCTGCAGCCACTCCCACTCTCACGTGCTCCGGGGCCGAGCTGCTGGTGGACCACCAGGTCGTACAACGCATCGGCCCGCTTCTGATCCAACGTACGCCCGTCGTCCCCGTACCCAACGGCGTACGCCTCCACGACCTGCTGCATCACGGCGGCGCGCTGGGCGGGCAACACGGCCCCGAACAAGGCCATCCCATCCTCTTGCGGATAGGACAACAACTTCCGCTCCCGCACCCGCTCTTGATGCCGAGCTTCGGCCCCCTCGGGATCAACCCGATGAACCTGCCGCCGCACGGCGGCCCGAGTCTGCCCCGCGGCTTGCTGAGGCATCCGCTCGACGAGCGCCCTCTCGACCTCCCCAGCCACGTCCACGGCCAACACGGCACACTGCTCGGCCACGATCCTGGCCTGCTGATACGAGATCTCCCCGTCGGTGAGCAACCCCAAGGTGCCCGGATGCCGCCCAGCGAGAAGCCGAGCAGTCTCCAACCGCTGAGCAGCAGTGGAATTGGCCAACTTCAGAGCACAGGCCACTTCTTCAACAGCACAGTCCCACTCACCCAGAAAAACGGCATCCATATCCGCACCCACACCGGGCACATCGGCCTGCGCCGGCCCCTCGGTGTGATCGGAAATCAAGGCCAACAACTCAACTTGCTTGGCCTGCAACCACCCCAGATGCCGCTCCACAACGGCAAGCGCATCAACCCGCCCCCGAGGAGAAAGCCACTCACCCTTCAAATCATCAAGAGAGGCAGCAGTCTCAGCACTGGGAGCCTGCTCCCGCAAGAGGGCGGCCCAGGCATCCAAAGACTCCGCGCCCACTCCCGTGGAGACGGGCACTCCCCCCTGACCCACTTCGCTCACAGTCAACGCCTTCACCCCCTCCCGCCGGGCCCCGAGACGACACCAACTCACCGTCCCCACCAGGCGAGTTGACTCCTTCAATTCTCCCTCACTCAACGTGATAAGGCCAGGTCAGCCAAGTAATCGAAAGGGTGAAAGAAAGGACCCCAAGCAGGGAACCCCGGAGGCGCCCCGCACGTATAGAACCCCCCGCTACCCGAAAGCCGCTAAGCCACCCCGGCGTGCTGGCGAGACGCAACCGCGCCCGAAGCCTCCGGCCCACCCGCAAACCCACCCGCGCGCACCCCTACCCGGGGACCCCACTTTTCCGAGCCGCCCGCTCGCTTCTCACCCGTGCTTCCGTGGGCCGAGTCAAGGGTGAAGCGCAGCGAAATCGCCGCAGGCGACGGCCGAAGGCCGCCCTTTACACGGCCCACGGAAGCACGACACTGAAAAAGAAGCGGGCGGCCCCATGGCACCTTCGAAGTCCGGGCTCACCAACGCCCCCATCCCACCCAGGCATTGGCTCGACCAAGCCATCAAGACACTGCCAACCCACGCATTTGTGTATGTCGACAGGTCACGGCTCCGAGTCTGCGCGAGCCGGCGGTACCACATCACGCCGGGCGGACTCCCTCGCCAGATTCTGCCGAGCATGTTCGTGGAAGCTGTCTAGAGCTCCCCCGGACCATCGCTATCCAAGGCCCGTATGAAGGCCCGCCAAGCGTGAAGGCGAATCGTGAGCACGGGGCCACGAGCGTTCTTGGAGTCGCGCACGAGGGCTCCGTCGACGGCGTGGGCGCACTCGACACACTCGCCGCCCGCGCCGTTGCTGTAAGAGGACTTGAACCACGAGGAGGGGTCCTGGGGAGCGGGCCGCGCAATGCTCATCTTGCGTATTCCTTAAGAACGGACTTGATCAGCTCGGCGGAGCGCTGAGGACTCAGGGCAGCTGCCCTCAAGCCGTCGAACGCCCTCGTGTACTCACGCACATGATGCTCCCCTTCCAGGTAGACGGCATCGGTGATGCCGTCCCGATATACGATGTCCGGGTCCTCCTGGTCGGGGAAGCCAAGCATGGTGAACGATCCCGTGGCCGGGTAGGTGCCTGAGTCGAACGGGAGCACCTGCAGGGTGACGCTCGGCAACTCCGCCGACTCCAAGACGCGTTCGAGTTGCTCTCTCATCAACGCCCGCTCCCCGATGACATTGCGGAGGGAGCCTTCGTTCACGACGAACCAGGCATCCGGGGCCTCGGGCCGCGTCAGCATGACTTGGCGCTCCATACGTACACGCACCGCCCGATCGATGTCCTGGGCGGGCAGATGCGCTCCAGTCTTGTGAAGTTGGCCGGCATACGCCGGGGTCTGCATGAGCCCCGGGAGCAGCTCGCACTGATACTGGCGGAACGTGGAGGCCTCCTGCTCCAGGCCGATGTAGATGGAGAACCACTGGGGAACCCCCGATCCGTGCTCCTGCCACCAGCCGCGCGTCTTGGCCTGCCTCGCAAGCGACTTCAGGAACTCCCGCAGGTCGTCGCCGGTCTCGTAGAAGCGGCACAGCGCATCGATGTCGGACGGCTGGACCCTGCCGCTTCCCGTCTCCATCCGGTTGACCTTGGAGCCGCTCCAGTCCAGTGCCGCACCGACTTGGGCGCAGGTGAGGGCGTTCGCCTCGCGCAGCTTCTTCAGCTCGATCGAGAGACGACGACGGCGTGCCGTCGGTGAACCTGCCATTCCCAACACCCTTCTCGGTAACCGGCGTTCAGTCTCGTGCCAAGGGGCAGGCTTGCCAATCACTCGGAAGTGGGAATCCCGCCGTGCACATTGCACGGCGGGATGTGTGAACGTCATCCTGGCAAGCAACGCCACTCACTGTGAGCGTTCGTGACACTCCGCCGAGCACCTGGTGCCGGAGGCGACGGCGAGCGACGAGAGGGGACCCGGTGATTCAGGAAGCGTGCATGTACCGGAAGCCATGGGACTTGGCCTTCACGGCCGAACCCGAGGAGGTGGCGGCCCTGCGCCGCATCATGAGGCTGCACCTGGGAGTCTGGGGCTTGCAGGAAGTCATCGACGAAGCCCAACTTTGCGTCAGCGAGCTCGTGTCCAACGTGATCACGCACGTTGGTCTCGGCACTCCGACCACCCTCGTGGTGTCTATGAACGGCACTCATCTGCGTATCGAGGTCCACGACCCCGACTCACGAGCTCTTCCAACGCTCCTCAGCTCGGACCTCGATGCCGAGTCGGGGCGGGGCATGGCGCTCATCGACGCCACCGCCGATCGCTGGGGCGTCCAGCTCCTGGCTGACCGCAAGGTGACATGGTGCGAGCTCTCTACCAGCCTGACCACACCTAACGGGCACGGCGGAGGCCCCCGTGTGGCAAGAGCCGAGGGAATGCTCGATCTGTATCGGGCAGCAAGGTCGCCGCGAAGAGCAGTCTCAAGTTCGCTGAGCATGGCCACGGCAGAGGAAGTGGCGATCCATGCCATCGCCGACCTCCTGCACTGGCTTCGAGCGCATGGCCGTGATGCGGATGAAGCGCTCGACCGAGCCCAGACGCACTTCGAGGCTGAAGTCGGCCTCGCGGGCGAATCGATGTGAGAGTTACCCCGCAACGATCGCCGAGTACGTCCAGACGTCCGCTGGGATCTCGTGCCGCAGCTTCCATGTGATTGCCATCGGCTTGCTTCCCGTGTGGCCGTCATACTCGGCTGGGCCGAGTAGCATCCACGGCTGCGCTCCGCCGATATCGGTGTTCTTGTAGCGGCGTACGAAGAGCAGGACATGACTGCCCTTAGCGGCGTGATGCTGGTAGCGGAGGCCGGTCGGGGAGGCGTTCGAGGTCTGGTTCTGGGACTCCCAATGGAATGAGGTCTCGCTTAGTGCGTAGTCGTGATAGCGGGTTTGTGGAGAGAAATCCTTCTCGTCCTTCTCTAGCGTGATGAGGAGAGCGTCGGTCTGGTGCGACTCGCACCACTTCACGCCCTCACGGAAGTCGCCCGGCATGAAGCCGCCGATGTAGGACTGACCAAGGGCGGGAAGGATCTCCTCGCGGCTGTACGAGGCGTGGACGGTTAGCGGGACGCCGCTCTGCCCGCCAATCCCTAGCAGCGGGATGGGGATGTGCTCGGTGTGAGCGAGGTTGTACGCCAGCACCTGGCGCAGCTCGCTGCGGACGGCGTCTTGTTTGCGCAGAGTCGCAAACCCGGCGTCGTAGTGTGCGAAGCCCTTGCGGGTGATGCCGCCGAGAGGCCACAGCTGAAAGAAGAGCATGCGGGCGTAGGCCTGCCCCTGCTCGTCGAGTTCGCTGTAGAGGGGGGCGTCGTCTTCCAACATCCGTGTGTACGCCGCCACTCGGAGCGGGTCGTCTACGTGGAGGAAGGCGGAGATTCGCTTGAGTAGCGCTGCTTCACCTTCCGGCGCTACCCCCTTCAATAGGCCAGATCGGCGCAGCAGCCCAGTCCATGAGTTGCCGTTGCCTCGGAAGAGTTCTTTGAGTTCGCGCCCGCTTTCGTGGAGATAGCGGCTCAGCTTCGGCTCGGCATAGTCGGCGACCTCGCGCGCCAGAGCAGTAACGTTGACGCCAATCTGTTCCTTGATGTTGGCGATGATGTTCTTCTTCGCCTTCTCCTCAAGGAGGATCTGGCAGCCGGACGGAAGCTGCGGGAAGTCATGCTCGATGTTGTCCAGGAGTCGCTTGCGGGTAAGGTTCGTGAGCGCTCGGAATTGATTCTCAAAGCGGAATTCCTTGCGATGCTGCCCGATGAAGTCCAGCACAGTCAGTACCGCTTTGTCCTCGGTACGACGAAGGCCTCGGCCGAGCTGCTGGAGGAACACCGTTGCGCTTGAGGTGGGGCGGAGCATGAGCAGTGTGTCTACATCAGGGATGTCGAGGCCCTCGTTGAAGAGATCGACGGAGAAGATCACCTGTAGGGCACCGGACTTGAGGTCGGTCAGCGCCTGCTTGCGCTGCTCAGCTGGACTCTCGCCGGACAAGGCAATGGCGTTGAGGCCGGCGGCGCGGAAGTACTTCGCCATGAAGTGCGCGTGTTCGACTGATACGCAGAAGCCCAGTGCCCGCATGACACCCGGCTCCACGACCTTTTCTTCAACGGCCTTCACGACCAGCCGTGCCCGCGCGTCGTTGCCGGTCAATACATTGCTCAGAGCACTTGCGTCGTACGCTCCGCGACCCCACTTCACCGTGCTCAGATCGGTGTTGTCGCTGATGCCGAAGTAGTGGAAGGGGCTGAGCAGGTCGTTCTCCAAGGCTTCCCAAAGCCGCATCTCGGCAGCGATCCGCCCATCGAAGAACTCGTCTTGGATGTTCTTTCCATCCATGCGCTCGGGCGTCGCCGTCAGACCAAGCAACTCCAGTGGCTGGAAGTGATCGAGGATCTTTCGGTACGTCGGCGACGTCCCGTGGTGGAACTCGTCGATCACGATCACGTCAAAGTGATCAGAGGCAAGCCGGTCGAGAGCGCGTGAGTTCAGCGATTGCACGCTGGCGAAGACATGCGTCCAGCGCTCTGGGATTTCCCCGCTGTGGAGTGACTCGCCGAAATTTGGATCTACCAAGACGTCTTGGTAGGTCCGCAAGGACTGCTGCAAGATCTCCTTGCGGTGCGCGACGAATAGCAGCCGCAGGTCACGCCCCTGCTTCTTACGCAGCTGCTTGTAATCGAGTGCCGCCATCACAGTCTTGCCGGTGCCAGTAGCCGCCACCAGTAGATTTCGGTGTCGGTCCTGCACCTCCCGCTCTACTTCTAGCCGTTCCAACATGTCGCGCTGGTGTGCGTAGGGTCGCACTTCAAGACCGGACAATGTGATCCCGCGGTCCGCGGCTGGCTTTGAAGAGGTGCCTCCCGCGATCGCCAAGGCTTCCTGTAGGCGAGTTCCGTCAGCTTCGGGGTCGTATGTCTCGAAGGATGGGTCACTCCAGTACGCCTCGAAGGTTGCCTCGAATTTTCGGAGCACATCGGGCGTGGCGATGGAAGACAGCCGAACATTCCACTCCAGGCCATCGAGCAGGGCTGCCTTGGAGAGGTTGGAGCTGCCGACGTACGCGGTGTCGTAGCCGCTCTTGCGACGGAATAGCCACGCCTTGGCGTGAAGCCGTGTCGACCGCGTCTCGTAGTTGACCTTGACCTCGGCGTTGAAATCTTGCACCAAGCGATCCAGTGCGCGACGCTCGGTTGCTCCGATGTACGTCGTCGTGATGACGCGTATGGGTACGACCCGCTCATGGGCTGCTTTGAGGGACTGCTCGATGATGCGAAGCCCGTGCCACTTCACGAAGGCGCAGAGGAGGTCAACCCGGTCGGTGGTGGCGAGCTCGGCGCGCAGCTCGAAGCCGAGACTGGGGTCCTCTGGCGAGTTGGTGATCAGCGCTGTGTCTGAGAGCGGGATAGCAGGGCGGACGGCGAAGACACCCGGCGCTTCCTGTCGCGTTAGCGCTAGGAGTTGGCGGGGTCCGTCGGCGACCAAGTCGACCCATTCCTTCGCCCCCTCAAGAGTGCCGATGGACTCCAGGATGTGGTTCGCCGCGTGCACCCGCTCTTCGGCTGGGAGGTTGTTCAGTACGCGTCGCACAGCTCCGGCGACGTGTCTTGCCAGCACGTGGGGAACCGATTCGGTTCCCACAGCCTCGTGGACCGGGTGCCATCCCAGGGTGGCCAGTTCCTTCAACCTCTGCTCGCACCGCAGCGTGATGAGCTCCTCGTACACACCCGCGACGGGCTGCGACAGGTCTCCCGGCTCAGACACGCTGATCCCCCTTGAACGCTCAGACAGCTGCGCCCATGTGTAACAGAGACCACTGACGCCGGGTGAGGAGGGCTGATCCGGAACCTCCGTGCGCCACAACCAGTCAACTCTTGATAAAGGTTTGACATCGGTGATCGATTTCGCTCCAGTGGAGCCGTGGAAATCGAACGAGTCATCGGTCATGTCGAGGGTGCCGCGGTGGGGGATGTCTTCCATCGGAGGATGGATGTGCTGCGGGCCAAGCTGCACCGAGCCAACCAGAAGGGCATCTCTTGGCTCGCCGACAAGGACGGCAGCGAAGTCGGCGACGCCATCGTGCTGCATGGTGGGTACGAAGACGACGAGGATCACTGGACGTGGGTGCGATACACAGGTGCCTCGCCGGATAAAGAAAAGGATGCGGCAACCGGGAAGCTTCTGCGTAGCCAATCATGGCAGTATCAGGACAACGCTGCCCTGAAGCGCAGCTATGAGCGCAAATATCCCATCCGTGTCATCCGTGGCTTTGAAGGAGATCCGCGATACTCGTTGCCCGATGACTACCGGTATGACGGCCTGTACGAGATCACAGAGATCCGTACGGCGATTTCGAAGTCGCCTGCACCAGACGGCTCGGAGATCCAAATCTGTCAGTTCGACTTGAAGCGTCTCCCCGACCCTCTCCAGGAACCTACCTCCGTAGAGCGCCATATCGTTGAGATGCTAGAGGAGATCGACGAGCAGCAAGAGGAAAAGTTCCCCGAAGTCCGGACTTCGAAGGTGCAGCGTCTTGTGCGAGATGCCGCGGCAGCCAGGCGCGTCAAGAAGCTCTATGCGGGAGAGTGCCAGCTGTGTGGTCTCCGCATGGAGGGACCAGATGGCAAACCCTACAGTGAGGGTGCTCACATAAAGCCCATAGGTACGCCGCACAACGGCCCTGACGTTGAGCCGAATATCCTGTGCCTTTGCCCCAACTGTCATGTTCGGCTTGATATCGGGGCGGTCGTCGTGGCCGATGACTGGTCGATCATCGTGCGCGCGGGGATGTTCGGCGCAGATGTATTGCCGAAGCTCACGATGAAGGGCTGGCACAAAGTGCACCCGGACTACGTTCGCTATCACCGTGAGCAGTGGGAGAAGCAAGCTGGCCCCAGCCAGGAACAGTAGGGCTGGGGCTCATCGTGGTGGGCTACTCCGTCCCGTGGCACTCCCCATACCCCCGCCCCGCCCCACACCAACAAGACGCCCCCCGCTCCGGCGGCCAAGCCTCAGCCCTCCCCCTCGCCGCCAACGTCGTCGCATACTGCGGCAACAACGACGCATCACCAGGCGAAGCCCCCTCGGAGGCAGCGAACGCCTCGTACGAAGGAACCGTCCCCGTCACGATCCCCAAGTTCGGCGTGCCGGAGGCCGCAAGTTCCCTCAGCGACCCCTCTATCGTCGCGAGGTGCTCCTCATGCGACGGGTACTCCTCCACCAAGGACGGGTACGCCGTGAGCAGTTCCGAAAGCTCCGAGGCGGGCCAGTGCAGTACCGCCACCGGGAACGGGCGGGACAGCGCCTCCCGGTATGTGCCCAGTTCGGCTCGGAGGCGGGAGATCTCCGCCTCCAGTTCCGCCGGGTTGTCCGAGCCCAGGGACCAGACGCGCTTCGGGTCGTGGAGTTCGTCCAGCGACACCGGAGACGAATGAAGCGTGTCCGCGAGGGAGTCCCAGTTGTCGTGGGGCAGGCCCAGCATGCGGCGTACGCGGTGGCGGCCGAAGAGGACCGGGTGGGTCGCGTAGGGGGGTTCGGGGACGTCCGTCAGGAGGTGGGTCGCCGCCTCCGTGAACGTCTGCTGTGCGGCTTCGAGCTCGTCGTGGGACTCCAGGGACTCGGCCACGATCACCCAGGGGGCCGGGTCGCGGGGTGACGCCGCGCGGACGCCCTCGATGATCGCCTTCGCCTCCGCCTCGTGGCCGTACTCCCAGAGGTTGGCCGCCTTGAGGGCCCGTACCAGGAACGGGTTCTCCAGGGGGGTCTCGCTGGAGAGGAGACGGTCGTAGAAGGCGGTGGCTCGCGGGCGGTCGTCGGCCAGTTCGAGGTGGGCCGCAGCCTGCAGCAGCAGGTGCTCGGCGTCCTCGGGGTAGAGGCCGGCGGTCCGCTCCAGGCGTGCTGCTTCGGCGTTGTGGTCGACGTACTCGGCAGACGTGTCGGGGCGCATGGTGGACACCGTACTGCCGACCGCCCGGCGGAGGAGAGGTATGGGCAGGCCAGGGGTGAGATCGGGGGTGGGGCGTGAGGAGTCGTGGGTGGTCGTGGGCGGTGGGGAGGAGCGGGGCGGTCATGGGGATGGTGAGTTGGGGCTTCAGCCTTTATCTTGCGGCAGCCACATCAGGCTGAGGCTCTTGCGGGGAGGAGGCAGGCGTCCGCATGCGAGTCCCCGTCGTCCATCAGCAGGCCCGGCGGCGGCGTGCCCGCTACGCCCGCCTCCTCTGGAACGGCGCCGAGATCCTCGTAACCCTCGGTGTCGTCCTCATGCTGCTCGTCGTCCACCAGCTGTGGTGGACCAATCGGCAGGCCCGGGAGGGCGCCGAGAGGAAGGTCCAGGCTCTGGAGCGCGAGTGGGAGGGGGACTGGGGTGCCAGGGACGGGGAGGGCCCGGCCGCGGTCGGCGGGTCCGGCTCGGACGGTGACTCCGGCTCTCCCCATGACGGTTCCGGCTCCGGCTCCCGGCGCGCGCCGGACTCCGCCTCCGCCGCCGACGCCGCCACCAACCCCCGCCCCCGCTGGACCCAGGCCTACGCCATCCTCACCATCCCCCGCCTCGACCTCCGCGTTCCGGTCGCGGAGGGCATCAGTAAGGGGAATGTGCTCAACAAGGGGTACGCCGGCCACTACCCGGGGACCGCGCAGCCCGGGCGGGCCGGGAACTTCGCGCTCGCCGGGCATCGGAACACGCATGGGGAGCCGTTCCGGTACATCAACCGGCTCCGGCGGGGGGACCGGATCGAGGTCGAGACCCCGGCCGCCGTTTACACGTACGTCGTCGACAGGACGCTGGCGCAGACCTCGGCGGGAGACGGCGGAGTGATCCGGGAGATCCCTCGCAGCACGGTCAGACCCTCGTACGGCTACACCGACCCCGGTTACTACCTCACGCTCACCACGTGCACTCCGGAGTACACGTCCAAGTACCGCCTGGTGGTCTGGGGGAAGCTCGGCTCCATGCGGCCCCGCTGAGTCACCCCGCCAAGCAGCCCGGGCCTCCGCCGGATCAAGCCTTCTTCACCCGGTCGTAGCGGCCGAGGAAGGCCGGGGTGCCGTTCCGGACCCGGTGGAGGAAGAGGCTGTTGACCCAGCGGAACTCGTCGGTCGTCGGGTCGAACTCGATGGTCTTGGTGAGGCCCTTGTGGGTGGTCTCGCGGAGCCTGCGGACCATGGCGCCCCGATCGGGCTCGGCACTGCCCAGCTCGCGCATGCCCTGGGCGACGAAGAGCAGTGCGTCGTATGCCTCCACCGCGAAGCGCCCGACCGTGTCTACGCCGAAGCGCTTCCTGTACGTCTTCACGAAGCGTGCCGCGGCCGGCAGCTCGGCCGGGTCGACGTAGGTCGTCACCATCACCCAGCCTTCGGCTGCCCGGCCCGCCTCCTTGAGGAACGCGGTCTGCAGGACGGGTTCCGGTGCCATGCGCGTGCCCCGGAACCCGGCCTGTTCCAGCGCGCGGGCGCAGCGGGCGGCCCGGTGCGGTGAGGAGCCGGCGTACACGACGGCCTGCGCGTCGGAGGCGAGCACGGCGGCGGCGACCGTGTCGAAGTCCTCGCTGTCCGCGGGGACGGCATGGGTCGTGGTCGTGCCTTTGGAAGGCGGGTACGCGGTCAGGGTCCTGACGATCTGCCAACTGGTCCGGCTCGCCGCCCTGTCGTCCACGAGGGCGGTCCTGCGGCTGTTCGCGACGTGGGTGAGGTAATGGATGAAGGGTGTCGACAGGGTGTTCTCGTCGGGCCTGAGCTGGAAGTACGCGCGGGTGGTCGTCTGGGAGTACACATCGTCACCGGAGGAGACGGTCACGATGGGCAGCAGGCCCTTCTCGTAGCGGGATACGGCGGTCTCGGCCGAGGCACTGCCGGTCGGGCCGATGACGGCGTACACGTCGTGGTCCGCGACGAACTTTCCGGCCACCTCCTCGGCCCGCTTCGCCTCGCCCGCGTCGTCGAGGACCTTCAGGGCCAGGTCGAAGGTGCGGTCGTCGCGGGAGCGGGAGTTGAAGTCCGCCACGGCAATCCGGGCGCCCCGCTCCTGTGCCCTGCCGATCGCCTTGTCCGGGCCCGACAGGTCCGCGTGCAGGCCGATGACGTACCGGGGCAGGGGTGCGGAGCTCGTCGCGCCGTGGCCGCCGGACGCGGGCCTGGAGGCGGCCCAGGCCGCGAGGCCGCCGCCGGTCAGGACCACAGCGGCCGCCGAGCCCAGCGTCAGCAGGCGGCGCCGGGAGAGGCCGGGCGGCTCCGGCGGCTGCACGAGTGTGGCCGGCCCGGGGTCGGGCAGGGCCAGGACGGCGGACGAGCGTTCCGCGATCAGCCGGGGCAGCGAGGGCGGCAGCCAGTCGTCCGCCCGTTTGCCCTCCCCTTCGCTCGCCCGTTCGCCCGCCAAGTCGCCCTCCCGGTCGTCCTCACCGGCCAGGGCGTCCCGTACCTCCTGCGCGGTGGGTCTGGCTCCTGGGTCCTTGGCGAGGCAGTCGGTCAGCAGCGGGACCAGGGTCCACGGCACGGCGTCCAGGTCCGGTTCCTCGTGGACCGTACGGAAGATGACGGCGGCCGCGGTGCCGGTGCCGAACGGGCGGCGGCCGGTCGCCGCGTACGCCAGGACGCAGCCCAGCGAGAAGACGTCGCTCGGCGGGCCGATGTCACCGCCCCGCGCTCGCGCCTGCTCGGGTGAGAGGTAGCCGGGCGAGCCGATCACCACGTCGCTCGCGGTGAGCGCGGTGGCACCGGTGGAACGCGCGATGCCGAAGTCGATCAGCCGGGGGCCGTCCAGGGCGAGCAGGATGTTGCCCGGCTTGACGTCCCGGTGCACCAGGCCCGCGGCGTGCACCTCGGTGAGCGCCTCGGCCAGCCGGGCTCCCAGGACGCGGACCGTACGCTCCGGCAGCGGCCCGTGCAGCGTGACCGCCTCGGCCAGCGACGGGCCCGGTACGAACGCGGTCGCCAGCCAGGGCTCGCGGGCCGCCGGCTCCGCCGCGGTCACCGGTGTCACCCACTGTCCGGTGAGCCCGCTCGCCGCCTCGGCCTCGCGCCGGAACCGCGCCCGGAAGTCGTGGTCGGCCGCGTACTCGGCGCGGATCACCTTCAGCGCGACCAGCGCCCCGCCCGTCGAACGGGCCAGGTAGACCACGCCCATGCCGCCGGCGCCGAGCCGGCCGAGCAGCCGGTAGCCGCCGACGAAGGGCGGGTCGCCTGGCTTGAGCGCGCGCACTCCCGAGCGCACTCCCGTCCGGCCCTGAGCGGGCCCCTCCGACTGTGCCCCGCTCACCGCTACACCTTGGAGGCGGCTTCGCCGACATAGCGGAACCGGCCGCCCTCGACCCGGTGCAGGGATACGCCCCAGCCGGCGAACTGGCCGTCCGTCGGCTTGAAGGAGAACTCCTTGGTGATGCCCTTGTAGCGGCTCTTGCGCAGCAGGCCCACCAGTTCCTTGCGCGTCGGCGGCCGTCCGCGCCTCGTGGCCTTCAGTACCTCCTGGAGGACGAGGTTGACGGTGTCGTACGCCTCGGCGGCGTAGTAGCCGGGCGCGGCGTCGTAGCGCTTGCGGAAGGCGGCGGTGAAGGCCTTCGCGGCCGGTACGGCGGAAGGGTCGACGAAGGAGGAGGTGATCAGCCAGCCTTCGGCCGCGTCCCCGGCCCGCTCCAGGAACTCCGGGTCGAGTACGGCCTGCGGCGCGAGCCGCGGCCCGTCGAAGCCGGACGTCGCCAGCGCGCGGGCCACCCGGGCCGCGCCCGGCGCGTAGCCGGAGTACACGAAGGAGTCGATCCCGGCCCGCAGCATGTCGGTGACGACGGGCCCGACGTCCTCGGTGTCCGCCGGGATCACCCGGGGGTAGGGCGGGAGGCCCTGGCTGCGCAGCATGAAGGTGGTGCTCTGGGCGGAATCCCAGGAATACGTCTGCGCGGTGCGGTCCTGGAGCAGCCCGGGCAGCCGCGCCCCCTTCTGCCCCGCGAGACGGACGGCGAGTGCCATGGAGACGACCGGGTCGGAGGCGCGGCACTGCAGGAAGGACCGGTATTCCTGCGAGGTCAGGAGCAACCCTCCGACCGAGACGGACAGCAGCGGCAGCAGGGCCTCGTCGTACGTGGCGAGGACCGCGTGGGCCGTTTCGTCGTTGGGCGGGCCGAGTACGGCGAGCACGTCCTCGTCCTGGATCAGCTTCCTGGCCGCGGCCGGTGCGCGATCGGCGCTGCCGCCGTCGTCAGAGGTCTTCAGCGTGAGCTCGAAGGGCTTGTCCTTGCGGGAGTTGAACTGCTCGACCGCCAGCCGCGCGCCCCGCTCCTGCGCCTGTCCCGCCGTGCGACGGGTCCCGCTGAGATCCGCCTGTACGCCGATGGCCCAGCGGCGGGCCCGCGGCGTCGACGCGCCCGGGTCGTCCTCGCCGCGCAGGGCGGCCCAGGCCGCGGTTCCGCCCGCCGCCATGAGCACCGCCGCGCCGGAGGCCAGGAGCAGCCGCCGTCGGCCGGGTGACGCCGGCGCTGTGTCCTCCGGTGGTCCGGCAGGTGCTTCGGCAGGTGCTTCGGCGGCGGTCGGCTCGATGTCCGGAAGCGCCAGCATCTCGGACGAGCGTTCCGCGATTCCCCGTACGACGTCCTCGGGCAGCCAGTCGATCTGCCCGCCCTCGGGGACCGCGTCCTCGACCAGCAGCACCGTGCCGAACTGCTCGGCCGTCGGACGGTCCGCCGGGTCCTTCGCCAGGCACAGGTGCAGCAGCGTCAGCAGCTCGACGCCTTCCGTCTCCTCCTCGGCCTCGATGCCGGACAGGTCGGGCTCGTCGTGGACCGTGCGGTAGAGCAGGGCGTCGGCCGTGCCGGTGCCGAACGGTGGACGGCCGCTCGCCGCGTATGCCAGCAGACAGCCCAGCGAGAAGATGTCGCTCGCCGGGCCCACCGCCGCGCCGCGTGCCTCGGCCTGCTCGGGGGAGAGGAAGCCGGGTGTGCCGACGATCATGTCGGCGGAGGTGATCGCGGTCTCGTCCGTCGCGCGGGCGATACCGAAGTCGATCAGGCGCGGGCCGTCCACGGCGAGCAGGACGTTGGCGGGTTTGACGTCGCGGTGGACCAGCCCGGCCGCGTGGACCTCGCGGAGCGCGGCGGCGAGCATCCTGGCCAGGACGCGCACGCTGCGGGTGGGCAGCGGCCCGTGGCGGGCGACCGCCTCCTCCAGCGAGGGACCGGGCACGAAGGCGGTGGCCAGCCAGGGCTCGTCCGTGTCCGGGTCCGCGCCGGTGACCGGCACCGCCCAGGGGCTGGTCACCCGGCGGGCCGTCTCGACCTCACGGCGGAACCGGGCGCGGAAGTCCGGCTCGTCCGCGTACTCGGCCTGGATGACCTTGACGGCGGCCAGGGTCCCGGCCTCCGTACGGCCGAGGTAGACCACACCCATGCCGCCCGTGCCGAGGCGGGCCAGGAGCCGGTGTCCGCCGATCGACGCGGGGTCGGTGGGGAGCAGCGGTTCGCTCATCGGGACGCCCCCAGCTCGTCTTCGACACGACTCACCATGGCGCCGGCCCCTTGCAGGAGGGCGGTGTTGACCTCGTCCGCGGACCGGCCCTTGGAGCCCTTGCCGAAGGCGGCGATGGTGACCTGGCCCCATCGGCTCTGCGTCGAGTAGTAGTGGTGGGGGCCGCCGAGGTCGTCGCTGTAGTACTTGCCGCCTTCGGTGAGCATGTCCTCGGCGGTCAGGTTGCCCAGCAGGCCGAAGCCCGCGCCCAGGGAACCCAGCTCGGTGATCCGTTCACCCTGGCGGAGCTGCTGGTCGGGGCAGCGCAGCGCCTCCTCCAGAGTTCCGGCCATCTCCCAGTCGGCGTCCTTCACGGTCCGGTGCACGGTGACGACGGCGGCGACGCGGAGGGGGCCCTTGCCGTCCTCCGCGGGAAGTTCGCTGTAGCGGGTGAGGGTGGCGAGCACCGTCGCGGGCAGCGGCTTGAGCTGCCAGACGCAGTCCGCGCCGAGCACGGGCCGGAGACCGGGGTCACTCTCGTACGGGGTGCGCCTGACGTAGCCGGGGCCCCATTTGGCGGGCGTCGCGGCGATTGCGCGGGACAGGCGTAAGGCCTCTGCGCGGGTCTTGGGTACGCGGCCGGGATCGGGGGTGAATCCCAGGCCCGCGGTACTGGCGCTGGGGGTGGGGGTGGGACTGAGGGTCGCGCCGGAGCGTGTGTCGCCGCTCGCGGTCGGGATCTTGGGGCCGGTGGATCCCGACCCGGTGGGCTTGGCGGCCCCGTCGCCACTGCCCCCCGAACAGCCGGCCAACAACAGACCCGCGGACAAGACGCCGACACACAGCCGCACACGTCTTCGGTACACCAGCGACACCCCCAACTCCCCACACGTGTACGCGTGTTCCCCCGCAGGGAGAGTAGCGACTATGCCCCTGGGGTACTACGGCTCCGGCGGAGTCCGCTGCTCCTTGTCCGCCGCTCCTTCCGAGCCGATCCTGTATAACGGCAGGAGGCCACAGAGCCAGAAGGACCGGGAAGACCAGAAGGGAAGGAGAGCAGCCGATGACACGGACCTGGGCGCAGCTGAAGCCCACCGTCCTGCTGTTCGTCCTCCTTCTGCAGGTGGCGCTCCTCGACACCGGCAGCCTCGCCGGAGCCGTCGCCGTCACGTTCGCGGCGACCGCCGCGGCCGGGTCCGCGCTCGCCGCCTGTTCCCTCATCGCCTCACGGCTCGCGCCCGCCGTACCTCGTACACGGGTCCGTACGGCGATGCGCGACCGTGAGAAGCGCACGGCTTTCCTGCCGCAGCGCGACCCCGACGCCCGGGGGCGCAGGCGTCCCCGAGCACCCGGCCGTTCCCTCCTGACGGCCGCGTAGGGGACCACCGACCACTCTTGGGAACGCTCTCGGAGCGTCCGCAGGAGATTTCCGGAGACCCTCAGCAGACCCCCGCGCGGGTCGTCATGCCGACGTACGTCACGTCTCATCTCCTCGGCACGACGAGACCCACGGAGGGCTCCTCCATGTCCGGCTTCTCTTCCCTCTTCTCTTCCTTCATGTCCGCGTTCGCGAGCCTCGTCGAGGGGCTCGCCGAGCTGCTCGAACCGCTCTTCCAGGCCTCCTCGGCGGCCGCCGCGATCGTCCTGTTCACCGCGCTCGTACGACTCCTCGTGCATCCCCTGTCCCGGGCCTCGGCGCGCGGGCAGCGGGCCCGGGCCGCCCTGCAGCCGCAGATCGCCGCGCTGCGCAAGAAGCACGGCAAGAACCCCGAGAAGCTGCAGAAGGCGGTGCTGGAGCTGCACGCCAAGGAGAAGGTGTCGCCGCTCTCCGGCTGCCTGCCCAGCCTCTTCCAGCTGCCGGCCTTCTTCCTCCTCTACCACCTGTTCTCCAACTCGCGGATCGGCGGCGAGGCCAACTCCCTGCTCGCCCACCAGCTCTTCGCCGCACCGCTCGGCGACAGGTGGGCGGACGCCCTCGGCGACGGCGGGGCCCTCGGGGCGCCCGGGCTGGTGTACCTGGCCCTGTTCGTGATCGTCGCGGCCGTCGCCACCTTCAACTACCGGCGTACGAAGCGGATGATGGCCGCCAGTGCGTCGGTGGCCCCGGTGACCGGCGGCGGCCGAGGCGAGCAGCAGGTGCCCGGGCTCGGCGCGATCACCAAGGTCATGCCGCTGATGTCCTTCCTCACGCTGTTCACCGTGGCGGTGGTGCCGCTGGCCGCCGCGCTGTACGTGGTGACCAGTACGACGTGGAGCGCGGTCGAGCGGGCCGTGCTGTACCGGGACATGCCGGGGGCCGCGCCGGCCGCCGCGGTACTCGGCTGACGCGCAGGAGGTCTGCCGGGCGGGCGGTTACGGTCCAGTCCGTGAACCGGGTATTGCGGACTGGACGCGGACCTTGGACGATCGACCAGTCCTCCGATGGCTGCACCCGTCGGACGGGCCGCCCGCGATCAAGGGAGATTGTGATCATGAAGCTGCTGCGAGTCGGTACGACAGGGGCCGAGCGGCCCGCGCTCCTCGATGCCGAGGGAGTCCTGCGGGACCTGTCGGGCGTCGTGCCGGACATCGACGGGGCGCTGCTCGCCGACGAAGCGGCGCTCCGCCGGATCCGTACCGCCGCCGAGGCCGGGGAACTGCCCGTGCTCGACGCGGACGGGCTGCGGGTCGGCCCGCCGGTCGCCCGGATCGGCAAGGTCGTCTGCATCGGCCTCAACTACCACGACCACGCCAAGGAGACCGGCGCCGAGCCGCCCGCCGAGCCGGTGATCTTCTTCAAGGCGGCGGACACGGTCGTCGGGCCGTACGACACCGTGCTGGTGCCGCGCGGCTCGGTGAAGACCGACTGGGAGGTCGAGCTGGCGGTCGTCATCGGGCGTACGGCCCGGTATCTCGGCTCGCACGAGGAGGCGCTCGCGCATGTCGCCGGGTACGCGGTGGCGCACGACGTGTCCGAGCGGGAGTTCCAGATCGAGCGGGGCGGGACCTGGGACAAGGGGAAGAACTGCGAGACGTTCAATCCGCTCGGGCCGTGGCTCGTGACGGCGGACGAGGTTTCCGATCCGCAGGGGCTGGGGCTGAAGTTGTGGGTCAACGGGGAGCTGCGGCAGGACGGCAGTACGTCCGACCAGATCTTCCCCGTTGCCGAAGTCGTGCGGTATGTGAGTCAGTTCATGACTCTCTATCCCGGGGATGTCATCAACACCGGGACGCCGGCGGGGGTTGCTCTGGGGATGCCCGAGCCCAAGCCGTTCTTGCGGGCGGGGGATGTTGTGGAGTTGGAGATCGAGGGGCTGGGGCGGCAGCGGCAGGAATTCAAGCCGGCGTAGCGCTCCGCTGGGTGGGGCGGGGGACTGCGGTGCGTTCCCCGCGCCCCAAAAAAGAGCTAAAAGATTGCGCAGTTCCCCGCGCCCCTGAAAGCCAAAAGATTGCGCAGTTCCCCGCGCCCCTAAAAAGTCCGCCCGTGCCTCAAAGCGTTGCCGAGAAGCGGTCCAGCGCCTCTACCACCATTGCGTGGTCCTCCAGTTGGGGGAGGCCCGAGACCACCACCGTGCCGACTACGCCTGCGCCCTCGACGGTGATCGGGAAGGCTCCGCCGTGGGCCGCGTACACGTCGGGGTCCAGGCGGGAGGTGTCCTCGAAGGTGGTGTTCTTGGCTCGGAAGCGGGTGCCGATGAGGAGGGACGAGGCGGCGTAGCGGTCGACGACCCGGCGTTTGCGGTCGATCCAGGCGTCGTTGTCGGGGGTGGAGCCGGGGAGTGCGGCGTGGAAGAGCTGCTGGCCTCCCCGGCGGATGTCGATCGCGACGGGGGCGCTGCGCTCGCGGGCCAGTTCGACCAGGAGCGTGCCGAGGGCCCATGCGTCGTCGTACGTGAAGTGAGGGAGCGTCAGGCGGCGCTCCTGCTCCTCCAGTTCGGCGACGGTCGGTGCGGTGGGGGTGCTCATAGGGTCACCGTCACGTTCTCGCGGGCCGAGCGGCGCGCGCCTTCCAGGACCTCCAGGGTGGCGGCGGCCTCCAGCGCGGTGACCGGGTTCTCGCCGGTGCCGCTCAGAGCGGCGGCGACGGCCGCGTAGTAGGCGGGGTAGGCGCCCGGAACGGTCGGGACCGGGGCGCCGCCGCCGGTCGCCGGGGACTCGCCGGAGCCGACGCGGCCCCACAGCTCCTCGGGCTCGACGCCCCACTCCTTCTCCTTGCCCACGACCGGGCGCTCGCCGTCGCGCAGGGCGGCCTCCTGGGGGTCGAGGCCGTGCTTCACGTAACCGGCCTTCGAGCCCAGCGTGCGGAAGCGCGGGCCGAGTTGGGCAGTCGTCGCGGAGACGTAGAGGTGGGAGCGGACGCCGTTCGTGTGTGTGATCGCGATGAACGTGTCGTCGTCGGCCTCCGCACCCGCGCGGCGTACGTCCGACTCCGCGTACACCGCGGCCGCCGGGCCGAAGAGGACCAGCGCCTGGTCGACCACGTGGCTGCCGAGGTCGAACAGTAGACCTCCGACCTCTGCCGGGTCGCCGGACTCGCGCCAGCCGCCCTTGAGTTCGGGGCGCCAGCGCTCGAAGCGGGACTCGAAGCGGTAGACGTCACCGAGGGCGCCCTCGGTGATCAGCTTCTGGAGGGTCAGGAAGTCGTTGTCCCAGCGGCGGTTCTGGAACACGGAGAGCAGCAGTCCGCGCTCGTCGGCGAGGGCGGCGAGCTCGCGGGCGTCCGCCGCCGTGCCCGCGATCGGCTTGTCGACGACGACCGGCAGGCCCGCCTTGAGGGCGGCCGTGGCGATCGGGACGTGCGTCTTGTTCGGGGACGCGATGACGATCAGGTCCAGCTCGTGGGCGCGCGGCCACAGTTCGTCGGGGGCCGCCGCGATCCGTACGTCCGGGAACTCGTCCCTCGCCTGCTGCTGCCGGTCCGCGTTCGACGTGACCACCGTGTCGAGGGTGAGGCCCTCGGTCGCGGCGATCAGCGGGGCGTGGAAGACGGAGCCCGCGAGGCCGTAGCCGACGAGGCCTACGCGGAAGGGGCCCTCGCGGACGGGGCCTTCGCCGAGGGAGGTGCCTGTGCCTGTACCAGTCATGCCCTCCACTTAAGCAACGCTGTTGCCAAAGTGCAAGCGCGGGGGACAATGGGGCTGTGGAGCACGCAGTAAAGGCGCACGCAGTACGGACGCACGCAGCGCAGGCGCACGTAATACAGGCGCACGCGGTACAGGGAGGATCTGAGTGGCTGGGATCGGGGCTGGTTCCGGAGCGGCCCGGGTGGGCGGCGGGGTGAACCTGCTCGCGCTGCGCAGCCACAACGCCGCCCTGCTGCTCGATCTGCTGCGACGGGCCGGGCGTACGGGGATGAGCCGCCTCGAACTCGCCGAGCGTACGGGGCTGACGCCTCAGGCCGTCAGCAAGATCACCGCCCGCCTCCGGGAGGACGGGCTGGTGACCGAGGCCGGGCGGCAGGCCTCCACTGGCGGCAAGCCGCGCACGGTGCTGCGGCTGGTGCCGGAGGCCGGACATGCGGTGGGGCTGCATCTCGACCGGGACGAGCTGCGGGTCGTGCTCGTCGATCTCACGGGGGCGGTCGTGGGGGAGCGGTGTGCCCCGCTGGATCTGGGGGCCGGGGCGGACGCCGTGCTGGACGTGGTCGTGGCGGAGTTCGGTGAGGTGGTGGCGGGGCTGGGGCCGGGGGGTGTGTCCGGTGTTGGTGCCGGGTCCACCGTTCTCGGGGTCGGTGTCGCCATGCCAGGGCCCCTCGATCACACGCACGGCGTGCTGCACCGGGTGACCGGGTTTCCCGAGTGGGACGGGTTCCCGCTGCGCGATGCGCTGGCGCGGCGGCTCGGCGTGCCGGTCGTCCTGGACAAGGACACGAACGCCGCGGCGCTCCGGCTCGCGGTCGGGGGTGAGGCCGGGGCCTTCGCCTATCTGCATCTCGGTACGGGACTGGGGGCCGGGCTCGTCCTCGGCGGGGCCGTGCATCGCGGATCCCGTACCGGGGCGGGGGAGTTCGGGCACCAGGTCATCCAGCTGGACGGGCCGCCCTGCTCCTGCGGCAACCGCGGGTGCATTGAGGCGTTGTGCCTCGCGGCGGTGGCCCGGGGGGACGTGGACGAGGCGGCACGTGTCCTCGGCGAAGGGGCCGCGAACCTTGTGGGGCTCCTGGACATCGACCTTGTGCTGCTGGGCGGGCGCACGGTCGCCGCGGACTCGATGCGGTTCGTGCGGGGGGTCGGGGAGGTGCTCGACGCTCGGGCCCGGCGGGAGGGGGTGGGCAGTCCTGTGCCCGTACGGGTTGCCTCCGGCGGGGTGCGGGGGGTGGCCGAGGGGGCGGCTCAGTTGCTGTTGGTGCCGTTGTTCGGGCGGGCCGTGGGGTGAGCTGTCGGGTGCGGGTTCGTTGTGGCTTGTCGCGCCCACGCGGTGGAGCCGCAGAACGTCACAGCCCCGCGCCCCTGAAAGCGAGAAGATTGCGCAGTTCCCCGCGCCCCTAGGAGGCTCGGCTCTGCCCCGGTCGGGCGCAATCCCCTCCCCGAACGGCCCCCGCCCCAGCGTGCCGGAGCCGGCCGGCGGTCGTGTCGTGGCAGGCTCCCGTGTCCATGCGACTGAGCAAGCCCGTGTGTCTCGCTGTCAGTGCTGCAGCCGCCCTCGTTCCCGTGCCGGCCGATGCCGCGGCAGGGGTGGACCAACGGCCGGGGCGGCCCACCTGTGCCGAGCCAGGGGGCGGGGAGTTTCCCGTGCGTACGCGGATTCATGGTGGGCCCGCCGAGTACGACGCCGGGGGCGGGTTCCGGACCTGGTACATCGATCTCACCAACACCACCGACGCGACCTGCGGGAACATCCACCCGGTAGTCGTCCTCGTGGACGGGAAGCGGGCGCTGCGGCCGGAGCAGCCGCGGCTCGAGTTCTACGACGGGGAGCGGCCCCGTCCCGTCGGCTTCGAGCGGACCGAGCAGGACGAGAACATCGGGGTCCTCGGCTCCCCCACGAGTGCGGCCGACGGATCCGACGCCGAAGAGGCGCCGTTCCCCGGATTCACCGTGGCGCCCGGCGCGACCCTCTCCGTCAAGGTGCGGCTCGCCGTCACCTCCGACGCCGAGGCCAACGACGTCGTCGCGCACGCCGCAGTCGTCCAGCGGCAGGGCGACGACGGCGACGACGGCGACTGGGTCGGACAGTCGAACGACTACCGCTTCCGCATCCTCGGCGAGGGCGAGGGCGAGGGGGAGCGCAAAGGGGATGAGACGGGCGAGGTCGGCGGCAAGGACGATGCCGGGATCACGGGCGACCGGGACCGTGCCGACGCCTCCGGGCGCGTACCGGACGGAATTCCCTTCGCGGAGGAGCTGGCCCGGACGGGGCTGCACTCGACCCGTGGGGTCCTCGCCGCGACGGCCGGCGCGCTCCTGCTCCTCGGCGCGGGACTCGGCGCGCTGCTCGCGGCCCGCCGCAGACGCTGAGGGCGCCGCGGGATTCTCTGCCCGGGCCGCTGCCGCCCCCCCTTCACCAGGATGCGGGCCACCAAGATCGGGCGGATGGCTAGTCTGGAGGCGCCGGCACACAGCTGTGACGGCGTCCCCCACACCCGCGGCAGACCCGCACGGCTCACGCAGCACGCGTACGGCAGGAGACGGCACATGGCAGAGCGCAAGCCCATCGAATCGTGGCTCACGGACATGGACGGGGTGCTCATCCACGAGGGTGTGCCGATTCCCGGCGCCGACGCCTTCATAAAGAAGCTCAGGGAGTCCGGGAAGCCCTTCCTGGTGCTCACCAACAACTCCATCTACACGGCCCGCGACCTGCACGCCCGGCTGCGGCGGATGGGCCTGGACGTCCCCGTCGAGAACATCTGGACGTCCGCCCTGGCCACCGCCCAGTTCCTGGACGACCAGCGCCCCGACGGCTCCGCGTACGTCATCGGTGAGGCGGGTCTGACCACCGCGCTGCACGACATCGGGTACGTGCTGACCGACCACGACCCCGACTACGTGGTCCTCGGCGAGACCCGTACGTACTCCTTCGAGGCCATGACCAAGGCCGTGCGGCTGATCAACGACGGCGCCCGGTTCATCGCCACGAACCCCGACGAGACCGGCCCGTCCGCCGAGGGCGCGCTGCCCGCCACCGGAGCCGTGGCCGCGCTGATCACCAAGGCGACCGGCAAGAAGCCGTACTTCGCGGGCAAGCCGAACCCGCTGATGATGCGTACGGGACTCAACACCATCGGGGCGCACTCCGAGACCAGCGCCATGATCGGCGACCGCATGGACACGGACGTCCTGGCCGGCCTGGAGGCGGGCATGGAGACCTTCCTCGTCCTCACCGGTCTCACCACGGCCGCGGAGATCGAGAAATACCCCTACCGCCCGTCCACGATCGTCGACTCCATCGCGGACCTCGTCGACCGCGTCTGAGCCACCGGTACGGGAGCGGCACCCGTGTGGGAGCGCCACCCGTACGGAGCAGCGGACCCCCTCCCCGGATGCGGCCCCGCGCCCCGAGGAGGACGCTCCAGATATCTGGAGGTTCACGATGGGTTCACTGCGACTGACTCTCTGTGCCGGGGTGGTGGCCGCCGCCGCGCTCGCCCCCACCGCGTACGCGGCCGACGGGGGCGTCTCCGTGACCCCGGGGTCCCCGGCTCCCGGCAGCGACGTCCAGCTGCGGGTCAAGGGGTGCTCCGGGATGTCCGGCACCGCCGCGTCCGAGGCGTTCGTCGCCGACGCGCAGCTCACCGGGAAGCCCGGGGCCCTCACCGGCGAGACCCGCGTCCGCTCGACGCTCGACCCCGGCACGTACGACGTCAAGGTCACCTGCGACGGCTTCGAGGACAAGGTCAAGGGCGCCATCACCGTCCTCGACAAGAAGCAACGCGAGAAGCAGGAAAAGCAGGAGAAGCAGGAACAGAACGAGAAGAAAGATCAGCAGGAACAGAAGGAACAGCGGGAGCAGAAGGAACAGCGGGAACAGAAAGATCAGCAGGAGGCGCAGCCCGTCCCGCCCGCGTCCCCCGTCGCGCCCGTGCAAGCGGGCGGCGGCGGTACCGCTCGGCTCGCCGTCGTCGACGCCCGCTCGGAGGGGCCCGGCACCCGGCACGCGGTGGTCGGGCTGGTCCTGGCCGGTGTCGCCGCCGTCGCCGTGGCGGTCCGCAGTTCCCGTCGCAGTCGCGGGAGTACCCGCGGTACGGACTGACCCGCCATGTCCGACCGGGAACACACATCAGGCGGTGGCCGTCTGCTCATGGGCGTGGCCTGGGCGCTGCTGCTCCTCGGGCTGTGGCTGTGGGGCCGCGAGGTGACCGACGTACGCCAGGGCATATCCGCGCCGACCACGGGCGACGTGGCGGCGGTCGGACGGCCCCTCGGTGTCGAACTGCCGCCCGCGGCCGAGCCGCTGGGGGACGCGCGGCCCCAGCGCGTGGACATCCCCGCGCTGGGCGTACAGGCACCCGTGGTGACCCGCGGGCTCGACCCCCGCGGGGCGATCGACCCGCCGCCCTACGGACAGCCGGGGACCGTCGGCTGGTACGGGGACGGTGCGCGGCCCGGGGCGGCCGGGACCGCGCTGCTCGTCGGGCACGTGGACACCGAGACCCGGCCCGCGGTCTTCTACCACCTCAGCGAGGTGCGGCCGGGCGAGACGGTCCGGGTGGTCCGCGACGACGGCAGGGTCGCCGAGTTCACCGTCGAGGACGTCCAGGTCTTCGCCCGGGACCGCTTCGACGCCCGGAAGGTGTACGGGACACGGCAGACCGGCCGCGCCGAACTGCGCCTGATCACCTGTGGCGGCACCTTCGACCGGACCAGCCGCACCTACACGGCGAACGTGGTCGTCTCCGCGTACCTCAGCGGCACGGGTCTGTGAGCCCCGAGCGGCCTCATCCGCACCCTCGTACCGAACCCGAGTGATCCTCGTACCTCACCTGGCCCGGTCGACGACTCGCTCCCCCCGGAGCCGTCGACCGGGCTGGTCCTCGACCGTGCGCGCACGGGCTGCGGGAGTAACCCGGCGGCCGGCACGGGAGGTTCAGGGGCCCGTCCGCGCGTCACGCACGCGCCTCACGAATGGTCCGACAGCCGGGGGCCGGGGCCGTCTGATAAGACTCTAGTTCGGATGAGCGCTCCGGCCTAGGGTCTGATTGACGCCAAGTCCCGGACCGGTGGCGCTGCGTTATCCGCGCAGTTCGGCGCGGGGTCTACGCAGGTCCTGGGTGCTCGCGGCCCAGCTCGGCGATGTCCTGCGAGTCCGTGATCACGGCCGTGGCGACCTCGTCGATGGGCAGCCGGTGACTGCGCGCGTACCGGCGCAGCGCGATGAACGCCTCGTCCATTCCGGTCCGCCGGCGCTCGGCGAGCACGCCCTTCGCCTGCTCGATGCGTACGCGGCTGGAGAGGGCCTCCTGCAACTGGCTCGTCAGTGTCCGGTACTGGCTGAGGACACGGTGGTTGGCGAGCCCGAGGGCGGCCGCGTCGGCCAGGGTCTGCGCGAGGAACAGCGCCGTCCCGTCCGCCGGCGCCGGGGGCGGGTGGACCGGCTCCGGCACGAAGACGTTGAGGGCGCCGAGCGGGGTCCCGTTCCGGCGCAGCGGTACCGCGAAGGTGCTGCCGATGTCGTACCGCAGCGCCCGTTCCGTGAAGTCGGGCCAGCGCGAGGAGGCGTGGGCCGCGCGGATCGCGACCTGCGGGACGGGTTCTCCGCTGCCGTAGCTCTCCAGGCAGGGTCCGCCGTGGTGCTGGACCTCCAACAGGTCGAGCGCCAGCTCCTGTTGGCGGCTGCTCACACCGAACGACACCGTCTCGCCGCCCTCGATCAGCATGATGCCGGCCGCAGAGGCGTCCAGGAGGGCCACACAGTGGTCGGAGAGCCGTCGCAGGTACGCCGCCGTGTCGAAGGCCTCGAAGAGCGTGTCCGCGGCTTCCACGAGGGCGGCCCCCAGCTGGATTTCCCGGCTGCTGTGGTACATGTGCGTGCCCTCTCCGAGTTCGGCCCCGCCCTCGCACGTCCGTTCGGCGCCTACCCGGTGGAGAAGGGGGTGTAACAGCTAGTGGACAAGGGGCGGACGAGCTCGTGGGCGGACCGACACGTATGTCAGGATTGGTACTTCGGACGGTGCACCCGAGGGGGAGTTTGATGTACGGGAGCAGGGGGGCTGTGTCTCTTTTCGCCACTGGAGGGGTGGCAAAGGCGTCCGTGGCGGTGGCCGGAGCTGTGCTGCTGCTGGCGGGGTGTTCATCCTCGGACGGCGACGGCGAGAAGGACACGTCGGGCGCCAAGGTGAGCCAGCAGCCCAAGGACAAGGACCCGTATTGGGTCAATCCCGATGGGAACGCCGCCGAGCAGGTGGCTTCATATGTGAAGGACGGCAAGAAGGACGACGCCGAGCTGATCCGCAAGATCGCCGAGCAGCCCACCGGTGAGTGGCTCACTCCGGAGAACGCCGAGCAGGAGGCGCGCGGCTTCACCGAGGCCGCCGCGAAGGCCGACCGGGACGCGCTGCTCGTCGTCTACAACATCCCGCACCGCGACTGCGGCCAGTTCTCCGGCGGCGGCGCCGCCGACGGCAACGCGTACCGGGGCTTCATCGACCAGGTCGCCAAGGGCATCGGCGACCGCGCGACCACGGTGATCCTGGAACCGGACGCCGTGCTGCACATGGTGGACGGCTGCACCCCGGACGAGTTCCACGAGGAGCGCTACGACCTTCTGCGGGGCGCGGTCGAGAAGTTCAAGTCCCTGAAGAACACAAAGGTCTACCTGGACGCGGGCAACGCGGGCTGGGGCAAGACCGACGACATCACCGAGCCGTTGAAGCTGGCGGGCGTCGAGCAGGCCGACGGCTTCTCGGTCAACGTGTCCAACTTCTACACGACGGCCGACAGCACGAAGTACGGCAAGGAGCTGTCGTCGAAGGTGGGCAACAAGCCGTTCGTGGTCGACACCAGCCGCAACGGCAACGGCCCGTACACGGAAGGTGATCCGGCGGAGAACTGGTGCAACCCGCCCGGCCGCGCGCTCGGGGAGACGCCCACGACCAAGACCGACGACGACCTCGTCGACGCGTACGTGTGGGTCAAGCGGCCCGGCGAGTCCGACGGCACGTGCAAGGGCGGCCCGAAGGCCGGCCAGTGGTGGCCCGAGTACGCACTGAAGCTCGCGAAGGCGACCAAGTAGCCGGCCCACGGGCAACAGCCCGTAGGTGACCGCAGGCAACAGCCCGTACGTGACTGGGGGCGCCCTCCGCGAAGGAGGGCGCCCCCAGTCGTGTCACGCTGCGCGGGTCAGGGAATCTTGACCCACTGGGCCTTGCTCGGGGTGCCCTGGTCGTCCGTGACGAACAGCATGTACCAGCCGGACTCGACGAGGTTGCGGCTCTTGGGCACGGTGACCTCGATGCCGTCCTTCGTCTTCGTGAAGTCCAGCGCGATGGACCGCTGGTCGACATCGGTGACGTGCGTCGACGCGCTCGGCCGGATCAGCCGGGCCGTCTTGATCGACGAGGCGTGCTGCGAGGTGAACGTCCCGGAGCCGCCGCGCTCGATGGTCTTGGGACCACCCGAGAGCGAGGGCCGCGAACCCTGGTACAGATACGGCGGCGTGTAGATCTCGACGCGCTGCTCGAACTTGCCCGGCTTGGTGTTGGCCTTGTCGGCGTAGAGCGAGTCCGAGCCGAAGAACATCACGCGGCCGTCGGGCAGCAGGATCGAGCCCGAGTGGTAGTTCCGGCCCACCAGCGGGTCGGCGACCCGCTTGAAGTCGTTGGACTTCGAGTCGTACATCCGCGCCTGGAGGATGTTGGAGTCACCGCGGCCGCGGTAGTCCTCCGAGCCGCCGGACACCAGCACGTCGTCGTTGGGCAGGATCGAGTACTGCGGATAGCGCGTACCCTTCTCCAGCTCGGGACCGTCCACGAACTTCGGGTCGTCGGCCAGCAGGTCGATGATGCGGGTCTTCTTGCTGGACCGTTCGGACTCGCCGACCCCGCCGCCGCCGATCACCATGTACTTCTCGTCCTGCGCGGGCGGCAGCAGCACCGTGCCCGCGGTCTCCAGGAGCTTCGGGTCGGACATGCCCTTGAGCTTGTTGAACTTGTTCGTCTTCAGGTCCCAGATGCCCGGGTCACGGCCGACGTCGTCGGGGCCGTAACCGGCGTTCGCACCCGAGTAGAACAGCTTGCCGTTCTGCATCAGGGAGATCGCCGGGTAGGTCGGGAACTGCCTGACGCCCTTGGTGTACGTCCACTTCTTGGTCTTCGGGTCGTACACCTCGTTCTTGCCCGGCACCAGCTGGCCGATCTCGTCGAGGCCGGAGAGGCTGAGGATCTTGCCGTCGGACAGCGTGGTGAGCGTCGGGTACCAGCGCGCCTCGTTCATCGGGTCGACCTTGATGTACTTCTCGGCGACCGGGTCGAACTCGTAGGCGTCCTTGATGCCCTGGAAGTCCTTCTTGTCCAGGGCGAGCTTCTCGGCGATGCCGTACGTGTTGCGCGCCTCGGCGCCCGACAGGCCCTGCACGCGGTAGTTGTCCTGCGTACCCGTCTCGTACTTCTTGCCGCTCTTCTGCGCCTCGACGTAGATCCGGCCCAGGCCGGGCTCGTTGCGCAGGAACTTGCCGGTGTCCGGGTCGAAGACCTTCTTGGCCCGCTCGACGACGACCGGGTCCTTCGACACGAACGTCTGGCCGTTCTCCTTGCCCGTGAAGCGGGTGCCCGCGGGCAGGGTGATCGGCTTGTCCGGGTTCTCGTTGTGGACGACCATCAGGCCGCCGGCCTTGGTGATGTCGCCCTTGAGCTTCTCGTACCGCTTGGTGCCGCCCGCGATCAGCAGGTTGCCGTTGGGCAGTTGCGTGTGGCCCGTGCAGAACAGGTCGGCCGGCGTCGGGACCTTCTTGATCGTCTTCTTGACCGGGTCCCAGACACGCGTGTCGAACTTCTTCGCGTCGAAGTTGTCCTGGTTGTTGCCGGAGCCCGCGATCAGCAGGATCTTGCCGGTGTGCAGGAGCGCGGCGTGGATGGTGTTGAGCCGGTACTCCTCGGGGAACTCGACGACGTCCCACTTGCCGTTGTCGGCCTTGTACTCAGGCCTGTTGATCTTGTACTCGTGGTACTGGTCCGACCCGAAGCGGTAGAGCGCGGGTCCGTTCATCCCGGCCAGCGCAAGCACCACCGCCGCACCTATCGCGATGCGGCGGGCGCGGCGGCGGCTGGAACCGTCTTTCATTTCTTACGTCCCCCAAGGGCGATCTGCACTGTCTGGTCGTTGCCTCCGCCTGCCGCCCAGCTCGGCTTCTGCTGGGGCGTGTGCGGTGCGACCGGAGGCTGCTGTGAACTCTGTGGCTGGTGGGGAATGCGGCTGTCCTGCGGGGGCGGAGGCGGGTCCTGGGGGCCGCCCTGCCGGTGCTTGCGCCCCTTCTTGTCCTGCCGCATCATCCAGCGCCAGGCGAACATCGGCGAAGCGGTGATGAGCAGCGCGAAGGTCGCCCAGATGATCATCGCCGGGTGGGCGTGACCGTAGACGAAGCCCGCGGCGATCGAACCGGCGAAGATCGCCATGAAGTACCAGTGGTACCGGAAGGTGCCGAACCAGGTGTCCGGGCTCGCGGAATCGCCCTTCGGGGTGACCACGAACTTGCTCTTGCGACGCAGTACGGAGTCGATCAGCGCCTTCGCGTAGAGCGGCGCCGACAGCGCGGACATGATCATGCCGGCCACACCGCCGGAGCCCTCGGGCTCGTGCGGCGAGACGTTGTGACGGCGGTTCCAGACGTAGAGGCCGATCTGCAGCGCCGAGGCGTTGCCGTAGAGCATCAGCCAGATCGCCGGGTCGATGTTCACACCCGAGGCGCCGAGGCCCAGGAACAGCGCACAGCTCAGCGCCGCCAGGATCCAGTTGAGGGCCGACATCGGGTAGAAGATGATCATCATCGTGTAGTTGAAGAGCTTGCTCGGCGGAAGCGAGTACCAGCCCTTCCAGTACTGCTTGAGGATCGTCTCGTACGTCCCTCGTGACCAGCGCATCTGCTGGGTGAAGAAGTCCGTCCAGGCGTTCGGGCCCTCACCGACGGCCAGCACGTCCGGCGTGTAGACCGAGCGCCACTTCTTGCCCGTCGCCGGGTTCTTGTGGCGGTGGATCTCGAAGCCGGTCGCCATGTCCTCGGTGATCGAGTCGTACAGACCGCCGATCTGCTTCAGCGCCTTGATGCGTACGGCGTTGGACGTGCCGACGAACATCGGGGAGCCGTAGGCGTTGCCGGCGCGCTGGATCAGCGCGTGGAACAGGAACTGCTGCGACTCGGCGGCCTTGGTGATCGGGTTGTCGTAGTTGCCGTAGACCTGCGGGCCGATCACGAAGCCGACGTTCGGGTCGCGGAAGAAGCCGAGCATCCGCTCCAGGTAGTTCGGCAGCGGCACGTGGTCGGTGTCGACGGAGGCGAAGTAGTCGTAGTTGTCGCCGTGCGCGTCCAGCCAGGCGTTGTAGTTGCCGTGCTTGGTCTTGGCGCGGTGCGGGCCCTTGGGCATGTTCCACTTCGCGACGCCCTTGCGGGAGAAGTGGTGCACGCCGAGGCGTTCGCAGACCTCCCGGACCTCGGGGTCGTTGCCCTCGTCGAGCAGCCAGACATGCATGAGGCCGCGGTGGCGGATCTTGACCGCGGCTTCGAGGGTCTTCGTCACCATCTCCAGCGGCTCCTTGCCGGGCACGAAGGAGGTGAGGAAGGCCACTCTCGTACCGGTCTCGGGCACCACCGGGATCGGGTCGCGGGCGACCAGCGTGGCGTGCGCGTTCGACAGCACGTTCATGCAGCGGAAGAGCTCGATCAGACCGATCGAGACCAGCATCACGATGTCGAGCGCCGGCAGGAAGTCGAAGGCCGGGTAGTCGCGTTCGGTCCAGTGCGCCGGCTGGAGCAGCCAGACGAGCAGGACGAGCGAGAGCAGCGGCGCGGCACCCAGCATCAGGGCAGCGCGCAGCCGGTGCGGCTCCTGCGAGAGCAGCGAGCGGTACTGCACCTTGTACGGCTGGGTCGGATCGGGCTGTGTGAGAGGCCCCGCAAGCCTGCTGTAGTGCTCGTAGTCGTATCTCGGCAGTGTCTTCTTGATTCTCCGGAAGCTGCCGGTCCGAGTCTGTGACGGCACCCTCAGTTGGGTGGTCTCGGACGGATCGGAGTTCTGCCGGGCGCCCGTCGGCGTCGACGTCATGAGTCATCCCCCCACACGCGAACCATCGCGTGCTCGTTGTTCCGTTCGCCTGCTCATGTCCCCCTAGACATTCACAGGCGCATCAACAGCAGGCCCCCGCCACCACATCATCCACATACCCTATAGACACGGCGCACCGGCCTTCCGGTTGCATGATGCCCCCCTCGACATCCGTTCATGAACGGGGCCCCTATTCCCCGCCTTCGCACGCAACCGGTTCCAAGCCCCCAACTGCCCTGTAACCGCAGCCTCTTGTCGCCCAGGGTTCTACGCCGTTCACCATGATCGCAAGATGCGAAACATGGTGTTTACCGGTCATACGCGCTCATTGGGGTGTCTGATGGTCTCGTTCGGTGTGGTTGCGGTCAAGCGTGTACGGATGTTGCCGAAGTGTTCCCTTATCGAGTCCTCGGCCCTGGTCGCGTCGCCGGAGCGCACCGCGTCGAGGATCTCCCGGTGCTGCCGGCAGGTGACCTTCGGATCCTGCGGCAGCCCCACGAGATCCGTGCGTACGCGGTGGAAGGCGTCCCAGAAGGCCTCCAGGAGCTCGCTCAGCAGCAGGTTGCCCAGCCCCCGGTAGAGGGTGGCGTGAAAGGCGCGGTCGGTGTCCGCGAGACCGGTGCCCGCGGCCGCCTCCGCGTCCATGCGGTCCACCAGTGCATCCAGTTCGGCGAGATCGTCCGCCGGGACCCGGCCCGCGAGCCGGACGATCAGCCCGGTCTCCACGGCCTCGCGCAGCTGGAGGAGCTGGAGGAGGCTGTCCTCGCCCCGGTAGTGCCCGGCGACCGTGCGGAAGGCGAGGCCCTCGATCATCGGTGCCATGGACATCGGTCCCACGTAGGTGCCGAAGCCGTGCCGGATCTCGACGATGCCCATCGCCTGGAGCGCCTTCAGCGCCTCGCGCACGGAATTGCGGCTGGCGCCGAGCAGCTCCATGAGCTCGGGCTCGGTCGGGAGTACGGCGCCCGAGGGCAGCCGGCGGTCAATGATGAGCTTCTTGATCCGCTCCTGGAGGTCGCGCGCCATGGCCAGAGGGTAGCGGGCCGAAAGGGTTCGGCCATACGCGATGAGGTTTCGGCCGGATACGAACCGGATACGAAGAGGCTCCTCGCGGTGACGAGGAGCCTCTTCGGTGGTGCGCCGCCAGGGACTCGAACCCCGGACCCGCTGATTAAGAGTCAGCTGCTCTAACCAACTGAGCTAGCGGCGCGTGCTGCTCCGCAGACTCTACCTGGTGTCGGGGAGTGCCCCGGCCCCAGCCGCCTCGGGGGCGCGGGGAACTGCGCGACCGGCCCCCATCCACCCGCAGGGCAAAGACAACCCCCTCCTGAACCGCCGGAGGCAACCCGTACATCATTTGGACCGTCAACATGCGACACCCGGTGACAGTTGAGAAACTGACGGACGTGCAGAAGCGCGGACATTTCCACCAGGAGTGTGAGGGGAATCGCATGGCGGCTCCGGTATTCGAGGAATTCGATCCCGAGAGCGACTGTGAATGCCCCGGATGTATCCACTGGCGGCTTGTGCTGCCACATTCAGCGGCCACCGGATTCGGCGGCCATCCGGCGGCCCACCGAGCGCTCGTCCTGGCCGCCGCGGCCGGCACGGCGCTCGGCGCGGGCCACGTCGTACCGGCCGTCGCGACCGCCGCGCACGCCCCGCGGCTGCCCGGCGCCCCCGCGGCCGACGAACCCGACACACCGCAGGGCGGCAAGGCTCCGCTCCACGGCCCCGGAGGCGTTCCGGCCAAGGTCAAGGCACCCCCGACGACCCGGTCCGAGATCATCAACCGGGCCAAGGAATGGGTCGCCGCCGAGGTGCCCTACAGCATGAGCGCGTACTGGTCCGACGGGTACCGCCAGGACTGCTCAGGCTTCGTCTCGATGGCCTGGAACCTCGGCGGGAACGAATGGACGGGCAGCCTCGACAAGTTCGGCGTCCGGATTCCCCGGGAGCAGCTGGAGCCCGGTGACATTCTCCTGTTCCACAATCCGGCGGACCCCGAGAAGGGGTCGCACGTCGTGATTTTCGGGGGCTGGACGGATTACACGCAGGACTACTACATCGCGTACGAGGAGGCCCGCCCGCGCGCCCGCAAGCAGGCCACTCCGTACGCCTACTGGAAGTATTCGGACCGCTATCTGGCGTACCGCTACAAGGGGCTGAAAGGGGGAACGGAAGGCGCGGATCCGGCTTCTCCGGCCGACCCGAAGACCCCGGCCGCTCCGCACACCCCCATCACCTCTCCGGGGACGAGGCCGACGGCGGTTCCCTACCCGGGTGCGGAGGCCTTCGGGCCCGGAGCGAGCAACGCCAATGTCACCCGGCTGGGGCGGATGCTCGTCGAGCGGGGCGCGAGCGCGTACTACTCGGCGGGGCCCGGGCCGCGCTGGTCGGAGGCGGACCGCAGGGCCACCCAGGCGTTCCAGCGGGCGCAGGGCTGGACGGGCGCGGACGCGGACGGGTTCCCGGGGCCGACGACCTGGTCGTACCTGGTGCGTGACAAGGGGCGGGACATCGTCGCCCCGAGCGGCGGCAGTTCCGGCAAGCCCGGGCGGCCCCCGGCCGGAGGTGTCGCCTCGCACGGCGTCCCCGGCTACCCCGGGCGGGCGTTGTTCCGGCCGGGCGCCAGCAACGAGTACGTCACCCGGCTCGGGAAGCAGCTGGTGAAGAAGGGGTTCGGCAAGCACTACACGCAGGGGCCGGGACCGCGCTGGGGCGAGGGCGACCGGCGCAACGTCGAGGCGTTCCAGCGCGCACAAGGGTGGCGCGGCGGTGCGGCCGACGGCTACCCGGGTCCGGAGACCTGGCGGCGGCTCTTCTCCTGAGGGGCCGGATCTCCTGAGGGGCCGGACCGTTCGGACGGCTTCTGACGGCATTTCTCTCATGACAGTTCTTCCTGGCGCGGAGGCACGGAGGCACGTATGAGTACGACGACTGAACAGTCCCCGGAGTTCGAGGGGACCCCAGAGGCGGGCGGTCGGGACACGGGTGGCCGCGGGGCGCGGCTCATCCACAACGAGGCGACCACCGAGATCCCGGTCCACCTGCTGTTCCGCGACGAGCCCGAGCCGGTGTCCGTGCCGCTCGCGCCCGCCGTCGTGAGCCGGCGGCGGGGCACCGGCGAGCAGCCGAGGGTCACCCGGCGGCCGCCCGCCCCGGTGCGGCCGCGGCCGGCGGTGGAGGTCGACCCCGACCTGGTGGAGCGGCCCGCGGGCGTACTGCCGGGCACGGTCGGGGCACTGGCCGGTGCCGTCGGCGCGGCGGGCTGCGTCCTCGCGTCGTGGTGGGCGGGTGTGCTGCCGCGGCTCGCCGTGGACGCGCTGGGGCTGCCGGTGAGCATGAGCGCCGGGCTCGGCGTGCCGCAGTGGGCGGCGCTCGCCGGGGCCGGGGCGCTCACCCTGTTCGGCTTCGGCGGGCTGGCCCGCGGCCGTACCGGACGCGCCTGGGTGCTCGGCCTCTTCGGCCGTTACCGGGGCACGGTCCGGCGCACCGGGCTCATGTGGGTGAACCCGCTGGTGCTGCGCCGCCGGATCGACGTACGCCTGCGGCACTGGCGCAGCGACCCGATGCCGGCGGTCGACGCGAACGGGGTCGCGCTCAGGGTCGTGGTGCTCGTCGTCTGGCGGGTGCGCGACACCGCGCGCGCCGCGCTCGGCGTCGAGGACCACCAGCGGTTTCTGCGCGAGTGCGTGGAGGCGGCACTCGCCCGGGTGCTCGCGCAGCTGCCGGCCGACGTCGCGCCCAACTCGCCGAGGGCCGCCGACTCCGCGACCCTGCGCAACACCGAGGCCGTCGGCGACTCGCTGACCCGCATCGTGGCCGCGGACGCGGCGGCGGCCGGCCTCCAGGTGTTCTCGGCGCAGCCGCTGCGCGTCGAGTACGCGCCCGAGGTCGCCGCAGTGATGCAGCGCCGCCGGATCGCGGCACTCGACGCCCAGCACCGCGACAAGGTCCTCACCTCGGTCGTCGACTCCGTCGAGGACACGGTGACCCGGCTGACCGTGCGCGGGCTCGTCGAACTCGACGACTACGAGCGCAAGGCTCTGGTGAAGGATCTGACGGTGGCGTTCTATACGGGACATGGAGATCGCTGACCGCCGCACCCCCACCGGTGACCGCCGCACCCCCGCCGACGAACACCGCACCCCCGCCGGAGACCACCTCACCCTCGCCGGGCTCGCCTCGGACGCCTGGAGTCTGACCGACGGAACACCGCGCGCCGTGCTGGGCCTCGCAGGCCCGCCCGGCGCCGGCAAGTCGACCCTCGCCCGCGCCCTCGTCGCGCACCTGGGGGAGGGGGCCGCCTATCTGCCGCTCGACGGCTTCCATCTCTCCAACGCCCAGTTGGAGCGCCTCGGCCTGACCGCCCGCAAGGGCTCCGAACCGAGCTTCGACGTGTGGGGGTACGTCGACCTGCTGCGCCGGGTCCTCGACGAGACCGGCCGCGACATCTACGTACCGGACTTCGACCGTACGCTCCACGAGCCGGTCGCCGCACGGCACGTGGTGCCCCCGGCGGCGCGGCTGATCGTCACGGAGGGGAACTACCTCGCCTGCGACCTGCCGGGATGGCGGGAGGCGTATGTGTTCATGGGGGAGTGCTGGTACGTCGAGGCGCCCGGGGACGTGCGCCAGGTGAGGCTGGTGGAGCGGCAGTTGGCGGGCGGGAGGAGTGAAGGGGAGGCACGGAAGTGGGTGGAGACCAACGATGAGCCCAACGGGGAACTCGTGGTGACATCACGGGACCGCTGCCACCGAATCCTCTCCACTATTGGTATGGACATGTTCAACAGTCAGCAATAATCTGGGACTTGGTCTAGACCTGCATCATCGCCATACGCATCGCGATGCGCACGCACAGCTCACGGAACTTCCCCCACGTTCTCCAGGAGCGGCAGCATGCGGAAAAAGACGAAGTTGTACGCCGCCGCGGTCGGCCTCGCCACCACGGGAGCGCTCGTGCTCTCCAGCGGCGGTGCCACCGGCCACGGCTACACCGACCTCCCCATCAGCCGGCAGAAGCTCTGCCAGAACGGCTCCGTGACCAACTGCGGCGCCATCCAGTGGGAACCCCAGAGCGTCGAGGGCCCCAAGGGCTTCCCGGCGGCCGGGCCCGCGGACGGGCAGATCTGCTCCGCGAACCACACCAACTTCGGCGCGCTCGACAAGGCGACGACGCCCTCGGGCGGTGCCTGGCCGACGACCAGGGTCAGCGGAGGGCAGAGCTACACCTTCCGCTGGCAGTTCACGGCCCGGCACTCCACGACCGACTTCAAGTACTACATCACCAAGAACGGGTGGAACCAGAACGCTCCGCTGACCCGGTCCGCGCTGGTCACGGCCCCGTTCCTGACCGTCCCCTACAGCGGCCAGCCGCCGGCGACGCTCTCGCACAGCGGCACCCTGCCGACCGGCAAGAGCGGTCACCACGTCATCCTCGCGGTGTGGACGATCGCCGACACGGCGAACGCGTTCTACGCCTGCTCGGACGTGACGTTCTGAGCGCCCGCCACCCGTTCGCCGCGCAACTCTGAGCATCTCTTGAGGCTCTTGCTCACCCCCCACGGGTAGGTTCCACGCACGTCGACATGACCATGACGGCGTGCGTGGAGCTGTACCGAACATCGGGGGACGTCGATGGACTTCATGTTCTATGCGGTGCCGGGCCTGATCATGGCCGTGACCGTCTTCCTGGCGGTCAGGGTGGTCCGCCGTGCGCTGGAGCTCAGGCGTGCCTGGAACAGCGGGCTGACCGCGGAGGCGCGCTGCCTGCGCACGTACACGACGACCAGCGGCGGCAGCGGTGACTCCTCCGTGCGCACGACGCTGCACCACGTGTACGAGTTCACGGCCCGGGACGGGCGCACCATCCGTTTCGAGGAGGAGGGCGGGCCGGGCACGACGGTCGAGGGCGACATCGTCGTCGTGCACTACGCCGAGGGCGAGATGGTGAAGGCCACGGCCCAGGCGCCGGGCCACGTCAGGAACACGGCCTCCACCGTGGGCATCCTGACGTTCCTCTCCGTGGTCGTGGTGTTCTGCGTCGGCTTCATGGTCACGTACACCGAGGCCTTCGGCGACAACTCCTTCATGGACGACGACCCTTCCGTGAACAAGGTGGACGAGCCTCCTTCGATCGACGACAGGCCGTACAACAAGGTGCCGTGACCCTTCCGCACCTGACCCTCCACATCTGACGCCTCGTCAATTATGGTGCGCCTCCATGGGATCCAGGAGCGTGGGGACCGGCGCACGGACCGTCGCGGAGCTCGTGCAGGACCGGTGGGGCGACCACCGGCCGGGGCTGTGGTTCGAGGAGCGGACCCTGACCCACCACGAGGTGGCCGCGGGCGCGGCGGCGCGGGCCGCGCTGCTGTCGGACCTGCTGCCGCCCGGCGCGGAACCACATGTGGGCGTGCTGCTCGACAACACCCCCGAGTTCCCTCTGTGGCTGAGCGCGGCGGCCCTGGCGGGCGCGGCCGTCGCCGGTATCAATCCCACCCGCCGCGGTCCCGAACTCGCCCGCGACATCCTGCACACCGAGTGCCGTGTCCTGGTCACCGAGCGGGCACACCTGCCCCTCCTCGACGGACTCGAACTCCCGGGCCTGCGACTGCTGGTGACCGACACCGAGGCGTACGAGGAACTGCTCGCGCCGTACGCGGACGCGCGCCCCGAGCCGACGCGGGCCACCCCGGGGAGCCGCCTCCTCCTGTACTTCACCTCCGGCTCGACCGGGGCGCCCAAGGCGGCGATCTGCTCGCAGGGGCGGCTCGCGGCGGCCGGGCGGTCGCTGGTCGGCCACTTCGGGGTGCGGGCGGACGACGTGCACTACATCTGCATGCCGATGTTCCACGGCAACGCGGTCATCGCGGACTGGGCCCCCGCCCTCGCGGCCGGCGCGGGCGTCGCACTGCGGCGACGGTTCTCGGCCTCGGGCTTCCTGACGGACGTACGGGCGTACGGGGCCACGTACTTCACGTACGTGGGACGGGCCGTGCAGTACATCCTGGCCACCCCCGCCCGCGCCGACGACCGGGACAACCCGCTGCGGACGGGATTCGGGACGGAGGCGGGGGCGGTGGACGCGGCCGCCTTCGAGAAGCGGTTCGGGGTGCGGCTGGTGGAGGGGTACGGGTCCTCCGAGGGCGGGGCGGCGATCCAGCGGACGCCCGGTACACCGAAGGGGGCGATCGGGCGGGCCGCGCCCGGCGACGATCTCGCGGTGGTCGACCCGGTGAGCCGCACGGAGTGCCCAGCGGCGGCCTTCGGCCCCGACGGCAGGCTGCTCAACGGGCGTGACGCCATAGGCGAGCTGGTGAACCGCGGGCCCAACCCGTTCGAGGGCTACTGGCGCAACGAGGCGGCGGAGGCGGCCCGGCAGCGCGACGGCTGGTACTGGACCGGGGACCTGTTCTACCGGGACGCCGACGGGTTCCTGTACTTCGCGGGGCGCACGGACGACCGGCTCCGCGTCGACAGCGAGAACCTGGCCGCCGCGGTGATCGAGAACATCCTCGCCCGCTACGAGGACGCCGCCGCCGTCGCCGTGTACGCGGTGCCGGATCCGGTGGCCGGCGACCAGGTGATGGCGACGCTGGCGCTGAGGGAGGCGGCGGACTTCGACCCGCTCCGGTTCGCCGAGTTCCTGCTGGCCCAGCCGGATCTGGGCACCAAGATGGCCCCCCGCTTCGTACGGATCGTGGACCGCATGCCGGTCACCGCCACCAACAAGATCCACCGGGTCGGGCTGCGGCGGGAGGGGTTCCGGTGCGGGGACCCGGTGTGGTGGCGGCCGCCGGGGGAGTCCGCGTACCGGCGGCTGGACGAGGCGGACCTGGCGGAGCTCATGGCGCGGTACCGGGCGCGGGGGCGCGAGGAACTGCTGGTGAGATAGGGGGCTGGGGGCCGGACCTGCCACGGCCCCTCGACCGGGCTCAGGGAGGGGGCACGCGAAAGGCCCCCGCTCTCGCGGAGGCCTTCGTGTTGTGCGCCGCCAGGGACTCGAACCCCGGACCCGCTGATTAAGAGTCAGCTGCTCTAACCAACTGAGCTAGCGGCGCATGACTCTCGCCAACCGCTTTTCGCGGCTGGCGACAGAAAAAATAATACCTGGTCCGTGAGGGTGCTCCGGACCACCCGACCGGCAGCTCGGGCGGCTCGTGGGTTCAGCCCGCGGATTCAGATCGCGAGCGAGAGCAGTACCGGCGCCGCGCCCCGGTTCAGGGTGTCCGCAGCCTCGCGCAGCCGGTGGGCATGGGAGACCGGGAGGGAGAGGGCGAGGCAGCCCACGGCCGAGCCGGCCGTGATGGGGACCGCCGCGCACACCGTGCCGACCGCGTACTCCTGGAGGTCGAGCACGGGCACGGTGGGTGCCTGGGCGTCGAGCCGGGACAGGAGCGCGCGCTCGTTCGTGATGGTGCGCGAGGTGAGGCGGGCCATCCGGTGGCGGGAGAGATGGTCGCGCCGGGCGTTGAGGTCGAGCTGGCCGAGAAGGCTCTTGCCGATCGCGCTGGCGTGGGCGGAGGAGCGGAAGTCCACCCATTCGTTGACCGCCGGGGCGGTCGGGCTGTCGGCCCACTGGGAGACGTGGATCTCGCCGTCCACGTACCGGCTCATGTAGACGGCGGCGCCGACCGAGTCGCGCAGCCGGTCGAGGTTCCGCTGGAGCTGGGCGCGCAGCGCCTCGTCCCGGCCGTGGGCGGAACCCAGCCTGCCGAGCGCCGCCCCGGTGACGTACGCCCCGTCGGCGATCTGCTCGACGTACCCCTCGCGGCGCAGCATCCGCAGGAGCGCGGTGAGGCGCTCCGTGCCGAGGCCGGTGCGGCTGGCGAGTTCGGCGTCCGTGACACCGGTGGTGTGCCGCGCCGCCACGGTCTCCAGGACGCGCAGGGCATCCTGGGCCGAGTGGTACGGCACGGTCGGCTCGACCTTCACGAAAGCTCACCTCGCAGTGACGCTCCGGGTGCTGGCAGAAGTTTTTCCTGCCGGGGGTCCGGGGGTTGTCCCCCGGAATAGTGCAGCAGCGCCACGGTGGGTCCCCTTGCGCTTTTCGGCCCGGCTTTCACTTCAACGCAGCCCGGACGGCCGGGCCCCCTCCACGATAACCGCCAAGAGGCGTACGGGGAGGGGCTGTTGGCGAGATTGGTGGCTCGTTCCAGTCCCCTCAACAGCGGGGCATCCTTCTGGCATATGCCAAAGTCATGCCCCATCGGCCCGGCCTCCGTACCTTGCCGTCTCCACTTCTTGAAGACCGCCGGTGACGCTCCCGAGGGATTACAGCACCGCGCCGAGGAACTCCCGCGTCCGCTCGTGCTCCGGGTCGCCGAAGATCTTCTCCGGCGGACCGGACTCCAGGACACGCCCCGAGTCGAACATCAGCACCTGGTCGGAGATGTCCCGGGCGAAGTTCATCTCGTGGGTCACACAGAGCATCGTGATGTCCGTGGTGCGGGCGATGTCCCTGAGCACGTCGAGGACGCCCGCGACCAGCTCGGGGTCGAGCGCGGAGGTCACCTCGTCGAGGAGCAGGACCTGCGGCCGCATCGCCAGGGCCCGCGCGATCGCGACCCGCTGCTGCTGGCCGCCGGAGAGCTGGCTCGGGTACTTGTCGACGTGCTCGGTCAGCCCGACCAGTTCGAGCAGCTCCCGGGCCCGCTCCTCGGCCGCGTCCTTGGACATGCCGAGCACGGTGACCGGCGCCTCCGTGATGTTGCGCAGCACCTTCATGTTGGGGAAGAGGTTGAACTGCTGGAAGACCATCCCGATGTTCTTGCGGACCTCGCGGATGTGCTTCTCGCCGGCCGGGACCAGCTTGCCGTTCTTCTCCTCGTGGGAGAGGTAGTCGCCGTTGACCTTTATCGTGCCCTCGTCGGGCTTGGCCAGGGTCATCAGCAGCCGCAGGATCGTCGTCTTGCCGGAGCCGGACGGGCCGATCAACGTGACGTGCTTGCCGGAGGCTACGGAGAAGTCGAGCTCGTCGAGGACCACGTTGTCCCCGAAGCGCTTGGTGACCTTGTCGAAGCGGATCAGCTCGCTGCCGTCCGCCGCCGGGTTGGCGTCGGAGTTGGCGTCGGGCTCTTTCATCAGAGGGGTGTCAGCGGACAAGACGTCGCTCCAGGGCTCGCATGAGGAGGGAAGCGGGATAGGAAATGAGGATGAAGGCCACGCCGATGACCGTCAGAGGCTCGGTGAACTGGAAGTTCTGCTGCGCGAACAGCCGAGCCTCACCGAGCATGTCGAGGACGGTGATCGCCATCAGCATCGGCGTGTCCTTGAGCATCGAGATGACGTAGTTGCCCAGCGCGGGCACCACCCGGCGGATCGCCTGCGGCAGGATCACCGCGGTCCACGTCCGGGTCATGGGCAGGTTCAGTGCCGTGGCCGCTTCCCACTGGCCGGCCGGCACGCCCTCGATACCGGCCCGGTAGACCTGCATCGTGTACGTCGAGTAGTGCAGCCCGATCGCGACGACACCGGTGGTCATCGCGGAGAACGTGATGTTCCACTCGGGCAGCACGTAGAAGAGGAAGAACAGCTGCACCAGCAGCGGGGTGTTCCGGATGAACTCCGTGACGACCCCGACCGGCCAGCGCACCCAGCGGCTCGGCGCACGCATCAGCAGCGCCCACACCAGCCCGAGGGCGAAGGAGATCAGCGAGCCGAGCACCAGGGCCTGCAGGGTGACCAGCAGTCCGTCCCAGAAGTGCGGCATGAAGTCGCCGACGGCACTCCAGTCCCATTTCATCAGCGACCCCCTGCCGCTTCGGCACCGACGGCCGTGGTCTCCGGGCGGGGCGCGGGAAGCTTCCCGCGGCCCTCGGGCACCCTGCCGAGCCCGGCCTTCAGCTTCTTCTCCAGACCGCGCATGACCCGCGTGAGCAGGAAGGCGATCACGAAGTAGATCAGCAGGATGTACGTGTAGATCTCCGCGCTCTCCTGCAGCGCGAGCCGCACCAGGTTGCCGCTGAACGCCAGGTCGCCCATGCCCATCACGGACACCAGGGCCGTGCCCTTGAGCAGCTCGATCAGCAGGTTGGAGAAGGGCGGGATCATCTCCGGCACCGCCTGCGGAAGCAGGATCAGCCGCAGCCGCTGCCAGGGCGTGAAGCTCAGCGCGATGCCGCCCTCACGCTGGGCCGGGTCGACGGAGTTCAGGGCGCCGCGCACGATCTCGGAGCCGTACGCCCCGTAGGTGAGACCCAGTGCGAGGGTGCCCGCCCACATGGGGACCAGCTGCCAGCCGAAGGCCGGGGGCAGCACGAAGAACACCCAGAAGATCATGATCAGCGCGGAGGTGCCGCGGAACACCTCGGTGTAGAAGCCCGCGAGGAAGCGGACGATCCACAGCCGGTGGGTGCGCGCGATGCCCACCACGAAGGAGACGGCCGCGGCCAGCGCAGCGCTGAACACCAGCAGCTGGACCGTGACCCAGATCCCCTTCAGCACGAGTTCCCAGAGTCCCGATGTCATCCGCCGCACAACTCCTTCGCGGTCATATCGGTCATCTCGTTCTTGGTGAAACCGAAGGGCTGGAGGATCCGGAACAGCTCACCGCTCTCCTTCAGCTTCCTGAGCTCCACGTTGAAGGCGTCCCGCAGCCCGGTCTCCGTCGGGCGGAACGCGAAGCCACCGCCGTCGACGTGCGGCTTGCCGTCCACGAGTGGCGCGAACGGCTTGGTCGACTCCGTCTTTCGGGACTTCTTGACGACCTCGCGGGTGGTCAGCGCCGTACCCGCGAAGACGTCGACACGGCCCGCCTCGACGGCGTTCAGACCCGCGACCTGGTCCGGGACGATCAGGATGTCGCTCTCCTTGTACCCGGCGTCGACCGCGTACTGGATCTCCGCGTAGCCGGTCCCGGTCGCGAACTTCGCCTTCGACTCCACGACGTCCTTGTAGTCGTGCAGGTTCTTCGGATTGCCCTTGCGCACGATGAAGGAGTCGAGCATCTGGTAGTCGGGGTCGGAGAAGATCACCTGCTCGCAGCGTTCGGCGTTGATGTACATGCCGGCGGCGACGACGTCGAACTGCTGGGAGTTCAGACCGGGGATGAGCGAGCCGAACTCCGTGGGCACGGGCTGGACGCTGTCCACCCCCAGCCGCTTGAAGATGACCCGCGCGAGTTCCGGTGCCTCGCCGGTGAGCTTGCCGTCCTTGTCGATGTAGCCGAAAGGGATCTCGCCGGCGATGCCGAGGCGTACGACGCCCTGGGCCTTCAGCCGGTCCAGGAGATCACCGCCTTCCTTGCCGGACGCCGTGGCCACACGGCTGCATCCGGCCGCGCCGAGCGCGCCGAACGTCGCGACGCCGGCCAGCAGTGACCGGCGGCTCGCGCCGCGTTTCTCCTCTTTCGCGGAAGCTTCCTTCGCGTCGTTCCCAAATGGTGGAGCCATGGGCGCGCGGCTACCCGGGACGATGCGAGTTATGCGGATCTGTTTGCGCCCCGTTTGCGGCAGGGCCCTCTTGACCCGGGGTGGACCATGGAAATCATGACCGACCGCTACATCGACGTGTCCCTGTCCAAGCGCGGAGTCCACTGCACAGCCAAGCTCCTCGACGACCGTGCGCCGATCACCTGCGAGGCGGTGTGGAACGCACTGCCGCTGAGCAGTGACGTGTATCACGCGAAGTACGCCCGCAACGAGATCTATGCCCTGTTCCCGGCGTTCGCGCCGGCCGAGCCGCCGCTGGAGAACCCGACCGTCACGCCCATTCCGGGCGACCTCTGCTATTTCTCCTTCTCCGGTACGCAGCTGGGTACGCAGGCGTACGGGTACGGGGGTGCCTCCGGCGTGCAGGCGGGTACGCCGGTGATCGACCTCGCCCTGTTCTACGAGCGGAACAATCTGCTGCTCAACGGGGATGTGGGGTGGGTGCCCGGGATTGTGTGGGGGCAGGTGGTGGAGGGGCTGGACGCGATGGCGGAGGCGTGCAATGACCTGTGGCGTGCGGGTGCGCTGGGGGAGACGCTGAGCTTCTCCCGGGTCTAAGGGCTGCGCAGTTCCCCGCGCCCCTAAAAGATCGCGCGGTTACCCGCGCCCCTGAAGAAGGGGCGCGGGGAACCGCGCGACCAGCCACGACCGACCCGCAGTCGGATCACCGCTCCAGCTGAGCGCTCGGTGGCGCGATCCCCGCGACCCCCGCCTCGTACAACGCGTGCGCCGTCCGCAGGACCAGCGCGTCCTGGTGGCGAGCACCCACGATCTGAAGGCCGACCGGCAGGCCGGTCTCATCCGTGCCCACCGGGACGGTTGCCGCGGGCTGCTGGGTCATGTTGAACGGGTACGTGAACGGCGTCCACCCGGTCCAGCGGCGATGCCCCGAGCCGCGGGGGACCTCCGCGCCCGCCTCGAAGGCGGTGATCGGGATCGTCGGGGTGACCAGGACGTCGTAGGTCTCGTGGAAGAGGCCCATGCGGCGGCCGAGTTCCATGCGTACGTCCACCGCGGCGAGGTAGTCCAGCGCGCTGGACCGGGCCCCAGCCTCGCAGATCTCCCGCAGCCCCGGGTCCAGCAGTTCCCGCTGGTCGGGGCCGAGCCGCTGGGTGACCCGGGCCGCCCCGCCGAACCACAGTGTGTGGAAGGCCTCGACGGGATCCGTGAAGTCGGGGTCGGCCTCCTCGACGTACGCCCCGAGGGACGCGAGCCCCTCCACCCCGCGCCGCACCGCCGCGGCGACCCCGGGCTGCACGGCGACCTGGCCGCCGAGGGAGGGCGAGTACGCGACGCGCAGCCCCCGTACACCGCCGGCCAGTCCGTCCACGAACGAGCCGTTCACCGGGCCGAGTTGCGACCAGTCGCGTGGGTCGGGGCCGCTGATGACGTCCATCATCAGTGCCGCGTCCGCCGCGTCCCGTGTCATCGGCCCGACGTGCGCAAGCGTGCCGAACGCGCTCGCGGGATACAGCGGCACCCTCCCGTACGTCGCCTTCAGCGCGAAGATCCCGCAGAAGGCGCCGGGGATACGAACGCTGCCGCCCCCGTCCGTGCCCAGCGACAGCGGGCCCGCGCCCAGTGCCACGGCCGCCGCGCTGCCGCCGCTGGACCCGCCCGAGGTGCGCGAGAGGTCGTACGGGTTCCGTGTCACCCCCGCCTGGGGTGAGTCGGTGACGCCCTTCCAGCCGAACTCGGGTGTCGTCGTCCGGCCGACGAACACGGCACCGTGTTCGCGCAGCCGGGCCACGGAGGGCGCGTCCTCGTCCCAACGGCCCTGCGGGGAGATCGTTCTGGAGCCCTTGAGCGTCGGTCCGCCTCGCATCAGCAGGATGTCCTTCACCGAGACCGGCACCCCGTCGACCAGCCCGGCCGGCTCACCGCGGCGCCATCGCTCGGCCGACTCCGCGGCCTGGGAGAGGGCCGCGTCCGCCTCGACGCGTACGAACGCGTTCACCGCGGGCTGGACCTCCTCGGCCCTGCGCAGCGCGGCCCGCACCACGTCCACGGGGCTGAATTCGCCCTTGCGGTATCCCTCGACGAGTCGTACCGCGGTCAGCTCGGTGAGCTCGGTCATCCGCCCCTCCAACGTGCTTCAGTGGACGTGTCTCAGTGGCCAGGAACATATCCACGCTGCTTGTCGACGACGTTCGGCAGCGGCTCTCCCGTCTCCCAGAGCTCGTACAACTCCACGAACTGCCTGCCGAGTTCGTCCCGCCAGCCCACCGTGTCCCCGCTCATGTGCGGCGACACGATGAGGTCCGGGGCCGCCCACAACGGGCTGTCGGGGCCCAGCGGTTCGTGCTCGAAGACATCGAGCGCCGCCCCCGCGATCCAGCGACCCGCGAGAGCCTCGGCCAGCGCTTCCTCGATCACAAGCTGCCCGCGTCCGACGTTCACGAAGCGTGCCGACGGCTGCATCAGTCCAAATCGCCGCGCGTCGAACATCCCGTACGTGTCCTCGGTGAGCGGTGCCGCGGACACCACCCAGTCGGCGCGCGCGATCAGCCGGTCGAGGTCCTCCGGGCCGTGCACGCCCTCGCGCGCGGCGCGTCCGACGAGCGCCGTCGTCATACCGAGCGCCTTGAGCGTCCGCTCGATCGCGCGTCCGATCGGCCCGGAACCGACCACGCACGCGCGGTTTCCGGCGATCCGCTGCGACTCGCGGTGCCGCCACTCCCGGGCCCGCTGCAGGTCCCAGGTGCGCGGCAGATCCTTGGCCATGGCCAGGACGAGCGCGGCCACGTACTCCGCGATCGGCTGGTCGAAGACGCCGCGCGCGTTCGTCACCAGCGTGTCGGACGCGGCGAGTTCGGGGCACATCAGGTGGTCCACGCCCGCGCTCGCCGTGTGCACCCAGCGCGGCCGCGGGCCCTCGCCCGGCCAGGCCCGGCGCACGGCGTGCGAGGCGAAGTCCCAGACCAGCAGGACGTCCGCGGAGGGCAGGAGCGCGGGCAGCGACGACTCGTCGGCGTGCTCGACGCGCACCCGGCCGGTGAGCCGGCCGAGCCGGGGCGGCGGCTCGGCGTCGAGCACCAGGAGGGTTGTCTTTTCGGCCAGGTTCGGGGGCGTGGCAGAGGTCATCGGGGGGAAACCATTTCGCAACGAGGGTCCGCTTCTCTGGTGTCTGGACGCTGGACGCCGGGCTCTGAGTGCGTGCGGGACATCGGCAAAGCCGTCTGGGACCGGCCGTCGGGCCGGGGGCGCACAGCCGTCTCAGATGCGCGGATTGACCACGCTCGCACCGGAACCTACCTTCGTCAACAAGGGCTGGTTTCCGTGGGAATCCCGGAGTCCCGTCCGTTCTCCTGTCCCGACGTCCCGGCATGCGCCGGCTTGTGTCCCCCCGGCCTTTCGGCCGGTCACCACCGCTCGTTCGACCCGAGTTTGGGGCTGCTCATGGACGTCTCCTTCCTTGGTGGACCACACCCTCAAAGGGGTGTCGGCGTCGTCGCTCCCTTCGATTTCGCTCTCGACCGTGAACTGTGGCGCTGGGTCCCCGACGAGGTCTCACTCCACCTCACCCGTACCCCGTTCGTGCCCGTGGAGGTCAGCCTCGACCTGGCCCGGCTGGTCAGCGAGCACGAGACACTCGGCGACGCGGTGCGCGCGCTGAACGCCGTCGGCCCTGAGATCGTCGCGTACGCCTGTACGTCCGGCAGCTTCGTCGGCGGCATCCCGGGCGAGCGCGCGATGTGCGAGGCCATGACCCGGGCCGGCGAGATCCCCTCCGTGACCACGTCCGGCGCCCTCCTGGCGGCACTGGAGGAGCTGGGCGCACGGCGGATCGCGCTCGTCACCCCGTACACCGTCTCCGTGACCCAGTCCCTGGAGGAGTACCTCGCCGAGGCGGGCATCACGGTCACCGGCCGCGCCTACATGGGCCTGACCAGGCACATCTGGAAGGTCCCGTACCGCAATGTGGTCGACATGGCGCGCGACGCCGTACGCGGCCAGGCGGACGCCCTCTTCATCAGCTGTACGAATCTCCCCACCTACGACGTCATCCCGCAGCTGGAGGCCGAGCTGCGCATCCCGGTGATCTCGGCCAACCAGGTGACGATGTGGGCTGCCCTGCGCCACCTGGGTACCCGGGCAGTAGGGCCGTACCAGGCGCTGATCGACGAGTCGGCGCGACAGCGGCCCGTACCGCCCGCACTGCCGGAAGAACAGGAAGGTTGGGCATGACGGCTCTCGGATTCCTCTACCCGGGCCACTCGGCCGAGGACGACTACCCGCGCATGGAGCAGCTCCTCGGCAGCGACATCCGCCTCCAGGTCGTCCACACGGACATCGGGGAGGACGCCCATCGCGTGGACGCACTGCTGGAGATGGGCTCGGCGGCCCGCCTCGCCGCCGGGATCGAGGACCTGCGCCTGTCCGGTGCCGAGGCGGTGGTCTGGGCCTGCACGAGCGGCAGTTTCGTCTACGGCTGGGAGGGCGCCCACGACCAGGTCCGCACGCTGGCCACGACGGCGGGGCTGCCTGCATCCTCGACGTCCTTCGCGTTCGTCCATGCCGTACGGGAGCTGGGTGCGAAGCGGGTCGCCATCGCCGCGACGTACCCCGACGACGTGGCCGTTCTCTTCGGGAACTTCCTGACGGACGCGGGTCTGGATGTCCTCGGTGTGCGCAGTTCCGGGATCATCACGGCGGCCGAGGTGGGCACGTGGAGTGAGGCCGAGGTGCTGGCCCTGGCCCGCGCGGGCGACCACCCGGAGGCGGAGGTCGTCCTCCTCCCCGACACCGCCCTCCACACCGCCTCCCACATCCCGGCCCTGGAAAAGGAACTCGGCAAGCCGGTCCTCACCGCCAACCAGGTCACGGTCTGGGAAGCCCTACGCCTCACAGCCCGCCGCGTGAACGCCCCCGAACTCGGAACCCTCTTCACCAGGGAGCCGATCGTCCAGGCGTGACGGTCCCGGCGGGGGCGGAGCCAGGGCTTTTCGCCCCCGCCGCCCCTACCCATTCCCGTCCCTTGCTCAGGGGCTCCGCCCCCGAACCCCCGCTCCTCAAACGCCGGAGGGGCTGGTTTTCAGTGGGGGTCTGGGGGCGTCAGCCCCCAGGGGAAGGGAACGGGTAGGGGCGGCGGGGGCGAGGGAATAAAGCGGAGCCCACCTCCTGTTACGGCAGCGCGGACAACGCGTCGTACCAAACAGGAGGACCCCCGTGGCGGCACCGGACCACACCCCCAGCGAACCCGACGAGATCCGGGCGGAGGCGAAGGGGACCGCACAGGTGCCCCTCTCCGTCCTGGACCTGGTCACGGTAGGCGCCGGCCGCACCGCGACGGACGCCCTCCGCACCAGCGTCAAGCTCTCCCGCCTCGCGGAGGACAGGGGCTTCCACCGCTACTGGGTGGCCGAACACCACTCCATGCCGGGCGTGGCCTCCACCTCCCCCGCCGTGATCCTCGCCCACCTCGCCGCCCACACGGCCCGCATCCGCCTCGGCTCGGGCGGCGTCATGCTCCCGAACCACGCCCCGCTGGTCATCGCGGAGCAGTTCGGCACCCTGGAGGCGATGGCCCCGGGCCGCGTCGACCTGGGCCTCGGCCGGGCCCCAGGGACGGACGGCGCCACGGCCGCGGCCCTCCGCCGCACGGACCGCCTCAACGAGGGCGCGGACGACTTCCCCGAGCAGCTCGCGGAGCTCACCCGCTTCCTGGACGACGACTTCCCGCCCGGCCACCCCTACGCCCGCATCCACGCGGTCCCGGGCCCCATCCAGTCGACCTCCCCCGGCGGCGTCCAGTCCCCGCACCGCCCGCCGATCTGGCTGCTCGGCTCCTCCGGCTTCAGCGCCCGCCTCGCGGGCACCCTCGGTCTGCCCTTCGCCTTCGCGCACCACTTCTCGGCGCAGAACACGGTCCCGGCGCTCGACCTCTACCGCGAGTCCTTCCGGCCCTCGGCCGTACTCGACTCGCCCTACGCCCTGATCGGCGTCTCCGCCCTCGCGACGGACGACGAGAAGGAGGCCCGCCGCCAGATCATGGCCGCCGCGCTCAACATGGTCCGCCTGCGCACGGGCCGCCCCGGCCTGGTCCCCACCCCGGAGGAGGCGGAGGCGTACGAGTTCAGCCCGATGGAGCGGGAGTTCGTCGACTCCTGGAACACGAACGTCGTCCACGGCACCGCCGACGAGGTCCGCTCCGGCCTCGACGACCTCCAGAAGCGCACCGGCGCCGACGAGTTGATGCTCACCGCCAACGCCCACAGCGGCGACGTACGCCTGCGCTCCTACGAACTGATCGCGGACGCCTACCGGTTGCCCGCGGCCGGAGAGACCCGGGCCGGGGAGCCTCAGGCCTGAGAGCAGGCCGCCGCCGTCAAGAGCGCGGAGATACGATCCGGCGCCACCGGCCGGGAGTAGAGCCACCCCTGGCCGGTGTCGCAGCCGATGCGCCGCAGTCGTGATGCCTGGCCCGCCGTCTCCACGCACTCGGCGGTGACCGTCAGGCCGAGCCGGTGCGCGAGCTGGATCATCGCCTCGACGATGACCTCGTCCGCCGGGTTGGACCGGGCGTCCGGACCCGCGCCGTTCTCGCCGGTCTCGTACTGGAAGCCGCGCACGAACGACCCGTCGAGCTTCAGCACCGAGACCGGCAGCCGGCTGAGGTAGGCGAGGTTCGAGTACCCGGTGCCGAAGTCGTCGATGGCGATGCGTACGCCCATGTCACTGAGGGCCTGGAGGGCCTGGAGCGGGCGGCCCGCCGAGCCCATCACCGCGGACTCGGTGAGCTCCAGTTGCAGGAGGTGCGGGGCGAGGCCCGTCTCCGCGAGGGTTGCCGCCACGTCCGCCACCAGGTCGGAGTCCCAGACCTGGCGCACGGCCACGTTCACGCTGACGAAGATCGGTTCCGCGTCCGGGTGGTCCAGCTGCCAGCGGCGCGCCTGCCGGCAGGCGGTGGCCAGCACCCAGCGGCCCAGCTGCACGATCGAACCGTCTTCTTCGGCAAGTCCGATGAACCGATTCGGCGTCAGTGTGCCGAACTGAGGATGGTTCCATCGCACCAGCGCCTCGACCCCGCGCACCCCGCCGTCCTCCATGCACACGAGCGGCTGGTACTCCAGCGCGAACTCGCCCTTCTCGATGGCCGGGCGGAGCGTGGAGGAGAGGGCCTGGCGGGTCATCCGGTGGGCGTTGCGCTCCGGATCGAAGAGCGTCCAGCGGGACTTGCCGTCGGCCTTCGCCCAGTACAGCGTCGTGTCGGCGGCCTGCATCAGACCGGTCGCGGTGGTGCCGGCCGCGTGCCGCTCCACGACACCGATCGAGGCCGAGACCGAGAGCCGCTGCCCGGAGAGGTCGAACGGCACCTGCAAGGACTTCAGCACGGAGTCGGCGAGGTCCGCGAGCTGCTCCGTACCCGTGGAGTCCTCGACCAGCAGCGCGAACTCGTCGCCGCCGAGCCGGGCGACCAGGGGCGTGGCCGGTCGCGCGTACCCGGCCTCGTTCGCGCAGCGCGTCAGCCGCTCGGCGACGGCCGCGAGCAGCCGGTCGCCGACGCGGTGGCCGAGCGTGTCGTTGACCGCCTTGAACCCGTCCAGGTCCAGATAGCAGAGCCCGATCCGGCCGGTGCCGGACTCCTCGTACGCCTCCGCCTCCAGCGCGGCCGAAAGCCGCTCGAAGAACAGGGTGCGGTTGGGCAGCCGGGTCACCGGGTCGTGCATCTGCAAGTGGCGCAGCCGGGCCTGGAGTTCGCGGCGGGCGCTGATGTCGGAGACCGAGAGCAGCACCGCGCGCTCCTCCTCGGGCAGCGGACTGACCGTCACCTGGGCCCAGAGGGAGTGGCCGTCGGGGTGTTTGAGGCGTCGGGTGCAGCGGAGTCTGGCCTGCCGGCCGCGGAGCACCTCGCGGTAGGCGTGCCACGTACGGGCGTCCGAGGCGAGGTCCACCAGGTCGGCGGCGATCCGGCCGGTGAGCCCTTCCGGACCCGCGCCGAGGAGCGCTCCCAGGGTGTCGTTGGCCGTGACGACCAGGCCCTCCCGGTCCACGACGGCCATCGCGAGGGGAGCGGCGGCGAAAGTGGCGCGGAATGTACGTGTACCGGCCTCGGCGGCGGTGTCGGCACGGGCTCCGGTGCCGGCACTGGGGTGGGGCTGGGGGTGGGCGTCGGCACGGGGATCGGTGCCGGTGTGGGGGTGGGCGCCGGCCTCGAAGTCGATTCCGGGGTGCGGCGCGAGGCCGGCCGGGGAACCGGCCGAGAGCAGGGCCGGAAGTCCCGCCGACAGACCGGACGGGAATCCGGCGAGGAAGTCGGCCGGAAGCCCGGCCGGTAGCTCGGCCGGTAGCTCGGCGGGGAGTCCCGCCGAGAGGTCCAGAGGGGGTGCGACCAGGGATTCGACGCGTGGGACCCGTTCCTCGTGAGGTGGGGTCCCGACGCGACGAGAGGCCGCGATGTGACTCTCTGTGACGGCCGGCCGGACGAGGTCTACCGCGGGCGCCGGCCCATCGGACGTTCCGCTCACCGTTCGCTCCCGCTGTGCACTCGTTCGTCGTACAGGTCTCGTCGGGGGGTCGGCCGGTGGTGGACGGCCGCTCTAGCCGTGTCCGCGCAGGAAAGTGTGCCGATCATAGAGGTTGGCCGTAGGGCCTTCCAGCTACTGTCCAGTGTCCCGGATGAACCCCTCTCTCTGACAGATCGTTTCTGCCCGCAGCTGGACGGGTTCCTTCCCCGGCCGATCACTTGTGACGTTCCGTGAGTGCTCGGGGTGTCGCCGCGTCCTGGCGCCCCCCTGGCGCTCCCCGATGTTCTCGGTCGGATGTCGGCCCTCTCACTCCTTTGGTTCAGATAAACAGGGCGTAAACGATCAAACCGGCACAGGCTGGTTGCGGTATCCCGAATTCCGCATCCGGAGGTCGACGTGCCGCGTCTGCTCCCCCTCAAGGGGCTCACCCGTGGCGGGGTCCGACCCCGTTGGCGAGGCCTCGGACGGCCCGGATCGGGTCGGCCCGGTCCAGGTCGGCCCGGTCTTCGTCCGCGTGTACCGGCATGGTGGGGGCAAACCTGGCGGGAACGGTGGTGGCACGCACCCGCGGCCGTGTTCACCTCCATGACGGCGCTCGCCGCCACCTCCCTCGTGACGGGCCCCTCGGTCGCCGTCCCGCTCTCCATGCCGTGCGCCCTCAAGCGCACCGACGCGCACCACTCGGAGGGCCTGGACACCTGGAACGCCGCCTACCCGCGCCCCACCAGCCGCCTCGACGCGGTGATGGTCTTCCTCTCGTTCCCGGACGCCGACCCGCTGACCACGCCGGACGAACTGACGGCCGACTACTTCCCCGCCACCAGCCGTTTCTTCGAACGGGCCTCGTACGGCAGGTTCCAGCTCCGCCCGCACCCGCTCACCGAGTGGATCCGGATGCCGCGGGCCTCCACCTCGTACGCCATACAGCGCGACTGGAGCGCGGCGGCGCGCTCGGCGTATCTGCGCGACGCCCTCGCCGCGGCGGACGACCGGGTCGACTTCTCCCGCTACGACATCGTCTACTTCGTCGCCGACCCGGACGCGCCCGGCGTGGACTCGGACGCGACGAAGGTGGTGAACATGGACACGCCGCTGCGGGCCGACGGGAAGGACATCCGCCGGGTCGTCACGGTCTTCGAGAAGCATCCGCCGGACCGGCTGGTCCTGGCCCACGAGACCGGACACGTCTTCGACCTGCCCGACCTCTACCACCGCCCCTCCGACGGCAAGGGCGACTGGGACACGTACGTCGGCGACTGGGACCTCATGGGCAGCCAGTTCGGCCTGGCACCCGACCTGTTCGGCTGGCACAAGTGGAAACTCGGGTGGCTGGAAACACGCCAGGTGGCGTGTGTGCGGGGCGCGGGTGGACGGGGTACGCGGCTGACGCTGGAGTCTCTGGGAGCGGGGCCCGGGGTGGCCGCGGCGGGTTCGGAGGCCTTCGCGAGGGCGGGTGTTCCCGGTGCCGGGCCGGAGTCGGAGGGCACGGGATTCGGGTCCGGGAGCGGGACGAAACTGGCGGTGGTGCGGACCGGGCGGGACACCGCGATCGCCTTCGAGGCGCGCGGGCCGGTCGGCAACGACGCGGCGGTCTGCTCACAGGGAGTGCTCGTCTACCGCGTGCGCGGCGGGACCCGGTCCGGCGGCGGCCCGATCGAGGTCGTCGACGCGCACCCGTCGTCCGCGGCCTGCTGGGACGACTCGGTCTATCCGCCGCTCGCCGACGCGCCGGTCGGACTCGGGGAGACCTTCACCGTGCCGGGCGAGAACGTACGCGTCGAGGTGGAGGACCGGACGGCGTCGGGGGCGTGGACGGTGACGATCTCGGCCGGGGGCTGACCTCCTGGGTGGGGTCCCACACCGGTCGGCCGCCGGGGCCGTCGGGGAGTGGGTGGCATGTCGGCATGCGAAAGGCCCCTCGCTCTCGCGAGGGGCCTTTCACCGTCTGTGCGCCGCCAGGGACTCGAACCCCGGACCCGCTGATTAAGAGTCAGCTGCTCTAACCAACTGAGCTAGCGGCGCTTGCTGACGTCGTAGACCTTAGCATCCTGATCGGCGGGAGGAAAAATCGATATCCGGGGGTCGGGGGAGGGCTCGGGGATGCGTCGGCGGGCCGCTGACCGGGCCGCTCGTATCGCCGCCCAGAGCAGGATCGCCGGGGTCGGCAGCCAGGGGTGGCGGGTGTCGGGAGCGACCAGCCAGCGGGATTCCGCGGGGGGACGGGAGCCGGTGCGGGGAGCGGCCGGGGCGGTAGGGGCGGGGGGCGGGACCGTCACCGCGTCACCGGTGCCGTGGCAGAGGAGCGGCGGGACGGACCGGGCCCGCTCCGAGGCGCCGCCCGAGCCCCACTCCTCCCACTCCAGGAGCGCGGGCAGCCGCTGGGCGGTGCCGGGCGCGGCGAACAGGAGCATCCGGCCCCGGTAGGTGGCGACAGGGCCGGAGCCCGGGCCCTCGTCCCACAGCCGGTCCAGCATGCGGCGGCCGAAGACCGCGGGCGCGTTGACGACGTCGAAGGCGAATCCGCAGGACAGGACCACCGGGGCGGCGGGCCGGTCCTCCCGGAAGGCGAGCGTGCCGCGCGGGTACGTTCCTGTCGAGGCGAGCCAGGCGGCGCCCTCGGAGGTGACCCCCGAGACGTCGAACCGGTCGGGGAGCGGCTCGACGGTGCCGTGGCCTGTGTCGAGGCCGGGGCCTGAGCCGGAGCCTGGGCCGGGGCTGTCGGGGACGATGCTTACCGGGTTCCGATCGCTGCTCATGTCATCTAGAGCTACCGGGGGTGAACGGCCCATCCCTGAGGGTTGCGGGAATGGGGGACAGCGGGGTGTGGGGTGGGGTATCTTGCCCGCCTGGCATATGCCATCGGTTGTTTTCGGCTGGGCGTGGCTTGGATACGTGGCTGCCGCGCGGTTGACGCACGGCTGTCCGGGGGCTGGTTGCCCGTAAGGCTTGAGCAGTGGGTTCGGCGGCCGGGTTCGCGGGCCCGGCCCGGGTGTCCCGCCCGCGTACGGTGTCCGCGCGCCGCCTGAACGCTCGCGGCCGGTGCGGGCGGCGCCGGCGCTCAGACCGGGTCCGCGTACCCCTCGGCGTCCGCACCGCGCAGGAGTTCGCGGCCGAACTCCACCATCTTCTTCGCGTAGTCCTCGGTCCACTCGGCCCGTTCGGCGATCGCCGCGGGCGTCAGCCGGTCGAACCGGCGGGGATCGGCGAGCTGTGCGGCGGCCATCGCCTGGAACTCGACCGCCCGGTCGGTGGCCGCGCGGAACGCGAGGGTCAGCTCGGTGGCCCGGTCCAGCAGCGCCTGCGGGTCCTCGATCGATTCCAGGTCGAAAAAGTGCTCGGGATCGGCAGCAGCCTCCGCGGGCTCGAAGAGCAGCGGCGCGGGGCGAAGCCGCGGCTCGTTCCGACGCGGCGTGGGCTCCGCCATGACTTCTCCTCCTCGTACGGTGGTCGGCCCGTCCTTGTTGGTGGGCCACCGTCCATTGTCCCTTGACTGCGCAAGAGCGCCTCAGGGCGCGGCTGACCGGCCCTGATGCACGCTCTCTCCTACCCTTCGCGCTCCCTCACGACTCCCACGAGACCCGGTGCTCCGCCAGATGGGAGAGCACCGCGTGGTTCGCCTCCCAGCCGTCGGGGAATTTCACCGTGACGCCGAGCTGGACCGGCTCCGTGGACGGGTGGTCGTCGAGGAGGTCGGTGACACCCGCGCGGCAGACGACGATGCAGGCGTGGCGGTGGCGGGAGGCCAGGACGCACAGGCGGCCCGTTTCGAGGTGGAAGGCCGTCGCGTCGGGGCGGCCCGACAGGGGATGCAGGACGACCGTCACGTCGTACTCCCGGCCCTGGAGGCGGTTCGCCGTGTCCACGGTCACGTCCGTGACGCCCAGCTCCGCCAGGGCCGAGCGGACGGCCGCGGCCTGGTCGCGGTGTGCGGTGCCGACGGCGATGCGGTCGGCCGTCAGCGGGGCCGGGTCGGGGGAGCGCTCGGACGTCGCCGCGCCGCCCCGGTCCAGGAGACGGCGTACGACCCGGGCGAGCGCGTGGATCGCCTCCGGGTCCGTGCGCGGGGTGTGCCGGGCCGGCAGTTCCAGCAGGCCCCAGCCCGATTCCGCCGCCTCGTCGATGACCCGGTCGGGGCCCGAACCGTCCGACGGGACGGCGAAGGCGAGGTGGCGGTCGCCGTGGCCCGTGCCGCTGCGGAACGGCGTGAAGGGGTAGAACGCGTCCGAGACCAGCGGGGCCGCCGACGCCGGAAGCCGCCAGGAGACGGGGAGGCGGTGCTGCGGCAGCTCCGGGTTGTGGGCCAGGAGCGTCGTCACGGCGGAGGCCGAGGGGTCGTACGACAGCCCCGCCCACTGCTCGCTGCCGACGATCGCGAACGGGTCCAGCTGGCCCGGGTCGCCCACGAAGAGCGCCCGCTCGAACAGCCCGGCCACGGCCAGCAGCGCGTCCGACCGCATCTGGTACGCCTCGTCGACGATCGCGTGCCGCCACGGCTCGACGCCCTTGACGTGCGCCCACTTCGCGGCCGTCGAGATCACGACGTCGAGTCCGGCGAGATCCCCGGCCTTCGCGGACTTGCGGACGTTCGGAAGGTCGTCGAGCGCCTTGTCGTACGGGTCCGCGTCGCTGCTGTGCAGTCGGCCGACGGGCAGCTCGGGGTTCTTCTCGGCGAGCCGCAGCACCAGGTCGTCGACCTGCGCGTTCGTCTGCGCGATGACCATCAGCGGGCGTCCCGCTTCGGCCAGTTCGAGCGCGGCCCGCACCACGAGCGTGGACTTGCCTGCACCGGGCGGGGAGTCGACCACGACACCGCGGTGCGTCCCGTGCAGGGTGTCGCGCAGGATCGCGCCGGTGGCGTGGGCGGCCTCGGCGCCCGGATCGAACACGGTGGTCACAGGACGTCCTCTTCGGTCACGGCGTCGGGCTGCACCTCAAGCTGCGGGGCGGCGGCATCGGTCTCGCCGGGCGGCCCGCCGTGCGTCCACGGCGTCTCTTCCGGGTCGGGCAGCTTCGCACCGCCCCGCTGCTCGTGCTCGAAGAGGGTGAAGCAGACGAGATCGCCCTTCTCCGGTACGGATCCGGTCTCGGGCTCCTTGCCGCGGCCCATCTTGTCGACGACGCGCAGCACGACCAGGGAGCCGAGGTCGTCGCCGGTGTCATGGCCGAGGTCGTCGCTGTGGGCATGGCTGTCGTCGTGGCTGTGGTCATCGGGGGCGCCTTCGCCCTCGTACCGGACGTACTCGACGAACTCGGCCGCCTGGGCCTTGCCGCCGAGCGACCGGTAGACCTTGGCGCGCTCGCCGAAGTGCGGCCGGTCGTCCGTGCGGACGGTCACGAGGGGGCGCGGGCTGGGCCGTTTGCCCTCGCTGTACGCCATCACGACATCCGTGACCTCGCCCGCGAAGGCCTCGCCCGCGAGCCGCCGGCCGGCCATGACGAGCGGGTCGTCGAGGGCCTCCTGGGCGTCCAGACGGGCCTGTTCGCGCTCACGCGTGGCGAGTTTGTTCGCCGCCGTGACCGCGTCGTCGCGGCGCGGCTGCGGGGGCTCGCCGGCCAGGACCCGGTCCCGGTGGCCGGTGAACGACCAGCGGTCCCGGGTCCACCGGTCGGCCGCGTGGGCGCCCTCGGGCAGTTCGCGCAGCAGGTCGAGGCCGCGCCACACCGCGTCCCAGGTGGGGCGGGTGCGGCTCTCCACGAGGTCGCGGATCTGCCGCTCGGCGGCGGTGAGTTCACCGAGCCGGTCGTCCGCCTCGATGCCGTCCTCGGCGGCCGCGAGTGCCGTACGCGCGCGGTCGTAGCGCTCGATGGCGGGGGCGAGCAGTTTGTTGTCGAACGCCGGGTCGGTGGCGGGCCCGGCCGGCGGGCAGAGGAGCTGTCCCCTGCCGTCCCGCCGCAGCTCGGCCCGGAGCGCGGCATCGGCGCCGGACTCGCCCTGCGGCGGGTCGATCCAGGCGAGCAGCGCGCCGAGGTGCTGGTCCTCCAGGCTGGACTGTCCGGTCGCCCAGTGCCGGGACAGGACGTCGGTGAGCGCGAGGAGGAGCGAGGAGCCGGGTACGCGGGACCGCTCGCCGTAGTGCGTGAGCCACCGGCCGAGCAGTGGCACGCGCGGGGGTGCCGGATGCGGTGTCTCCGGGTCCTGCTCGGCGGTTCGGCGGAAGCGCATGGAGCGGCCGAGCAGCCGTACGAAGTCGATGCCCGAGCGGCTCGGGACGATCAACTGCGGGGCGTCCGCGCACAGTTCGACCTCGACCTTGACCCGCTTGCCGGTCTCCGGGTCGGTCTCGTTGCGCTCGGCCGCCTCGACGTCGTCGGCGTACGCGTCGATGTACGGCAGGACGATGTCCGCCAGCTCGGCGAGGAACGCGAAACGGAGGTCGCGGTCGCGGGGCTGGGGGACGACGAGGAGGCGGGGGGCTTCGCGGTCCGTGCCGACCAGTGCCCCCAGCGGGGCCCCGGCTTCTCCTGCGGTGGTGAGCGGTACGAAGACGAGGGGGTGCTCGGAGAGGTGGCGGTGGCGGGTGGTTGCCAGGGGCTGGGCCCGGCCGGTGTCCACGGCTTCCAGGCGGGCGAGGGTGGTGATCAGAGACATGGGGCTGCCTCTCGGGAGGGGCGGGCCGGGTGGTGCGGTGGTGTTTGTGCGGGTTGTGTTCGGGCTGAGGGTGCGTGGGGGTTGCTCGCGGGGCGCTCCGCGGGGTGCGGTGTTGTGTGTGCGGGTCGGTGGGGGGTGTTCGCGCAGTTCCCCGCGCCCCTTGGGGGGCGCTCTGTGTGGGGCGGCGCCGTATGGGCGAGGTGGCCCGGTGTGCATCGGGACCGGGGGGACCTCAGCACGCCGCCCGTCCTGAGGCTTCGGCTCGCGATCCTTCCGCACTGCCCGGCAGCTCGGCCCCCGGCCTTGCCCCGCCGCCCAGGGCTTCCGCCCGCAAGGCTGCCGCTCTGCGCAGGGCCGCGACCGCCGGGTCGGTCGGGTCGCCGGACCTGCCGTGGGCTGCTGCGAGGACGTCGTCGATCGTTGTCAGGCCGCCCAGTTCGGCGCGCAGCGAGCGGCCGAGTGAGGTCACCGCCCCCTCCGCCCGGGAGTGGTCGCGGCAGTGGAAGGCGAGCTCGCAGGCGGAGAGGCACTCGGGGGCGTAGGTCGCCGGCACCGACTCCACCGCGGCCGTAAGGTCGGCGGTGGGGAGGTCGGGGGAGAAGCAGGTGCCCTCGGGGAGCAGGTCGGCGATGTCCTCGATGCGAGTGAGGCGGTCCAGCTGGCGGCGGGTGACCGAGCGCTGCTTGCGGACGTCGACGGCGGACGCGGTGGGGAGGTTGGAGAAGTCCTTCGGACAGACCAGCAGCACCGTGTGCCGCACCTCGGGCAGGCGGGTGCGGAAGCCGTCCCGGGCGCTTCGCGTCCCGGGGGTCTCTGCCGGTGCCTCCGTCGGCGTCTCCGTCGGCGTCGCGACGGCGGCCGCGGGGAGGTCCGACGGGGCGAGCGCCGTGAGCGGAGCTGCCGCCGCGTCTCCCGCGTCTCCCGTGTGTCCCGCGTCTCCCGCGTCTCCCGTGTGTCCCGCGTCTCCCGCGTCTCCCGCGTGTCGCCCGTCTCCCGTGTGTCCTTCCGGTCCCGCGCCGAGCCGGGCCGCGACCCGCTCCAGTGCAAGGACGTACACCGCGGCCTGGCGGGCGGCCGCGCCCACCTTGGCCGCGTCCGCCGAACCGTCCAGCATCGGGAAGGACTTGATCTCGACGACGGTCCAGCTTCCGTCGGGATGCACGACCACCGCGTCCGGCTCAAGGAAGGCGGGGGAGCCCGCGACGTCCAGGGCGAGCAGTGGGTGGTCGAGCAGTGTCCAGACGCCCGCGTCGGTGGCCTCGCGCAGCGCCAGGGCCGTACGCGCGGTGCGTCCCTCGGGGCCCACGGCGGACAGGTCGGGAGCAATGCCGGCGGTGGGCGGTACGGCCCCCGCGTCCAGCTTCTCGTGCACGAGCCGCAGCAGTTCCGCGCCGCCGTCTGCCTTGACGCGCGCCTCGAAGGCATTGCCCCGCATGAACGCGAACTGCGACTGACCGAAGGCCGAGGGCGAGCCGAGCGCGCTCGCCAGTGCGGTCTTGTTCACCCCCGCCCCGTCGAGGATCGCGCGCCGCTTGCACCCCGGGTTCGCGGCGAGTGCCGCGAGGGCGCGCGCGTCGAGCGGCTGCGGCGGGACCGCGGGGCCGCGCAGCTCAGCGAGCCGCTGCCGGAGCCCCGTCCCCCGCGCCGGGGGGACTCGCTCCCGGTTCGGCTCCTGCCGGGGCTCCCGGCTCGGCGGTACCCGGGACGGCTGGGACCTTGCGCTGTCGGGGAATTCGCTCACCCGGCGAAGTCTGGCACCCCGCACTGACAATTGAGGAACCTGCGCCGTGCGAGGCGCCTGTGGAACCCCCGGCGACCGGTGCGAAGGGCCGGATCCCCAGCCGCGCCCGGAGCGTGTCCGCGAGCCGCAGCACCGGCCGGGTCAGCAGGAAGCCGATCCCCATCACGACGAATCCCGCGACCGCGTCGAGGAAGTAGTGGTTGGCGGTCCCCATCACCACGATCGTGGTGATCAACGGGTACAGGACCCCCGCGACCTTGGTGAGCCGCGTGCCGCCGTACATCCAGAGCATCACACCGCACCACAGCGCCCAGCCGCAGTGCAGGCTCGGCATCGCCGCGTACTGGTTCGTCATGCCGCCGAGTCCGCGCGGCGCGCTCGCCTCGCCGCCCCACCAGCCGTAGTCGCTGTACTGGGCCATCGTGTCGACGAACCCGTGGCTCGCGGACAGCAGCCGCGGCGGACAGGTCGGCAGCAGCGTGAAGCCGATCAGACCGATGAACGTGGACGTCATCAGCCAGGTCCTGGCCGCTCTGTAGCGCACGGCACGGGACCTGAAGAGCCAGACCAGGACGGCGGGCGTGACCATGTAGTGCAGCGACGCGTACCAGAAGTCGGCCGGTATGCCGATCCAGGGCTCGCGTGTGAAGAGACGGTTCAGCGGGTGCTCGGCGTTGAGGAAGAAGAACTTCTCGACGCGCAGGATCGCCAGACCGTGGTCGACGGCGCTGGTCACGTCCCCGCGCGCGAGGAGCCGGCCCGCCGAGTACGCCCCGTACACCAGCAGGATCAGTGGCAGCTCGGTCCACCAGCGGAGGCGGGAGCGTGGTGCCGCCTCGGTGCTCGGTGCATCGGTCCGCAACATCCGATCCCTCCCCCTCCTGCTTTCCCGGCCGCAATGACCTGGCCCAATTTACGTTCTGCGCGCGTCCCCCGTGGCCGCGCCCCTGGTGGTCATAGACGCAGAGATCGCCCAGCGGGTTGCTCAAACTGTGAGTGAGCGATGATGGAGTGATCCACCCCTCGTTCCCCTGCGGTTCACCGCTCGATCTTCCCCGAAAGGCCCCTTCCATGGCACCGCGTTTCCTGCTGGCCCGGCACGGACAGACGGAATGGTCGCTGTCCGGCAAGCACACCGGCAGGACCGACGTCCCCCTCCTGGAGGAGGGCAGGCGCGGTGCCAAACTGCTCGGAGAGCGCCTGCACAGGGCCCCGCTGAACGGCCTGCCCGGGGTGGAGATCCGGACGAGTCCGCTGGCACGCGCGCGTGAGACCTGCGAACTCGCCGGCTTCGGCGACCGGGCGACCCCCTGGGACACGCTCATGGAGTGGGACTACGGCGCCTACGAGGGCATGACCCCCGACGAGATCCGGGCCGACCGCCCCGACTGGCTGATCTGGCGGGACGGGGTGCCCAGGGGCGAGACCCTCGCCGAGGTCTCCGCGCGCGCGGACGAGATCGTCGAGTGGGCCCGCTCCGCCGACCGTGACGTACTGGTCTTCGCCCACGGACACATCCTGCGCTCCATCGGTGCCCGCTGGCTCGGCCTGGACATCGGTTTCGCGGCCCGTATCCGCCTCAACCCGACGTCCCTCTCGGTCCTGGGCTGGGCCTACGGAGAGCCCGCGATCGAGACGTGGAACGACTGCGGCCACCTGGCAACGTAGTCCGGCGCGGGACCCCGCGTCCTTGAGGGGCGCGGGGAACTGCGCGATCGACGCCCACCGCCCCGCAGGTTGATCACCACGCTCCCAACGGCGGGTTGATCACCACGCGCCCCGGCGGAGCGCACCCGCTCAGGCGGACCGCGGCAGCGCCCCGTGCCGCTCCAGGAAGTCCGACACCCCCGAAGCGCGGCGGTGCGGCAGCAGTACGCGCGCCGTCCCCGCCAGCATCGTCTGCACGCGGGACGACTGGACCTCGTCCAGCAGGTCTAGGACGCGCAGCCCGGCCGCGGCCGCCTCGTCGGGATGCCCGGCGCGGGCCAGGTCGTCGGCCAGCTCGGCGGTGTAGAGCGCGAGGTTGCGGGTGAAGTGCGGGTCCTGGAGCCGGGTCGCGCGCCGTGCCTGATGGGCCGCGCGCGACCAGTCGCCCAGCGTCGACCAGCACTGGGCCTCCAGACCGGCCAACTCGGCGTCTCCGTAGAAGCTCATCCACTCCGGATCGGCGTCGCACGGACCCCGCCCGTACAGCGCCTGCGCGCGGGTCAGCGCCTGTTCGCAGCCCCTGCGGTCGGCGAGCCCCGCCCAGCCGCCCGCCTCGCGCAGCGAGAGGAGCGACAGGAGCCGCGCCGAGCCCAGCGGGCGCGCCGCGAACTGGGCGGCCTGGGCAGCCCGGACCGCCTCGCGCGGGCGCCCCGCGTCACGCGCGAGGAAGGACGTGTTGCAGAAGGCGTGCGCCTCCAGGGCCGGGTCCCCGGCCACCCGGGCGGTCGCGAGCGCCTCCGCGTAGTGCGAACGCGCGTCCTCGAAACGCCCCGAGTCGTGTGCCAGCCACCCCACGGAGATGGCCAGTTCACCGGCCCCCGTGTGCAGCCGCTCGGCGGTCGCCTGCCGTGCGGCGCCCGCGTCCAGCAGGGCGTACGCGGCCCGCAGCGGAGTCGACGCCCTGCGGTACAGCCCGTCGGCGCCGTGCCGGTCGTCCAGCAGCCGGATCTTGCGTACGGCCTCTTCCAGTGCCCCTGCCTCGGCCTCGCCTGCCCGGCGCACGGAACGGTCCGCGGCCGCGGCAGCGCCGCTGAAGGCGAGCCCTATGGGGCCCAGTGAGGCGGCCGCCACGGTGGCGGTACCGCCGCTCATGAATGCGCGACGTTGCACGTCGCTCTCCTCGTGGTTCTGGTCGTCGATCTCGTGCGGGTGATACCGGTCGTTCGGTTCGTACGTGCCGTACGTGGTGTCATACGGCTCGTACGCCCCTTCCGTCTCATGCGGGGCGTACATCGGGCTCGTGGTGCGCGGGTCGGGCGCCTCCTCGAAGGAGCGCGCCCCCCGGCCGCGTACCGCCGAACGGGGCACGAACCCCAGGTCCGTCAGAGTCCGGCCGGGGAACATGTGCAGGAACACCCGCTCGTACGCGTAGTTGGGACACCGGATCTCTCCCGCCTCGACCCGCCCGATGTAGCGCGCGTCGCAGCTGACCTGCTCGTCGATCTCCCGGGCGGCCCGTCGCACCGCCGCGGCGAACTCGCCCGGCGAGCGCTGACCGCGCAGCCGCCGGAAGGCGAGATTCGGCCGCGTCGGCCGAGGTGACTGGGACGACGAGGTCATCGGTGACGACGCCATGGCCGGGCCCTCTCTCACGAACCGTCGAACCATGCCGGAAGCAGGGCGAGTTGATCATGTTGTCGACCTGCCGTACCTGTGTTTCCGGCGGGCACGAACGTACCCGTTGTGACGAGTCCACCACGCGGGGTTTGGCTACAAAACGGATATCTCATCCCTGATCTGCCATGAACTGCCATCCTTTGCGGCCGAGTTTCGCCGTAGCCGTTGACGCCACACGGCGTTGAACCATGCGGTGTGCCCGATCGAGGAGGGGTTCCGTGGTGGAGGCCAGGATGGAGAGCAGGCAGAGCGTCGATCCTTGTGATCTCGTGACCGTCCCCGCTCGGCAGGGGCTGGAGGCGGTCGACATCCTGCGGCGCGGTGCGTCGGCGGAGGCCGTCGGCCCCGTTCTGCACGACGACAGCTGCGACACACTCGGATTTCTGGTGCCGCCGGGGACGGCTTCTGCCTGGGACGTCCCGGGCAGTACGTGTACGCGGACCGACGGGCGGGGTCTTCGGCTGGCGCCGGAGCCGCCGGTGGAGGGGTCGGACTGGCTGTTGCCTCCCGGGGAGGCGGACCTGGCCACGGATCCTGCGGTTCTGCGGGCTGCGTTGGGGGAGGCGGCTCGTCTGATCGAGGCGGCGGACAACTGCCGTTGAGGTTGGGCGGGGGGTTCGTGGGGTTTGCGGTCCCTGTTTTGTCTGCGGGTTCGCTTGGGCTGGTCGCGCAGTTCCCCGCGCCCCTAAAGAAACAAGGGGCTGCTGTCGCTGAGCCGGACTGTCTGCTGCCGTCGATAATGGGTGGATGGCGAGGGCTAAGAACAAGCGGGCGGGCGACAAGCGGGGCGGGGACAGACGTGTTGCTGCCTCGGCCGTCGTCGAGAGTGTGGACGGGGGGCTTGCCGAGCTCATGCCCGACCGGGACCGGGGGCGCGCCTGGACGCTGCTCATCGACGGGGCCCCGCAGTCGCACGTCGACCTCGACGACCCCTCGTACCTGAGCTTCGAGTACCAGCGCCGGCTCGGTCACGTCATCGATCTCGTCGCCCCGCCCAGCAGGCCCGTACAGGTCGTGCACCTTGGCGGGGGCGCCTTCACCCTTGCCCGGTACGTGGCCGCCACCCGGCCCCGCTCCACCCAGCAGGTCGTCGAACGCGATGCGGCGCTCGTCCAACTGGTCCGCCGCGAACTGCCGTTGGACCCGAACGCCCGGATCCGCGTACGGTCCGTCGACGCGCGCGAAGGGCTCGCCAAAGTGCCGGACGGCTGGGCGGACCTGGTCATCGCCGACGTGTTCAGCGGGGCACGGACCCCCGCGCACCTGACGTCGGGCGAGTTCCTCACCGACGTACGCCGGGTCGTCAACGCCGGTGGCCTGTACGCCGCCAACCTCGCCGACGGCCCACCCCTCGCGCACCTGCGCGGCCAGGTCGCCACCGCCGCCGGTGTCTTCCCCGAACTCGCCCTCATCGCCGACCCGACGGTCCTGCGCGGCAAACGCTTCGGCAACGCCGTACTGATCGCCTCGGCCCTACCCCTCCCCGTACTCGAACTGACCCGCCGAGCCGCCTCCGACCCCCACCCGGCAAGAGTCGAACACGGCAAGGCGCTACGGGACTTCACCGGAGGGGCGACCCCGGTGACGGACGCGGCAGCAGTGGCCTCACCGGCACCTCCGCCGTCGGTGTTCCGGTAGGAATGCCCCGCAGGCGCACCCGCGGCCAATCCACAGACCGAGCCACCCGCGGCGCTCAGTAATCGTTGATAGAAACCCGCGGCGCAGAGTCGTGCCACGTACAGAACACCGAAACCCGATCCGCCCCCGCCGAGAACTCCACCCGAATCCACGTCTCGGTCTTCCACACCTGCATCGACCACCCGGACGCGGGCGTCGCGGACACCAGCGACGCGTACGACTTGCCGAGGTCGAACACGACCCGGCCCCCATCGGTGTCGTAACTCTTCACCTGGCCGGAGGCGCCCGCGCCAGGAGTGGCACCCGCCGACTTCGAGGGCGAGGGCGAGGAAGGAGGCGAGGACGAGGACGGGGCCGAGGGCGAACGCCCCGCACCCGGCTCACGGCTCTTCGACGGTCCGGACCCGGGCCCCGACTCGGGCCGACTGGTCGAGGAGGCAAGCGGCTTCGCGCCCTGCGCGGTCGTCCCGTCCGCCGTGATCGGCAGCGCGCGCGGCGGGTCGTACGCCGTCCCCGCCATCACGGTGTGGACGCCCCACCACGACAGCGTGACCGCCGCGCCCGTGGCGAGCGACCAAGCCAAGCCGTGTACGAGTCCTCTGCGCATCGCGGGCCATACTGCCCCACGCGCCCCACACATGTCCCCTGTCGGTGCCGCCCGGACGGTTATCCACAGGCCCCGGACCGGCCCAACCCTTATGGCGTACGGTGCGGGCCATGGCAAGTGTGCTCGTGGTCGAGGACGACCAGTTCGTGCGCTCGGCCCTCATCCGGCATCTGACCGAGGCCGCGCACACGGTGCGCAGTGTCGGTACGGCACTTGAGGCGCTGCGCGAGGTCGCCCATTTCCGTTTCGACGTCGTGATCCTGGATCTCGGCCTGCCCGACCTGGACGGGTCGGAGGCGCTGAAGATGCTGCGTGGCATCACCGACGTGCCCGTGATCGTCGCGACCGCCCGCGACGACGAGACGGAGATCGTGCGGTTGCTGAACGACGGCGCGGACGACTACCTGACCAAGCCGTTCTCGGTCGAGCACCTGGCGGCCCGCATGGCGGCGGTGCTGCGCCGCGCCCGGTCCTCGGCCGGGGAGGCCCCGCCGTCGCCGGAGATCCGCGTCGGCGGTCTGGCCATCGACCCGTTGCGCCGCCAGGCCGAGCTGGACGGCGTACGACTCGATCTGACCCGGCGCGAGTTCGACCTGCTGGCCTTCCTCGCCGGGCGGCCCGGGGTCGTCGTGGCCCGTAAGGAACTGCTCGCCGAGGTGTGGCAGCAGTCGTACGGGGACGACCAGACCATCGACGTCCATCTGTCCTGGCTGCGACGGAAGCTCGGCGAGACGGCGGCCCGACCGCGCTATCTGCACACCCTGCGCGGAGTGGGTGTGAAGCTGGAGCCGCCCGGGCCGTCGGGAGCGGAGCCGCCGCGATGAGATGGGCACTGGTCAAGGTCTGTGTGGCGGTGACCACCATGGTCGTGGTGGCCTTCGCGGTGCCGCTCGGGCTCGTCATCAGGGAGATGGCGAGGGACCGCGCGTTCTCGAACGCCGAGCGGGAGGCCGCGGCCATCGCCCCCGCCCTCTCCATCACCACCGACCGAGGCCAGCTGGAGAAGGTCGTCGCCTCGGCGGGCTCGGACGCCGGGATGGCCGTCCACATACCCGCGAGCGACGGTGTGGAGGCGGTCGACCTCGGCCGGCAGCGCGCCGTCGGCAAGGACATCGCCACCACCCGGAAGCTGGGCCGGGCCTCCACGACCGAGGTCCCCGGCGGCTCCACGCTGCTCCAGCCCGTCGCGCTGAGCTCGGGCGAGATCGCCGTCGTCGAGGTGTACGTGCCCGAGTCGGAGGTCACCAACGGCGTGGCCACGGCCTGGGCGGTGCTCGCCGGGGTCGGCATCGCGCTCATCGTCGGTTCGGTCGCGGTGGCGGACCGGCTCGGCGTACGGATGGTGCAGCCGGCGCAGCGACTGGTGGAGAGCGCGCACGAGCTGGGGGAGGGGAAGCTGGGCGCCCGGGTGCCCGAGGAGGGGCCGACCGAACTGCGGCTCGCGGCGGTCGCCTTCAACTCCATGGCCGACCAGGTCGTCCAACTGCTGGCGAACGAACGGGAGTTGGCGGCCGACCTCTCGCACCGGCTGCGTACCCCGCTGACGGTGCTGCGGCTGAACGCGGCCTCGTTGGGGGACGGGCCCGCCGCCGAGCAGACCCGGGCCGCCGTCGCGCAGCTGGAGCGCGAGGTCGACACGATCATCCGGACCGCCCGGGACGCCAAACCGCAGACCGCGGCGATAGGCGTGGGCGCCGGGTGCGACGCGGCCGAGGTCGTCCGGGAGCGGATGGACTTCTGGTCGGCGCTCGCGGAGGACGAGGGGCGCAAGGTGCGAGTGGCCGGGGTCGACCGGCCGGTACGGATACCCGTGGCCCGCGCCGACCTGGTGGCCGCGCTCGACGCACTGCTCGGGAACGTGTTCCGGCACACCGCCGAGGGCACGGCCTTCGCGGTCGACGTGCACAACGGCGAGGACGCCGTCATCGTGCTCGTCTCGGACGCGGGCCCGGGCATCACCGACCCCGAGGCGGCGATGGCGCGGGGCGGCGGATCGGGCAGCGACGGCTCGACCGGGCTCGGGCTCGACATCGTGCGCAGGCTCGCGGAGTCGACGGGCGGGGACGTACGGATCGGACGCTCCGTCCTGGGCGGGACCGAGGTCCGGATCTGGATCCAGCTGGACGGCCGGGAGCCGGAGCGGCGAGGTCACCGGGGCTCGGTGCGCCGCCGCCGATCGGCCAAATTGGTCTCGACCTTTAACCGGTCCCGATCTCTTCCTTAAGCGCACCCTAAGATCCCCGACCCCCGTCCGGATCAGGCCGTTTGCCCGTTTCCGGCTCGCTAGCGTGCTGCCGCACCCCACCCCCCTCCCGTGACCCCCTCGGGGACTCCCGGAACAGCGAAGGCAGGCACGCCATGAGCACGCACCGGCGCACGGTCAACGGCAGGAACAAGGCGATCGGAGGCGTGGTCGCCGCGGCCGTGGTCGGCGGTGGGGCCCTCGTGTTCTCCGGTACGGCGCAGGCGGCCGGGGTCGGCGCCGCCTACACCAGGACCAGCGACTGGTCGACCGGCTACACCGCGCAGTACGTCGTCACCAACGACACCGGTGCGGCGAAGACGGACTGGACGCTGGAGTTCGACCTGCCGTCCGGGGCCGGGCTGAGCTCCCTGTGGAACGGCGAGTCCAGTGTGAGCGGCCGGCACGTCATCGTGAAGCCGCCCGCCTGGGACAAGGACGGGCTGGCCAAGGGCGAGTCGGTGACGGTCGGCTTCGTGGTGAACGGCTCCGGTGCCCCCACCGGCTGTCTCATCGACGACGCCAAGTGCTCGGTGGACGACGGGGCGACCCCGGAACCGACCGGCCGCCCGACGGGGACGGGGACGGGGACGGGGACGGGGACGGAGACACCGAAACCGACCGCGACTCCCACGGCCACCTCCTCCCAGACCGCAGACCCCACCGCCTCGCCTTCCAAGCCTTCCGAGCCCTCCGAGTCGACCGGCGGCGGCACCGCGGCCACCGCCGGCTTCGCGCCCTACGTCGACACCTCCCTCTACCCCGCCTTCGACCTGGTCGCCGCCGCGACGGCCACCGGTGTGAAGGACTACAACCTCGCCTTCGTCACGGACGGCGGCGGCTGCACCCCCAAGTGGGGCGGAGTGACGGACCTCGGCACCGACGCGGTCGCCGCGCAGATCGGCGCCCTGCGCGCCAAGGGCGGCGACGTCCGCGTCTCCTTCGGCGGCGCGGCCGGCTCGGAACTGGCCCTCAACTGCTCGTCGGCGGACGCCCTCGCGGCGGCGTACGAGAAGGTGGTGGACGCGTACAAGCTCACGAAGGTCGACTTCGACGTCGAGGGCGGCGCGCTCCCCGACACGGCGGCGAACACCCGCCGGGCGAAGGCGATAGCCACGCTCCAGGCCGAACACCCGGACCTGGACGTCTCGTTCACCCTCCCCGTCATGCCCGAGGGGCTCACCCAGGACGGCGTGAACCTGCTCGCCGACGCCAAGTCGAACGGCGTGGGCATCGACACGGTCAACATCATGGCGATGGACTACGGCCCGGCGTACAGCGGCGACATGGGCACCTACGCCGAACAGGCCGCGACGGCGACGCAGGCGCAGATCAAGGGAGTTCTGGGCCTGTCCGAGTCCGCGGCCTGGAAGGCGGTCGCCGTCACCCCGATGATCGGCGTCAACGACGTGGTGACGGAGATCTTCAAGGTCGACGACGCCACCCAGCTCGTGAACTTCGCCAAGTCGAAGGGGATCGGCTGGCTCTCCATGTGGTCCGCCACCCGCGACAAGCAGTGCCCCGGCGGCACCAAGCCCTCCGCCGACGCGACCTGCAGCTCGATCCTCCAGGACCCCCACGCCTTCTCGAAGGCCTTCGCCGCCTACAAGTAGCCCGACGAGCAGCCCCGAGCAGCCCGGCGGGCAGCCCCGCAGGAAGCCCAACCAGCCATCTCCGCACGGGGGTCATGCGCCCCGGCCGGCCTTTCCCCCCACCCGGCCGGGGTTCGCGGAGGGGCGCGGCACTCCCCTCACAGTGCCGCGCCCCGTCCCCCGCCCGCCGTGTCCCCCCTGAGAGAGGGGTTATTCGGTCGTGTTCACCGACGGAAGCGCCCCGGTCCGGGCCGCCTCGCCGTACCAGAGTGCGCTCGACTTGGGCGTACGGGCCTGGGTCGCGTAGTCCACGTACACCGCGCCGAAGCGCTTGTCGTAGCCGTACGCCCACTCGAAGTTGTCCATGAGGGACCACAGGTAGTAGCCGCGGACGTCCGCGCCGTCGGTGATCGCCCGGCGCACGGCCGACAGATGGCCGTGGAGGTAGGCGATGCGCTCCGGGTCGTGGACGCGGCCGTCCGGGTCGGGCTTGTCGTCGTACGCGGCGCCGTTCTCGGTGATGTGGATGGGGAGCCCGGGGGCCTCCCTCGTGTAGCGCATGATCAGCTCGTGCAGGCCCGACGGGTCGATGGCCCAGCCCATCTCCGTACGCTCGCCCGGAGTCTGATGGAACATCACATCGTCCGCACCCGGCCACGGCGAGTGGTCGCTCGCCCCGTGGCCGTCCGCGCGCGGGCCGCTCAGGGCGGTCTCGGCGGCGCCGACCAGCGTCGGCGTGTAGTAGTTGAGGCCGAGCGCGTCCAACGGCTGGTTGATCAGGGAGAGATCGCCGTCCAGGACGTACGACCAGTCCGTGATCGACGACGTGTCGGCCAGCAGGGTCTCCGGGTACGCGCCGTGCAGCATCGGGCCGTGGAAGATGCCGTTGGCCAGGTCGTCGATGCGCCGGACCGCCACCAGGTCCGCAGGGTCCTGCGAACGCGGCCTGACCACCGAGGAGTTGAGGCTCACCGCGATGCTGTTGCGGGCAGGCATCGCGGTGCGCAGAGCCGAAGTCCCGAGCCCGTGCGCCAGGTTGAGGTGGTGAGCGGCACGCAGGGAGGCCTCCGGGTCCGTGCGACCGGGGGCGTGCACCCCTGATCCGTACCCCAGGAAGGCGCTGCACCAGGGCTCGTTGAGCGTGATCCACTGCTCGACGCGGTCGCCCAGCGCCTCACCGACGATCTGCGCGTACTCGGCGAACCGCAGTGCCGTGTCGCGCTCGGGCCAGCCGCCCGCGTCCTCCAGCTCCTGGGGGAGGTCCCAGTGGTAGAGGGTGAGCGCGGGCTTGATGTTGTGGGAGAGCAGCTCGTCGACCAGACGGCGGTAGAAGTCCAGGCCGCGCTGGACGGCGGGGCCGCGGCCCGTCGGCTGCACCCGGGACCACGACACCGAGAAGCGGTACGCGGTCAGGCCCAGCTCCGCCATGAGGGCCACGTCGTCGCGGTACAGGTGGTAGTGGTCGTTGGCGATGTCGCCGTTCTCGCCGCCGGCCGTCTTGCCGGGCGTATGACTGAACGTGTCCCAGATCGAGGGCGTACGGCCGTCCTCCCGCACCGCCCCCTCGATCTGGTACGCGGAGGTGGCCGCGCCCCAGAGAAAGGCGGGCGGGAAGGTCACGGGCGTTGCGGGCTCAGACATGGAAGCGCTCCCATGGGAGGAAAGGTCGTAGGAGACCAGGGAATATGGGGTCGGAGGGGGGAGAGGAACAGGGGCCGAGGCAGCGGCGGCTCGGCCCCCTCGTCCGGGCGCGGCGGGTCAGCCCTTGATCGCGCCCTGCATGATCCCGCCCACGATCTGCCTGCCGAACAGCAGGAAGGCGATGAGCAGCGGCAGGGTGCCGAGAAGCGCGCCCGCCATGATCACCGCCTGGTCGGGTACGTAGCCGGTGCCGAGCGAGTTGAGGGCGACCTGCACGGTGGGGTTCTGCTGGTTGAGCGCGATGATCGGCCACAGGAAGTCGTTCCAGGCCATCACGAACGTCAGCAGCCCGAGTACGGCCATCGCCGGCCGCGCCGCCGGGAAGACCACGTGCCACACGACGCGCAGACTGCTCGCGCCGTCCACCCGCGCCGCCTCGATCAGCTCGCTGGGCAGCGCCTGTACCAGGTACTGCCGCATGAAGAACGTACCGAACGCGCTGACCAGGGTGGGCAGGACGACCGTCTGCAGCTGGTTGGACCAGCCCAGCTCGCTCATCCACAGGTACAGCGGGACGACCGCCAGCTGCGGCGGGATCATCATCGTGCCGATGGTCAGCAGCAGCAGAACGTTGGAGAACCTGAACCGCAGCTTGGCGAAGGCGAACCCGGCGAGCGTGGAGAACAGGACCGTACCGACGGTGATGGTCGAGGCGACGATCGTGCTGTTGAGCATCGCGGTGCCGAGACCCGCCTCCTCCCACGCGGTCTCCAGGTTCTTGAACAGGTTCCCGCCGACCCACAGCGGCGGTGGCGTCTGGGCGAGCCGCTGGTCGGTGCGCGAGGCCGCGACCACGGTCCACAGCAGCGGCGCCAGCGAGACGAGGGCGAAGACGGCCAGGACGACATAGGTGAGGGGCCCCGCGTGCAGTTGCTTGCCCGCGCCGAGCAGCCGGCGGCGCCCGGTGCCGTCCGGGCCGCCCTTGCCCGCCGCGTCAGCCTTTGCCTGAGGAGGCGTCAGTTCCGAAGTGGTCATTGGGACTTCCTCAGCCGTCGGGTGATCAGCAGGTTGACCGCGGCGACGATCAGCAGGATCAGGAACATCGTCCAGGCGATCGCGGACGCCTTGCCGAGGTTGCCGATGATCCAGCCCTGGTCGTACATGTACAGGCCGAGCGTCTGGTACTGGTGCTCGGAGCCGCCCTTGGAACCGCTGACTCCGCCGAACAGGAGCGGTTCGCCGAACAACTGCGTCGCGCCGATCGTGGAGACGACCACCGTGAACAGGATCGTCGGCCGCAGCATCGGGACCGTCACATGGCGGAACTGCTGCCAGCGGCCCGCGCCGTCCAGTGCCGCCGACTCGTACAGGTCGGAGGGGATCGCCTGCATCGCCGCGAGGTAGATCAGGGCGTTGTAGCCGGTCCACCGCCAGATCACGATCGAGGAGACGGCGAATTGCGAACCCCAGTTGGACTCACGCCAGTTGACCGGGTCGACCCCGACGAAGCCCAGCAGCCAGTTGATCATGCCGCCGTCCCAGGAGTACAGCAGCACGAACACCAGGGTCGCCGCCGCCACCGAGGTGGCGTACGGGGTGAGCATCACGACGCGCCACATGGTGGAGCCACGCAGCTTGTAGTTGAGCAGGTGCGCGATGCCGATCGCCATGATCAGCTGCGGCACGGTCGAGATCACACCGATGGTGAAGGTGTTCTGCAGCGCTCCCCAGAAGAAGTCCGAGGACATCAGGTTCTGGTAGTTGTCCAGGCCCACCCAGGTCTGCTGGTCCAGGTTGGACAGCTGCACGTTGTGCAGCGAGTACCAGGCCGTGTAGAGGAGCGGGACGAGCGCGAAGGCGCCGAAGAAGATGAAGAAGGGGGCGATGAACGCGTACGGCGACGCCTTCATGTCCCAGCGGTACAGCCGGCTGCGCCAGGAGTCGGGGCCCGGGGGCGGTGTACCGCGACCGTGAGCACGGCGCGCCGCGCCCGGCTGGGAGCCGGGCGCGGCGTCGGCGCTCGACGCGGATTGCGCGAGAGCCTGCTTGGAGCTGGTCACTGGCCGAGCACGTCCTTGATCTCCTTGGTTGCCGCGTCCCAGCCCTGGTCAGGGGTCTTGCCCTTCTGCTCGACCTGCAGGACGCCGATGTCCGTGATGGCCGTGCCGATCGGCTGGTCCTTGATGCCGAAGATCTGCGTCGGGATGGTCTTCGCCGAGTCGGAGAAGATCTGCGTGATCGGCGCGTTCGAGAAGAACGCCGTGGTGTCGGCCTGCGGCTTCAGGCTCGGGTACGCCGACGGGGTCGACGGGAAGCTCGCCTGCTTGGCGAAGACCTTCGCCTGCTGCTCGGGGGCGGTCAGCCACTTCGCGAGCGCGATGGCCTCCTTCTGGTGCTTGCCCGCCGTGGGCACACCGACGAACGCGCCTCCCCAGTTGGCCGCGGTGGGTGCGGCCGCCACGTCCCACTTGCCCTTGCCGGCCTCACCGGACTTCTCCTGGATGTAGCCGATCATCCACGCGGGGCAGGCCACGGTCGCGAAACTGGCGTTGGCGAAGGCCTGGTCCCACGGCTTGTCGAACTGCTTCAGCTTCGCCGACATGTTGCTGGTCGCCACCTCCATCGAGGCGTCCCAGGCGTCCTTCACTCCCGTGGACTTGTCCCAGATGACGTTGCCGTCCTCGTCGTAGTAGCGCTCGCTGCCGCCACCGAGTGCCGCGTTGTAGACCGAGGAGGCGGAGTCCACGAACTTGGTGCCCTTGGGCGCCTTCTTCATGTACTCCTTGCCGACGTCGACATACTTGGACCAGTCGCCCTTCCACTGCTCGGCGAGCTTGGTGCGGTCCGTCTCAAGACCTGCCGCCTCGAAGAGGTCCTTGCGGTAGCAGATGGCCATCGGGCCGATGTCGGTGCCGAGCGCGATGGTCTTGCCGTCCTTGGTCGTGCCCTGCGCCGTCTTCCAGTCGAGCCACTGGGACTTGTCGACCTCCTTGCCGAGGTCGACGAACTTGTCGCCCTGCGTCTGCACCGCCTCGGCGACGTTGCCGATCTCGATCGCCTGGATGTCGTCGGTACCGGAACCGGCCTGCAGACGGGTGAGCGTCTTCGGCCAGTACACGTCGGTACGGGTGGTGACGTTCTCCTTGATGGTGATGTCCGGGTTCTTCTTCATGTACTCGTCGTAGAGGCCGGCCTGCTTGTAGCCGAAGACACCGAAGGTGCCGATGGTCAGCGTGGTCTTGCCTCCGCCGCTACCGCCGTCCGAGTTCGACGAGCCGTCGTCCGAGTCCTCGGCGCAGCCGGCAAGCAGCCCCGTCGTCAGCGCGGCGACGGCCGCGAGGGCCATCAGCCTGCGGGACCCGCGGGTACTCGTGCGCATTGCGTCCTCCTGTTGCCTGACGTGCCGACCCCCCGGCCAACTGCATTGTTGGGCCCGTTAGTTCACGCTGCGGCTCGGGCGGGGAACGTGCGGGATGTGTATGTGTCAGGTACTGTGGGAGCGCTCCCACAGGTGATGTGTTGAAGGTTCGTCGCTCGGCGCGGGGGTGTCAAGGGAGAGGGCATAGAGATATGTCTTCAGTTATCGGGCTGTTAGCTAACGGCGGTTGGGTTCGGGAGAGTAGGTCTTCGACGGTTTCGGGACGGCCTCGGGACGGCTCCGGATCGGCCTCGGAGTGCCTTCGCCGCGGACGCGTCCAGGACGTGACGTGGACGGGTGGCGGACGGGTGGCGGCTTCGGGGCGGCCTCCCCGGGCGGGCGCCGGGGGAGTACGGCCGGAGTGCGGAGGCCCGGACTCCGGGAGCCCGGTCCCGATCACGACTGTTACATTCCAGGCCAAGCACGGCGAGAGCCGTGCCGGACGGGAGGCGGACCATGGCAGTCCACGGAGCGCGTAGCCGGAGCGGCGGACGGCCGACCCTCGAAGAGGTCGCCGCGCGCGCGGGTGTGGGCCGCGGCACGGTCTCCCGCGTGATCAACGGCTCCCCGCGGGTCAGCGACGCCACCCGCGCGGCCGTCGAGGCGGCGGTCGCGGAGCTGGGATACGTGCCCAACACGGCGGCCCGTGCCCTCGCCGCCAACCGTACGGACGCGATCGCCCTGGTCGTCCCCGAGCCCGAGACCCGCTTCTTCGCCGAGCCGTACTTCTCCGACATGCTGCGCGGAGTGGGCGCGGCGCTCTCCGACACCGAGCTGCAGCTCCTGCTGATCTTCGCGGGCAGCGACCGGGAGCGGCGCCGGCTGGCCCAGTACCTGGCGGCGCACCGGGTGGACGGGGTCCTGCTGGTCTCGGTCCACGCGGACGACCCGCTGCCCGACCTGCTGGCCCAGCTGGAGATACCGGCGGTGATCAGCGGCCGGCGCTCGGCCGACGAGACGCTGCCGTCGGTGGACTCGGACAACTTCGGCGGCGGCCGGTTCGCCGTGGAACACCTGATCACCCAGGGCCGGCGGACCATAGCCCACCTGGCGGGACGCCTGGACGTGTTCGGTGCCCAGCGCCGTGTCGACGGCTACCGCGAGGCGCTGCGCGAGGCGGGGCGCGAGGTCGACGACCGCCTCATCGTCCCCGGTGACTTCACGGAGGAGGGCGGCCGCCGGGCGATGAAGGAGCTGCTCTCCGTCTGCCCGACCCTGGACGCGGTCTTCGCCGGCTCCGACGTGATGGCGGCCGGTGCCCGCCAGGTCCTGCGCGAGGCGGGCCGCCGCATACCAGACGACGTGGCCCTCGTCGGCTACGACGACTCGGCCATCGCCCGCCACATGGACCCGCCCCTGACGAGTGTGCGCCAGCCGATCGAGGACATGGGCCGCGCGATGCTCGGCCTCCTGATCGACGAGATCGCGGACCGCCGCCCGGCGGTGTCCCGGGGGCTGGAGCGGCGGCAGCTGGTTCTTCCTACGGAACTGGTGGCACGGGCGTCTTCGTAGGGGGAGGTCCGGGACTCCGGGGCGGGTGATGGCCCCCGGGTGTGCCCTACCGGGTGAGGGACCACACCGCCCAGGCGATCAGGCCCGCGCCGACCAGCACCATCACGGCGGACACCGACCGGGGCAGCGGCTCCCGGGACCGGGGCCGCGGCCGTGTCCGCAGCTGTGGCTGTGGCTGTGCCGGGCCCGCGCCCGGAGGTCCGGCAGGGTCCGGCCGGCCGTACACCCCCGTCTGGGCGGGCGGTTGAAAGGGAGCCACCCGCGGGGGCCGAGTGTCCCAACTCCCGCTCCCGTACCGCTGTTCCAGCATTCCCGTGGCCGACCGCCGCCACCGGACTCCCGCCGCATCCGTGAACTCCACGACACCGAGGGCGGGTTGGGAGGGATGGGCGGGACCGAGGCTCGTGTCGCTCGTGGGCAGCAGGGCGCTGACGCTCTCCCCGGCGTGCAGCAGTCCGCCGGTGAGGGTCGTGGGGAGCGGCCGGCCGTCGTAGTGCAGAGCGACGTCCCTGACCGGCTGGTCGCTCCCGTTCGTCGCCTGCAGACTCCAGCCGACCCACTGCTCGGCCAGCGGCGACGGCCGGCTCCTCATCACCACCTGCACCAGGGAGGCCTGCACCACCTCCGCCCGGCGCTCGGCCTCCCTCGCGAGTTCCCGCTCCCGCTCCTCGACCTCCCGGGCCATGGCCGTCACCCGCGCCGCACTCCCGCACGGAGTGCCGATGCCCGGCATAGCTCGTGACCACCCCCGCCACCCCGACAACGACCCCGACCACCCCGACGACTGCCTCCAGCATGCTCGTAACTGTGACGGGGTGCGGGAGGGGCAGTCCAGTACCGCCGGGGAATTCGATCAGTCCGGTGGCCGAGTGGTGCCGAGTGGTGCCGAGTGGTGCGGGAAACGCCTGAGGGCCGGTCCGCTGACGCGGATCGGCCCTCAGTACTTTCAGGGTGAGTGACGGGACTTGAACCCGCGGCATCCTGGACCACAACCAGGTGCTCTACCAGCTGAGCTACACCCACCATGACCGGGTTGGTTCTCCGAGTGGTTCACCGACCGGCCGAGAAAAAGTGTACAGGGTCCGAAGGGGTGCTCGCGCCCGTGTTTCGGTGGGGGCTATTCCGCAGGTAGGACGTGCTTCGAGGCGATGCTGCGGGCCGTGTCCGAGTCGGGGCCGGGCTGCGGGACGAAGATCGCCTCGCGGTAGTAGCGGAGCTCCGCGATGGATTCGCGGATGTCGGCGAGCGCGCGGTGGTTGCCGTTCTTCTCCGGGCTGTTGAAGTACGCCCGGGGGTACCAGCGGCGGGCCAGCTCCTTGACCGAGGAGACGTCCACGATGCGGTAGTGGAGGTACTCCTCAAGGGTCGCCATGTCACGGAGGAGGAAGCCGCGGTCCGTGCCGACCGAGTTCCCGCACAGCGGGGCCTTGCCCGGTTCCTTGACGTGCTCACGGATATAGGTGAGGACCTGTTCCTCCGCGTCCGCCAGGGTCGTGCCACCGGCCAGCTCGGAGAGGAGGCCGGAGGACGTGTGCATCTGGCGCACCACGTCCGGCATCGTCTCCAGCGAGGCGTCCGGCGGGCGGATCACGATGTCCACTCCCTCGCCGAGTACGTTCAGCTCCGAGTCGGTCACCAGCGCGGCCACCTCGATGAGCGCGTCGTCCGACAGCGAGAGACCGGTCATCTCGCAGTCGATCCACACCATGCGATCGTTCATGGGCTCACCCTACGGCCCGCCCCGGCACCCGGGCAGGGCCGGGACCTCGGCAGTCGGCACCGATGTCGGCACCGATGACGGACAAAAACCGCGCCGGCCCCGGACCACAACGGTCCGGGGCCGGCACACAACGCTCCGACACGGTCGCGGCTAGGGCGCGCTCCGCTGACCGGGCAGGCTCGCCCGGCCGCCCGCGTACATCTCCGCGCCGGCCCGTCCCTCGGTGGAGAGGGACGACGTCGCCGGACCGACCGCGTGAGCGGCCGCCGTGCGCCGGGTCTGCAGCGGCACGGGTGCCTCCTGCTGCACCGGTGGCGGTGGTGGCGCGCCGGAACCGTCCGAGTCCGACTGCTTCTCGCCCTGCGGACGGCGGGCCCGGTAGGCGGCCCGGTACGCGGCGGGGGACGAGCCGAGCTGCCGGCGGAAATGGCCGCGCAGGGCCACCGGGGAGCGGAAGCCGCAACGGCCCGCCACCTCGTCCACCGAGTAGTCGGACGTCTCCAGGAGCCGCTGCGCCTGGAGCACCCGCTGCGTGATCAGCCACTGCAGGGGAGCGCTCCCGGTGAGCGAGCGGAACCGGCGGTCGAACGTACGCCTGCTCATGTACGCGCGTGCCGCCAGCGTCTCCACGTCGAACTGTTCGTGGAGGTGCTCCAGCGCCCAGGCGACGACCTCCGCGAGCGGGTCGGCGCCGATCTCCTCTGGTAAAGACCTGTCGAGATAGCGCTCCTGACCGCCACTGCGCCGGGGCGGGACCACCAGACGGCGGGCCAGCGCTCCGGCTGCCTCGTTCCCGTGGTCCGTCCGCACTATGTGCAGGCAGAGATCGATCCCGGCCGCCGTGCCCGCCGACGTGAGTACGTCGCCGTCGTCCACGAACAGCTCGCGGGGATCGACGTGCACCGACGGATAGCGCTTGGCCAGCGTCGGCGCGTACATCCAGTGTGTTGTCGCGGGACGGCCGTCCAGCAGTCCGGCCGCCGCGAGTACGAAGGCGCCGGTGCACAGCCCGACTATGCGGGCACCCTCCTCATGGGCCCGGCGCAGTGCGTCGAGCGCCTCCTCCGGTGGTGGTGAGGTGATCGACCGCCAGGCCGGCACGACGACCGTGCCTGCCCGGGCGATCGCCTCCAGCCCATTGGGCGCGGTGAGTTCCAGGCCTCCTGTGGTCCGCAGTGGGCCTTCCTCGCCGGCGCACACCAGTAGTCGGTAGCGCGGCACGCCGGCGTCCTGGCGGTCAATCCCGAACACCGAAAGCGGTATGGAACTCTCGAAGATGGGGCCGCCGCTGAACAGCAGCACCGCGACGATCTCCTTGCGGCGTCGCCCGGAAAGTTTCCGGGCCGCGGCTTCCGGCGCGGCAGTGGAGTCGTGGCTCATACTGCTAAGCCCCCCTCGGTGGTCGCGGCTCCTCGGTTGTGTCGCTCCTGCACGTTTCCCCTCGGTCCTGCACGAGTCCCCCGCCGTAAGACGTCAAGATCGAATCTACTGTGTCCCGTGGTGCCGAGGTGGCCAGTTCAGCACTCGGCAGATTGTCGACATGGCAACTTGGCGTGAAGCATTCGATCACGAAGCGTTGCACTCGTGGGCCGTACAGGGAAGTGCGCCTGCCCCGCGTGGCCGGTCCCAGTAGGGTGCGGGCACCCTACTGGGCCCTTTAAGTGCAGGTCGAACGGGGGTTGGGGGCCTGGTCGGCCAAGGGGTGGGCGGTGTCCAGAAGTTGGCTGAAAAGCAACGGGCTCGTGCGCGGAAACCGGTCAGTCAACCGGCGTATTTCCACCGGCATGCCGACCGCCCCGGTGCGCTCCCGCGCCTACCCTGCCGCGGGGCACATGATGCGGCCCCGGCTCCTCGCCGCGGGGCGCATGATGCGGTGCCGGCTCCTCCGTGCGCAGCCGTGCCGCGCCCCGCTCGGACCGGCGCAGCAGCACCTGGCACGCCCCAGTCACCGCGGCCAGGCCGAGGGCCGTGCCGGCCGCGCCCGCCAGAGAGGTCCCGTACCCGACGAGGACGACCGGAACCAGGACACAGCTGAAGGCCGCCCAGCGGACCACGTCGCTCACCGTGTCCTGGGTGGCGGCGGAGCGGGCGGCGGGTGTCCTGGAGGGGGGCTGGGGCGCGGTCGAGGGTCGTCCGGACACGGTGGGGCTCCCTGGGGCGGTGGCTTACGGGGGTTCAACGCGTGTTCGAGCCGCCGGTCACGGGGAGCCGGAAGCTTCCCCGGGGTGCCCTGGCGCCCCGAATACCCGCCCCGGGGCTTCCTGCCTGGGTGAACGCTGTGCAAACCGCCTGTACGGGGCAGCAACCATTGCGTTACGGGCATGCTCTCGTGCATGCTCCGGGGAACCCTCCCGCGGCGAGAGCGGGATCTGGGCAGAGGAGGCGTGCCGCCGTACCCTTGGGGGTATGGGGTTGGGAAGATGATTCCCGGACACAGCTCCGTAGCACCTGTCGTCCCACCCACGAGGATCCGAACGCCGAGACACTCATGGCCGGTCACGAATTCGAACCCGCGGACCGCAAGCGCCCCGTCGCCGATCCCACGGCGGCCGAGCCCTTGGCGGCGGAAGAACCACGTCAGTCCTGCGATCCCGCCTTCAAGCACGGCGTCGTCGTCGGCTTCGACGGATCGACATCGAGCGAGCGCGCCCTCGCGTACGCGATCGGGATGGCCTGCCGCTCCGGCTCGGGCCTGATCATCGTCCACGTCGCCAACCGGCTGCCCACCACGGTGTGGGCGGGCTGCGAGCCCCCGGTCTTCGTCGACGTCCCCGATCACCGCACCGAGGTGCTCGGGCTCGAACTCGCCTGTGCGGAGTACCTGGCCGAGGTCCCCTGGATCCTCGTCGAGCGCGGCGGGGACATCTGCCACGAACTCGAAGAGGTGGGGCGGGAGTACGAGGCGGACGCGATCGTCGTCGGATCGACCCACGGCATCGTCGGACGCATCTTCGGCTCCGTCGCCGGCCGGCTCGCGAAGCGTGCGCAGCGACCGGTGGTCGTCATCCCCTGATCGGCCTCCGGCCGCTCCCCCGACCGACCGCTGATCGCCTCTGTTTCGACCCTTGTTCGAACGCCTTCGGTGTTGCCGTTTCGCAACTCGGCGTTGTCCCAGGTGAGATGAGCCGTGGGAAAGGTCAACTTCCTTTACGTGTCGGGTAAATCTACTCGCGCGTAGATGTGTTTGTGCGCTTGTGAAGGGCATATACCGGTCACCGCACAACAGCACATGCACGAAGGGAGCCCGCCGTGGACAACGACGTCTCTGCGGGAAGCACCACCTGGACCCTCGGCCACCTCGCACTCGGACTCACCCTGCTGGCCTTCGGCCTCGGTCACACCGAAGTGATCGACGGCGTCACGGCAGCCGACTCCGTCTCTCTCGCCACCTATGTCGGTGGCATCGCCCTCTTCGTCGCCGGTCTCATGGCCTTCCGCGACCGCGACACGTTCACGGGTACGGCGTTCGCCGGGCTCGGGGCTTTCTGGTTCACCTGGGGCGTCGGCGCCGACGCGCAGGTCTCCGACAACGCGGCGGGGCTGTTCCTGCTGCTCTTCGCGCTCGTCGCACTGAGCCTGACGCTCGGGGCGTCCGCCTCGGCGCCGCTCACCAGGGGAGCGTACGGGCTGCTCTTCGTGGCGATGGTGCTGCTCGCCATCGCGCAGTTCGGTGACTCCGCGGGGCTTGCCAAGGTGGGTGGGTGGTTCGCGGTCGTCGGCGGACTGGCCGCCTGGTACGCGGCGACCGCGGCGCTGGCTCACTGGCCTACGGCCATGCCGCGTCGTGCTGCCGGCCGGGGCGTGACGGCAACCGGCTAAAGGGCAGCCTGCCGGGGTTTTGGGCGGCCCCGGCCCGTGGACGGACCCCCGTGTTCTGGTGGCGACACGTGGGGTCCGTCCTCATGTTCGGCCTCTGCGGGTGTGGGGGCTCGTCGCGCCCACGCGGCGGAGCGGCAAGTGTCACAGCCCCGCGCCCTGTGAGGGAGCGCCTACTCCACCGTGACCGACTTGGCGAGGTTCCTCGGCTTGTCGATGTCCCTGCCCAGGGCCAACGCCGTGTGGTAGGCGAGGAGTTGGAGGGGGATGCCCATCAGGATGGGGTCCAGTTCGTCCTCGTTCTTCGGGACGACGATGGTCTGGTCGGCCTTCTCCTGGCACTCGTGGGCCACGGCGAGGATCCTGCCGCTGCGGGCCTTGATCTCCTCCAGGGCCGCGCGGTTCTTCTCCAGGAGGTCGTCGTTCGGGACGATCGCGACCGTCGGCAGCGCGGGCTCGATCAGCGCGAGCGGCCCGTGCTTCAACTCCGAGGCGGGGTAGGCCTCGGCGTGGATGTACGAGACCTCCTTGAGCTTCAGCGAGGCCTCCCGGGCCACCGGATAGCCGCGGACCCGGCCGATGAAGAGCATCGAGCGCGCCTCGGCGTACTGCTCGGCGAGCTTCTTGATCTCGTCCTCCTGGTCGAGGATCTCCGTGATCTGGCCGGGCAGCTTGCGCAGGCCCTCGATGATCCGCTTGCCGTCGGAGACCGACAGGTCACGGGTGCGGCCCAGGTGCAGCGCGAGCAGCGCGAAGGCGACCGTGGTGTTGGTGAAGCACTTGGTGGAGACGACACAGACCTCGGGGCCCGCGTGCACGTACATGCCGCCGTCGGCCTCGCGGGCGATGGCCGAACCGACCACGTTCACGATGCCCAGAACCCGCGCGCCCTTGCGCTTCAGCTCCTGCACGGCGGCCAGGACGTCGTACGTCTCACCGGACTGGGACACCGCCACGTACAGCGTGTCGGGGTCGACGACCGCGTTGCGGTAGCGGAACTCCGAGGCGGGCTCGGCGTCCGCGGGGATCCGGGCCAGCTCCTCTATCATCTGCGCGCCGATCATGCCCGCGTGGTACGAGGTGCCGCAGCCGAGGATCTTCACGCGGCGGATCTGGCGCGCCTCGCGGGCGTCCAGGTTCAGGCCGCCGAGGTGGACCGTCGAGAACCGGTCGTCGATCCGGCCGCGCAGCACACGGTCCACGGCGTCGGCCTGCTCGTGGATCTCCTTGTGCATGTACGTGTCGTGGCCGCCCATGTCGTACGAGGCGGCCTCCCACTCCACGGTGGTCGGCTCGGCCGTGGTGCGCGTGCCCTCGGTCGTGTACGTACGGAAGTCGTCGGCCTTCAGCGTCGCCATCTCGCCGTCGTCAAGCGTGACGATCTGGCGGGTGTGCGTGACGAGCGCGGCGATGTCCGAGGCGACGAACATCTCCTTCTCGCCGATGCCGAGGACGACCGGGGAGCCGTTGCGGGCCACCACGATGCGGTCCGCGAAGTCGGCGTGCATCACGGCGATACCGTACGTGCCCTCGACGACCCGGAGGGTCTCGCGGACCTTGTCCTCCAGCTTCTCGGCCTGGGAACGGGCGATCAGGTGGGTGAGGACCTCGGTGTCGGTCTCGGAGAGGAACTCGACGCCGTCGGCCTCCAGCTTCTTCCGCAGGTCGGAGGCGTTGTCGATGATGCCGTTGTGGACGACGGCCACCTTGTTGTCGGCCGACATGTGCGGGTGCGCGTTCACGTCGGAGGGGGCGCCGTGGGTGGCCCAGCGGGTGTGGGCGATGCCCGTGGTGCCGGCGAAGCGCTTGGGGACGCGGGCCTCCAGGTCACGGACCCGGCCCTTGGCCTTGACCATCTTCAGGCCGGCCGTCTTCGGAGACGTCACGACGATGCCCGCCGAGTCGTAGCCGCGGTACTCGAGGCGCTGCAGGCCTTCGAGGAGGAGCGGTGCCACATCACGCCTGCCGATGTATCCCACGATTCCGCACATACGTTCTTCGGTTCCCCTCTGTCGGCCGGCCGCGCCGAAGCGGCTCCGTCGTGACCGGCTCTGTCGTTCTGTTCGGCTCAGTGCTTCTGTTCGGTTCTGTCGTCCCTCGGCCGTCAGCCGTAGACGATGCGGCGCAGCTGTCTGAGCGTGAGCTCGGGCGGTGCGACCGCGCGGTACTTCAGGTCCGCCGCGATGCGTTCGAAGATCGTCGAGTTCACCAGTCCCTGAGCCTGGAGCTCGCGATGGCGGCGACGGACGTAGTCGTCGGTCGCCTCGTCGAAGTAGGCGAGGACGTCCTGGATCACCCGCAGTGCCTCGCCCCGGCTGAGGGGCGAGGAGCGCGTCAGATGATCAACAAGTTCGTCGTGCACCCGTCGATCCTGAGGTAAAGCGCTGGCAATCGCAAGAATCCTGCCCGATTTCGGGCACGAGGCTGTTGAAACTCTTATGGGAGGCTGTTCGGGGCCTGTTCATCCTGTGGCCCGCGGTGCGATGGTTGCCAGGAGCACCTTTTCGGCCATGGACACTCCACGCATGGGCGTACCGGAGAAGCTCGCCGCGCGCATGAGCATGGCCGAGCAGCACGAATACCTTCGCGCCAGATTCTCGCGGCGCACGATGATCAGGGGCGGCGCCGTCACGCTGGGCGCCGTCGCGGGCGGGGCCTTCGTGCCCGGCGCCGTCGCACAGGCGGCGACGAAGACCTCCGTACCGCCGCGGACCGCCGCGCGCACCGAGAGCGTCGACGGCGCGCTCGTCGCCCCCTTCGGCCGCCATCTCGCCTGGGGCAGCGACCCCCGTACGGAGATCACCGTCTCCTGGCAGGTCCCGGTCGCGGTGAAGAAACCCTTCGTCCGCATCGGCGCCCACCCCTGGGACCTCTCCCACAAGATCGACGCCGAGGTCCGCACCCTCTTCACCCCGGCCGGCGTCGGCGCGAGCGGCAACCACACCCAGTACTACGCGCACGCCGAGCTCACCCACCTGCGGCCCGGCCGGACGTACTACTACGGAGTCGGCCACGCGGGCTTCGACCCGGCCGAGGCGCACCTGCTCGGCACGCTCGGCACCTTCACCACCGCCCCCGCGCACAAGGAGCCGTTCACCTTCACGGCCTTCGGCGACGAGGGCGTCAGCTATCACGGCCTCGCCAACAACAGCCTGCTGCTCGGCCAGAATCCGGCCTTCCACCTGCACGCCGGGGACATCGCGTACGCCGACCCGGCCGGTGCCGGCCAGAGTGCCGACGCCGGGTTCGACTCGCGTGTCTGGGACCAGTTCCTCGCGCAGACCGAGTCGGTCGCCAAGTCCGTCCCGTGGATGCCCGCCTACGGCAACCACGACATGGAGGCCTGGTACTCGCCCAACGGCTACGGCGGCGAGGACGCCCGCTGGAATCTCCCGGACAACGGCCCCGACAAGAAGAACCTGCCGGGCGTCTACTCCTTCGTCTACGGCAACACGGCGGTCATCTCGCTCGACGCCAACGACATCTCCTTCGAGATCCCGGCCAACCTGGGGATCTCCGGCGGTACGCAGACCAAGTGGCTCGAAGCGCAGCTGAAGAAGTTCCGCGCCTCCAAGGACGTCGACTTCGTTGTCGTCTTCTTCCACCACTGCGCCTACTGCACCTCCACCTCGCACGCCTCGGAGGGGGGTGTGCGCCAGGAGTGGGTGCCGTTGTTCGAGAAGTACACGGTCGACCTGGTCATCAACGGCCACAACCACCAGTACGAGCGCACGGACGTCATCAAGGCGGGCAAGGTCGCCAAGAAGCTTCCGATCGGTGGTACGGCGTATCCCGAGACGGACGGTGTGGTGTACGTGACGGCGGGTGCGGCCGGTCGCAGTCTGTACGCGTTCACCGCGCCGCTGTCCTACGAGGGTCATGAGAACGAGGTCGAGTCCGTCGCCTCCTTCATCAACACCAAGGACGGCAAGGTCAACGAGACGGTTGCCTGGTCGCGGGTGCGGTACCTCGACTACTCGTTCCTGCGGGTGGATGTGACGCCGGCGTCCCGGGGGCGGCTCGCCACGTTGAGGGTGCGGGGGATCGCCGAGACCGGCGAGGAGGTCGACCACTTCACTGTGGCGCGGCGGGTTCGTTGAGCTGGTGGTGGGTCGGCGGGTGGGGGTGAGTGGGGGCTGGTTGCGCAGTTCCTCGCGCCCCTGAAAGGTCCCCCCGCGTGCCTGAAGAAGGTGCCCGCGCCCCCGTCTGGAGCGCGGGCGCCTTCCCTTGTAGGGCTACATGCCCCTCAGTACCGCCTGTTTGGCCAAGGTGAATTCCTCGTCCGTGAGGACGCCGGACTTGTGGAGGTCGCCCAGTTCGCGGAGGCGGCGCAGGAGGGCGTCGTGGTCGGCCTCCGGGGGAGGCTCCGGCGTGGCGGCGAGTTGCCTGGGCGGGGTGTCCGTGGTGGACGGGGCCGACGGGTGCGGGAGGCGGGCCTGTACCGCCGCCGCGACCAGGGCCATCAGCGGGTCCTTCTTGAAGCCCCACAGATCCACGGAGTTGGGGTCGTACTTCGGCGGCGCCTTCGTGGGCGCGCCCCGGACGGTGAAGCGCAGGAAGCCGTTCTCCAGGCCGACCGCGGGATGCCACTCCACGGACTGGATGTCGGCCAGGGCGAGCGTGCGGGCCCCGGCCGCCGACTTGGCCTCCTCCGTCTTCCAGTTCCACTCCAGGCGGATGTTCTCCCCGTCGAAGCTCGCGGTGCCGTCGCCCGCGGAGACCGACAGGGGCACCGCGGGCCCCGGCAGCAGATAGCGGTCGACGGCGGTGGCCGGCACCTCGTCCAGGAGCAGCGCGTTGCGGATCTCGTCCACGAAGTACTCGGCGACGCCGTAGCGGTCCGAGTCGACGGTCATCTGGTAGGGGTCGGAGGAGTCCGTGAGTCTGCCGCCGGTCGCGTGCAGCAGCGGGTCGGCGCCGTCGCGCAGCCGGAGCCTGAGCCGCCCGGACTTCTTGCCCTGCTCGAACGAGATCCCCGCCAACGCGCCCAGCGGGACCGCGAGTTCGCCCAACGTCTTGCGCAGCAGTCCCACGTTCTTGTCACGGCCCGGCACGAGCCGCAGGGCGTCGCCGTCGAAGGTCCACGTACCGTCCCGTTGGATGATTTCCGCCATGAGGGGGATTGTTTCACCGGCTGTGCGGGAGAGTGGTCTATACCCATTCGAAGGGAGCGCATGTGAGACAGCACAGAACGCCCCGACTCCTCGGTACGCTGCTGCTCGTGGTGGCTGCAGGTATCTCCGTCGTCGGCGCGGCACCGTCCGCCGCCGACCGAACCGCTACTCCGCTCGGCCAGGTGATTCCGGCCCCCGCCTCTGTCGACGCGGGCGGATCCCCGTACCGGATCACCAGCAGTACGCGCATTCGTGTGGACGACTCGCGGGAGGGCCGCCGCATCGGCTCGTATCTCGCGGACGTCCTGCGGCCCTCGACCGGCTATCGGCTGCCGGTCACGGACGACGGCGGGCGCGACGGGATCCGGCTCCGGCTCACCAGTAAGGACTCCGCGCTCGGCGCGGAGGGCTACCGGCTGCAGAGCGGCAAGGGCGCCGTCACCATCACGGCCCGGGAGCCCGCCGGGCTCTTCCACGGTGTCCAGACCCTGCGCCAGCTCCTCCCGGCCGCGGTCGAGAAGGACTCCGTACAGCCCGGACCCTGGGCGGTCGCCGGCGGCACCATCACCGACACGCCCCGCTACGGCTACCGCGGCGCGATGCTCGATGTCTCCCGGCACTTCTTCGGCGTCGATCAAGTCAAGCGCTACATCGACCAGTTGGCGCTCTACAAGGTCAACACGCTGCACCTCCACCTGAGCGACGACCAGGGCTGGCGGATCGCGATCGACTCCTGGCCGCGGCTCGCCTCGTACGGCGGGTCCACGCAGGTCGGCGGCGGGCCCGGCGGCTTCTACACGAAGGCCCAGTACAAGGAGATCGTCCGGTACGCCTCCTCGCGCTTCCTCGAAGTCGTGCCAGAGATCGACATGCCCGGCCACACCAACGCGGCGCTCGCCTCGTACGCGGAGCTGAACTGCGACGGGGTCGCGCCGCCGCTCTACACCGGCACCGAGGTCGGCTTCAGCTCGCTGTGCGTCGGCAAGCCGGTGACGTACGACTTCGTGGACGACGTGATCCGTGAGCTGGCCGCCATCACGCCCGGCAGGTACATCCACATCGGCGGCGACGAGGCGCACTCGACGCCCCACGAGGACTTCGTGGAGTTCATGGCCAAGGTCCAGCCGGTCGTCGCCAAGTACGGGAAGAAGGTCATGGGCTGGCACCAGCTGACCGGGGCGAGCCCCGCGAAGGGCGCGCTGGCCCAGTACTGGGGCCTGGACGACACGAACGCCGCCGAGAAGGAGCAGGTCGCGGCGGCCGCGCGGAACGGGACCGGGATCGTCCTGTCGCCCGCCGACCGGGTGTACCTGGACATGAAGTACAACGCGGACACCCCGCTCGGCCTCGACTGGGCCGGCCTGGTGGAGGTCAAGCGGTCCTACGACTGGGATCCCGGCAACTACCTTGCGGGCGTGCCCGGTTCGGCGGTCCGGGGTGTCGAGGCACCGCTGTGGACGGAGACCCTCGCCACCTCGGCGAACCTCGACTACATGGCGTTCCCGCGGCTGCCCGGGGCGGCCGAACTCGGCTGGTCGCCCGCGGCCACGCACGACTGGGACACGTACAAGGTGCGGCTCGCGGCACAGGCGCCGCGGTGGGACGCGATGGGGACCGGCTACTACCGGTCGTCGCAAGTCCCCTGGCCCGCCGAGTAGTTGAACCCGGCAGGTTGAGGCCCGACGGGCTGATGCCGGACAGGTGAACACGGCGGCGGGCGCCCCCTGGGACCGTTCTGGGGGACGCCCGCCTGCTTGTGGGAGCTGTAAGTCCGTGAGTAGTCGGTGCTTACAGCCCGGCGATGGGGTTCTTGAGGTTCCCGACGAGCTGGAGGGCTCCGGCGGGATCGGCGAGATCCACCATCTGCTCGTTGTTGCGCAGCTGGAGACGGTTGAGGCAGGACAGCGAGAACTCGGGCGCGAACATGTCGTACTGCTTGAACTTGTCCGCGAGTTCGGGGGTGGCCGCCTGGTAGTCGCGTACGCAGTCGGCGACTGTCCGCCAGAAGTCGTCCTCCTCCAGGACGCCCTCGCTCGCCAGGTTCGCGGCGAGGAAGCGGAAGAAGCAGTCGAAGACGTCGGTGAAGATCGACAGGAGTTTCTTGTCCTCGGGGACGTCGACGCGCAGCCGCTCGACCGTCGGCGGGAGCACCGCGTCGGGGTCCATGACGGCGATCTCCTCGGCGATGTCCTTGTAGATCGCCCGCTCGACGACACCGTCCTTGAGTACGAGGATCACGTTCTCGCCGTGCGGCATGAACACCAGGTCGTACGCGTAGAAGCTGTGCAGCAGCGGGGTGAAGTAGGCCCGCAGATAGCGGCGCAGCCACTCCACCGGCGTCAGCCCCGAGCGCTCGATCAGGGTGGCCGCGATCGACGCGCCCTCGTGGTCGACGTGCACGAGCGAGGCCATGGTGGCCAGCGACTCGCCGTCCCGGAGCGAGGGGACCGGGCTCTCGCGCCACAGGGCGGCGAGCATTTTCCGGTACGGGGAGTAGCGGTCGGTGGCGGCCTCGTACTCCAGGTGCCGGTAGCCGACGGCCGCCCGCTCGCGGATGATCGACAGGCCCGTCGACTTCAACACCGGGTCGTTGTCGATGAGTTGGGCCAGCCAGTCGTTGATGGCCGGGGTCGCCTCCATGTAGGCGGCGGACAGCCCGCGCATGAAGCCCATGTTGATGACCGACAGGGCGGTCTTCACATAGTGCTTCTCGGGGGCGCTCTTGTTGAAGAACGTCCGGATCGACTGCTGGGCCAGGTACTCGTCGTCGCCCTCGCCCAGGCACACCAGGCGCTTCTGGGCGACCTCGGCGGCGAAGGTGACGGTGAGCTTGTTCCACCACTGCCAGGGGTGGACCGGGATGAACAGGAAGTCCGCCGGGTCCAACTCCTGTGCACGCAGGGTGTCGTCGAACCGCGCGACCGTCTCCTCGCCCAGTTCGTCGCGCAGGAACGACTCGTACTCGATGCCCACGCCCGCCGTGAACGCGGCCCGCGAGCGGTGCGCCGCCAGCCAGACCAGCCGTACGGGACTGGCGGTCTCCGGTGCGTACGAGAGGTACTCGTGGACCCCGAAGCCCAGTCGCCCGTTGTTGGCGACGAAGCAGGGGTGGCCCTCGGTCATGCCCGTCTCGATCTCCTGGAAGCCGCTTTTCGCGAGCTCGGCGGAGGTGAGCTGGGGCTTGGTGAGCTTGTAGCAGGTGCCGGCGAGGGTGGAGGAGATCTCCTCCAGGTAGACGGGGAGAACCTCGTCGCTCAGGCCGAGCGCGCCCTTCAGCTCGATGAAGAAGTCCAGGGCGTGCAGGGGGAGTTCGCCGCCGTCCCGGTGCCTGGTGATCGACTCGGCGTCGACCTGCCAGTGGTCGAGGGCGCGGCGGGCGGCGGTGAACCGGTAGCGGGTCAGGCCGTCGTCACTGCGGATGGCGTACTCGGCGTATGTGCCCTCGTTGCCCGCGTTGCCGCCCTCGCCGCCGCCGTCGGTCGGCTCCGGGGTGATCAGCCGTTCGTGGGCGAACTCGGCGAGGGCCTTGCGGATGAGGAGGCGGTTGGCCCGCGCCCAGCGGTGGGGGGACAGATGCGCCACGGCGTCGGACAGGGTCACAGGGATACTCCTCGGGTGGCCAAGAACTGCTCGCGCGTACAGAAGGACAGCAGCGCGCGCTTCTCCGGCTTGTCGATCTCGCGCGCCGGGACGAAGCCGACGGCCTCGTTCAGCGCGTGCACTGCCTTGTTGGTGACATCCGGCTCGACGACGACCCGCCGGGTGCGCGGGTCGGCGAACAGCTCGTCCATCACCGCGGTGATGACGGCCCTGGTGAAGCCGTGCACGGGCCGGTCGGTGGGGGCGACCAGGAAGTGCATGCCCACGTCGCCGGGCTCGGGCTCGTACAGCCCGACCAGCTCGATGTACCGGGGGTCGTACTTCTCCATCAGGAACGCGGGCCGTCCGTCGTGGAACCCGAGATACGCGTGATGGTGCTCGTTGGCCGTGATGGCCATGTACTCCCGCTCCACGTCCTGGAGCTTCGCCTCCTGCATCATCCAGAAGGCGGCCTTGGGATGCGTCACCCAGGAGTGCAGCAGCTCGGCGTCCTTGAGGGGGTCGAGGGGGCGCAGGCTCAGGGTGCCGACGGTGTTGCCGGTTCCGGCGGCGCTCATACGGCGAACTCCTGGAACGCGATGGACTTCTCCACCGGGTAGTACTCGGTGCCGAGTAGTTCCCGGATGATGTAGGCGTTGCGGTAGGCGCCCATGCCGAGGTCCGGTGACGTGATCGAGTGGGTGTGGACGCCGGCGTTCTGCAGGAAGATGCCGCGGCCGGTCGTGTCGATGGCGTAGTTGCGGGCCACGTCGTGATTGCCCTGCTCGTCGTAGCGGATGCGGTCGCGGACGGGCTTCAGGAACGCGGGCTCCACGTACTTGTAGCCGGTCGCGAGGATCAGGCCCTCGGAGTGCAGCTCGTAGTCCTTGCCCTGCTCCTCTTGGCGCAGGCCCAGGGTGTACGTGCCGTTCTCGTAACTCGCGGTGATGAGCGCTGAGTTGGTGAGCAGACGGGTGGGGACCGGGCCGCCGAGGTTCTTCTGGTAGAGCAGGTCGAAGATCGAGTCGATCAGCTCGCCGTCGATGCCCTTGAACAGCCCTTTCTGCTCCGTCTGGAGGCGGTAGCGGGTCCGCTCGGGCAGCGCGTGGAAGTAGTCGATGTACTCCGGGGAGGTCATCTCCAGCGTCAGCTTGGTGTATTCGAGCGGGAAGAAGCGGGGCGAGCGCGTGACCCAGTTCAGCCGGTAGCCGTGGACGTCGATCTCGCTCAGCAGGTCGTAGTAGATCTCGGCCGCGGACTGCCCGCTGCCGACCAGCGTGATCGACTTCTTGGCCTGCAGCTCCCGCTTGTGCTGCTGGTAGCGGGAGTTGTGGATGAAGTCCCCGCCGAGGTCCTGGCAGGCCTCCGGTATGTACGGGGGAGTGCCGGTGCCCAGGACGAGGTGCCGGGCGCGGAACTCGGCACCGGCCGTCGTACGGACGACGTACACGTCATCGGCGTACGAGACCTCCGCGACCGTCGTGCTGAATCGGACGCTGGTCAGTTTCGAGGCGGCCCAGCGGCAGTAGTCGTCGTACTCGACGCGCAGTGGATAGAAGTTCTCGCGGATGTAGAACGAGTACAGACGGCCCGATTCCTTCAGGTAGTTGAGGAAGGAGTACGGGGACGTCGGGTCGGCCAGGGTGACCAGGTCCGACATGAACGGGGTCTGGAGGTGTGCGCCCTCCAGGAACATCCCGGAGTGCCACTCGAAGTCCGGCTTGGACTCCAGGAAGACACCGTCGAGTTCGTCGATCGGCTCGGTGAGGCAGGCGAGGCCGAGGTTGAAGGGGCCGAGCCCGATACCGATGAAGTCGTGGATCCTCACGGCGGATCCAGGAAGCGCGGATTCAGGAAGCGCGGTCAAGGGACTCTCCCAGGTACTGCTCGGCGTGGCCGGCGATCAGGTCGAGCACGGCGGAGATGTCGTCCGTCGTGGTCTCGGGGTTGAGCAGGGTGAACTTGAGGAAGTGGCGGCCGCCGACCTTCGTGCCCGCGACCACCGCGTCGCCGGAGGCGAACAGGGCCTTGCGGGCGTACAGGTTGGCGCGGTCGATCTCGGCCGGGTCGGTGACGGCCGCCGGGATGTAGCGGAAGACGAGGGTGGAGAGGGAAGGCGCGACGACGACGTCATAGCGCGGGTCGGCGGCGAGCAACCGCCAGCCCTCCTCGGCCAGTTCGCAGACCTCGTCGAAGAGCTGGCCGATGCCGTCGGCGCCCATCACGCGCAGCGTCATCCACAGCTTGAGGGCGTCGAAGCGGCGGGTGGTCTGCAGGGACTTGTCGACCTGGTTGGGGATGCGCTCCTGCACCATGCGGCGCGGGTTGAGGTACTCCGCGTGGTAGGTCGCGTGGCCCAGGGTGGCCGCGTCGCGGACCAGCACGGCGGACGAACTCACCGGCTGGAAGAAGGACTTGTGGTAGTCCACGGTCACCGAGTCGGCGCGCTCGATGCCGTCGATGCGGTGCCGGTTCTTCAGTGACGCGAGCAGTCCGCAGCCGTACGCGGCGTCGACGTGCATCCAGGCACCGAACTGCTCGCACAGCTCGGCGATCTCGGGCAGCGGGTCGATGGAGCCGAAGTCGGTGGTGCCGGCGGTCGCGACGACGGCCATCGGGACCAGGCCGTCGCGCTTGCAGCGCTCCAGCTCGCGGGCGAGCGCGACCGTCTGCATGCGCTTGTCGTTGCCCACGGGGATCGAGACCACGGAGTCCTGGCCGAGGCCGAGGAGTTTCGCCGACTTCTTGACGCTGAAGTGGCTCACCTCGGAGGCGAAGATCCGCAGTTTGGCGTGCGAGTCGCTCTTGGCCTCCTCGCGGGCCAGCAGCAGCGCCTGGAGGTTGGACTGCGAGCCGCCGGAGGTGAACACGCCGTCGGCGGCGGGCCCGAACCCGATGCGCTCGTTGGTCCAGTCGATGAGCCGGCGCTCGATGAGGGTGCCGCCGGCCGACTGGTCCCAGGTGTCGAGGGAGGAGTTGACGGCGGAGAGGACGGCCTCGCCGACCACGGCGGGTATGACCACCGGGCAGTTGAGGTGCGCGAGGTAGCGGGGGTGGTGGAAGTAGACGGCGTCCCGGAGGTAGACGTCCTCCAGCTCGTCGAGGACCGCGGTCGTGTCGTGCAGCGGCTTGTCGAGGTCGATCTGCTCGATCCGGGGCGCTAGGGCGTCGACCGTGACGCCTGTGAACGGACGGTCGGTGGTGGCGAGTTTGGCCGCCACCCGCTCTATTCCTTCGGTCACGGAACGGCGGTACCGCTCCGCGGTCGTGTCATTGAGCAGGTGCGAGCGCATGGGGGAGTCCTCCGGGGACAGGAGAGAAACGGGCGCGTGAGAGAAGTGGGGGGCGGCGCTGAACTTAGGTAAGCCTAACCTAACTTCCTATGGGTGTCCGCCCCACCCGTCACGCTGTGACCTATGCCTCTCTGCGGCCACTTCGCCCGTCGCTTCTCCCTGTGGCTTCTCCGGTCACTCGCCTTGCTCGCGCAGCTGCTCCTCGCTCAGTCCGCGCCGCCAGTAGCCGACGAAGGTGACCCGCCTGCGGTCGATCTCCCGCTCCCGCACGAGGTGGCGCCGCAGCGCCTTCACGCAGCCGGACTCGCCCGCGATCCAGGCGTACGGGGCCTGGGCGGTGGGGAGTTGGGCGGTGCGGATGGCTTTCAGGGCGAGGGGGGATGCTTCGGCGTGTGCGGCTTCGGGGGTGCCGTCGGGGTCCTCGTCGTGTGCGTCGCCGTGGTCGCCGTCGTGTGCGTCGCCGTGTGCTTCGTCGTGCGTCTCGTCGCGTACGAGCCAGGTGATCTCCGCGTCCGCGGATGTGGTGGGCTCGACGCGGTCGCCGGCGTGCGGGACCTCCAGCCAGACGCGGGCCTTCGTCCCGGCGGGCAGGGTCTCCAGGATGGCCGAGGCGGCAGGCAGAGCCGTCTCGTCGGCCCAGATGACGATCAGGTCGGCGTCGGCGGGCGGGCGGAACCGGATCGCCGTGTTGTCGGCGACGGACGGGCCGAGCAGGACGGCCCGGTCACCGGACTTGGCGTCCGCGGCCCAGCGGGAGGCCGGGCCCGCGGGAGTCGCGGCACCGGGCTCTGTGCCGTGCAGCACGAAGTCGATGTCGATCTCGGTGGTGGCGCCGTTCGTGTCCTGGCGCAGGGCGCGCAGGGTGTACGAGCGCATGACCGCGCGGGCGTCTTCGGGGGTGTCGATCCAGGCCTGGCGCCAGCCGTCGCCGTACTCCATCGGCATGACGGGGGTCTGCTGGCCCGGGCGGGGGAGGAAGAGCGAGAGGCTCTGGTCCTGGCCGTCCGAGGCGAAGGCGTGGAGGTCCGGGCCGGTGAAGGTGACGCGGACGAGGGACGGGCTGAGCCGCCTCGTCCGTGTGACCTGAAGGGTGAAGAAACGGAACGGGGCGGCTACTGCCGTTGGCATGGTTTTTGCTCCCGAGTCTGCGTCAGGGGGGCGGGTGGTTCGTGTTGTGTCCGGAGTGCGGGGCCGGCGCGGGCCGGTGGGGGTTTGTCGCGCAGTTCCCCGCGCCCCTGAAGGGCGCCGCCCAAGAGGTGGCGCGCCTTCAAGTGGGGGCCGGTCAGGCGACCTTCTTGGCCTTCTCTATGGCCTCGGCGAGGGTGTTGAGCATGGGGGTGCACTTGTCGTAGGAGAGGATCGGCTCCGGGGTGCGGGGGATGACCTGGTCGGCCTTGACCGCGGGGAGCTTCTTCCAGGTGGCCTTGGTGATGTCGGCCGGCTGGATGGTCGCGGTGCGGTCGTCCATCATGATGATGTCCGCCGGGTACTTGTCGACGTTCTCCCAGCTCAGGTTCTCGAACCAACCGCCGCTGGCCTTCAGGGCCTTGGCGGAGGGCTCGACGAGGTTCACACCGAGGGCCTTGAAGTACTCCAGGTCGATGGAGAGGTTCGAGCCGGAGACGTAGAAGATGTCCTGGCTCGCGGAGCCGATGAGGACCTTGATCTCCGGGCGGGCCTTGGCGGCCTTGCGCAGCCGCTCGGCGGCCGCCTCGAAGTTCTTCTTCGCCTCGACGGTCTTGGCGGCCTTCACATCGGCGCCCAGCGACTCGGCGAGCGCGAGCATGCGCTCCAGCGGCTTGGGCAGCTGACGGTCGAAGACGGAGATGCCGACGCTCGGGGCGAGCTTCAGGATCTTGTCCTTGGACTCGTCCGGGACGTACCAGAGGGTGCCGGCGTCGTCGAACATCGTGGAGAGCAGCACGTCGGGGGCGAGCCCCGCGTACTTCTCGATGTTGAACTCGCCCCACGTGTTGCCGAGGACCGTCACCTTGCTGATGTCCATGTCGCCCGCCTGGACATCGGCCTTGCCGTCCTTGGTCTTCGTCGGACCGAAGACACCCTTGACCTCGATGCCGTAGTCGTAGAGGGCGGCGGCGACACCGGTGAAGGCGACGATGTTGGCCGGGATCTTGTCCAGCTTCACCGTCGTACCGCGGTCGTCCTCGAAGCTCCACGGGCCTGACGCGGCGGCGCTTTTCGTCGCGTCCGCCGAGCCACCGCTCTTCGAGTCTTCGTCACCGCAGGCGGCGAGCACGGCACCGAGGCCGAGGGCGCCACCGGCGGCGAGGATGCCGCGGCGGGTGAGGTGGGTGGCACGGGCGTTGGACATGGCGTGGCTGCTTTCGAACAGGGCGGATGACCCATCGGACAGTGCGAAAGGTAGGTTAGCCTAACCTCATCGTCTGTCCAGGGGGCGGGGTCTCACCTGCGGGAATGCCGGAGGTGGCCCACGGTGGCCCTTGTGAGCGGCCTGTGTGACCCCTGGGTCCTGAGTCCCAGAGGTGCGCTTCAGTCCTGAGTCTCAGGGGTGCACTTTCCGGCCATCGGCTCAGCCGGTGGGCCGGCGGCGGGTCAGCCCACCAACCCCAACTCCCGCGCGATCAGCATCCGCTGGACCTCGCTCGTGCCCTCGCCGATTTCCAGGATCTTGGAGTCGCGCCACATGCGGGCGACCGGGTACTCGTTCATGAAGCCGTAGCCGCCGTGGATCTGGGTGGCGTCGCGGGCGTTGTCGACGGCGATGGTGGAGGAGTGGAGCTTGGCCAGGGCCGCCTCCTTCTTGAAGGGTTCGCCCGCCACCAGGCGGGAGGCCGCATCGCGCCAGGCGAGGCGGGCCGTGTGGGCCTTCATCTCCATGTCCGCGATCTTGAACTGGATCGCCTGGTTCGCTCCGATCGGGCGGCCGAAGGCGTGGCGCTCCTTCGCGTACTTCACCGACTCGTCCACACAGCCCTGGGCCAGGCCCGTCGCGAGGGCCGCGATGGCGATGCGGCCCTCGTCGAGGATGCGGAGGAACTGCGCGTAGCCGCGGCCCTCGGAGCCGAGCAGGTTCGCGGCCGGGACGCGGACGTCGGCGAAGGAGAGTTCCCGGGTGTCGGAGGCGTTCCAGCCGACCTTCGAGTACGGGGCCGCGACCGTGAAGCCGGGGGTCCCCGACGGCACGATGATCGAGGAGATCAGCGGCTTGCCGTCCGGAGTACGGCCGGTCACCGCCGTCACCGTGACCAGGCCCGTGATGTCCGTCCCCGAGTTGGTGATGAAGCACTTGGTGCCGTTGATCACCCACTCGTTCGTCGCCTCGTCCAGGCGGGCCGTCGTACGGGTCGCGCCCGCGTCCGAGCCGCCGTCCGGCTCGGTGAGACCGAACGCGCCGAGGATCTCGCCCGAGCAGAGACGGGGAAGCCACTCCGCCTTCTGCTCGTCGGTCCCGAAGAGGTGGATCGGCATCGCGCCGAGGGAGACGCCCGCCTCCAGGGTGATGGCCACCGACGAGTCCACCCGGGCCAGTTCCTCCAGCACGATGCCGAGGGCCATGTAGTCGCCGCCCATGCCCCCGTACTCCTCCGGGAACGGCAGCCCGAACAGACCCATGCGGCCCATCTCGCGGACGATCTCGTACGGGAACTCGTGACGCTCGTAGAAGTCGCCGATCTTCGGCGCCACGACGTCATGGGCGAAGTCGGCCACCGTACGGCGGAGTTCGTCGAGTTCGGGGGAGAGGCGGTGGTCGAGAGGCATGGGGATCACTCCTGGTGGGAGAGGGCGCGGACGGTGCGGGACGGGCTGGGTCGGCCCAGTTGTTCGGCCATCCACACGCTGGTGGCGGTGAGACGGTCGAGGTCGACTCCGGTGTCGATGCCGAGGCCCGTCAGCATCCACACGAGGTCTTCGGTGGCGAGGTTGCCGGTGGCGCTCTTCGCGTACGGGCAGCCGCCGAGGCCGCCCGCGGACGCGTCCACGGTCGTGACGCCGTGCTGGAGCGCGGCCAGGGTGTTGGAGAGCGCCTGGCCGTACGTGTCGTGGAAATGCACGCCGAGGGAGGAGGTGGGGATGTTCTGTTCGTTGAGTGCCGTGAGGAGTCGGCCCACGTGCCCCGGGGTCGCCACGCCGATCGTGTCGCCCAGGCTCAGCTCGTCGCAGCCCATGTCGAGGAGCGCACGGCAGACCCGTACGACCTGCGGGACGGGCACCGGTCCCTCCCACGGGTCGCCGAAGCACATCGACAGATAGCCGCGCACATGGGCGTCCTGCGCCTTGGCCCGCGCGACCACCGGCTCGAACATCGCCAGCGCCTCGTCCACGGTCCGGTTGAGATTGGCCTTGGCGAAGGACTCCGTGGCACTGGCGAAGACCGCGATACGGGTCGCGCCGAGAGCCAGCGCCCGGTCCAGGCCCCGTTCGTTCGGTACGAGGACGGGGAGGGCCGTGCCCGAGAGGTCGCCCAGGTCGCGGACGAGGGGGAACAGCTCCTCCGCGTCGGCCAGTTGGGGCACCCACTTGGGGTGGACGAAGCTCGTCGCCTCGATGGTGCCGAGGCCCGCGTCGGCCAGCCGCCGTACGAACTCCGCCTTCGTCTCCGTCGGGACGGTCGCCTTCTCGTTCTGCAGTCCGTCGCGGGCGCCGACCTCGTGGATACGGACGTGGGACGGGAGCCCCTCGGCCGGTACCGGCATGGGCAGCCCGAGCTCGGGGGTCGTCATGCCTTCTCCTCCTCCTGCGCTTCCTCGCTCGGTGCGACCACGGCCAGGATCTGGTCCATGGCGACCGTCGTGCCCGGGGTGACGTCCAGTTCGGTGACGGTGCCGGCGTGCGGGGCGGAGACGACGTGCTCCATCTTCATCGCCTCCACCACCAACAGGCTCTGCCCGGCGGCCACTTCGTCCCCGACGGCCACCTTCACGACCGTCACCGTGCCGGGCATGGGGGCGGTGAGGGAGTCCGCGCCCGCGTGTGCCGCGCCGGTGAGGGATGCGGCTACGGGGTCGTGGTCCAGGAGGTTCCACGCTTCACCGTCGCGGCCCAGCCAGGTGGAGGTGTGGTGGAAGGTGTGGGTCATGCCGTCGAGGTGGAGGGTGACGGTGGGTGGCTGCGACAGGCGGTTCTCTTCCCCAGACCCACCCCTTCCCGAAACTGGGGGCAGGCCCCCAGACCGCCAGGAGATGGCGGCTGCGCCACCGGACTCGTGGACGGGTTCGGCTGCGCCGTCAGGCCCGCCATGGCGCCGGGCTGCGCCCTCGGCGCCCGTGAGGGAATCGGCTGCGCGGTCAACGCCGTCGAGCCGGAACTCCGTCTCCTCCCCCGTACCCCGCACGCGGACGGTCACGGGGTCGTGCCCCGGTACCCGCAAGTGGTGCACGGTCCAGGCCGGTTCGCCGCCGAGCCGCCACCCACTGGGCACGGAGAACGGATCGACCCAGCCCGACTCATTCAGCCCGTCCGGCGTTTGAGGACGAGGCCGTTCAGGCCGATCAGCGGGGGCCTGGGGGCGCAGCCCCCAGCTTCGGGAAGGGACGGGGTTGGGGAAGAGCGCCGCCTGCCGCAGCAACCCACCCACCACATACACCTCCGGCGGAACCCCGGTCGAGACCAGCCCCTCGACCTCCCGCTCCACCAGCCCCGTATCCAACTCCCCCGCGACAACCGCAGGGTGGGCCAACAACCTCCGCAGGAACCCCGCGTTCGTCTGCACCCCCAACGTCACCGTCCCCGCCAACGCCCCACGAAGCCGCCGCAGGGCCGTCGCCCGGTCCGGCCCGTACGCGATCACCTTGGACAGCATCGGGTCGTACAACGACCCGACCTCCGTGCCCTCGGACAGCCCCGAGTCCGTACGGATGCCGTCCCCCTGGGGCTCGTGCAGCCGCAGGACTGTACCGCCGGACGGCAGGAACCCCCGCGCCGGATCCTCCGCACAGATCCGGGCCTCGACGGCATGCCCGGTGAGTGTGACGTCGTCCTGGGCGAACGCGAGCCGCTCGCCCGCCGCCACCCGCAGCTGCCACTCCACGAGATCGATCCCGGTGATCATCTCGGTCACCGGATGCTCGACCTGGAGGCGGGTGTTCATCTCCATGAAGTAGTAGGAGGAGGGATCGACGCCCGGCACGATGAACTCGACCGTGCCCGCGCCGGAGTACCCGCAGGAGCGGGCCGCCTGGACGGCCGCCTCACCCATCGCGGCCCGGGTCTTCTCGTCGAGGAAGACGCTGGGCGCCTCCTCGATGATCTTCTGGTGCCGACGCTGGAGGGAGCACTCGCGCTCGCCGAGATGTACGACGTTCCCGTGGCCGTCCGCGAGGACCTGGATCTCGATGTGCCGCGGCCGGTCGACCCACCGCTCGACGAGGAGCGTGTCGTCGCCGAAGGAAGCCCGCGCCTCCCGCCGCGCGGCGGCGATCTCGTCCGCCAGCGCGGAGGCGTCCCGCACGAGCCGCATGCCCTTGCCGCCACCGCCCGCCGACGGCTTCAGCAGTACGGGCATCCCGATCTCCCGGGCGGCAGCGGCCAGTTCGGCATCGGACAGCCCACTGCCCGAAGACCCCGGCACCACCGGAACCCCCGCCGCCTTCACCGTCTCCTTGGCGCGGATCTTGTCGCCCATGAGCGAGATGGCGTCGGCGGGAGGCCCGATGAAGACGAGCCCCGCGTCGGCGCAGGCGCGCGCGAAGTCGGCGTTCTCCGCCAGGAAGCCATAGCCGGGATGCACGGCCTGAGCGCCCGTCCTTGCCGCTGCCTCCAGCAGCCGTTCCGCCGACAGATAGCTCTCGGCGGCCGGCGCCGGACCGATCCGTACCGCCGTGTCCGCCTCGCGCACATGCCGGGCGTCGGCGTCCGCGTCCGAGAAGACGGCCACCGAGCGGACGCCCAGGGACCGGAGCGTACGGATGACCCGTACGGCGATCTCGCCCCGGTTGGCCACAAGTACCGTGTCGAACATCGTCGTCCGTCCCCTCACATCCGTCCCCTCACATCCGGAAGACGCCGAACTGGGGGTCACCCAGCGGGGCGTTCGCGCAAGTCGTCAGAGCCAGTCCCAGCACCTGCCGGGTCTCCATCGGGTCGATCACACCGTCGTCCCAGAGCCGGGCCGTTGCGTAGTAGGCGTTGCCCTGGTGCTCGTACTGGGCGCGGATCGGAGCCTTGAACTCCTCTTCCTCCTCCGCCGGCCAGGACTCGCCGCGGCCCTCCAACTGGTCGCGCTTGACGGTCGCGAGGACCGATGCGGCCTGTTCGCCGCCCATGACCGAGATCTTGGCGTTCGGCCACATCCACAGGAAGCGCGGGGAGTACGCCCGGCCGCACATGGAGTAGTTGCCCGCGCCGTACGACCCGCCGACCACCACGGTGAGCTTCGGTACGCGCGTGCAGGCGACGGCCGTGACCATCTTGGCGCCGTGCTTGGCGATGCCCCCGGCCTCGTACTGACGGCCCACCATGAAGCCCGAGATGTTCTGCAGGAAGACCAGCGGGATGCCGCGCTGGTCGCACAGTTCGATGAAGTGGGCGCCCTTCTGGGCGGACTCGGAGAACAGGATGCCGTTGTTCGCGACGATGCCGACCGGGTGGCCGTGGATCCGGGCGAATCCGGTGACGAGGGTCTGCCCGAACTCCGACTTGAACTCCGCGAAACGCGAGCCGTCGACCACGCGCGCGATGACCTCGCGTACGTCGTAGGGGGTGCGGGAATCCACCGGCACCGCGCCGTACAGCCCGGCGGGGTCCACCTTCGGCTCGATGCCCTGTGTGACGGACCAGGGGAGGGGGCCGCGGTCGGGGAGGGTGGAGACGATGGTCCGTACGATCCGCAGCGCGTGCGCGTCGTCCTCCGCGAGGTGGTCAGTGACGCCGGAGACGCGGGAGTGGACCTCGCCGCCGCCCAGCTCCTCCGCCGTGACGACCTCGCCCGTCGCGGCCTTCACCAGGGGCGGGCCGCCGAGGAAGATCGTGCCCTGGTTCCGCACGATCACGGCCTCGTCGCTCATCGCCGGGACGTACGCCCCGCCGGCCGTGCACGAGCCGAGGACGGCCGCGATCTGCGGGATCCCGGCGCCCGACATCCGGGCCTGGTTGTAGAAGATCCGCCCGAAGTGCTCTCGGTCGGGGAAGACCTCGTCCTGCATGGGGAGGAAGGCGCCGCCCGAGTCCACCAGGTACACACAGGGGAGGCGGTTCTCCAGGGCCACCTCCTGCGCGCGCAGGTGCTTCTTCACGGTCATCGGGTAGTACGTGCCGCCCTTGACCGTGGCGTCGTTGGCGATCACCACGCACTCGCGGCCGCTCACCCGGCCGATCCCGGCAATGACGCCCGCGGCCGGGGCCTGCCCTTCGTACATCCCGTCGGCCGCCAGCGGGGCCAGCTCCAGGAAGGGCGAGCCGGGGTCGAGGAGCGTGTCCACGCGGTCGCGCGGCAGCAGCTTGCCGCGGGCGGTGTGCCGGGCGCGGGCCCGCTCACCGCCCCCGAGGCGGGCCGCGGCCAGCTTGCGCCGCAGCTCGTCGACGAGCGTGCGGTGCGCCTCCTCGTTGGCCCGCCAGGCCTCCGACGCGGGGTCCCCCGCGGTCGTCAGCTCCGGTGCCTCGTGCATTCTGCGGTCCCCTCACCCGGTGGTCACCGGTCCATGAACCAAGCGGTCGTCGGTGCGTGAATCAAGCTGTCGTCGGCCCGTGAGCCGAGTTGTCGTCGGCCCGTGAGCCGAGCTGTCGTCGGCCCATGAGCCGAGTTGCTGTCGGCCCATGAACGAGCTTCCGTCGGTCCACGGACCAAGTTAATGAGCGTTAACGCGTTTCCTTCAGGTTAACGAGCGCTAACCTCCCTGTCTAGAATTGCGTCCATGGCCACGAGAACCGACGCCCCCACCCGCCGCGAGCAGATCCTCAAGGAGGCTGCGCGGCTCTTCGCCGAGCGCGGTTTCCACGGGGTCGGGGTCGACGAGATAGGGGCGGCGGTCGGCATCAGCGGCCCCGGCCTGTACCGGCACTTCCCGGGCAAGGACGCGATGCTCGCCGAGCTGCTGGTGGGGATCAGCGGGCAGCTGCTGACCGGCGGCAAGCGTCGGCTGGCGGAGTCCGACGGGAATCCCGAGGCGCTCCTCGACTCGCTCATCGAGGGGCACATCGACTTCGCGCTCGACGACCGCCCCTTGATCACCCTGCACGACCGTGAGCTGGACCGCCTCCGGGACAGTGACCGCAAGCTGGTGCGGCAGCTGCAGCGGCAGTACGTCGAGCTGTGGGTGGAGGTCGTCCGCGAGGTCTATCCGGGGCTGGCCGAACCGGCGGCCCGCTCGGCGGTGCACTCGGTGTTCGGACTGCTGAACTCCACCCCGCACTTGGGCCGCCCCGGAGCGCTCCCGGGCCGCGCGGGCACGTCGGAGCTGCTGCACCGGATGGCGAAGGGGGCCTTCGCCGCCGCGGCGGCGTGACGAGCGTTACGCGGGTGCTCCTCTGGACGCTGCCACCTACTCGCCGGTACGGTGATGCTCTGAGCAAGCGCTTAGACATGGACTCATGAGCCAGGTGGAGGTGGCGGCGGTGCGCCGTACGGTGTTCAACGAGGATCACGAGGCGTTCCGGGAGACCCTCCGGGCCTTCATCGAGGCCGAGGTCGTTCCGGTCTACGACGAGTGGTTCGCGGCCGGCCAGGCGCCGCGCGACTTCTACTACAAGCTCGCCGAGCTGGGTGTCTTCGGCATCCGTGTGGACGAGGAGTTCGGCGGCGCAGGCATCGACTCGTACAAGTTCGAGGCCGTGATGTACGAGGAGACCGCCCGCGCGGGTGTCTCCTTCGGCGGCTCCGGTGTGCACGTGTTGCTCGGCCTGCCCTACATCAAGGCGCTCGCCACCGACGAGCAGAAGAAGCGCTTCCTGCCGAAGTTCGTCTCCGGTGAGGAGATGTGGGCGCTGGCGATGACCGAGCCGGGCACCGGCTCCGACCTCGCGGGCATGAAGACCACCGCGAAGCTCTCCGAGGACGGCTCGCACTACGTCCTCAACGGCGCCAAGACCTTCATCACCGGTGGCGTGCACGCCGACCGCGTGATCGTCTGCGCCCGTACGTCCGCCCCGACGGCCGAGGACCGCCGCTTCGGCATCTCCCTCTTCGCCGTGGACACCAAGGCCGAGGGCTACTCGGTGGGCCGCAAGCTCGACAAGCTCGGCCTGAAGACCTCCGACACCGCCGAGCTGGCGTTCGTCGACGTGAAGGTGCCCGTCGAGGACCTCCTCGGCGAGGAGAACAAGGGCTTCTACTACCTCGGCGGCAACCTGCCCTCCGAGCGCTGGGGCATCGCCTTCGGCGCGTACGCGCAGGCCGCGGCGGCCGTGCGGTTCGCCAAGGAGTACGTGCTGGAGCGCACCGTCTTCGGCAAGCCGGTCTCGCACTTCCAGAACACCAAGTTCGAACTGGCCGCGTGCCAGGCCGAGGTGGACGCCGCGCAGGCCGTCGCCGACCGCTCGCTCGAAGCCCTGGACGCGGGCGAACTCAGCCCCGCCGAGGCCGCGTCCGCGAAGCTGTTCTGCACCGAGGTCGCGCACCGCGTCATCGACCGCTGCCTCCAGCTGCACGGCGGCTACGGCTTCATGAACGAGTACCCGATCGCCCGCCTGTACGCGGACAACCGCGTCAACCGCATCTACGGCGGCACCAGCGAGATCATGAAGTCGATCATCGCCAAGGACATGGGCCTGTAAGGTCCGCGAAATTACCGCACGGTACAACCGACCCATGAGCAAGGCACTTGAAGCCCTGCTCGATCTGCTCGACCTTGAGCAGATCGAGCAGGACATTTTCCGCGGCCAGTCCCGGTTCGCCGTCGTCCCCCGCGTCTTCGGCGGGCAGGTCGCCGCGCAGGCACTGGTCGCCGCGGGGCGTACGGTCCCCGACGACCGGTTCGCCCACTCCCTGCACGCGTACTTCCTGCGCGCCGGGGACGCGGGCGCGCCGATCGTCTACACCGTCGACCGGATCCGTGACGGCCGGTCCTTCACGACCCGCCGGGTGGTCGCCGTCCAGCACGGCCAGCCGATCTTCCACCTCTCCGCGTCCTTCCAGACGTACGAGGAGGGCATGGAGCACCAGGCCGACATGCCGCCCGCGCCCGATCCGGAGACCCTGCCGACGGCGGCCGAGCTGCTGCCGAAGTACGTCGACCTGTACCGCGAACAGGGCGTCGTGGAGCGGCTGTTGGAGGCGCGTGAGGCCGTCGACCTCCGTTATGTCGACGCGCCGCCGTTCGCCAGCGTGGGGGAGGAGCGCGAGCCCCGCTCCCAGGTGTGGTTCCGCACCAACGGCAAGCTCGCCGACGACCCGCTCCTGCACGTCTGTCTCGCCACGTACGTCTCCGACATGACGCTCCTCGACTCCGTACTGCTCGCCCACGGGCGCGGCGGCTGGGTCACGGGCGACGTGGTCGGGGCCTCCCTGGACCACGCGATGTGGTTCCACCGCCCGTTCCGCGCCGACGAATGGCTCCTGTACGACCAGGAGTCACCGTCCGCCTCCGGCGGGCGCGGCCTCGGCCAGGCCCGTATCTACACGCAGGACGGGCGGCTGGCGGTCACGGTGATCCAGGAGGGTGTCGTACGGATTCCGCGGTGATCCGGATCCGGGGGCGGTGAGGTCAGCTCCTCGACGCGTACGTCACGAAGTCCGCCCACACGCCCGGCGCGAGCGCGAGCTGAGGTCCGCGGTCGTTCTTGGAGTCACGGACGTGCACCGCGTTGGGGGCGAGGGCGATCTCGACGCAGGAGTTGCCATCAGTGCCGCTGCTGTAGCTGCTCTTGAACCACGCCAGTTCAACGGCGTCACCGGCAGAGGCCTTGCGGATCATGTTTCTCCCAGCAGTTGCTCGATGAAGGCCAGCGACTCCCTGGGGGCGAGAGCCTGAGCCCGGATGGTTCCATACCGCAGCTCAAGTACGCGAAGCTGCCTCGGATCAGTGACCGGCCGACCGTTGAACGCGCCGTCAGAGCGTCCGACCGCTGTACCGTCGGCGAATTTGAGCAACTCGATCCTGCCGTCAATTCCTGGGTGGGCGTCGCTGTTCGTCGGCATCACCTGAAGCGTGACGTTACGCAACCGCCCCACCTCCAGCAGACGTTCGAGCTGCTGCTGCCAGACCATTGTGCCCCCGACGCCCCGTCGCAGTGGAGCCTCTTCCAGCACGAAATTGAGAGAAGGCGCCGGGTCCCTGTCGAAGACCGACCGTCGGGCCACACGAGCAGCCACCATGCGCTCCACGTCGTCCGGCGAGTAGGGAGGCTGCCCGGCTTCGATCAAGGCCCGTGCATGCTCAGGCGTCTGCAACAGCCCGTTGACGGCGTTGCATTCGTAGACCCCGATCTCGACTGCCTTCGCCTCCAACTGTGCGAGGTCCCGAACCCTCTTCGGATACCGGACCTTGGCCACATCCTCCTTCATCGCCGAAAGCAACCCACCCGCCCCCAACACCTCGTCCGCCCTGTCCAGATACTCGCCCCGGGGGATCCGCTTGCCGCCCTCGATCTTGTAGACCAGGTCCTCCCCGTACCCCACCGCCGCCCCGAACTCGGCGGCCCTCATCCCCACTGCCTCCCGCCGCAGCCTGAGCTGTCGCCCCACGGTTGCGACGACCGCCACTCCCCAGTCGTCGTCCGGGTCGACCTCCCAACCCGGCTCGTCCGCCTCGTTCTTGAGCCGTCGTACCTCGCCGTCCACCGACATACCGCACCCCTCCGTCGTACCGCTGTGCCGCAACGCCCGTACCCCTACGGCCGGTCACGACAGCCCGGACAACAGCGGACAAGCTCCGGACAGTCACCGTACGCATCGGCGTCGTCACTGTTCACGGTAAGCACGCGCCGCCACGCTCAGTGACGTGAACAAGGAAAAGTCCACCCAACTCGACACCCCCATCCGTCACTTCAGCGTCCTGTTGTCGCCCACGCCACGCGGTGCCCGCCTCGCCCGGCTCCTGGGCACGGAGTGGCTGCGTACCTGGGACCTGCCGTACCGAGTCACCGAGGCCGCCGAGCAACTGGTCGCAGAGCTGGCCGCGAACGCCGCCACCCATGGCCGTCTCCCAGGGCGGGACTTCCGTCTCGCCCTCCTGGCCCGCGGTGAGACTCTCCGCATCGAGGTGACGGATACACGCGGCGACGACCTCCCGCGCCACCGCCACCCGTCCCCCGACACCGAGTCCGGACGCGGCCTGCTCCTCGTTGAGGCCCTCGCGGACCGCTGGGGCGTCGAACTGGGCCCCGTCCCCCGAAAAACCGTATGGGCGGAGTTCGACCTGGCACCGCACTCACCGGAGCCTGACGCCGTGTGTTCCGGTGACCCTGGCGCTCTTCCCAAAGGACCACGCGAGGGAAAGGAACCTCACCAAGCCACACCCCTCCCGCCCACGGCGGGCGCTCACTCGCGCGAGTGAACATCACCAACTGGGCTGGCTTCGGGACAGGTTGGCTGCTCTACGCTCAGCGCGGCACCGCACAACCGCAGCAGCCAAACAACCGTAGACATGCGACGGCCCCCGCCGGGACGGCAATCCCAGTGCGAGGGCCTGACCACCGAGGAAGGCTCAAACTTCCTGATGGATACGCAGAACCCTAGCGTGCGCCCGCACGCCCAGGCCCGTACCGCGGGCAAAAACCACCCCCGTCGAAACGCCCGCGCGAACACCCACCCGGGCGGCGGCATCGTGCACGACAACTCACGCCACACCACCCGTTTCACGGTCGTCGGCAACCACCTCGCCCAGCACCCGGAACTGTCAGGGCTGGCCATCGGGCTCGGCGTCCACATCCAGTCGCTCCCCACCGGCGCCCGTGCCGACATCAAGACCCTCGCCGCACGTTTCCCCGAAGGGCCGACCCGTATCGCCGCCGCTCTGCGCGAACTGGAGGCCCACGGCTACCTGCGCCGCACCCGTGAACGCACTGAGAGCGGCCGGATCATCACCCGCACAGTCTCCTGCAACCAGCCGGGGCGACACGGGGACGCGACCGACGACGTGCCCGACCCCTCGGCCAGGCCACCGGCCCGGCGGGCGGCCGAGCAGCGGAAACAGCCCACACGCCGCGCCCTTCCCGCCGTACCGAAGCCCGCGTACGCCTCCCCGGATCTCCTCCGGACGGCCATCGACGTCCTGGCGGGCCTCCGTCGCGAGGACCCCCGCTTGCTCCTCTCCGCCACCGACGCCGAACACCTCGCCCCCGGAGTCGCAGCCTGGCTGGAGCGGGACCTAACCCCCACCGCCGTACGCGACGCCTTGGCGTCCGATCTGCCACCTGAGCCGCTGCGCCGCCCAGCCGCGTTCCTGGCCCACCGCCTCGCGGCCCAACTCCCGCCGCTACCTCCGTATCGCGCTCCCGAATCGCCCCCGTCGGTCAGGCACCCGCTCCGCAACTGCGACAGCTGCGACCGGGCCTTCCGCGCGCCCGAACCCGGCCGCTGTCGCGACTGCCGTTCTCGTACCCACCTGCCCGCGGCCGTCTGACAGGCGACCCGTCCAGCCCCGTCGAGAGGTTCCCGGCACGATCATGGTCAGTTCCCCACACGAGGCGATGCACCGGATCTTCCAGCAGCACCCCGGTGTCTTCGTCCGCGCCGCCAGGGCGATCGGCATCCCGTTCGACGACCCGGTGTCCTCCTCGCCGCTCCCTACCGATCTCACGGAGAACCACCCCCTCGAACGGAGCGTGGACACGCTGGTGCGAGTCGACACCGCCGCCTCCGGAAGCTTCGTCCTCGCCGTTGAGGCCCAGCGGAAGAAGGACCCGAAGAAACCTGCGAGTTGGACCTACTACCTGGCCTACCTGTATGCCAAGTACCAACTGCCTCCGGTGCTGGTCGTCGTCTGCCAGGACCGTGGCACCGCCGCCTGGGCCGCCCGGCACCTGGACATCGGACCGCCCCAGTGGCCCTCGCTCACCGTGCGACCGCTGGTTCTGGGACCGGACAACATCCCTGTCATCTCCACCCCCGAGGCAGCGGCCCGCGACATCCCGATGACGGTTCTTTCCGCCGTTCTGCACCACAACGATCCGGAGGCCCAGGCCATACTGGATGCGCTGGCAGCCGTCCTGAAAGATCTGCACAAGCGCGACGAGAGCGCAGCGGACATCTTCATCGAACTGACCGCACAGGGCCTGGGTACAGGCACGGTCGCCGAATACTGGAGGAAACTCGTGACCATGGACCTCTCCTTCTTCCAGTCCCCGCTGGCGCAAGAGCTGCGCGACGAAGGTGAAGTTCAAGGCGAAGCCAAAGCGCTCCTGCTGGTTCTGGCCGGCCGCGGTATCGACGTCTCCGACGAAGTCCGAGAACGAATCAGCAACTGCACGGACCACGCGACCCTGAGCACCTGGCTCACCCGCGCTGCCACCGCCACGTCCGCCGGGGAGATCTTCGAAGACGAGTAGCCACGGGCCTCCGCAGGGGCGATCTCCCAAGAGCTCAGTCGGTAGAGCTCAGTTGGTGTCCGTGTCTGTCTCCGTGTCGGTTTCGGTGAGGCCCGCCGCGTCCAGTAGGTACGCCGTCATCGGGTCGTAGAACCGAGGGCTCGTGACGTGGTCGTCCATGGGGATGGTCACCTGGACCGTGCCCTCGGACTCCGCGAGGAACAGGGCCGGGTCGTTGCAGTCCGCGTAGCCCATGGAGTCGATGCCCAGCTGGCCCGCGCAGCCCGCCCAGCCGTGGTCGGCGACGACCAGGTCCGGCAGCGGGCGGCCCGCGCTCTCCAGGCCCTTCAGGATCGCGCGCATCGGCTCGCCCGAGTGCGTGTGCCACAGGGTCGCGCCGTGCTCCAGGACCGCGACGTCCGCGAACTGGAAGACGTATCCCTCGTCCGTGGTCAGGCCGTCCGGGATCACGACGATCTCGCAGCCGGCGGAGCGCAGGGCGGCGGCGGTGGCGCGGTGCACGTCGAGGAGGCCGCCCGGGTGGCCCGTCGCGAACAGCACGCGCTGCTTGCCCGCGGCCGCCTTGCGCAGCCTGCCCGCCATCCGCTCCAGGGCGTCGACCGTCAGGTCCGGGTCGATGGTGTCCTGGCCGTAGCGGTACTCCGGGTCGTCGTTCACGCCGCATCGCTCGGCCATGACCGCCAGGACGTCCTGCTCGTCGGTCCAGCGGTCGCCGAGCTCCAGGCCGAGCCAGTAGTTGCGGTCGCCGTTCGCCAGCTTGCGGTAGTGGGAGAGGTTGTTCTCGCGGGGGGTGGCTACGTCGCCCGCGATACGCGTCCGTACGAGGTGGTCGACAAGGTCGGCGCGGCTGGGGGTCCCGGGTATCGGCATGCCTCCCATTCTGCCGGTGCGGTCCGCTGGGTGGCGCCGGTGTATCGAACCGTGGGACATGGGTCACTCGGGGTTTGGGCTGGGGGTGGGGGGATTCCGTGATGCGACGACGGCACGACCGGGTTCTCGCCCCCGCCGCCCCTACCCGTCCCGTCCCTGGGGGCTGCCGCCCCCAGACCCCCGCATCGCGCTGACGCGCTCGTCCTCAAACGCCGGACGGGCTGGGTGTGTCGGCCCGGGCTGCGAAATCTTCAGCCCCTCCGGCGTTTGAGGAGCGGGGGTTCGGGGGCGGAGCCCCCGAGTAAGGGACGGGAATGGGTAAGGGCGGCGGGGGCGAGGAACGTTTTTATGTGTGCCGCAGCGCGAACCACATCTCCATGCGGACGTCCGGGTCATCCAGGTCCGTGGACAGCAGGGTCGCGCAGCGGGCGATGCGTTGGCGGACCGTGTTGCGGTGGACGGAGAGGGCGACTGCCGTGCGGTCCCAGCTGCCGTGGAGGGAGAGCCAGGTTCGGAGGGTCTCCGTGAGGGCCGGGTTCGCGGTGATGGGGGCCAGCAACGTACGCGCGTGGGCGGCGGCCTCCGTCGTCGGGACCAGGTCGGCCAGGCCCTGGTGTTCGCCGTGGCGGACCAGGCGGGCTCGGGTCGCCCTCGCGCGGGACAGGGCGCGGCCCGCCTGAGTGTCCGCGGACGCCCACTCGTGGGCGCCGACCGGGGCGCTCACCCCGCACGTCCAGCCCGGCTGGACGGTCAACTCACGGTGGCCCGCGGGCACCAGGACCCGTACGACGTCACCGTCCACATCCACCAGCGCCGAACCGAGCGCCGCCCCCAGCGCGGACGCGGTCACGGCGTCCGGCGCCGGACCGTCCGGCCGCGCGTGCACCACCACCCAGCGCTCACCCCCGCCCAGCAGCGGCGCGACCTCCTCCGGAGGGGCGCCCAGCAGTAGCCGTACGAGGGCCGAGGAGCGGGCCGCACCCGCGCTGCTCTGGTGCTCGCCGGTGAGGAGGGAGAGGAGTACGGCCCCGACGGACGCGATCGTGTGGTCGCCGGGATCGCGGCGCGGGGCCGCCACGCCCAGCACGAAACCCTGCCCGGTGCCGAGCGCGTACGCCGCGAGGTGGACCCCGGCGGCGGTGTCACTCGCGGAGGAGGGAGTGGGGCCCCCACCCCCGGAACCGTCCTCCGCCGTCGGCCGCACCACCGCCACCAGCCCCGCCAACGCCCCGCTCACCTCCCCGCCGGCGCCCGCGCCCCCGCCCGAGCGCAATCCCCCGCCCGCGCCGGCCCCCGGCATCCGCCCCGCCGAAGCCACCTCCCCGCCGTCCGGGGCGTACAGCGTGGCCCGGCCGCCCACCCGCTGGGCGAGTTGGCGCAGGACCGACGGGACCGGGTCCGGGCGGGCCGCGGCGGCGGCCAGGCTCTGCTGGGCCTCCGTGACGCGGCGCAGTTCGGTGTGGCGGGCCTGGGCCATGAGCTGCCAGACGGCCCGGGCCACGCCGGAGAAGGTCGTGCGGGGCGGGACCTCCACGAGCGGCAGCCCGTAGTCGTCGCAGGCCACGACCAGGGCGCGCGGGACCGTGTCGTGCACCGGGGCCACGCCGAAGCCGAGAGCGGCGCCGCCCGCCTCGACGATCCGGGAGACGTAGTCGTCGAAGTACGTGCCCGAGCCCGCCGCCTCCGGCACATGTACCCCCGCCGTGAGCAGCAGCTCGCCGCCGAGGAGATAGGGGTACGGGTCCGCCATCTCCGAGGTGTGCGCCCAGTGGATCACCGTGGCCGAATCCTGGGGCCCCGCGATCTGCCGCAGCCCGAGGTCCTCCCGGGCCAGCAGTGCGGCGAGGGGGACAGGAGGTGTGGGCGGGACTGCAGGGGCGGGGCCTGGAACGGCAGAGTCCGGCATGGTGGACGTTTCCTCCATCGGATCTGGTGACTGTGGATGAAACGTACACTTCATCGTTGCTTTCCGGCCACCTAGGGTCGTCCCCACCGGAGGCCGCGGGTACGGGCGGATGTCCCCGCGCACCGGCCACGCGAAAACGTCGAGCGAACACGCACGTGACGTTGCGAGCGGTCAGTCACCGGCGAACCCCCAGCACACACCCACCCGCACGACACGCCACCGAACGCGCGAAGAGGAGCCCCCAATGGCCGTCGACTACACAGTGATCGTCGTCTATCTGGTCGGCATGCTGGCCATGGGCTGGTGGGGCATGCGCCGCGCCAAGTCCAAGAGCGAGTTCCTGGTCGCCGGGCGGCGGCTCGGGCCGACGATGTACTCCGGCACCATGGCCGCGATCGTCCTCGGCGGCGCGTCCACCATCGGCGGCGTCGGACTCGGCTACCAGTACGGGCTCTCCGGCGCCTGGATGGTCTTCACCATCGGCCTCGGGCTGCTGGCCCTGTCCGTCTTCTTCTCGGCCCGCATCGCCCGCCTGAAGGTCTACACCGTCTCCGAGATGCTGGATCTCCGGTACGGAGGCCGGGCCGGTGTCATCTCCGGCGTCGTCATGTGGGCGTACACCCTCATGCTCGCGGTCACGTCGACCATCGCGTACGCCACGATCTTCGACGTCCTCTTCGACATGAACCGCACGATCGCGATCATCCTCGGCGGCTCGATCGTCGTCGCGTACTCGACGCTCGGGGGCATGTGGTCGATCACCCTCACCGACATGGTGCAGTTCGTCGTCAAGACCATCGGTGTGCTGCTGCTCCTGCTGCCCATCGCGGTCGTCAAGGCCGGCGGGTTCAGCGAGATGAAGGCGCAGCTGCCCACCGAGTACTTCGACCCGCTGGGCATCGGCGGCGAGACGATCTTCACGTACGTGCTGATCTACACGTTCGGCATGCTGATCGGGCAGGACATCTGGCAGCGCGTGTTCACCGCGGGGAGCGACCGCACCGCCAAGTGGGGCGGCACCGTCGCGGGCACGTACTGCCTGGTCTACGCGCTCGCCGGTGCCGTCATCGGCACGGCGGCCAAGGTCCTCTACCCGAAGCTGGGCAGCGCCGACGACGCCTTCGCGACCATCGTGAAGGACGAACTGCCCATGGGCGTACGGGGGTTGGTGCTTGCCGCAGCCCTCGCCGCCGTGATGTCCACGTCCTCCGGAGCCCTCATCGCCTGCGCGACCGTCGCCAACAACGACATCTGGTCGCGGCTGCGCGGAGCCGTCACCACCGCCTCCGTCACCACCGCCTCCGTCACCACCGCCTCCGTCACCACCGCCTCCGTCACCACCGCCTCCGACGCCATCGCCTCCGGCGAGGAGCGCGACGAGGTGAGAGACAACCGCGCCTTCATCCTCATCATGGGCATCGCGGTGATCTGTACGGCCATCGCGCTCAACAACGTCATCGAGGCCCTGACCGTCGCGTACAACCTGCTCGTCGGCGGCCTCCTCGTGCCCATCCTCGGCGGTCTGCTCTGGAAGCGCGGTACCGCCCAGGGCGCACTCGCCGCCGTCGTGGTCGGCGGCCTCGCGGTGATCGGCCTGATGGCGTCCTACGGAATCCTCGCCAACGAACCCATCTACTACGGGCTCCTCTCCTCCCTGGCCGTCTACGTGATCGTCTCGCTGGCCACCCCGGCGACCGACGCGGCCGTCCTCGCCGCCTGGCGCGAGCGGCTGGCGGGCCGCGGCTCCGAACCCGTGTCCGAATCGGTTCCGGCTCACCAGTAGAGTCGGAGAAGCAGCACATACGCGATGAAGCGTGTGAATCGCAGGAAAGAAGGCATTACCCCCATGAGCAGTTACGAGACGCCCCGCGGCCCCGTCGACTCGTCCCGCGTGCCGCGGTTCGCGGGACCGGCGACCTTCGCCCGGCTGCCCCGGCTCGACGAGGTCGGCACCACCGACGTCGCCGTCGTCGGTGTGCCGTTCGACGCGGGCGTCTCGTACCGGCCGGGGGCCCGCTTCGGCGGCAACGCGATCCGCGAGGCGAGCCGGCTCCTGCGCCCCTACAACCCGGCCCAGGACGCCTCGCCCTTCGCCCTCGCCCAGGTCGCGGACGCCGGTGACATCGCCGCGAATCCGTTCAACATCAACGAGGCCGTCGAGACCATCGAGGGCGCCGCCGACGAACTCCTCGGCACCGGCGCCCGGTTGATGACCCTCGGCGGCGACCACACCATCGCGCTGCCGCTGCTGCGCTCGGTCGCCAAGAAGCACGGCCCGGTCGCGCTGCTCCACTTCGACGCGCACCTCGACACCTGGGACACGTACTTCGGCGCGGAGTACACCCACGGCACCCCGTTCCGCCGGGCCGTCGAGGAGGGGATCCTGGACACGGAGGCCCTCTCCCACGTCGGCACGCGCGGCCCGCTCTACGGACGGCAGGACCTCACCGACGACGAGAAGCTCGGCTTCGGCATCGTCACCTCCGCCGACATCTACCGGCGTGGCGCCGACGAGGTCGCCGACCAGCTCCGGCAGCGCATCGGCGACCGTCCGCTCTACATCTCCATCGACATCGACTGCCTCGACCCGGCCCACGCGCCCGGCACCGGCACGCCCGAGGCCGGTGGCATGACCTCCCGCGAACTCCTGGAGATCCTGCGCGGCCTGGCCTCCTGCCACCTGGTCTCCGCCGACGTCGTGGAGGTCGCCCCCGCGTACGATCACGCCGAGATCACCTCCGTCGCCGCGTCCCACACGGCGTACGAACTCACCACCATCATGTCCCGCCAGATCGCGCAGGCCCGCGAGAAGAACGCGCAGGCGCCCGAGGAGACCGACGCCAAGTGACCCACGACCACGACCTGGTGCTCCGCCCGACCGCCGCACAGACGGAGGCCGCACTCAACCCTCCCCCCGGACGCAACGGCGGAGACCTGGTCGTGGAGACCCTCACTGGTCTCGGCGCGACCACCGTCTTCGGCCTGCCCGGCCAGCACGCGCTCGGCATGTTCGACGCGCTGCGCCGCTCCGACCTCGCCTACATCGGCCTGCGGGTCGAGAACAACGCCGGGTTCGCGGCGGACGCGTACGGCCGCATCACCGGCGAGGCCGCCCCGCTGCTCCTGTCGACCGGCCCGGGCGCGCTGACCTCGCTGGCCGCGCTCCAGGAGGCCGCCGCCGCGAGCGCCCCCGTCCTCGCCATCAGCAGCCAGATCCCTAGCGCGGGACTCGGCGGCGGACGGCACGGCTATCTGCACGAACTCCCCGACCAGCAGGCCTCGTTCAGGGGCGTCGTGAAGTCCGTCCACACGGTCCGTACGCAGTCGCAGATCCCGTCCGCGATCGCCGAGGCCTGGGAATCGGCGCTCACCGCCCCGCACGGCCCGGTGTGGTTGGAGATCCCGCAGGACGTGCTCCTCGCCGAGACGTCACTGCCCGTCGTCACGGCCGCGGACGCCGCGCCCCACGACCTCCCGCCCCGCCCCGAACTGACCGCCGTGGCCGCCGACCTGCTCTCGAAGGCGGCCCGCCCCGCGATCATCGCGGGCGGCGGAGTCGTACGGTCCGACGCGTCCGGCAAGCTGCGGCAGCTCGCCGAGCGGCTGAACGCGCCCGTCGTCACCACCTTCGGCGGCAAGGGCGCCTTCCCCTGGAACCACCCGCTCTCCCTCCAGTCCTGGCTGGAGGACCGGCACACCACGGACTTCCTGGAGGACGCCGACGTCCTGCTCGTCGTCGGCTCGGGGCTCGGTGAACTCTCCTCGAACTACTACACGTTCAAGCCCCGCGGCCGTGTCATCCAGATCGAGGCCGACCTCGGCAAACTGGAGTCCAACCACCCGGCCCTCGGCATCCACGCGGACGCCCGCCTCGCCCTGTCGGCCCTCCTCGAAACCGTGCCCGTACGGGAGGACGCGGAGGCCGCGGACCGCGTACGGACCGTGCTCGACCTCGTCCGCGAGCGCATCGACTCCCAGGAACTCACCCTGGAACAAAGGGTGTTGGCCGCCGTCCGCGAGGCCCTGCCCGACCGGTCGGCCAGCTTCTGGGACATGACGATCCTCGCCTACTGGGCCTGGTCCGCCTTCGACGCCCGCAGGCCGAACACCATGCACTCCGCCCAGGGCGCGGGCGGCCTCGGCTACGCCTTCCCGGCGGCCATCGGCGGCGCGGTGGCCGACCCTACCCACCCCGTCCTCGCGGTCTCCGGCGACGGCGGCGCGCTGTACTCCATCGCCGAACTGGCCACCGCAAGGCAGCACAACCTCGACGTGACCTGGCTCATCGTCGACGACGGCGGCTACGGCATCCTGCGCGAGTACATGACCGACGCCTTCGGCCAGTCCACGGCGACGGAACTGTCCCGCCCCGATTACGTGGCCCTCGCGGAGTCCTTCGGCGTCCCCGGCGTACGGACCACCCCGGACACCCTCGCCGACGACCTCGCCAAGTCCCTTGCCACGCCCGGGCCTTCGGTGGTCGTGCTGCCGGCGCTGCTGCGGATGTTCGCGCCGACGCATCTGGGCTGAACCGCCCCTGACCGGGAGATCCGGCCCGGACATGACGGTGGGGCGGCACGAGGCCGCCCCACCGTCATGTCCGTAGACGGCTCGCTCAGCGCAGGTGCGCGCCGAAGTGCGCCGCCGTGGCGGGCGCGCCGAGGTCACCGGCGCCGAACGCGAACGACGACGTGGCGGTGAGGCCGCTCGCCGTGCCCTTCAGCACCCAGACCGCGCCGTTCTGGGCGTTCTCGGCCGTGGAACCGGCCGCGAGGTCGGAGTGACCGTCGCCGTTGAGGTCCAGGAGAGCGGTGCTCACACCGAACTCGTCGCTGTTCTCGGCGACTCCGGGGATACCGGCGGTGTTCTGATGGAAGGTCTTCGTTCCGGCGCCCGTGGCGCCGGAGGCGCTGCCGGGGACCAGGGCGATCGAGCCGGCGTCGTAGATGTCGCCGATGTCCTCGCCCGGGATGCCGAGCGCGATGTCGGCGTAGCCGTCACCCGTGACGTCCGCGACCGAGACCGACCCGCCGATCTCGTCCTCCTCTTCCTCGACTCCGGGGAACCCGGGGCTGTCCTGGTTGAAGGTCTGGACGCGGTCCGAGGACAGGCCGGTGGCCGAACCGAGAGCGACCTTGACGGTGCCGCTGCCCCAGTCGTTGCCGACCACGACGTCGTCGAAGCCGTCGTTGTTGACGTCCCCGACGCCGGTGCCCGTCCTGTTGCCGGCGGCCTCACCGGGGACCCAGCCGCTCTTGAAGCCCGTGCTGCCGCCACCGAGGAGCAGGCGGTTGCCGTAGACGCCGTCGCCCTTGTACTCCCAGACAACGATGTCGTCCTTGCCGTCACCGTTGACGTCACCGGTCTCGGTGGAGGTGTAGGGGCCGCTGATGGAGTCGGCGTCCTCCTCGCAGCCGCCGTTGGTGGCGCAGGAGGCGTCGTCGGCGTCGTAGCCCCACCACAGGGACTTGTCCAGGACGGGCAGGACGGCGGTGGGCGTGCCGGTTCGCGAGATCGGTCCCTTCCACACGGCGGCGGCGCTGCTGGGGGCTTCGTCGCCGAAGGAGGACACCTGCTCGAACAGGGCGAGGTCCGTCTTGCCGTCGCCGTCGAAGTCACCGGTCGTGGGGGACTGGCCGTACCCGGCTATCGCCGTGCCACCGGTGAGTCCGGAGGCGGAGCCCCAGAGGATGACGGAACCGGCAGTGCCACCCGAGATCACCAGGTCGCTGAAGCCGTCACCGTCCAGGTCGCCCTTGGTGAAGTTGGTCCCGAAGCGCTGGTTCGCGGTGGCGGAGCCGGGAACGCCGGTTGTGGAGCGGCTGATGAGCTTCTTGTTGGCGGCGGAGACGCCATTGGCGGAGCCGTACGTGACGGCCACGTAACCCGCCTTGGTCTTGCTGGAGATCGTGGCGTCCGGGGCCGACACGACCAGGTCGGCGTATCCGTCGCCGTTGAAGTCGTCCTGCGCGTCCGCGGACCCGGTGGCCGCCTGCGCCGAGGCCCCGGAGAGGGCCATGGCGCCGAATCCTCCGGCGAGCAGCACCGCGGCTGCCAGGGGTGCGGTGAGCGCGGTACGAGTTCGGCGGTGTGCTCGGGACATACGTAAGCCTTTCGAGTCGGTCGGTTCTGCACGCGGAATGCCGCGTTCAGTGAGTTCGACTCGATCCGAGCGCCCCCAGTTGTACGCCCCAATGTCATGGATTCGTAACCGAGGGGACAGGAGTGGCGCTGAACTCCCTTTCTGTCACAGGGAGTTCAGCGCGGGTCACCGTCGGTCTACCAGATCGCCTCGACCCACTCGGGGTGGTCGATGAACGGGTTCCGGTTGCCCTGGTAGTTCGAGTAGATGAGCTCGTTGCGGCGCTCCTCGAAGGCGCTGGGCGGGTCCGCCTCGTTCCACTGCTTCAGGACCGAGAGCCGGCCGTGGTAGGGGACGCTGCCGTTGGTGACGGCGTCGTTGGGCTCCAGGTCCTCCCAGGCGTCGTCGCCCTCGTAACGGACGGCCATGTAGAGGATCATGCGGGCGACGTCGCCCTTGACGGCGCTGCGGGGCTCGAAGGAGTTCGAGTCGGTGAGGCTGCCGCCGCTGTTGGTGAAGCTGCTGCCGCCGTTGTCGAAGTCCTTGTTGCCGCGGATGCTGTTGACCTGGACGTCCTCGGGGCGCAGGTGGTGCAGGTCGGTGCCGGGGCCGGCCGAGGTGCCGAAGTCGCCGTGCGACTGGGCCCACGTGTGCTCGCGGTTCCAGTTGCCGGTCGCGCCGCCGTTGAGGGTCTTGCTCCGCGAGATGCCGGAGTACAGCAGAACCACGTTGCTGCTGTTGTTCGGGTCCTGGTCGGTGACCTTCAGCGCGTTCCAGACCGCGGAGTACGAGATCGCGGTCTGGTCGCTGATGATCGAGTGCAGCGAGCTCTTGAGGGCCGTGCCGGTCTTGCCGATCGCGCCCGCGTAGTACGTGTCGTCGTACGCGGTGGTCGTCGCCGCGGCGGGGGTCGCGGCGACCGTCGGGAGCGTGAGGCCGACGAGGACGGCGGAAACGCCTACCGTCAGCGCCTTCCAACTGCCTTTGTGCGCAACGGACATGGGGGTGCCCTTTCCCGGGAACGGCACGCGCCAGGACGCGGAATCCAGCTCAACGGGCCCGCGTTCTACGCGTGTTGACACTTCGGTCAATCGGGAGCGTGACATGGACATGGGGTCGCTCGTGTAACCGGGGGGAGGCGTTTGTGTGACGTTCTCGCATACGACGCAACCCCTGGCCGTTGCCGGTCCAGGGGCTGCGAAGAGCGAGGGTTCTCCCCAATCGGGGGAGGGTTTGCCCTAGTTGACGTCCGAGGCGTCCAGGCGGTAGAGCGCCTGGGTGTTCTGGGAGTCGGAGCTGTCGGAGTCGGCGGAGGACTCGGACGACGCGTCGCTGTACTCGCTCGCCTTCACCGCCGTCGCGTGTTCCTGGACCCAGGCGGTCACCTCGGAGCTGGCACTGTCGCCGCCGCCCCTGCCACCGCCCATGCCGCCGCCGAGCACGATGTAGTGCAGCTCGCCCTTCTTCACGAGCTCCTTCAGCTTGGCGAGGGTCATGGCCTTGTCGCTGCCGGACCAGCCCCACATGGAGATGACGGGCTGCTTCGTGCTGACGATCAGCTGGGCCGCGCTCTGCGAACTGGACACCGCCACCAGCCACTTGGCGCCGTCGCGGTGCTTCTCCAGGTACGTGACCATCGCGCTGTCCGCGCCGCCGCCGGGACCGCCGCCCATGCCACCGCCGCCGCCCATGCCACCGGGGCGGGAGCCGGCGTCGCCGCCCTGCTCGCCCGTGCCGGAGGTGCCGTTCGGCGGGGTGCCGGTCTGGCCGGTGCCCTGTTCCTGGCCGTTCTGCTGCTGCCCGCCGCTGGGCTGCTGGCCGCTGGGCGCGCCACTGGGCGGCGTACCCGTCTGGCCGCCACCCGGGGCCTCGCCACCGGTTTGCTGGTTGCCCTGCTGGTTGCCTTGCTGCTGGCCGCCCGGGGCCTGGCCGCCACCGCCGCCGGGGAAGCCGCCCCGGCCGCCACCGCCACCGCCGGGTCCGCCACCCATGCCGCCGCCCGTGGTGGGGCCGGCCGTCGGGTTCGTACCGCTCATGCCGCCGCTCGAACCCGCGGTCACCGAGGCCGCGTACGCGGTCGGTCCTGCGAGGGAGGCGGCGACGGCCGCGGTCAGGGCGACGGCGAGCAGCCGTACGCGCCGGCCGGACCGGAAGAGGAAGAGTCCGACGATCGCCAGGACCATCACCGCGGCGACGGTCGGCCACAGCCACGAGTTCCAGTCGGAGGCCCGACGCAGCAGCACGACGGCCCAGATGCCGGTGGCGGCGAACGCGACGGGCAGGACCCACAGCCACTTCTTGTCGGTCCGGAAGGCGTGCAGGAGCATCAGCCCGCCGCCTCCGCACAGCGCCGCGATGCCGGGGGCGAGGGCGGTCGTGTAGTAGGGGTGCATCGTGCCCTCGGCGAGGCTGAAGGTCAGGTAGTGCAGCGCGGTCCAGCCGCCCCACAGCACCAGCGCGGCCCGCGTCAGGTCCGTACGGGGGGCGCGGCCGCGCAGTACGAGACCGCCGACGAGTGCGATGGCGGTGAAGGGGAGCAGCCAGGAGATCTGGCCGCCGAGCACCTCGTTGAACATCCGGCCGATCCCGGCGGTCCCGGAGAAGCCGCCTCCGCCACCGCCTCCACCGCCGCCGTTGCCCTCGCCGCCGAAGACGCGGCCCAGGCCGTTGTAGCCCATGATCAGGTTCCAGGCGGTGCCGTCCGTCGAGCCGCCGATGTACGGCCGGTCGGCGGCGGGCACCAGCGACACGGCCGCCGCCCACCAGAAGCTGGAGACGGCGAGGGCGACCGCGGCGATCGCGAGGTTGCGTACCCGGCGCAGCAGGCCGCCCCGGGCCGCGTACAGGTAGACCGCGAAGACGGCGGGCAGGGCGATGTAGCCCTGGAGCATCTTGGTGTTGAAGGCGAGGCCGAAGCAGACGGCCGAGCCGACGAGCGGCAGCAGCCTGCCGTTGTGGACGGCGCGCAGGGCCAGGGCGGCGCCCGCGACCATCAGGAAGACGAGCAGTGTGTCCGGGTTGTTGTCGCGGTTGATGGCGACGGTGATCGGGGTGAGGGCGAGGACGAGCGCGGCGACGGCCGCGGCGCCGTGGCCCCAGACCCGCTTGACCGACGCGTGCAGGATCCAGATCGTGCCGAGGGCGGAGGCGACCAGCGGCAGCATCATCTGCCAGGTGCCGTACCCGAGGACCCGGCAGGACAGCCCCATCACCATCAGGACGAAGGGGGGCTTGTCGACGGTCATGAAGTTCCCCGCGTCCAACGACCCGAAGAACCACGCCTTCCAGCTCTGCGTACCGCTGAACACGGCGGCGCTGTAGAAGCTGTTCAGGCTGGACGAGGAGAGGTTCCAGGAGTACAGCACCCCGGCCAGGACCATGATCGCGACCAGCGCGGGAAGCGACCAGCGGGGTGGCTTCCCTGGCCGCGCGCCGGTCTCGGCGGGAGGCGGGCAGGAGGCGGCCCGGTCTGCTGCAGGGGCGGCCTGAGCGGCCTCGGGGGCGTGGGGGAACGGATCGGTGGCAGATGTCACGCATGCATCGTGCGAGCGCCGTGTGGGCGAGGGCTGTGGTGAACCTGGGCCCCGGCTGTGAGTGGGGGAAGGGGGGTCCCATGGAAGCGTATGAACACGTAAAGGGCCGGACGGCCATAGCCGGACGGTCATAGATAGAGGGCGCTGATCGGCGACAGGGCCGGACGGTCACAGAGGGCGCTGCCCTGTAACAGTTACCGGCGGTTCATACCGGCTGTGCAACAGGAGTGGCTGCCGATGAACGCGCTTGCTGCGTACGGCGTTTGACGTGTTGAGATCAACAAGCAATGACGCCGAAAGGGCACCCCGACATGTCGCTCAGCCGCACCCGCACCCGCACGCTCGCCGCCGTCGGTTTCCTGGCCGCCACGGGTCTGTTCCTCACCGCGTGCGGCCCCGAGGACTCCGCCGGCGCGGATGCCTCCTCGCCTGCCGGTGCCTCGGACTCTCCCAGCGCCTCGGCCCCCGCCGGTTCTCCCGCGGCTTCCGGTGGCGCCGACGCCTCGGAGGCGCCGGCGGGTTCGGACGGTACGTTCTCCGGCAAGTTGACGTTCCTGGCGCCGGGCAAGCTGCTGGTCGGCGAGCGTGCCTTCTGGGTCGCGGAGGACACGGTGATCCAGGGCGCCGGGATCTGTGGCGACCCCGAGACCGCGGGAGCGGAGAACTGCACCGCCGACCAGCTGGACGACACCGCGAAGGCCGGGAACACCGAGGCCGAGGTGTCGATCGAGAAGGGCATAGCCACCAAGGTCTTCGCCGCGGAGGGCGGGGGCGGCGACTCCTCGGAGCCGCCGGCGGGTTCGGACGGTACGTTCTCCGGCACGTTGACGTTCCTGGCGCCGGGCAAGCTGCTGGTCGGCGAGCGTGCCTTCTGGGTCGCCGAGGACACGGAGATCACGGGCGGCGACATCTGCGGTGACCCCGAGACCGCGGGAGCGGAGAAGTGCACCGCCGATGACCTGGACGCCGCCGCCGAGGCAGGCAACCTGACGGTGGAGGTGACGATCAAGAAGGGGATCGCCGAGCAGGTCACCCAGAAGTAGCCGCAGCAGCCGCGACCGCTGTCGCGCGAGGGGGGATCCGCGCACGGGGGATTCGGCATCCCCTCTCCGGGCCCCGAAGCCACCCAACTTCCCTTCCAGGAACACGCGTACACGCGTACAACCCCCAGCCATCCCGATGAGTCGAGAGAGGCGAGTGCGCCGAGGCGCGCTCGTTCGTACCCAAGGGGATGGAAGTACTCGATGACTCACCGGATATCCCGGCGTACCCGCGTGTTCTGCGCGGGCCTCGGTGCCGGGGTCCTAGTGCCGCTCACCGTGGCCGTGGCACCAGCGACCGCGGCCACGACACCGCAGGCGACCTGCACGTCGAACCAGTCGGCCCTGGCGACCAAACTGCAGAAGGACATCACCACGGCCCTCGCGAACCGCAGGGGCACCGTGGCGGTCGGCCTCCACGACCGGAGCACCAACACCACCTGCACGCTGAGACCGACCCAGGCCTACGACTCGGCCAGCGTCGTCAAGGTGACCGTCCTCGCCACGCTTCTCTGGGACGCCAAGAAGCACAACCGCCATCTCACCCAGCGGGAGTCCGATCTGGCCACCGCCATGATCACCAAGTCGGACAACGCGGCCACGACCAAGCTCTGGAACCAGCTGGGCACCACCAAGGTGAAGGGCTTCCTCGCCGCGGCCGGCATGTCCCGGACCAGGCCGGGGGCGAACGGCTACTGGGGCCTCACCCAGATCACGGTCCAGGACGAGCAGAAGCTCCTCGCGCTGCTCACCGCCAGGAACACGGTGCTGAGCGACAACTCCCGGGCCTACGTACTCAAACTCATGGGCAGGGTCGTCTCCTCGCAGCGCTGGGGCACCCCGGCGGGAGCCCCCTCCTCCGTCGCCGTCCATGTGAAGAACGGCTGGCTGTCCCGCTCCACCCATGGCTGGCGGGTCCACAGCGTGGGCACCTTCAACGGAGCCGGCCACGACTACACGATCTCGATCCTGACCCACGGCAACAGCACCATGAACTACGGCGTGACGACGATCCAGGCCGTGGCCAAGGCCATCCACAAGGACCTCGTGCCGACCAGAGCGCAGCGTTACACGCCCACGACCGACCCGCAGGAGGCCTTCCCGGCGGTGCCCGCTTCATGATCATCTGGCTCAACGGCGCCTTCGGAGTGGGCAAGACCACGACCGCCAGGCAACTCACCACCCTCCTCCCGGACTCCAGGCTCCTGGACACCGAACAGGTCGGCTACATGCTCCGGCACGTCCTGGGGAAGCCGGCCCGCGACTTCCAGGAATTCCCGCCGTGGCGCGGTCTCGTCGTGGAGACCGCGCGACAGGTGCTCGACCACGTGGGCGGCACGCTGGTCGTCCCGCAGACCGTGCTGGAGAAGCCGTACTGGCGTGAGATCCGCACGGGACTGGTCCAAGCCGGCATTCCCTTACGCCACTTCGTCCTCCACGCCGACCACAACACGCTCGTCGAACGCATCCAGAACGACACGGATCCCGAGAGCATCGGCGCCCGCCGGTGGCGCCTGGACCATCTCCACGACTACGACGAGGCGCTGCCCTGGCTGCGCGGGGAGGCCGAGTTGATCGACACCACCGGCATCCCGCCGGCCACGGTCGCGAAACTCGCCATGACGACGGTCCGGCATCAGGGCGCCTCCACGATGAGGGAGAACGTTCACCCGGGCTTCCGCAAGAGCTCACCAAGGAGTGCTAGCAACCCCCGCTGACCTGCTGAGTTCGGCGAAAAGAAGCGATTTCCGGGGGCAACCCTCGCACTCGGTCCGCTGTCTGAATGGGTGATCGGAAAACAACACCCGCCACACCCGTCACAGACCGCACGGACCGCGCACACAGGCCGCACCGGCCGTCCGATCGCCGATCGCGGCGAGGGCGCCGACGACTTCACCGGCGCCCTCGCCGCAGACGCCGACTCCGTTCAGCACACACTCCACGAAGGGTCTTTTTCGCATGCGCTTTTTAGGAAGCATCGCCGCCACCTCCACCCTCGTCCTGGCTCTGGGAGGAGCCGTACTCGCCGCGCCCGCCGCCCAGGCGGACACCACGGACACGGCGGCCGCTACGACCACCGCCACCGTCGAGCGCTATGACGGCGCGATCTGGTACCGGGCCGCCGCCGGACAGGTGAACGACCTGCAGATCTCCACCAAGGTGATCGACGTCGACCCGAACGAGTTCGGCGGCGACTACCTCGTCACCTTCCGGGACAAGTTCGAGATCACCATCACCACGGACGCGTGCACGTACCCGTCGGCGACCGACCGCACCGTCGTCGAGTGCGTGGAGCCCGAGCCCCTGGGGTCCGACGACTCGGACATCTACGACGTCGACCTCGGTGACGGAGACGACACGGTGACGGTCGGCGACGACGTCTTCACGCAGGGCACCCTCGACGGCGGCCCGGGCGACGACGTCATCCGTGGCAAGGGCGCGAACGTCCTCAAGGGCGGGGACGGCGACGACCACCTCGAAGGCATCGACGGTGTCTGGGTCAACGGCTCCTTCGGCGAGGCCGGCGACGACACCATCCTCACCGGCTGCGCGTACCACTGCAGCGGCGGTGCCGGGAACGACATCCTCACGGTGACCGGCGAGGACGACCTCGGCTACACCACTCTGTACGGCGACGACGGCAACGACATCGTGCGCGGCAGCTCAGGCAACGACACCCTCTACGGCGGCCGGGGCAACGACACCCTGTACGGCCTGCAGGGCGACGACACGATCTTCGGCAACACTGGCGACGACGTGATCCACGGCGGCCAGGGCAACGACACGCTCTCCGGCGGCGCGGGCAACAACAAGGTCTACCAGGACTGAGATCCAGGGCTTGGTCGGAGTCGCGTGGGCACCGGTGCCCACGTGACTCCGGCCCTCGATCCCGGCCCTCGATCCCGACCCTCGATCCCCAGCCCTCGACTCCGGCCCTTGGCTCCCCGGAGTTGCCGACTCCCTGGAATTAACGGCCAGTACCCTCCCCCTCAACCCACCTCCGCCTACCGTGACGCCATGCGCCTGAGACCACTCCTCGCCACCGTCACGGCCGCCCTGGCGGCAGCCGCCTGCCTCACCGCGGCAGCGCCCGCCAACGCCCAGCGCGGCAACGCCTGTTCGCCCTCCGTCTCCATCGAGAGCTTCTCCGACGCGCTCGACAAGACGACGTACGAGGGCACGTTCGTCGGCAACTTCTCCGCGCTCGCCGTGGACCGCGACGGCAGGATCGCCGCGGTCTCCGACCGGTCCGCACTCTTCACGCTGGACCGGAAGGCCCTCCGGCCCGCCTCCGTCGTGCCGCTCGCAGACGAGACCGGTGCCGCGCTCGACTCCGAGGGCCTGGCCGTGGACCGCGACGGCACCCGCCTGGTCGCCTCCGAGACCGAGCCCTCCATACGCCGCTACGCCCGCGACGGCCGCATCCTCGACCGCCTCCCCGTACCGGACGCGCTCAGGGTCGCCCCCGCCGGCCGGGCCACGTCGAACCAGACCTTCGAGGGCCTGACCTTCCTCCCCGGCCGCCGCACCCTGCTGGCCGGCATGGAGGGCTCCCTCGCGGGGGACACCACGGGCATCGTCCGCTTCCAGACCTGGGAGCGGCAGCGGGGCCACTTCGCCCTCGACGCCCAGTACGGCTACCGCACCGACACCGGTCTGAACGTCTCCGAGACCACGGCCACCCCCGACGGCCGCCTCCTCGTCCTGGAACGCGGCTTCACCGCGGGCGTCGGCAACACGGTCCGCCTCTACCTCGCCGATCTGCGCCGTGCCACGGACACGTCCGGCATCGACAACCTGACCGGCCAGAGCGGCGTACGCCTCGCCCGCAAGACCCTGCTCGCCGACCTCGTGAACTGTCCTTCACTCGGCGCCCAGGCCAAGCAGCCCCAGCCCAACCCGCTCCTCGACAACATCGAGGGTCTCGCGGTCACGGGCGGCGGCCACGGCCGTCTGAACCTGCTCCTGGTCAGCGACGACAACCAGAACCCGGTCCAGATCACCCGCTTCTACTCCCTCCGGATCCGCCTCTGACCGCTGCCCCGAACATGGGCCCGATTGTTGCGGAGGGATGAAATCCCCTCCCGTCCGCGTTGGTGCCTTCCGGACGATCAGGATCGACTGGACGGATGGAAGGCACTCGTGGCGACACAGCGGGGATGGGCACGACGGCTGGCCGGGTACGCCTGGCGGTACCCGAAGGACGTCGTGCTCGCGCTGGGCGCCTCGCTCGTGGGCATGGCCGTCATGGCCCTGGTCCCGCTGGTCACGAAGGTGATCATCGACGACGTCGTCGGGGACCACACGCGGGGCATGGCCCCCTGGGCCGCCATGCTGATCGGCGCCGGAGTCGTCGTCTACGTCCTCACCTACATCCGCCGCTACTACGGCGGCCGCCTCGCGCTCGACGTCCAGCACGACCTGCGCACGGAGATGTACGGGACGATCACCCGCCTCGACGGCCGGCGCCAGGACGAACTGTCGACCGGCCAGGTGGTGGGCCGCGCGACCAGCGACCTCCAGCTCATCCAGGGCCTGCTCTTCATGCTCCCGATGACGGTCGGGAACGTACTGCTCTTCCTGATCTCCCTCGTGATCATGGCCTGGCTGTCGCTGCCGCTCACGCTGGTGGCCCTCGCCGTCGCCCCCGCCCTGTGGGTCATCGCCAAGCGCAGCCGCTCCAAGCTCCACCCCGCCACCTGGTACGCCCAGGCGCAGGCCGCCGCCGTGGCCGGTGTCGTGGACGGCGCGGTCAGCGGCGTACGCGTGGTCAAGGGATTCGGCCAGGAGGACCAGGAGACCGGCAAGCTCCGCGAGATCGGCCGCAAGCTCTTCGCGGGCCGGCTGCGCACGATCCGGCTGAACTCCAGGTACACCCCCGCGCTCCAGGCGGTCCCGGCACTCGGGCAGGTGGCCATGCTGGCCCTCGGCGGCTGGCTGGCGGTCAAGGGACAGATCACCCTCGGCACCTTCGTGGCCTTCTCCGCCTACCTCGCCCAGCTCGTCGGACCCGTCCGCATGCTCGCGATGGTCCTCACGGTCGGCCAGCAGGCCCGGGCCGGCGCCGAACGTGTCCTGGAGCTGATCGACACCCAGCCTTCGATCAAGGACGGCGCGAAACCGCTGCCCGCCGACGCCCCCGCGACCGTCGAGTTCGACGACGTGTCCTTCGCGTACGAGGACAGCCGCCCGGTCCTGGACGGCCTCTCGTTCGAGATCCGCGCGGGCGAGACCCTCGCGGTCGTCGGCTCCTCGGGCTCCGGCAAGTCCACGGTCTCGCTCCTGCTGCCCCGCTTCTACGACGTGACCAGGGGCGCGGTCCTCATCGGCGGCCACGACGTGCGCGAGCTGACCGTCGACTCGCTGCGGGCCGCGATCGGCCTCGTCCCCGAGGACTCCTTCCTCTTCTCCGACACCGTCCGCGCCAACATCGCGTACGGCCGCCCCGAGGCCACCCGGGAAGAGATCGAGAAGGCGGCCCGGGCCGCCCAGGCGGACCGTTTCATCGCCGCGCTGCCCGACGGCTACGACACCAAGGTCGGCGAGCACGGCCTCACCCTCTCCGGCGGCCAGCGTCAGCGCGTGGCCCTGGCCCGTGCGATCCTCACCGACCCCCGCCTGCTGGTCCTGGACGACGCCACCTCGGCCGTGGACGCCCGCGTGGAACACGAGATCCACGAGGCCCTCAAACAGGTCATGGCGGACCGCACCACGCTCCTGATCGCCCACCGCCGCTCCACCCTGAACCTCGCCGACCGCATCGCGGTCCTCGACGGCGGCCGCCTCGCCGACATCGGCACGCACAAGGAACTGACCGAACGCTCACCTCTCTACCGGCGCCTGCTGACCGACCCGGACGAGCTGGGCGGCGTCTCGCCCGGTCACGCCAGGCCGGCCTGTCCTCAGGAGGACACCTCCGTACGGGACGAGCTGGACGCCGAGTTCGACGCCGAGCGGGGCGTCACCCCACACCTGTGGACGGGTGACCGCGAGCCGAAGGACACCGCCCTCGACGGCTCGCCCGCGACCCCCGAACTCCTCGCCCAGGTCGACGCGTTGCCCCCGGCCACCGACATTCCCGAGATCGACGAGGCACGCGCGGTCACGCCGGAGGAGTCGTACGGCCTGAGGCGTCTGCTGCGCGGCTTCGGGCTCCCGCTGCTCGTCAGCCTCGGTCTGGTCGCCGTGGACGCGGGCATGGGCCTGCTCCTGCCGGTCCTGATCCGGCACGGCATCGACCAGGGCGTCTCCGAGGTCGCCCTCGGCGCCGTCTGGGCCGCGTCCGCGCTCGCCCTGGTGACCGTGGTCGTCCAGTGGGTGGCGCAGACCGGCGAGATCCGCATGACCGGGCGTACGGGCGAACGCGTCCTGTACTCACTGCGTCTGAAGATCTTCGCCCAGCTCCAGCGCCTCGGACTCGACTACTACGAGCGGGAGTTGACCGGCCGGATCATGACCCGGATGACGACGGACGTGGACGCGCTGTCCACGTTCCTCCAGACGGGCCTGGTCACCGCGTTCGTCTCGGTGGTCACCTTCTTCGGCATCATGGTCGCCCTGCTGGTGATCGACGTGGGTCTTGCGGTGGTCGTCTTCCTGACACTGCCGCCGCTGATCATCGGCACGTTCTTCTTCCGCCGCTCCAGCGTGAAGGCGTACGAACTCGCCCGTGAGCGCGTGTCCGTGGTGAACGCGGACCTCCAGGAGTCGGTGTCCGGGCTGCGGATCCTCCAGGCGTTCCGCCGCGAGGGCGCGGGCGGCAGGCGGTTCGCGGAGCGCAGCGACAGCTACCGCCAGGCCCGTATCCGCGGCCAGTGGCTGATCTCGATCTACTTCCCGTTCGTGCAGTTGCTGTCGTCGGTGGCGGCGGCAGCGGTGCTGATCGTGGGCGCGGGCCGGGTCGACGCGGGCACCCTCACCACGGGTGCGCTGGTGGCGTACCTCCTCTACATCGACCTGTTCTTCGCTCCCGTGCAGCAGCTCTCGCAGGTCTTCGACGGCTACCAGCAGGCGACCGTCTCGCTCGGCCGGATCCAGGAACTGCTCCAGGAGCCGACGTCCACGAAGGCCGCCGACGAGCCGCTCGAAGTCCTGTCCCTGCGGGGCGAGATCGCCTTCGAGGACGTGGACTTCGCGTACGGCTCCGCCGACGAGGCAGAAGAGGCCCTCAGCGAGGTCTCGTTGAGCATCCCGGCCGGGCAGACCGTCGCGTTCGTCGGCGAGACGGGCGCCGGGAAGTCGACCCTCGTCAAGCTCGTGGCCCGCTTCTACGACCCGACCGGTGGCCGGGTCACGGTCGACGGCACCGATCTGCGCTCCCTCGACATCACGTCGTACCGGCACCGTCTGGGCGTCGTCCCGCAGGAGGCGTACCTCTTCCTGGGCACGGTCCGGGACGCCATCGCGTACGGCCGTCCGGACGCGAGCGACGCCGAGGTGGAGGCGGCGGCCCGCACGGTCGGCGCGCACGACATGATCGCCACGCTGGACGGCGGCTACCTCCACGAGGTCGCCGAGCGCGGCCGCAACCTCTCCGCCGGGCAACGGCAGCTGATCGCGCTGGCCCGCGCGGAACTCGTCGACCCGGACATCCTGCTCCTCGACGAGGCCACCGCCGCCCTCGACCTGGCCACCGAGGCCCAGGTCAACCAGGCCACCGACCGCATCGCGGGCCGCCGCACCACGCTGGTGGTCGCCCACCGGCTGACCACGGCCGCCCGCGCGGACCGGGTCGTGGTGATGGCCGACGGCCGGGTCGCGGAGGACGGCACGCACGACGAACTGCTCGCCCGGGGCGGCCGGTACGCGGAGCTGTGGCGGACGTTCGTGGGGGAGCCCGACCAGGACACGGCCGCGACCGTCGGTACGCCGACGTGACCCGGTAGCCCCTTCCACGCAACCATTCGCCGTACGTCATGCGTCCGTACATCAGTACGCCGATTGCTGCGGGCCGTGGAAGGGACACCAGTGGACATGGGCGTGATACGCCGACGTCTGGCGCTGGGCACCGCCCTGGTGACCGCGTCGGGGCTGCTGGCGCTCGCGGGCCCCGGGGTGGGTGACGCGTCGGCGGCGAGCCCGTGCTCGGGGCGGAAGGTGCGCACGGTGACCTTCTCCACCGGGTACGTGCAGGTCTACAAGAAGCGCGGCTACGTCTGCGCGGTGACCCGTCCCAAGAAGGTGGGCGCCCGCAAGTACATGTTGGTGAGCGTGCGGGCGTGGGGGAACCAGGCGGTCCCCAACGAAGGAATGTTCAAGAAGTACGCGGGCCCGGTGAGGGTGCACGCCGGCAACCGCTGTGTGTGGATCAAGGGCGCCGTCGGCTCGGGCTCGGTGAGCACGGGCTGGATTCTCTGCTGAGCGGACACTCCCGGCCGAGTTGTGCGATCTTCGTGCCCTCCTGTCCGTAATGCGCGCAACATCCCCTGGTGCGACAGCAGTTGCTCCGCTAGGTTCCGGCGGACATCTGCGTATTCAGGGGAGAACGCATGCGCAAAACGCTCAGATGGCTGTTGTCTCTCGTGGTGCTGATAGGCACCGTGAGCACGGCCGGGGCGGCCACCGCCGCCCAGCCGGACGCCACCGGCACGAATGTCGTCACCGACGACGCAGCGGACATCAAGGACCGGCTCCTCGCGATACCGGGCATGAGCCTGATCGAGGAGAAGCCCTACACCGGCTACCGCTTCTTCGTCCTCAACTACACCCAGCCCGTCGACCACCGGAAGCCGTCCAAGGGCACCTTCCAGCAGCGGATCACCGTGCTGCACAAGGACATGGCCCGCCCGACGGTCTTCTTCACCGGCGGCTACAACGTCTCCACGACCCCGCGCCGCAGCGAGCCGGCCCAGATCGTGGACGGCAACCAGATCTCGATGGAGTACCGCTTCTTCACTCCGTCCCGGCCCGCGCCGGCCGACTGGAGCAAGCTGGACATCTGGCAGGCCGCCAGCGACCAGCACCGCATCTTCAAGGCCCTCAAGCCGATCTACGACAAGAAGTGGATCTCCACCGGCGGCTCGAAGGGCGGCATGACCGCCACCTACTTCGAGCGCTTCTACCCGCGTGACATGGACGGCGTCGTCGCGTACGTCGCCCCCAACGACGTGGTGAACAAGGAGGACTCGGCCTACGACCGGTTCTTCGCGAAGGTCGGCACCAAGGAGTGCCGCACCCGGCTGAACGCGGTGCAGCGCGAGGCACTCGTCCGCCGTACGTCGCTGGAGAAGAAGTACAAGGAGGTGGCCGCGGCCGAGGGCTACACCTTCAACACCATCGGCAGCCTGGACAAGGCGTACGAGGCGGTCGTCCTCGACTACGTCTGGGGCTTCTGGCAGTACGGCACGCTCGCCGGCTGCGACGCGATCCCGGCGGACGCGAAGAACGCGACGGACGACGAGATCTGGACGTCCGTCGACACGATCTCCGGCTTCTCGTTCTACACGGACCAGGGCCTGGACCCGTACACGCCGTACTTCTACCAGGCGGGTACGCAGCTCGGCGCGCCGACCATCGTCTTCCCGCACATCGAGAAGAAGTACATCCGCTACGGCTACCAGCCGCCGCGGAACTTCGTGCCGCGCGACATCTCCATGAAGTTCCAGCCCGGCGTCATGCACGACGTCGACGCGTGGGTGAAGCGCAACGCGAACCAGATGCTGTTCGTGTACGGCCAGAACGACCCATGGGGTGCCGAGCCGTTCCGCGTCGGCAAGGGCGCGCGTGACTCGTACGTCTTCACGGCCCCCGGCATGAACCACGGCGCCAACGTCGCGGGCCTCGTCCCCGACCAGAAGGCCCTCGCCACGGCCCGGATCCTGGAGTGGGCGGGCGTCGCCTCCGCCGCCGTCCAGGCGGACCCGGACAAGGCGAAGCCGCTGGCCAAGTACGACTCGAAGCTCGACAAGCGCAAGGTGGAGCGCCAGCTCAGGCCGTAACCGGCCGACGCGGCAATCGCCTTGCCGCGCCCGTCCGGTGGAGTCCTCGGGGAAATTCCCGGGGCTACACCGGGCGGGCGCAGCCCACCGGCTTCGGCCCGCCCAGCTGGACGTACAACGCCGTCGAGGCGGGGCAGCCGGTGCGCTTCTCCACCGCCGCGGTCACCTTGAACTCCGGCGCCTTCTTGCCCGTGCTGTCGCACGACGTCTCACGGACCTCGCCCTCGCCCGCGCTGTAGACACAGTCGCCCACGATGGTGCGGGGGCCACCGCCGCCGCCCGGGTCGCCCGGATGCGGGGCCTCCAGATTGCGCATACAGGCGTAGCCCTGCGGGACCGCGCCGTCGCCGTCCTCGTCGGCCGAGGGCTTCTGCTCACTGATGTGCAGCACGAAGTCCGTGGTGGCGGGGCAGGGCGGCCCCTCGCCGACCTTCCCGTCGTGCCGCGCGACCACCCGTGCCGCCGCCTTCTCGCTGGTGCACGGCACCTCGGTGAACGACTCGCGCCCGAACGAGCTGCACTCGTCGATCGCGAGGAACACCACCCCGTATCCCGAGGCCCGCGTCGGAGCCGGAGTCGTCTCGTCCAGCCTGCGCTCCTCGGTCCCGGACGACTGCTGGCATCCCGTGAGCGCCGCCGCCAGCATCAGCAGCGCGCACACCATCCCCGTACGACGTGCTCCCACGCCCCGTCCATCGCGCATGGCACTCCCCCCGATCCCCCCGCCCAGCGTGACCCGTCGTGGCGGGCCCCGCCAGGCGTACGGGGTGCTTTGCGTCAGTTGGGGTCGGTGCGCCGGGTGTGCGGCGTAGGTCCCGTACGTCAGGACCAGTAGGCGGGGCCCGATACGTCGTGGCTAGTACCTCAGACCGTGCCCGACGGGGTACAGCACCTCCGTCGGCTCGTCCGCCTTCTGCACCGGCACCGGCAGTTCACCCACCGGGTCGGCACGCCCCGCGAGCACACGCACGGCGGCGCGCAGCTCGACGTCCGTCCAGGAGTACGCCGCCAAGTAGGCCTTCACATCGGGAAGTTGGGCCACGTCGTACGGATTACGGATGGCGAGCGCGACCACTGGACGGCCCGTGGCGAGCAGATGGTTCACGAGCGTCCGCTGGCTGGAGGCGGCCGTGACGTTGTACGTCCCCACGAGCACCGCGTCCACGTCCTGGGCCGCCGCGACGGCCTTCGCGATGGTCGCGTCGGAGGGGGCCGTGCCCGTCGAGAGAACCGTGGCGGTGAAGCCCAGCTCGGTCAGCGCGGCGCCGAGCACGGTCGTGGGCGGCCCGGTGGTACCGGACGGCGAGGCGGGATCGGCCCCGACGACGAGCACCTTGCGATGCGTACGACGCGAAAGCGGGAGCAGACCCCCGGAGTTGACGAGAAGAGTCGTGGTCCGCTCGGCGATGCGATCGGCGGCCTTGAGGTGCGACGAGATTCCCACGACCCGGTCCACCCCGCGCCGAGTGACATACGGATCCTTGATCAGCCCCAGCTTGGCCTTCAGCCGCAGCACGCGCAGGATCGATTCGTCGAGGCGCGCCTCCGTCAGCTCGCCACCACGGACGGCCTGGAGGACGGCGTTCCAGGCGACGTCGAGCTTCGGCGGATTAAGGAGCTGATCGACACCGGCCTTGAGCGCGAGTACGGGCACCCGATCGTCCCCGTACTTGGTCCGTACGCCCTGCATGCCCAGCGAGTCCGTCACCACGACCCCGTCGTAGCCGAGCCGCTCGCGCAGGATGCCGGTGAGGATGGGCCGGGAGAGGGTCGCCGGGTCGCCCGACGGATCGAGCGCCGGGACCATGATGTGCGCGGTCATGATCGAGTCGATCCCGGCCGCGATCGCGGCGCGGAACGGCGGCGCGTCGAGCTCGGCCCACTGCGCCTCGGTGTGCTCGATGACGGGGAAGCCGTAGTGGCTGTCGGTCTCGGTGTCCCCGTGCCCCGGGAAGTGCTTGGACGTGGCGGCCACCCCGGCGCTCTGATACCCCTTCACCTGCGCGGCGACCATCCCCGCCACCGCCTGCGGATTGGCACCGAAGGACCGTACGCCGATGACCGGGTTGGCCGGGTTGACGTTCACGTCGGCGACAGGCGCGTAGTCCTGCCGAATACCCATCGCCCGCAGCTCGGCACCGCCGATCCGCCCCGCCGTACGGGCGTCCGTGCGCGAGCCGCCGGCCCCGAGGGCCATGGCGCCCGGGAAGAGCGTCGCGGGCTTGCCCACCCGGGCGACGATGCCGTGCTCCTGGTCGGTGGAGATGAGCACGGGCAGCCCGCGGGGCTGTGCCAGCGAGGCCTTCTGGATGCCGTTGCTCAGGTCCGCGATCTGGTGCGGGTCACGGGTGTTGTGCGCCCACCCGAAGTAGATGATCCCGCCGACCCGGTACTTCGCGATCAGCTCGACGGCCGTCCGTACGCCGATCTCCTTGAGGTTGGCGTCGATGTCGGCCTGGTCGGGCGCGGTCGCCGAGTGCCCGTACACCCGCATCACGAAGAGCTGGCCGACCTTCTCTTCGAGCGTCATACGGGAGATCAGGGCCCGGAGCCGCTTGTCGTCGTGCCTGCCGGTGTCGTCGTCCTCGGCCTGCGCCGGACCGCCGCCGACGGCGACGACCGCCGCCGCGCCCGCGGTCGCCGCGAGCAGCGTACGTCTGGAGGTGTGCACGTGCGCTCCTTCCGGAGAGGGCCCGAAGGGCCCGTGGAGGGGCGAGCATGAAGGAAACTTCCAAGGAGTCACGGATATCCGGGAAATTTCTGCCAGTCAATAGCGCGGACGGCGGACACGGCGGATACACCCCGCCTGGGCTCTTCCGGCGGGGATGCCCGGGGTCCTGCCTGTGGGGGGAGCGGCCAGGGGAGGAATCACCACTCGCCGACGTACGGACTGCCTGACGCAAGAGGGGCCGCCATCGGCGCTGTTGGAGGGGGGCGCGCCGATGACGGCGTGCTGCCGGCCGCAGGCGGCGGAGAGGGTAAGTCAGCGATCGCAGCCAGCAGCGAGGCCGACACCGCACTGCGGTGACTCATCCGGCAGCATGCGAATTGGACGGCGGGTGGCGGGGATGGGTTCCCCGGATTCCGCTGATTCCCGGAAATTGGTACAGGTGGGCACGGGAGTGCACAACGGGGTTGGTGTGGTGCTGTTTTGGGCCGCGCGATTGCAGTCGTTGTGGCGCAGACGTGATGGCGCCGATGCCGGTGTCACGCCACAGACGCGGCGACGCGAGGCTCCCGCGCGCTGAGGTCCCGGTACAGGACGGCGACCACCGAGCACACGAACGGCAGAACCACCAACGGCAGCAGGAGCAGGGCCACCGCCGTCGGCGTGATCAGGACCAGCACCCCGGTGATGTACGGGTTGTCGTCGCTCAGCCACAGCATGCCGAGGCCCAGCACGTGCGCGACGGGAGCCGCCGCGTACCGCAGAACGACGAACACGAGCACGACGGCGGCCGCGAGCAGCAGACCGATGCCGTACGTCTTCCAGGGCGCCCTCTTCGTCAGCGCCCAGGCACGTCGTACCGCCGCCCTGGACGAGGAGTTCTCGGTCACCAGCGCGGCGGTGGCCACGCAGTGGCGGAAGTACACCAGCAGGGCGAGCGCCGCGATGGTGATCGGCAGGACGCCACCCACGAGCCGGTACTGCCAGGTCGCGGTCTCACCCACCAGCGTCCGCTCGACACCCGGCACTTCCCCAGAGTCCGCGAGGACGGAGGTCATGAGCGCGAGGAATCCCACCGCTCCGACGCGCAGCCAGACCCGCCACTGCACCCAGTAGGCGACCCCGACATGCGGACGCATCCGCGCCCACAACTCACGGACGGTCAGGCTCCTTTGGCCCTCCTCCGGCGTGTGCTCGAAGGCCACGGTGTACGCGGTCTGCAACACGGCGACGACGCCCGCGGCGAGGGCCAGCAGCAGCACCGTGACGCCCGCGCCGACCTGCTGAAGGTTCTCCATCGTCCCGTCGATGTACGCCGCGATGGGGTCCTCGTAGGCGACATCCTGGTCCGCACTCCTCCGCACCTCCTCGAACGTCCCCCACGACAGGAGGAACCCGGCCCCCACGACCGCGCTCCCCACGAGGGTGGTGAGCCCGGTGACGAGGAGCGTGAGCCGATAGAGGGGCCGCCAGGTGAGGCGCAGATTGCGGAGGGCTTCGCGGATCAGCATGAGGGGTGGGAAGCGGTCCTTACCTCGGTTATGAAGACGCCCCAGGCGACGGGGGAGACCCGGAGGGAGGGGCGTGTGATGTCTTTGGAATCACGGATGTGGATGGCGGAGGTGGTGGCCACCTCGACGCATTCGCCGCCACTGGAGTCGCTGTAGCTGCTTTTGAACCACGTCAGTTGGGTCATAGCTCACCTGCCAACTGCTCGATCAGGGCGACGGATTCCTCCGGGTGGAGGGCCTGACTTCTGATCATCGCATAACGGCGTGCCAGAAACCCGACCTCGTCTGGCCTGGAAACGAGGGTGCTCTGACCGTTGCCCTCCATGTACACCAAGGTGGTGTTCTCAGGAGTTTCCAGCACGGTCAACGGCCCCTGGAGCCCCGCATGTCCGGCCATGGTCGTCGGCATGACCTGGAGCACCACGTTCGGTCGTTCCATGCAGGTGATGAGGTACTCGTACTGTGCACGCATGACCTCGGAGCCACCGGTTTGCCGTCGGAGTGCAGCCTCTTCGAGGATGACGTTGATGACACACACCGGCTTGCGGTCGAAGAGCGCCTTGCGTTCCATGCGAGCCGAAACCAATTGCTCGACTTCGTCCTCATCGAGCGGCGGGAACGCGCAGTTCAGTACGGCACGGGCGTACTCCCCGGTCTGCAGCAGGCCATGAAGGAGCTGCGTGCAGTACGAGGAAACGCTCAACGCCTCCTGCTCAAGCTGAACGAACCCCTGAAAGTGGGCCGGATAGCGCTCCAGGCGCAAATACTTGGCCGCAGCCGCGATCAATCCACCGGCCTCCAGCGCCTTCTCCGCAGCCTCGATGAACTCATCCGTCGCCGGCTTCGCGCACGTCTCGACCGCGCTCACCGCGGCCCCCGTATAAGCCATCCGCTCGCCCAACTCGGTCTGCGACAACCCCGCCTTCGTGCGCAGCATCCGCAGTACCTCCGCGAAATACTGCGCGGCAGGTGACGACGAGTTCTTCTTGGGTTGCGCCATCGCGAACCTCCCCCTTCACACGGCCACCGTGCTCAACACACCTCAACGCCAATCAACGCCCGCCCGCACGGAGTTACCTCCCGCAGGCGTCGACGCTCGGTCACTGGTGACGGTAGCCACCAGGGCCGACAGTGTTCACGTGAACACAGAAAGTGACGGAGTAAACCTCCGAGACCTCCGAGTCCGGACATGGCGGCGCAGGCTCACACCGGTGACCCGCTCCGTGCCGGAGGCCCGCCGCGGGGCCAGGTCCGTACTCACGGAATGGCGGATCCCGGTAGACGCGGCGGAGGCGATCGAACTGATCGTCTCGGAGCTGGCGACGAACGCGGTACGCCACGCCCGCGTCCCCGACCGCTTCTTCGAGGTGGCGCTCACCTACGACGGCGAGAAGGCGGTGCAGATCGAGGTCTCCGACGCATCGCTCCGCCTCCCGGAACCCCAAGTCCCGTCCCTGGAAGCGGAGTCGGGCCGGGGCCTGCCCCTCGTGGCGGCGCTGGCGGAGAGCTGGGAACTCAGAGACAGAGTGATCGGCAAGACGGTATGGGCGAGAGTGCTCACGCAGTAGGCACGCCTACAGGGGGGTCCGGCGTGCCGGTCGACGCGGCGCCGCCCTACGCCGACTCGTTCAGCAACCGCGCCAGATGCTCCCGGCCCGCCCCCAGCAACCCTTCGAGCGGCGCGGCCGACGCGTACCACCGCTTCTCGTACTCCCAGCACAGCCAGCCGTCCCAGCCCTCGCGGGACAGAAGCTCGACGCACTCGGTGAGGGGGAGGACACCCGTGCCGAGCGGCAGCGGGGTCGTGTCGTCGGCGGAGGCGATGTCCTTGACCTGGATGTAGCCGAGGTGCGGGGAGAGCGCGGCGAAGCTGGCCGGGGGCTGTTCGCCGCCGAGCCAGGTGTGCATGACGTCCCACAGGGCGCCGGCCTGGCGGTGGCCGACCAGGCCGAGGACGCGGATCGCGTCGGCGCCCGTGCGGTGCGAGTCGTGGGTCTCAAGAAGGATGCGTACGCCCAGGTCGGCGGCGTACTCGGCGGCCGTGCCCAGGCGCCGGGCGGCCGTGGCGTCGGCCTCCTCGGGGCTCTGGTCGGGGCTGCCGCCGGGGAAGACGCGGATGTAGGGCGCGCCGAGGTCCCGGGCCAGTTCGAGGAGGCCGCGGATCTCGGCGATCACGGGGCCGTCGTCGCCGGGCGCCGCGACGCGCGCGTACCCGGCGAGGCCCAGGATCTCGATGCCCGCGGCCTTGAACTCGGCTGCCACGTCGGCCCGTTCGGTGAGGTCGATGCCGGGGTGGACCGGCTCCTCGGGATGCGCGCGCAGCTCGACGCCGTGATAGCCGTGCGTGGCGGCGAGCCGCACCACGTCGCTGATCGGGAGTCCGGGAACGCCGAGGGTGGAAAAGGCCAGCTTCATGAGTCGGACAGTACCCGCCACTCGTCTTCTGTCACTCGCGCGTGCCGCACGGTTCCGGAGATCGAATCCCGGCGGCGCCTCGCGGGTCCGGAGGCCGACTCCGGGCAGCGCGCCCCGAAGCCCCCGGGCGCCCCCTGCCGCGCCCGGCCAGGTAGGTCTCGGCTCAGCCCGTGGTGTGCAGGTCCAGGCGCCAGTCCTGGCCGTTGAGGTCGGTGCCGAAGGAGCGGTGGGGTTTCTCGTCGACTAGGACGAAGCCATGGCGCTGGTAGATGCGGCGGGCGGCGGAAAGGACGTCGTTCGTCCACAGGACCATCTCCCGGTAGCCGACACCGCGTGCGAACTCGACGCAGGCGCCCACCAGTTGATCGCCGATGCCGAGGCCGCGCGCGTCCGGTTCGACGAGCAGGAGGCGCAGCCGGGCGGCGCCGGGCGCCTCGTCCCGTACGCACATTACGCAGCCCACCGGACGACCGTCGAGCTCCGCGATCCACACGCGCTCCAGGTGCGGGTCGTGGTCCTCGGCGAAGTCGGCGACGATCCGGGCGACCAGGCCCTCGTAGTCCGTGTTGAAGCCGTACTCCGAGGCGTAGAGCGCGGCGTTGCGCTGCACGACCCAGCCGAGGTCGCCGGGTCCCGGCTCGCGCAGCAGCACGTCCTCGCGACGCGGCGGCCGACGGCCGGCGTCCGAGAGGATCTCGCGGATGTCCCGCATGGCCTCGGCGAGCCGGGGCCGGTCCTGGGGCGGCACGGTGGAGAGCAGCGAGCCGACGGCCTCCCGCGAGCGCTCGTTCAGCAGATCGGCGGTCTCCCGGCCGCGGGCCGTGAGCGTGATCCGGCGCCGCCGGGTGTCCTTCTCCGACGGTGACCGCTCGATCAGCCCGTCCTTCTCGAACTTCGCGAGCAGTCGGCTCAAGTAGCCGGAATCCAGACAGAGTTCACCGCGGAGGTCGGCCGCGTCCGTACGGGGCGAGTGGGCGAGTTCGTACAGCACACGGGACTCCGTGAGCGTGTACGGGGCGTGGAGCTGGCGGCTGTAGTCGAGCGCGCCGATGAGGTTCGTGTAGAAGCGGTTGAAGGCACGGATCTCTTGAATGGTCATGACGTCCGGCACCTGCCTTTGACACCTGCCTTGTGGTTCGCACATCGGGCTGGATAGCTGACTCAGTCAGAGATTATGCCCGCTGTGGCCGATAAGCGCACGGGTTTTTCCTTGCCGCGCGCGCTGTTAGCGTGGCCGTCCGAACGAGGGGGAGACTCGTGATGACGAGCACATCGAGCACGTTCCGTATCGGCGGGGACCTGGAGGTGGGGCGCCTCGGTTTCGGGGCGATGCACCTGTCCACGGAGCCGGCAGACGCACGCGAGACCGCCATCGCGGTGGCCCGGCGGGCCGTCGAACTCGGAGTGACACTGATCGACACGGCGTACATGTACGGCGGGGGAGCCAACGAGGAACTGCTGGCCGAGGCCCTGTACCCGTACGCGGACGGGCTGCTCGTCACCACCAAGATCGGCCTCGAACGGTCGGAGGCCTCGGGAGAGTGGGAGCTGAACGGCCGCCCGGAGGTCCTGCGGACCCAGGTCGACCGGGCCCTGCGCCGCCTCCGCATGGAACGAATCGAGCTGCTACAGCTGCACCGCATCGACCCGGCGACCCCGCTCGCCGACCAACTCGGCGCGCTGCGGGACCTCCGGGACGAGGGCAAGGTGGGCCGGATCGGCCTGTCCGAGGTCACCGTCGACGAACTCGACCAGGCCCGGCAGATCGTGGACATCGCGAGCGTCCAGAACCGCTACAACCTGCTCGACCGCGAGCATGAGCCGGTGTTGGCCGCCTGTGAGGCGGCCGGTATCGCGTTCCTGCCGTGGCGGACCGTGGCGTGGGGGACGTCCGGGGACCGGGCCGAGATCGCGGCGATCGCGGCCGAACTCGACGCCACGCCCACCCAGGTCGCCCTCGCCTGGCTCCTCGGGCACTCACCTGTGATCCTGCCGATCCCTGGCACGGGGCGGCTCTCCCACCTGGAGGAGAACGTCGCGGCGGGTGGGCTCCGCCTGGGCGGGGGTCAACGGGGTCGCTTGGATGCGCTGTAGCCCTCCCGGGGTGCGGGTGGGCGGGGACTGACTGCGCGGTTCCTCGCGCCCCTAAAAGCCGAAAGATTGCGCCGTTCCCCGCGCCCCTAGAAGTGCGGGTGGGTCGTGGCTCGGTGCGCGGTTCCTCGCGCCCCTGAAAGACGGGGGCGTAAGCCCCTCTCTCAAGTGCCCCCCACCCCTCCGGCTGCCGCCCTCCCGACGAAGGGGTCGTGTCGGGGTTTCCGATCGCAGCACGACCTCTGATGGGCAACGTGTTGGTGCGGGATGACACAGCTGCGATCGGATGCCCCGTCGCGGCCCCGACCCGAGAACCCAACGGCAGGCGCATCTTTCAGGGGCGCGAGGAACCGCGCACCCCAGCCACAACCAACCCCCACCCACCACACCAACCTCAGGAGTTCTTGGGCGCGCCCGTAGACCCCCGCACCATCAACTCCCCCCGAATCGTGGCAATCCCCCCGGGCGGCGCCTCCTCCCGCCCCATGGCGATCCGCCCCGCCCGAGTCCCCGCGTCCGCCAACGGCAACCGCACCGTTGTCAGCGCAGGCACCGCATCAATGCTGAAGGGAAGGTCATCGAAGCCCACGACGGACACGTCATCCGGAATCCGCAACCCGGAGTCCCGCAGAGCCGCACACGCTCCAAGAGCAACCGTGTCATTCGCCGCGACAACAGCCGTCAACTCCGGATCACGCCGCAGCAGTTCGAGCGTCGCCTCGTACCCGGCCCGCCGGTCGTACCGCCCGTGCACAGTCCGCGAGGGCTCGTCCGGAATACCGTGCGCGGCAAGCGCATCCCGATGCCCCTCAAGCCGATGCCGCGTGGTCGTCCGCTCCTCCGGCCCCGCGATATACCCCATCCGCCGGTGCCCGAGCTCGATCAGATGCTCGGTGAGCCGCCGCCCCCCACCCCGGTTGTCGAAGGTAAGAGCGACCGCGTCGGTGTCGGCCGGCGCCGGCGGCCGCCCGCACAGCACGACCCGCGTCCCCGCCGCCGCGAGCTTGCGCAGCTTCGTGGCCACGGCCTCCGCATGCGCGGTGTTCTCCACGGCCCCACCGGTCAGCACGACCGCCGCGGCCCGCTGACGCTGAAGCAGCGTGAGATACGTGAGCTCCCGCTCGGCGGAACCTCCGGTGTTGCACACAACGGCGAGCCGCTCCCCGCCGGCCCGGCCCCCCGGCCCCCCGATCTCGCCCTGGATCGCCCCCGCCATGATCCCGAAGAACGGGTCGGCGATGTCGTTGACCAGAATCCCGACCAGGTCGGACGTCGCCGCGGCGAGCGCGCTCGCGGGGCCGTTCAGTACATAATCCAGCTCGTCCACGGCCCGCAGCACCCGCTCACGGGTGGAGGCGGCCACGGGATAGTTCCCGTTCAGCACGCGCGACACCGTCGCGGGCGAGACCTGCGCGCGGGCCGCCACGTCCGCCAGGGTCACCGTCATCTTCGTCGTCCTCCGGTCGCGCATCTCGTCATACGTCCTCGTCCAAGCCCCTGCACACGCGGGCGCTCCAAGCCCCGACGCGCACGTGCACACACCCCACGTGCACACACCGCATGGGCACGCCGCACAGGCGCACCGCACCGCTCCGTGCAGACCCTAAGGCCGAACCCCCCAGTTGTTCGCCCCCTCGAACAACTCATCCCCGTCACGGTCTTGTCCAGACCGCTCCTCAGAGGCTAGCTTCTCTACACATAGAAAGCGCTTGCTGTGACGCTCACCAGTTCACCAGGGTGCACCGGACGTACCGGGGTCCACCTGTGGGGCGTACGCGGCGCGGGACGCGTACGAAGGGAATCACGTGACACGCAAGACGGTGCGCATCGCGATGAACGGTGTGACGGGACGCATGGGCTACCGCCAGCACCTCGTCCGCTCGATCCTCGCCCTGCGGGAACAGGGCGGTCTCGACCTCGGCGACGGCACCGTGCTGTGGCCCGAGCCGGTCCTCGTGGGCCGCCGCGAGCACGCCCTGAAGGCGCTCGCGGAGCAGCACGGCCTGGACCCGGCGAACATCTCCACGGACGTCGACGCGGTCCTCGCCGACCCGACCGTCGAGATCTACTTCGACGCCCAGGTCACCTCGGCCCGCGAGGAGGCGATCACGAAGGCGATCGCCGCGGGCAAGCACATCTACACCGAGAAGCCGACGGCGACGGGCCTGGACGGCGCCCTGGAGCTGGCCCGGCTGGCCACCGCCGCGGGCATCAAGCACGGCGTCGTCCAGGACAAGCTCTTCCTCCCGGGCCTGCTCAAGCTGAAGCGGCTCATCGACGGCGGCTTCTTCGGCCGCATCCTCTCCATCCGTGGAGAGTTCGGCTACTGGGTCTTCGAGGGCGACTGGCAGTCGGCCCAGCGCCCGTCCTGGAATTACCGCTCCGAGGACGGCGGTGGCATCGTGGTCGACATGTTCCCGCACTGGGAGTACGTCCTCCACGAGCTGTTCGGCCGCGTGAAGTCCGTACAGGCCCTGACCGCCACGCACATCCCGCAGCGCTGGGACGAGCAGGACAAGCCGTACGACGCCACCGCCGACGACGCGGCCTACGGCGTCTTCGAGCTCGAAGGCGGAGCCATCGCCCAGATCAACTCCTCCTGGGCCGTCCGCGTCAACCGCGACGAACTCGTCGAGTTCCAGGTCGACGGCACCGAGGGATCCGCCGTCGCCGGCCTGCGCAACTGCCGTGTCCAGCACCGTAGTTCGACGCCCAAGCCGGTCTGGAACCCCGACATCCCGGCCACCTACTCCTTCCGCGACCAATGGCAGGAGATCCCCGACAACGCCGAGTTCGACAACGGCTTCAAGGCCCAGTGGGAGCTCTTCCTCAAGCACGTCTACGCCGACACGCCCTACCACTGGGACCTGCTGGCCGGCGCCCGCGGCGTCCAGCTCGCCGAACTGGGCCTGAAGTCCTCGGCCGAGGGCCGCCGTTTCGACGTACCGGAGATCGCACTGTGACGAACGGGCAGATCCAACTACCAAACACAGAAGGCGTGTTGCGCGCCTACACCCCCCGCGCCGAACCCCTGCCCCTCACCACCGGCTCCCCCTTCACCTCCCGTACGGTCTACTCGGCGGCCCACGTGGTCGCCGATCCGTACGCCGACACCACCCCCGACTCGCCGGCCGCCGTCGACTGGGACGCCACCCTCGCCTTCCGCCGCCATCTGTGGTCCCACGGGCTCGGCGTCGCGGAGGCGATGGACACCGCCCAGCGGGGGATGGGGCTCGACTGGGCGGGGGCGGCCGAGCTGATCCGCCGCTCGTCGGCCGAGGCGAAGGCGGTCGGCGGGCTGATCGCCTGCGGTGTCGGCACCGATCAGCTGCAGGTCACCGAGGTCGGCTACCCGTACAGCCTGGACGAGGTGCGGGCCGCGTACGAGGAGCAGCTGGCCCTCGTCGAGGAGTCCGGATCGCGGGCCATCCTCATGGCCTCGCGGGCGCTGGCCGCCATCGCCAAGGGACCCGAGGACTACCTGGAGGTCTACGGCCACCTGCTGCGCCAGGCCGCCGAGCCAGTGGTCCTGCACTGGCTCGGCCCGATGTTCGACCCGGCGCTCGAAGGCTACTGGGGCAGCACCGACCTCGACGCCGCCACCAGCACCTTCCTGGAAGTCATCGCCGCCCACCCCGACAAGGTCGACGGCATCAAGGTCTCCCTCCTCGACGCCCAGCGCGAGATCGACCTGCGCCGCAAGCTCCCCGACGGGGTGCGCTGCTACACCGGCGACGACTTCAACTACCCCGAGCTGATCGCGGGCGACGACCAGGGCTTCAGCCACGCCCTGCTCGGCATCTTCGACCCGCTGGGACCCCTGGCCGCCGAGGCCGTACGCGTCCTCGACACCGGCGACACGGGCGGCTTCCGTGAACTCCTCGACCCCACCGTCGAGTTGTCCCGCCACCTCTTCCAGACCCCGACCCGCTTCTACAAGACGGGCGTGGTCTTCCTGGCCTGGCTCGCGGGCCACCAGGAGCACTTCACGATGGTCGGCGGCCTCCAGTCGTCCCGCTCGCTCCCGCACTTCGCCCGCGCGTACGAACTCGCCGACGGCCTGGGCCTGTTCCCGGACCCGGCCCTCGCCGAGGCCCGTATGAAGAACCTGCTCTCCCTGTACGGAGTGAACCAGTGAGCCCCAGCCCCCTCGGCGACCTCTCCCGCTTCAGCATCAACCAGATGACGGTCAAGCAGCTTTCGATGCCCGAACTGGTCCAGGCCTGCCTGGAGTTGGGCGTCCCGGGCGTCGGACTGTGGCGTGCGCCGGTCGAGGCGTACGGTCTGGAGGAGACGGCCAAGCTGGTCCGTGACGCCGGTCTGGCCGTCACCACCCTCTGCCGCGGCGGCTTCTTCACGGCCATCGACCCGGCCGAGCGCGCCGAGGCCCTGGCCGACAACCGCCGTGCCATCGACGAGGCGGCCACCCTGGGCACGGACACGCTCGTGCTGGTGTCCGGCGGCCTCCCGGCGGGCTCGAAGGACCTCCACGGCGCACGGGAGCGCATCGCGGACGCGCTGGGGGAGCTGGGCCCGTACGCGGCCTCCAACGGCGTCCGGCTGGCCATCGAGCCGCTCCACCCGATGTACGCCTCCGACCGCTGTGTGGTCTCCACCCTCACCCAGGCCCTCGACCTCGCGGAACGCTTCCCCGCGAACCAGGTCGGCGTCGCGGTCGACACGTACCACATCTGGTGGGACGACCGGGCGCCCGCGCAGATCGCCCGCGCGGGTGCGGGCGATCGCATCCACACCTTCCAACTCGCCGACTGGACAACCCCGTTGCCCGAGGGCGTCTTGAACGGCCGGGGCCAGATCGGCGACGGCGCGATCGACATGCGCGAGTGGAAGGGGTACGTGGAGGCGGCCGGCTACACCGGCCCCATCGAAGTCGAGCTGTTCAACGACGGGCTGTGGGCCAGGGACGGCCGCGAGGTGCTCGCGGAGACCGCGGCACGGTTCGTGGAGCACGCGGCCTGAGAAACGGCCGTACCGTTCCGTACGCCCCGGACCGCGGACGTCGGTCCGCCCGTGACCCTGTCACAGGCGGACCGACGTCCGCGTCTCGTGCACCTCTTCGTCGTCGGTGAAGACGCCGGACGCCGACGCCCCGCCGAGGAGCGCGGTGACGAGCGCCGCCGCACCGACCAGGGTCCACCGCGTCCGCCAGGGCCCGGTGCGCGCCGGTGCGGTGTTCAAGGGCGCGACGACCGCGGGTACGGAGGCAGGTGCGGCGTCCGCAAGCAAAGACGTGGGCACAGGCGTGGGCACAGGCGTGGGCATAGGCACAGACACAGGCCCGCACGCGATGTCGGTGCGGGCGTCCAGCCATGCCTCCGCTTCGGCGCCCCGAACCCCGCACGCCGCGACGAACGCGGCGACCAGTTCCTCGCGGGGCAGCCGTTCCCGGCCGAGCATGCTCGCCGCCGTGGAGTACGGCAGGCAGTGGCCCGCCTCCGCCGCCCGGCGCTCCAGCCGGCGGTAGCTGAGGCCCGACCACGCCTTGAGGCGCCGCAGCCCCGCCACGAAGGCGGCGGCGTCGGTGTCCGGCGGGGTGGGCGGTGCGGTGGTCATGACGGTGGTCCCCCCTGGTGAGCTGGACGTACACGGGTTCGCACAAGCTCGAACACCCTGACAGCTTGAGGAACGGCGACAGCGGTGGTCAACCTCGGTGCGGATTCCCGATGTTGGAGGTCATAGGTCATATGGGTCAGCCCCGCCGCCGCCGTACTGCCGCCGTCGTCACCGCCCTGGCGACCCTGCTGACGCTGGGCGCGTGCGCCGAGGAGCGCGCTGCCGGGCCCGGCAAGAAGCCCGCCAGAGAGCCCGCCAGAGAGCCTGCCAAGGAGCGGTCGGCCGCCGGGTCCGCCGCGAAGGCGCGCGACGGGGAGTCGGTCGCCGACTTCCTCCGCCGGACCGTCCCCGCCGGTCCCGGCGGAACCGTCGTCGCCGCACGCGGCGACGAGCTCGCGTACTGCGGAGGCTTCGGGACGGCGGACCGCGCCGCCGGCACCCCCGCGAGCTGCCGCACGGTCTACGACATCATGTCGATCACGAAGCAGTTCACCGCCGCCGCGATCCTGAAGCTGGAGGTGATGGGACGGCTGCGGGTGAGCGACCGGATCAGCCGGTTCCTCGGTCCGGTTCCCGACGACAAACAGGACATCACCATCGAGCAGTTGCTCATGCACACATCGGGCCTGGTCGAGGGGCTCGGCGACGACTACGACCCGGTCTCCCGCGACGAGATGGTGCGGCAGGCCCTGGCGTCGAAGCCGCAGTCGGCCCCGGGGAGGGAGTTCCACTACTCCAACACCGGCTACAGCCTGCTCGCCGCGATCGTCGAGAAGGCGTCCGGGGAGGGCTACGAGCCGTTCCTCGCCCGGCGGCTGTTCGGTCCGGCGGGGATGAAGCGGACCGGATACGTACTGCCCCGGTGGCCGCGGCACCTGGTCGCGGTGGAGTACGACAGCAAGGGGCGCAGCAAGGGCAGGCCCCTCGACCATCCCTGGGCCGCCGACGGACCGTACTGGAACCTGCGCGGCAACGGCGGAATGCTCTCCACCGCCGAGGACATGTTCCGCTGGCACCGGGCCCTGTCGGGCGACGAGATCCTGCCGGAGCGGGCCAGGCAGAAGCTGTTCGCGCCCCGCGTGCGGGTGCCCGACTCCGACGACGGCTGGTACGGATACGGCTGGGCCGTCCGAGAGAGCCCCGAAGGCCGGGTCGTCTGGCACGACGGGGGAAACGACTGGTCGCTGGCGGTCCTCACGAGGTCGCTGCGCGACGGCGTCCTCGTGTACTGGGTGAGCAACCACGCCTACCAGGACGGCAAGTGGAATCTTGAGGACCAGGCGGAGAAGCTGACCCTGGGCATCGCCGACCGGGTCCGCGCCGAGGGCGACTGAGGCAGCGACCGTCCCCGGCCGGCCCGGCGCCGACGGACCTCACATCAGCCCCCTCGTCGGACCTCAAAAAAATCTCAGGAGACCGTGCAACCCTCCCCGCACTCCGTGGGTCGTACTTGGCATCAGGACTTCTGGAGGGGGATCCGGGGGGATCGCGGGGGTTCTGGTTTTGGGGGAGGGGAAACCGAGGGGGCCCGGTCGACGGACCGGGCCCCCTCGAAGCTTGTCCGGCTCGAAGCTGGTCCGGGCACTCATGCCCAGGGCTCACCGGGGCCTAGAAGAAGACCCCGCAGTGCAGCAGCACATTCGCGTAAGGGCGGGCCTCGCCGGTCCGCACGATCAGGCGGGCGCCGGCCGAGAGGATCTTCAGGTCCTCGTGGGAGACGTGGGTCAGCGCGTAGGGGAAGCGGTCGGCCAGCAGCGCGGACGCCTCCGGGTTCGCCTCCCGTACCTCCTTCGCCGCCGTGGCACTCTCCACGACCAGTTCCTCCAGCAGGCCCTCAAGGACCTCCTCGAAGGACGGGACGCCCGCGCGGAAGGCGAGGTCCACCACCCGTGGTCCGGCCGGGATGGGCATGCCCGCGTCGCAGATCAGTACGCCGTCGCCGTGCCCCAGCTCGGCTATCGCACCCGCGAGATGACGGTTCAGGATTCCGGCCTTCTTCATACGGCGGCGACCTCTTCGGCGGTGGGGAAGGACGCCTGCGCGCCCTCGCGGGTGACGGCGACGGCGCCCACGCGGGCCGCGTACGCCGCCGAGTCCGCGAGGGACTCCCCGGCCCCGAGGCGCCAGGCCAGGGCCGCGGTGAAGGAGTCGCCCGCGCCGGTCGTGTCCACGGCGTTCACCTTCACGGACGGCACCCGGGCCGTGCCGGAGGCGTCGGCGACCAGCGCGCCCTCCTCGCCCAGGGTGACGACCACCGAGCGCGGACCGAGGGCGAGGAGCGCCTCGGCCCACTGCTCGGGCGTGTCGCCCGCGTCGGCGCCGAGCACCACCCGCGCCTCGTGCTCGTTCACGATCAGCGGGTCACAGGCCGCGAGCACCTCCTCGGGCAACTCCCGGGGCGGGGACGGGTTCAGTACGAAACGGGTGCCGGACGGCAGACTCCGTACGACCTCCACGACCGTCTCCAGCGGGATCTCCAGCTGGGCCGAGACCACCCGGGAGGCCGCGAGCAGGGCCGAGGCCGCGTGGACGTCGGCCGGGGTGAGGCGGCCGTTCGCGCCGGGCGACACGACGATGCTGTTGTCGCCCGACGGGTCCACCGTGATCAGCGCGACCCCGGTGGGCGCCCCGCCGACGAGGACCCCGGCCGTGTCGACCCCGGCCGCCCGCTGCGAGTCGAGCAGCAGTCGGCCGTGCGCGTCGTCGCCGACCCGGGCCAGCAGCCCCGTACGCGCCCCGAGCCGGGCGGCGGCGACCGCCTGGTTGGCGCCCTTGCCGCCCGGGTGGAGGGCCAGGTCGGAGCCGAGGACGGTCTCCCCGGCGCCCGGCCGCCGCTCGACTCCGATGACGAGGTCGGCGTTGGCCGATCCCACGACCAGCAGGTCGTAGTCGTACATGAACAGTCTCCCTGTGGGGGTGAGTTGAGGGCGGGTGGACGGCAGCAGCCGTGCACCCGCCCCTCGACATCGGTCGGGGTCAGCCGGTGAACTCGTCCACGTTCTTCGCCGTGACCACCTTCACCGGAACCTTCACCGTCTTCTCGACCTCCTTGTCGTCGGCCGCCCGCAGCGCGTTCTCCACCGCGATCCTGCCGAGTTCCTTCGGCTGCTGTGCCACGGAGGCGTACATCGTGCCCTCCTTGACAGCCTTCAGACCGTCGGGCGTGCCGTCGAAGCCGATGACCTGGACGGACTTTCCGGCCTTGGAGCCGAGTGCCTTGACCGCGCCGAGCGCCATCTCGTCGTTCTCGGCGAAGACGCCCTGGACGTCCGGGTGGGCCTGGAGCAGGTTCGTCATCACGTCGAGGCCCTTGGTGCGGTCGAAGTCGGCCGGCTGCTTGGCCACCACGTCGATGCCCGGGTAGGCCTTGAGGCCCTCCGCGAAGCCCGCGCCGCGCTCACGGCTCGCGGACGTACCGGCCAGACCCTGAAGGATCACGATCTTGCCCTTGCCGCCCAGCTTCTCGGCGAGCGCCTTGGCGCCCAGCTTGCCGCCCTCGACGTTGTCGGAGGCCACGAGCGCGGCCGTCTCCGCCTTGTTGACGCCACGGTCGACGCCGACGACGGGGATGTCGGCCTTGTTCGCGGAGCGCACGGACGGGCCCGCCGCGTCCGAGTCCACCGGGTTGACGATGATCGAGTCGACGCCCTCGCTGGTGAAGTTCTGCAGCTGGTTGGCCTGCTGCGAGGCGTCGTTCTGCGCGTCCGTGACGGTCAGATCGGCACCGAGCTTCTTCGCCTCCGCCTGCGCACCCTCCTTGATCTGTACGAAGAAGGGGTTGTTCAGGGTGGAGAGGGACAGGCCGACCTTCGGGTTCGCCGAGGACGAGCCGTTGTTGAACAGGGACAGCCCGCCCACGATCGCCGCCACGAGAACCACGGCGAGCCCGTACTTGATGGCCTGTGGCCCCTTGAGACCCGACGAGCCCCCGGCACCGGCCGTGACCGGAGTCGCCCCGGCCTTGCGCCGCACGGTGTCGAGGAGCACCGCCAGCGCGATGACCACACCGATGACGACCTGCTGCCAGAACGCCGACACGGAAAGGAGGTTGAGGCCGTTGCGCAGCACCGCCAGGATCAGCGCGCCGATCAGCGTCCCGGACGCCTTGCCCGTACCGCCCGCGAGCGAGGCACCGCCGATGACGACCGCGGCGATCGCGTCCAGCTCGTAGCCCTGCGCGGCCTGCGGCTGCGCGGAGGAGAGCCGCGAGGCCAGCACGATGCCCGCGGCGGCCGCGAACAGACCGGACAGCGCGTAGATGACGAGCTTCTGCCTCTTCACCCGCAGACCGGAGAGACGGGCCGCCTCCTCGTTGCCGCCGATCGCGTACATGGAACGCCCGATGTACGTACGCCCCAGGATCAGCGCGGTGATGAGCCCCATGACGATCATCACGAGGACCGGCACCGGCAGCCAGCCGCCGAGCGTGTCACCGAGGTGCGAGACCGACTCCGGGAACGCGATCGGGCTGCCCTGCGAGATCACCAGGGAGAGACCGCGGCCCACCGACAGCATGGCGAGCGTCGCGATGAACGGCGGCAGCTTCCCGTACGAGATCAGCACACCGTTGACCAGACCGCAGGCTATGCCGGTGGCGATCGCGAGGATCACCGCGATCCAGACCGGTACGCCCTCCGAAGTCGCCGTCCAGGCAAGGACGGTGGCGGACAGGGCGGCGACCGAACCGACCGACAGGTCGATGCCCGCCGAGACGATCACGAAGGTCACACCGAAGGCGAGGATGGCGGTCACGGCCGCCTGGACGCCGATGTTCAGCAGGTTGTCCGTCGTCAGGAAGTCGCCCGACAGGGCCGACATCGCGATGACGAGAATGATCAGCGCGGTGAGCGCGCCGTTGTCGAGCAGGAGCCGGCGCAGGCCGCCCGAGGCGCCACTCGCGCCCGGTGTGCTCTTGAGCGTGTCAGTGGCCACGGGAGCCCTCCACAGCGGTAACGGAGTCAGTAGTAGTGGGTGGTGCGATGGGTGTGCTGACGGCGAGTGCCATCACGGAGTCCTGGGTCGCCTCGTCGGCGGAGAGTTCGCCGGCGATCCGGCCCTGGGCCATCACCAGCACCCGGTCGCTCATACCGAGCACCTCGGGCAGATCACTGGAGATCATCAGGACGGCATGGCCGGCTGCGGTGAGTTCGTTGATCAGCTGGTAGATCTCGACCTTGGCGCCGACGTCGATACCGCGCGTCGGCTCGTCGAGGATCAGCACCTTGGTGTCGGCGAGCAGCCACTTGCCGATGACGACCTTCTGCTGGTTGCCACCGGAGAGCGTGCGCACATGCTGGCCGAGCCCGGCCATCCGTACGCCGAGCTGCTCGGCGATCCTCGCGGCTGCCGTCCGCTGCCCCTTGAGATCGACGAGCCCGCCGCGGGTCGCCGCCCGGAGCGTGACGAGCCCGAGGTTCTCCTCGACGGAGGCGTCGAGCAGGAGGCCCTGGCCCTTGCGGTCCTCGGGGACGAGCCCGATCCCGGCGGTCATCGCCGCGCCCACGTCGTGGCGCGGCAGCCGGGTGCCGGCCACGGCCACCGACCCCTTGTCGTACGGATCCGCCCCGAAGACGGCCCGTACGACCTCGGTACGCCCCGCGCCGACGAGCCCCGCGATGCCGACGACCTCACCGGCCCGCACCTCGAAACTCACGTCGTGGAAGACACCGTCCCGGGTGAGCCCCTCCACGGTCAGCAACGCGGTCCCGGTGTCGGCCCGTTCGCGCGGGTACTGCAGCTCGATGGAGCGGCCCACCATGAGGCGTACGAGCTCGTCCTCGGGCGTGGACGCGGGCACCTGGCCGATGCTCCGGCCGTCCCGGAGGACCGTGACCCGGTCTCCCAGGGCGGCGATCTCCTCCAGATGGTGCGTGATGAAGACGACGCCGACGCCGTCCTCGCGCAGTTGCCGCACGATCCGGAAGAGTTTCTCGACCTCTCCGGAGGTGAGCACCGCGGTCGGCTCGTCCATGATCAGGACGCGTGCGTCCAGGCTCAGCGCCTTGGCGATCTCGACCATCTGGAGACGCGCGATACCGAGTTCACGCACCCGCGCGCGGGGGGACACGTTCACGCCGACCCGCTCAAGCAGCTTGGCGGCGTCGGCCTCCATCGTCTTGCGGTCGATCATCCCGAAGCGACGCGGCTGGCGGCCCAGGAAGATGTTCTCGGCGACCGTCAGATCGGGGACCAGGTTGAACTCCTGGTAGATGGTCGCGATCCCGAGGCGCTCGGCGTCCTGCGCACCATGGATACGGACCTTCTTGCCGTCGACCACGATCTTCCCGGCGTCGGGCCGGTAGGCGCCGGACAGCATCTTGATGAGCGTGCTCTTGCCGGCGCCGTTCTCACCGAGCAGCACGTGGACCTCGCCGCGGCGCAGATCGAAGTCGACGCTGTCGAGTGCGACCACACCGGGGAAGGTCTTGCGTATGCCTTCGATACGCAGCAACTCGTCGGGACTGCTCACGTGTTGCTCCTTTGCGGGGACAGGGGCTCGCCGCACGAGCGGCGGACGACGAGACGGGCGGGGAGGGTGACGGACTGCGGGGGCCGGCCCTCGATGCGGTCGACGAGGGCGCGTACGGCGGCGCGGCCCAGCTCGGGGGTGGGCTGGGCGATCGCCGTGATCGGCGGATCGGTGTGCACGAACCAGGCGATGTCGTCGAACGCCGCGAGCGCGATGTCGTCGGGAACCCGCATCCCGCGCGCGCGGATGGCGTCCAGGGCGCCCAGTGCCATCAGGTTGTCGGCCGCGAAGACGACCTCGGGCGGTTCGGGGAGGTCGAGGAACTCCTCGGTGACCCGGCGACCGCTGGCCGCCTGGAAGTCGCCCTGCCCTATGTAGGCGTCGGGCAGCGGGAGCCCGTACTCCTGGAGGGCCTCCCGGAAGGCGTCGACGCGCTCGCTGCCGGTGGTGGTGGCCGCCGGGCCCGCGATGATGGCGAGCCTGCGGTGGCCGAGGGCGTGCAGGTGGGCGACGAGATCGCGCACGGCCTGCCGTCCGTCCGCCCGGACGACGGGCACGTCCATGCCCGGGATCCAGCGGTCCACGAAGACCATCGGGGTCCCCGCGCGCGCGGCGTCCAGCATCAGCGGGGAGCCGCCGTCCGTGGGGGAGACCAGGAGGCCGTCGATACGGCGGTCGAGGAGCGTACGGACGTGGTGGTCCTGCAACTCGGGCCGCTCGTCGGCGTTTCCGATGATCACGCTGTAGCCGAGGGCGCGGGCCTCCTCCTCGACGGAGCGGGCCAGTTCGGTGAAGTACGGGTTGAGCACGTCACTGATGACCAGGCCGAGGGTGCGGGTCTGGTCGGTGCGCAGGGAGCGGGCGACGGCGTTCGGGCGGTAGCCCAGCGTCTCGACCGCGGCCAGCACCTGGGCGCGTGCCGCCGGGCTGACCGAGGGGTGGTCGTTCAGGACGCGCGAGACCGTGGCGACGGATACGCCTGCCTCGGCGGCGACGTCCTTGATGCTCGCCATCGACGCTCCACCTCCTTGTGGAATCGATTACATGCGCCTACAGGGAGGATTGGAATCGATTACATGGAAGTTAACAAGCCCCTGAGACCGGATCGTGATGAAGGGGCGTGGGGTGGGTGGGGGTGTCGTGTGGGCGTGGGGATCGGCGCGACCGGCCCCCACCGGGCCGCGGCTGCACATGGACCTCGGAGATGCCGCGGACTTCGTCCCTCTGTCAGAGGTGGGCGGTAGCGTCGGATCATGTCCAAGCAAGGGGCGGGGAACGGGGAGCGGAACCTGGCGGTTCTGGAGGGCGTGCTGGAGAGGATCACGTACGCCAATGAGGAGAACGGCTACACGGTCGCCCGGGTCGACACCGGCCGAGGCGGCGGTGATCTCCTCACGGTCGTCGGCGCGTTGCTCGGTGCCCAGGTGGGGGAGTCGCTGCGGATGGAGGGACGTTGGGGCTCCCACTCGCAGTACGGCAAGCAGTTCACGGTGGAGAACTACACGACGGTCCTCCCGGCCACGGTCCAGGGCATTCGCCGCTATCTGGGCTCCGGCCTGGTGAAGGGCATCGGCCCGATCTTCGCCGACCGCATCACGCGGCACTTCGGCCTGGACACGCTCCAGATCATCGAGGAGGAGCCGAAGCGGCTCATCGAGGTGCCCGGGCTCGGTCCCAAGCGGACCAGGAAGATCGCCGAGGCCTGGGAGGAGCAGAAGGCGATCAAGGAGGTCATGCTCTTCCTCCAGACCGTCGAGGTGTCGACGTCGATCGCGGTCCGCATCTACAAGAAGTACGGCGACGCGTCGATCTCGGTCGTGAAGAACCAGCCGTACCGCCTCGCGTCGGACGTCTGGGGCATCGGCTTCCTCACCGCCGACAAGATCGCCCAGTCCGTGGGCATCCCGCACGACAGCCCGGAGCGCGTCAAGGCCGGTCTTCAGTACGCCCTTTCACAGTCCACCGACCAGGGCCACTGCTTCCTCCCGGAGGAGCAGCTGATCGCGGACGCGGTGAAACTGCTCCAGGTGGACACGGGCCTGGTCATCGAGTGCCTCGCCGAGCTGGCGGCACCGGGCGAGGACGGTGAGGAGGCGGGTGTCGTGCGGGAGCGCGTGCCCGGCCTGGACGGCGGCGATCCGGTCACCGCCATCTACCTGGTCCCCTTCCACCGGGCCGAACTGTCCCTCTCGGCCCAGCTGTTGCGTCTCCTGCGTACGGACGAGGACCGCATGCCGGGCTTCGGGAACGTGGCCTGGGACAAGGCTCTGGCCTGGCTCAAGGACCGTACGGGGGTGGAGCTGGCCCCCGAGCAGGAGCAGGCGGTCCGGCTCGCCCTCACCCAGAAGGTCGCGGTCCTCACGGGCGGGCCCGGCTGCGGCAAGTCCTTCACGGTCCGTTCGATCGTGGAGCTGGCCAGGGCGAAGAAGGCGAAGGTCGTGCTGGCCGCGCCGACAGGGCGTGCGGCCAAGCGACTTGCCGAGCTGACCGGCGCGGACGCCTCCACCGTGCACCGGCTCCTGGAGTTGAGGCCGGGCGGCGACGCGGCGTACGACAAGGACCGCCCGCTGGACGCGGACCTGGTGGTCGTGGACGAGGCGTCGATGCTGGACCTCCTCCTCGCCAACAAGCTGGTGAAGGCCGTGCCTCCGGGGGCGCATCTCCTGTTCGTCGGGGATGTCGACCAGCTTCCGAGTGTGGGGGCGGGAGAGGTGCTGCGGGATCTGCTCGCCGAGCGCGGCCCGGTCCCGGCGGTCCGTCTCACCCGGGTGTTCCGGCAGGCCCAGCAGTCAGGCGTGGTGACGAACGCCCACCGGATCAATGCGGGGCAGCAGCCGGTCACGGACAAGCTCAAGGACTTCTTCCTCTTCGTCGAGGACGACACGGAGGAGGCGGGGCGCCTGACGGTGGATGTGGCCGCGCGGCGCATTCCGGCCAAGTTCGGCCTGGACCCCCGCCGTGACGTCCAGGTCCTGGCCCCCATGCACCGCGGCCCCGCGGGCGCCGGCACGCTCAACGGCCTGCTCCAGCAGGCCATCACACCGGCCCGCCCCGACCTCCCCGAGAAGCGGTTCGGCGGCCGCGTCTTCCGCGTCGGCGACAAGGTCACCCAGATCCGCAACAACTACGAGAAGGGCGAGAACGGCGTCTTCAACGGCACGGTGGGGGTGGTGACTTCCCTCAACCTCGACGACCAGCGCCTCATGGTCCTGACGGACGAGGACGAGGAGGTCCCGTACGAGTTCGACGAACTCGACGAGCTGGCCCACGCGTACGCGGTGACGATCCACCGCTCCCAGGGCAGTGAGTACCCCGCCGTCGTCATCCCCGTCACCACGGGCGCCTGGATGATGCTCCAGCGCAACCTTCTGTATACGGCCGTCACCCGGGCCAAGCAGCTCGTGGTCCTCGTCGGCTCCCGCAAGGCCCTCGGCCAGGCGGTCCGCACGGTCTCCGCCGGCCGCCGCTGCACGGCCCTGGACCACCGCCTCTCCGGAGCCCGCCTCCCGGACTGACCTCATCCGTCGGCCCGGCCCCGCCCGACCCGCGGCCAAAAAATGATCGATCAAACGAGTCGGAAACGTCACACGGCACTTTCGGAAGAAGGGGGAACCGGGCAGGATGAACAGGTTGGCGGCACTGAGTGCCGCCAATAGGCCCAATGGTCGACCCCGAGTGCACTCTCCTGCGCCAAATGGGGGATGGTAGAGACAGTCAGGGCACCTCGAAGAAGAGGCACAACGTCGGTGAGGGATGACGTGAGCGACAACTCTGTAGTACTGCGGTACGGCGACGGCGAGTACACCTACCCGGTGATCGACAGCACCGTCGGCGACAAGGGCTTCGACATCGGGAAGCTCCGCGCCCAGACCGGTCTGGTGACGCTGGACAGCGGATATGGAAACACCGCCGCCTATAAATCCGCCATCACCTACCTCGACGGTGAGCAGGGCATCCTCCGCTACCGCGGCTACCCGATCGAGCAGCTGGCCGAGCGTTCCACCTTCCTTGAGGTGGCCTCCCTGCTGATCAACGGCGAGCTGCCCACGGTCGACGAGCTCTCCGTCTTCAAGAACGAGATCACGCAGCACACCCTGCTGCACGAGGACGTCAAGCGCTTCTACCAGGGCTTCCCGCGCGACGCCCACCCGATGGCGATGCTGTCCTCCGTGGTCAGCGCGCTGTCGACGTTCTACCAGGACAGCCACAACCCGTTCGACGAGAAGCAGCGTCACCTCTCGACGATCCGCCTTCTCGCCAAGCTTCCGACGATCGCGGCGTACGCGTACAAGAAGTCCATCGGTCACCCCTTCGTCTACCCGCGCAACGACCTCGGGTACGTCGAGAACTTCCTGCGCATGACCTTCTCGGTCCCCGCCCAGGAGTACGACCTGGACCCGGTCGTCGTCTCCGCGCTCGACAAGCTGCTCATCCTGCACGCGGACCACGAGCAGAACTGTTCGACCTCCACCGTCCGTCTGGTGGGCTCGTCGCAGGCGAACATGTTCGCCTCGATCTCCGCCGGCATCAGCGCCCTCTGGGGCCCGCTGCACGGCGGCGCCAACCAGTCGGTCCTGGAGATGCTGGAAGGCATCAAGGCCAACGGCGGCGACGTCGACTCCTTCATCCGCAAGGTGAAGAACAAGGAGGACGGCGTCCGCCTGATGGGCTTCGGCCACCGGGTGTACAAGTCCTTCGACCCGCGCGCCAAGATCATCAAGGCTGCCGCGCACGACGTCCTCTCGGCCCTCGGCAAGTCCGACGAGCTGCTGGACATCGCGCTCAAGCTGGAGGAGCACGCGCTCTCCGACGACTACTTCGTCTCGCGCAACCTCTACCCGAACGTGGACTTCTACACCGGCCTGATCTACCGGGCCATGGGCTTCCCGACCGAGATGTTCACCGTCCTGTTCGCCCTCGGCCGCCTCCCGGGCTGGATCGCCCAGTGGCACGAGATGATCAAGGAGCCGGGTTCGCGCATCGGCCGCCCGCGCCAGATCTACACGGGTGTGGTCGAGCGGGACTTCGTTCCTGTCGAAGAGCGCTAGGCAGTTCGTTCGTCTGCGGGTCGCGGGGCCGGTCGCCCGGCCCCCCGCACCTTGAAGGGGCGTCCCCGGCCGGGGACGCCCCTTCGGTCGCACAAGTCGTACGGAATAACAGAAGGCGCCCCGCTACGGTCCCCCCACGGGCCGTAGATCGGGGCGCCTTCCCATGTCCCGGTGCGGATTCCCCCCACGGGATCCGGCCGGGCGTCTGAAGGCAGCGCCTGAGTCGCTGCGAGCAAAACGAGCAAAACTGGTTGGACCGGTGAGCTGCGGTCTGCCGGGACCCGTACGTACGGGAGGGCCGCTCAAAGCTCCCCGCTGTACGTGCCCCGGCAACGCAATTCCGAGAACGTCCCCCAAGACGTCCCCAGATGTCAGATACGCCCCCCAAGACGTCTCTGACATCGCCAATCTAGACTCACGAACCCCTTCGATGGTTACGTTCACATCACTGTGATCTGCGTCTCTTGCGTATGTCCTGAAGATGCGCAAGCGCTCCGATATCGCTACCGGAACCCAAGCGTAAGGATGATGCGCGAGCCTTGTGAAGAGCTTATGTGAAGGCGTGTGCCGGACTCTAGGGGGACTCTTGCCTCTTCGTCATGAAAATGCCCTGAGCCGCAGGCTGTTCGTCACCACGAACACCGAGGAGAAGGCCATGGCCGCGCCCGCGATCATCGGGTTCAGCAGTCCGGCCGCGGCCAGCGGCAGCGCCGCAACGTTGTAGCCGAAGGCCCAGACGAGGTTTCCCCTGATCGTGGAGAGGGTCTTCCGCGACAGCCGGATGGCGTCCGCGGCCACCCGCAGATCCCCCCGTACGAGTGTCAGGTCACTCGCCTCGATCGCCGCGTCCGTCCCGGTGCCCATGGCGAGACCCAGATCGGCGGTGGCCAGCGCGGCCGCGTCGTTGACGCCGTCGCCGACCATCGCCACCGTCCGTCCCTCGCCGCGCAGCCGCTCGATCACGTCGACCTTGTCCCGCGGCAGCACCTCGGCGATCACGTCGGCGGCGTCGATGCCGACCGCGCGGGCCACGGACTCGGCGACGGTCCGGTTGTCCCCGGTCAGCAGCACCGGCCGCAGGCCCAGGGCGCGCAGGGCGCGTACCGCCTCCGCGCTGGTCTCCTTGACCGCGTCGGCGACGGTGACGACACCGCGTGCCGCCCCGTCCCAGGCGACGGCCACCGCGGTACGCCCGTCCTCCTCGGCCCGCGTCCTGAACGCGACCAGCTCCTCCGGCAGCGCGATCCCGGCCTCTTCGAGGAGGCGGGCCCGCCCGACGAGGACCTCGTGGCCCTCGACCGTGCCGCGCACACCGAGCCCGGCCAGGTTCTCGAAGCCGCCCACGGCCGCCAGAGGGCCTGTACGGGCCTCGGCGCCCGCGGCGACCGCCCGGGCCACCGGGTGCTCGGAGGCGTGCTCCAGGGCCCCCGCGAGCCGCAGTACGCGCTCCTCGTCGGTGCCGTCGACCGCGTACACCTCCTGGAGGGTCATGCGGCCGGTGGTGACCGTGCCGGTCTTGTCCAGGACGACCGTGTCGACGCGGCGGGTGGACTCCAGGACCTCGGGGCCCTTGATGAGGATGCCGAGCTGGGCGCCGCGGCCCGTGCCGACCATGAGCGCGGTCGGGGTGGCGAGGCCCAGCGCGCACGGGCAGGCGATGATCAGCACCGCGACGGCCGCGGTGAACGCGGCGGCCGTGTCGCCGGTGACGCCGAGCCAGCCCCCGAACGTGCCGACCGCGATCAGCAGCACGACGGGTACGAAGACGCCGGAGATCCGGTCGGCGAGGCGCTGCACCTGGGCCTTGCCGTTCTGCGCGTCCTCCACGAGCCGTGCCATCCGCGCGAGCTGGGTGTCCGCGCCGACCCGGGTCGCCTCGACGACGAGCCGCCCGCCCGCGTTCACGGTCGCGCCCGTGACGGCCGAACCCGCCGTCACGTCCACCGGCACCGACTCGCCGGTCAGCATGGACGCGTCGACCGCCGAGGAACCCTCGACGACCGTGCCGTCCGTGGCGACCTTCTCCCCGGGCCGTACGACGAAACGGTCGCCCACGGCCAGAGCGGCCACCGGAATGCGGACCTCACGGCCGTCCCGTACGACCGAGACGTCCTTCGAGCCCAGCTCCATGAGGGCCCGCAGGGCGGCACCCGCGCGGCGCTTGGAGCGGGCCTCCAGATAACGGCCGAGGAGGATGAGGGCGACGACTCCGGCGGCGACTTCGAGATAGATGGCCGACGAGCCCTCCGTGCGGGAGACGGTGAGCGAGAAACCCTCGTCCCGCATGCCCTCCATCCCCGCGTCGCCGAGGAACAGCGCCCACAGGGACCAGCCGAACGCGGCCAGCGTGCCGATCGAGATGAGGGTGTCCATGGTGGCCGCGCCGTGCCGGGCGTTCGTGAACGCCGCCCGGTGGAACGGCAGTCCGCCCCACACGACGACGGGCGCGGCGAGGGTGAGCGCGAGCCACTGCCAGTTGTCGAACCGCAGCGCCGGGACCATCGACAGCAGGACGACGGGGATCGAGAGGAGGACGGAGACGGTGAGACGCTCGCGCAGCGCGGCCAGTTCGGGATCCTGGGCGGACCGCCCGGCGTCGGCCGCGGGCGGCTCGATCCTCGGCGGGGGAGGCTCCTCGGCCGTGTACCCCGTCTTCACCACCGTGGCGATCAGATCGGTGACCAGCACCCCCTGCGCGTACGAGACCTTCGCCCTCTCCGTCGCGTAGTTCACCGTGGCGGTGACCCCGTCCATGCGGTTGAGCTTCTTCTCGACGCGGGTCGCGCAGGAGGCGCAGGTCATTCCGCCGATCGTCAGCTCGACCTCGGCGGTCGCGCCTATCGGAGTGGTTGCGGTGGTGCTGGTCATCTCCGTGCTCCGGGTTCCGCCGGTGTCAGGCCTTGCCGACGAGCTCGAAGCCGGCCTCGTCGACGGCGGCGCGCACGGCCTCCTCGTCGAGCGGGGCGGCGGAGACCACGGTCACCTCGCCGGTGGAGGCGACGGCCTTCACCGAGGTGACACCGGCGATCTCGGCGATCTCGCTCGACACCGAGCCTTCGCAGTGTCCGCAGCTCATCCCGCTCACCTGGTAGACGGTGGTGAGGGAGCCCGGGGTGTCGGTCTGGGCGGTCATGTCGTTGCTCCTCGTCGAGACGTGTGGGGCGTGCGTGGCCCACGAGGGCCTCACACTATCCACACTGTACCCCTAGGGGGTATTTCGCCAAGAGGGGTCGCGACGGGCCAGCGATCGCACCCAGGCGCTGCCCATCAACGACACGGCGACCATCCCGCCGACCGGGAACAGCGTGAAGAGATGTTTCTGCTGGTCCGTCACGGCCGGCAGGTAACCCGGCCCGAAGAGTGTCGTGTTCAGCCCCGCGTCCGTCACCGGCATATGCGTCCCTTTAGGGGTGCGGGGCTGTGACATGTGCGGCTCCGCCGCGGGGGCGCGCTCAGCCCCCACCGGTCCGCAGGTAGAAACCGTGCTCCCCGCGGGGCGTCTAGCGTTCGATCAGGAACAGTGATCCACGGCCAACGGCGGAGGGGTAAAACACATGCGGGCAGTGGTGTTCGAGCAGTACGGGGAGTCGGCCGAGGTGCGGGAGGTGCCGGATCCGACCCCCGCGCCGCACGGCGTCGTGGTGCGCGTCGAGGCCACCGGTCTCTGCCGGAGCGACTGGCACGGCTGGCAGGGCCACGACCCGGGCATCACGCTGCCGCACGTGCCCGGACACGAACTCGCCGGAACGGTCGAGGCGGTGGGCGCCCTGGTGACCGGCCGGCGCCCCGGCGACCGCGTCACCGTGCCCTTCGTCTGCGCCTGCGGCAGCTGCCCCTCCTGCGCGGCGGGCGACCAGCAGGTGTGCGAGCGGCAGACCCAGCCGGGGTTCACGCACTGGGGGTCGTTCGCCGAGTTCGTGGCCCTGGACCACGCCGACGTGAATTTGGTCGCCGTCGCGGACGAGCTGTCCTTCGGGACGGCGGCCTCGCTGGGCTGCCGGTTCGCCACGGCGTTCCGCGCGGTCGTCGCGCAGGGGCGGGTGGCACCGGGGGAGTGGGTGGCCGTGTACGGCTGCGGCGGGGTCGGGCTCTCCGCCGTGATGATCGCGGCGGCGGCCGGTGCCCGGGTCGTCGCGGTCGACGTCTCGCCCCGGGCGCTGGAGCTGGCGCGGCAGTTCGGGGCGGCGGAGTGCGTGGCGGCGTCCCGGGACGCCCGGCCCGAGGAGACGGCGGAGGCCGTCCGTGAACTGACCGGCGGCGGCGCCCAGCTGTCCCTCGACGCCCTCGGCTCACCGGCCACCTGCGCGGCGTCGGTCGGCAGCCTGCGCCGCCGGGGCCGGCACGTCCAGGTCGGCCTGCTGCCCCAGGACCCGACCTTGCCGATGTCCCGGGTGATCGGCCTGGAACTCGAACTCCTCGGCAGCCACGGCATGCCCGCCCACGCCTACCCGCCGATGCTGGAGTCGGTACGGGCCGGGGCGCTGCGCCCCGACCTCCTGGTGACGTCCACGATTCCCCTCGACGCGGCTCCCGCCGCGCTGGCGGCGATGGGGACGGCGCCGGGGGCGGGCGTGACGATCATCGAGCCGTGGGCGTGAACTGCTCGCTTCCCGGGCCGACATGGGAGGCCCCCCCCGCACGTCTGCCGTGCGGGGGACCTGTTGTCGTGGTTGTCGTGGTTGTCGTGCCGGAGGTGATCAGCCGTCTCTGCGGCCTCTGTTGCCGGGCCGCGAGGCGACCCAGGCGCGGACCGTGTCGGCGTACCAGTAGGGCTTGCCGCTCTCCACGTGGTCGGGCGGGGGCAGCAGCCCGTGCTTGCGGTAGGACCGTACGGTGTCCGGCTGCACCTTGATGTGCGCCGCGATCTCCTTGTACGACCAGAGCCTTCGGTCGGTCATGAGTTGCACCTCCCTGCGCGCGCCACAGCGGCGGCCGAGGGGCGGCCGTCGGGGGAGCCGGGCACTGCGCTGGCGATCACAAAGCCTGTGTCCGCTCAACGACACAGCGTGACCGCCCGATAGCGCCTGTCGCCCGGGTGTGACGCAAGACCCGCGTACGCGGGACATGTGTGACAAGGGGGAGTCTTTTGTGACACGGGTGACGCATTGCGCCCCTTCAGCGGCGCGGGGCTGTGACATATGCGGCTCCGCCGCGTGGGCGCGACAAGCCCTCACCGGCCCGCAGCCGGTTCACGCCCCGCAGGACCTCAGGAACGCCCGCGTGCGCTGAGCGATGGGCAGCGGCTTGTCCGGCTCGCACGGATACATGTCCTGCTCGACGATGGCGAACAACTCCACGTCCAGCTTCTGCGCGGCAGCCAGTACCGGCTCCAGCGCAGGCACCCCGGACGGCGGTTCGCACATCACGCCACGCGCCACGGCCGGCCCGAACGGAACCTCGTTCGCCCGCACGTCGGCGAGGATCTCGGGATCCACCTGCTTGAGGTGGAGGTACCCGATCCGCTCCCCGTACGTCTCGATGAGCTTGACGCTGTCGCCGCCGCAGTAGGCGTAGTGACCGGTGTCCAGGCACAGCGACACCAGCGACGAGTCCGTGCCGTCGAGGAAACGCGCCACGTTCTCCTCGCTGTCGATGTGCGTGTCCGCGTGCGGGTGGACGACGATTTTCAGCCCGTACCGCTCGCGCACCTCGTGCCCCAGCCGCTCGGTCTGCGTGGTGAGGTGGCGCCACTGCTCGGGGGTGAGTGTGTCGGGCTCCAGTACCTCGCCGGTCTTGTCGTCCCGCCAGAAGGACGGGATGACGACCAGGTGCTCGGCGCCCATCGCCTGGGTGAGCGCGGCGATGTCCGAGACATGGGCCCACGTGGCGTCCCACACGTCCGGGCCGCGGTGCAGCCCGGTGAAGACCGTGCCGGCCGACACCCGCAGGTTGCGGCGCGCGGTCTCGTCCGCGAGGACGGCCGGCTCGCTCGGCAGATAGCCGTACGGGCCCAGCTCGATCCACTCGTACCCGGACTCGGCGACCTCGTCGAGGAACCGCTGCCAGGGGACCTGTTGGGGGTCGTCGGGGAACCACACGCCCCAGGAGTCGGGGGCCGAGCCGATCCGGATGCGCGACAGTGAGGACTGCGGCGATGACTGAGGTGACAGCGACGTCATGAGCGTCAGCTTCAGGTCCGCCGGGGAGAGGTGTCAAGGCCTGGTCCGAATGTCCGGACAACCAATTGACAGGGCTCTGTGAGCGCCGCTAGACCTTGGGTCAACCGATACGAAGGGAACTCGATGGCCGAGTCCGCGGAGTCCAGTGCGTACGACCTCATCACCATGGGGCGGATCGGCGTGGACCTCTATCCGCTGCAGACCGGGGTGCCGCTCCCGCAGGTGACCTCCTTCGGGAAGTTCCTCGGCGGTTCGGCGACCAACGTGGCGGTCGCGGCGGCTCGGCTCGGGCGGCGTACGGCCGTGGTGACGCGGACCGGTGACGATCCCTTCGGGGCGTATCTGCACGAGGCGCTGCGGGACTTCGGGGTCGACGACCGCTGGGTGACACCCGTCCCCGGGCTGCCGACGCCGGTCACCTTCTGCGAGGTGTTCCCGCCGGACGACTTCCCGCTGTACTTCTACCGGCTGCCCAAGGCGCCCGACCTGGAGATCGACGCCCACGAACTGGACCTGGACGCCATCCGCGACACCCGGATCTTCTGGGTCACGGGTACGGGGCTGAGCGAGGAGCCCAGCCGCACGGCGACGCTCGCGGCCCTCGCTCATCGCGCCAAGTCCGGGACGACGGTCTTCGATCTGGACTGGCGGCCCGCGTTTTGGAAAGACACAGCCTGGAGCGACCCGGAGGCCGCCCGGTCCTTCTATGCCGAAGCCCTGCGCCACACCACGGTCGCCGTCGGCAACCTCGACGAGGTGGAGGTCGCCACGGGTGTGCGCGAGCCCCACGCGGCCGCCCGTGCCCTCCTTGACGCGGGTGTGGAGCTGGCCGTGGTCAAGCAGGGCCCCAAGGGCGTCCTCGCCGTCAACCGGAAGGGCGAGTCGGCCGAGGTCCCGCCCCTCCCGGTGACGGTCCTCAACGGCCTCGGCGCGGGCGACGCGTTCGGCGGCTCCCTCTGTCACGGCCTCCTCGCCGGCTGGGACCTGGAGCGGATCATGCGGCACGCCAACGCCGCCGGTGCCATCGTCGCGTCCCGCCTGGAATGCTCCTCCGCCATGCCGACCCCGGCGGAAGTCGAACAGGCCCTGAAGGCGGGGGCGGTGCTGTGAAAGCGGGATACGCGGGGGCCGGCCGGCGCGAAGGGGATGCCACAGGGGCGTACGCCTCCGCGGGTGGCGCCCCGACGGGCAGCCCCCCGACGCGCATCGACGTCTCGGAACTCGTCCGGATCCGGGCCCAGCGCCCCGAGGCCGTCGAGGAAGCCGCCGCTCGGCGGCCCCGGCGGCCGCTTCTCGGCGAGTCCGGGCGGCTGATGATCGTCGCCGCCGACCACCCCGCCCGGGGAGCCCTCTCCGTGGGCGACCGCAAGTTCGCCATGGCCAACCGGATCGACCTGCTCGAACGGCTCTGCCTCGCCCTCTCCCGCCCGGGGGTCGACGGCGTGCTCGCGACCGCCGACATACTCGACGACTTGCTGCTGCTCGGCGCGCTGGACCACAAGGTGGTCATGGGCTCGATGAACCGGGGCGGACTCGCGGGCGCGGCCTGGGAGTTGGACGACCGGTTCACCGGACACCGCCCGCGGGACATCGAGCGGCTCCGCTTCGACGCGGGCAAGCTGCTGCTGCGGATCGACTACGACGACCCGGGCTCGCTCACCACCCTGGAGTCGACGGCCCGTGCCGTGGACGACATGGCCGAGCGCCGGCTGCCCGTGTTCGTCGAGCCGTTCCTCAGCCGCCGCGACCCCACCACCGGCACCCTCCGCAACGACCTGGGCGCCGACGCCGTCACCCGGTCCATCGCCGTCGCGAGCGGCCTGGGCGGCAGTTCGGCGTACACCTGGCTGAAGGTCCCCGTCACGGAGAACCCGGACGACATGGCCCGCGTCATGGAGACCTCCACCCTCCCGGCCGTCCTGCTCGGCGGAGAGGTCGGCGCCGACCAGGAGGGCGCGTACGAGAAATGGCGCGGCGCCCTCCAACTGCCCACCGTCCAGGGACTGGTGGTGGGCCGCTCGCTGCTCTACCCGGCCGACGGCGATGTCGGGGCCGCGGTCGACACCGCCGTCGGACTGCTGTGAGGGGAAGCCGCCATGACCGACGAGGCGCACCTTCCCGGTGGCGGTTGTACTGTGCGTACAGAGGGGAATAAAGAGGACAAAGTGTTTGAACTCCTGGGCGGGGAGGGCGTGTTCGCCGGAGTCACCGACTTCGCGCATGCCCCCCGTGACGCCCGGGTCCTGATCGCCTCCGGCGCGGGAAGCCGCTTCGCCCTGGCAGGAGCGAAGTGCGAGCGACGACTCCCCGCCCGCTACGGCTCCGCGCCGGAGGTCTCCGTCATCGGGTGTGCACGGAGACGGATTGGCGGACGGGCCATAGAGACGTAAGGCCCGTTCGGACGTATGACGTGGCGGATCTGCTTCCACCCGGGACACGAAGAAAGCGCAGAGGGCTACCGATGACAGAGCCGACGTCAACGACGACAAGGCTGACGGTCGCGCAGGCACTGGTGCGGTTCCTCGCCGCCCAGTACACGGAACGCGACGGCGTGCGACGCCGCCTGGTCGACTCCACCTGGGGCATCTTCGGGCACGGCAACGTCGCCGGGCTCGGGCAGGCGCTCCTGGAGTACGGCACCGTGTCCTCCGGGGGGACACCCCCCGGGCCCTCCGTCATGCCTTATCACCAGGGCCGCAACGAACAGTCCATGGTCCACGCGGCCGTCGGCTACGCGCGTCAGTCCAACCGCCTCTCCGTCCAGGCGGTCACGACCTCCATCGGCCCCGGCGCCACCAACCTCGTCACCGGCGCCGCCCTCGCCACGATCAACCACCTGCCGGTGCTCCTGCTGCCCGGCGACGTCTTCGCGACCCGCCCCGCCGACCCCGTCCTCCAGCAGCTCGAAGTCCCGTACGCGGGTGATGTGTCGGTCAACGACTGTCTGCGCCCGGTGTCGAAGTACTTCGACCGGATCACCCGCCCCGAGGCCCTGATCCCGGCCGCCCTCCAGGCGATGCGGGTGCTCACCGACCCGGTCGACACGGGTGCCGTCACGCTCGCGCTGCCCCAGGACGTGCAGGCGGAGGCCTTCGACTGGCCCGAGGAGTTCTTCGCCGAGCGGGTCTGGACGGTCCGCCGCCCGGTCGCCGACCCGGAGGAACTGGCCGCCGCCGTCAGGGCGATCCGGGACGCCCGGCGCCCCCTGGTCGTCGCGGGCGGCGGGGTCCACCACAGCGAGGCCGAGGACGCGCTCAAGGAGTTCGCCGACCTCACCCGTATCCCGGTCGCCTCCACGCAGGCCGGCAAGGGCTCGCTGACCTGGGACCACCCGGCGGACGTCGGCGGCGTCGGGCACACCGGCACGGCGACCGCCTGCGAACTCGCCCGCACCGCCGACCTGGTGATCGGCGTCGGCACCCGCTACACCGACTTCACCACCGCCTCCGGCACCCTCTTCGCCGCCCAGGGCGTCCGCTTCCTGAACGTCAACATCGCGTCCTTCGACGGCCACAAGCTCTCCGGACAGCCGCTGATCGCGGACGCCCGCACGGCCCTGGAGTCCCTCACGGAGGCGCTCGCGCTGCACGGCCACCGCGCCGAACCGGCGTACGTCACCGAGTACACGGACGACAAGGAGCGCTGGGAGTACCGCGTCGACGCGGCGTACGAGGCGGAAGACCCGGACATCCGGCCCACCCAGCCGCAGGTCCTCGGCCTGCTCGACGAGATCGTCACCGGCGACGACATCCTCATCAACGCGGCCGGCTCCCTCCCCGGCGACCTGCACAAACTCTGGCGCGCCCGCTCCCGCGACCAGTACCACGTCGAGTACGGCTACTCCTGCATGGGCTACGAGATCCCGGCGGCCATCGGTGTACGGCTCGCGGCGCCCGACCGTCCCGTCTGGGCGCTGGTCGGCGACGGCACGTACCTGATGATGCCGACGGAGATCGTCACCGCCGTCCAGGAGGGCATCGCGATCAAGGTCGTGATCCTGCAGAACCACGGGTACGCGTCCATCGGCGGCCTCTCCGAGTCGGTCGGCGGCGAGCGGTTCGCGACCGCCTACCGCCACCGGTCCGAGGACGGCACCTACACGGGGCGTCCGCTGCCCGTCGACCTGGCGGCCAACGCGGCCAGCCTGGGCATGCGGGTCCTGCGCGCGAAGACCGTCCGCGACCTGCGGGCCGCCCTCGCCGAGGCTCGGGCCGACGACACTCCCACTTGTGTCTACGTGGAGACCCAAACGGCAGACACAGTGTCGGGCGCGCCTCCGGCGCAGGCCTGGTGGGATGTTCCTGTGGCCGAGACCGCGACCCGACCGTCGGCGGTCAAGGCACGTGAGCTGTACGAACGGCACGTCTCCACCCGGCGCCGCCATCTGTGAAGGAGCACTCGGTCATGACGAAGATCGTCAACCACTGGATCGGCGGCAAGCCCGTCGAGGGCGCGTCGGGCACGTACGGGCCGGTGACCGACCCGGCGACCGGCGCCGTGACCACCAAGGTCGCCTTCGCGACCGTCGACGAGGTGGATGCGGCGATCGCCGCGGCGAAGGACGCCTACGCGACCTGGGGCACCTCCTCGCTCGCCAAGCGGTCCACGATCCTCTTCAAGTTCCGGGCGCTGCTGGACGCGCACCGTGACGAGATCGCCGAGCTGATCACCGCCGAGCACGGCAAGGTCCACTCCGACGCGCTCGGCGAGGTCGCGCGCGGTCTGGAGATCGTGGACCTGGCGTGCGGGATCACCGTGCAGCTCAAGGGGGAGCTGTCGACCGAGGTGGCCTCCCGGGTCGATGTCGCCTCGATCCGCCAGCCGCTGGGTGTGGTGGCGGGCATCACGCCGTTCAACTTCCCGGCGATGGTGCCGATGTGGATGTTCCCGCTGGCCATCGCGTGCGGCAACACCTTCGTGCTCAAGCCCAGCGAGAAGGACCCGTCGGCGTCCGTCAGGCTCGCGGAGCTGTTCGCGCAGGCGGGGTTGCCGGACGGCGTGCTGAACGTCGTGCACGGCGACAAGGTGGCCGTCGACCGTCTCCTGGAGCACCCGGACGTCAAGGCGGTCTCCTTCGTCGGCTCGACCCCGATCGCCCGCTACATCCACACCACCGCCTCCGCCAACGGCAAGCGCGTCCAGGCCCTCGGCGGTGCCAAGAACCACATGCTGGTCCTCCCGGACGCGGACCTGGACGCGGCCGCCGACGCCGCGGTGAGCGCGGCGTACGGCTCGGCGGGCGAGCGCTGCATGGCCATCTCGGCCGTCGTCGCCGTCGGCGCCATCGGCGACGAGCTGGTGGAGAAGATCCGCGAGCGCGCCGAGAAGATCAAGATCGGTCCCGGCAACGACCCGGCCTCCGAGATGGGCCCGCTGATCACGGCGGCCCACCGCGACAAGGTCGCCTCGTACGTGACGGGCGCGGCCGCCCAGGGCTCCGAGGTCGTCCTGGACGGCACGGGCTACACGGTCGAGGGACATGAGGACGGCCACTGGATCGGGCTCTCGCTGCTCGACAAGGTGCCGACGAGTTCGGACGCGTACAGGGACGAGATCTTCGGCCCGGTGCTGTGCGTGCTGCGCGTGGACACCTACGAGGAGGGCGTGGCCCTCATCAACAGCTCGCCGTTCGGCAACGGCACCGCGATCTTCACCCGGGACGGCGGCGCGGCCCGCCGCTTCCAGCTGGAGATCGAGGCGGGCATGGTCGGCGTGAACGTGCCGATCCCGGTGCCGGTGGGCTACCACTCCTTCGGCGGCTGGAAGGACTCCCTCTTCGGGGACCACCACATCTACGGCAACGACGGCACCCACTTCTACACCCGCGGCAAGGTCGTCACGACCCGCTGGCCGGACCCGTCGGAGGCCCCGACGGGCGTCGACCTCGGCTTCCCGCGCAACCACTGAGCACCCTCGCCCACCCGCGTCAGGCCGTCCGGACTCCGGACGGCCTGACGTTTTTTTGACGCCCGCGCTGCGGTTCCCGCACGGGCGCCGGACGAGCGGTGGCTTGCGGATCGATGCCGTATACGGCAGTGAAGTCGCCTTCGGGCTACGGATTTCGTGGCCGAGGAACCATTGACGTGATGGTTTTCGTCGGGGTTCGATGCTCCGCAATCCGCTGTACGAGTCGATCGGAACCGCCGCGTATGACCGACACGCTCCGCCCCGTCCAGCCCGCCGCCTCCGCCGCCTCCGCCGCCGAGGCGCCGGACGTCCCCGCGCCGGACGGCCCCCGGAAACTCAAGCGCTCCATCGGCGTCGTCGGCGGCACGCTGCTCACGATCTCGTGCGTGACGCCTGCCTCCACGCTCTTCGTGGTCGTGCCCGACCTGTTCTCGACCCTCGGCACGGCGACCGCGCTGACCATCGCCGTCGGCTCGCTGCTCTGTATCGCCGTGGCGTTCTGCTACTCCGAGCTGGGCACCCTCATCCCCAGCGCGGGCGGCGAGTACGCCATGGTGTCGACGCTGGCCGGACGGCTCGCGGGCTGGCTGGTCTTCGTGCTGTCGCTGCTCGTCGTCATGATCGTGCCGCCGGTGATCGCCATGGGCACGGCGGACTACCTGGCGCCGGTCGTGCATCTGAACCCGTCCATGGCGGGTGCGGGCGTGATGCTCCTCGCCACCCTCGCGGGCCTGCTCGACCTGCGGGCCAACGCCTGGATCACCGGCGTCTTCCTGGTCCTCGAAGTCGTCGCGGCGGCCGTCGTGGCCGTCCTGGGCTTCGCGCACAGCCAGCGCGGCGCGGGCAGCCTGGTGTCGATGGAGGTGGCCGGGCAGGGCGGGCACACGGACACCGTCACCGCGATGCTGGTCGTCTCCGGGCTCGCCATCGCCCTCTTCGTCACCCAGGGCTTCTCGACCGCCGTCTACCTCTCCGAGGAACTGGAGAACCCGCGCCGCAACGTGGCCCGTACGGTCCTGGCCACCCTCGCCATCTCCGCGGTGATCATCCTCGTACCCGTGATCGCGATCACCCTGGCCGCCCCGGACCTGGCCGCGCTCACCGGCGGTGACATCAGCGGCATGGTCGCCGCCTGGTCCAACTCCGCGGTCGGCACCTTCGTGAGCCTCTGTGTGGCCCTCGCCATCATCAACGCGGGCATCGTCATGGTCATCCAGAACTCCCGCGTGCTGTTCGCCTCCGCCCGCGACCGGGCCTGGCCCGAGCCCGTCAACAACGTCCTGTCGAAGCTCGGCCGGTTCGGCTCCCCGTGGGTCGCCACGCTCCTGGTGGGCGTGCCCGGCGCGGTCCTGTGCTTCGTCGACCTGGACACCCTGTACGGCATCACGGGCGTCTCGGTGACGGGCATGTACCTCCTGGTCGCGGTCGCCGCCCTGCTCGCCCGCCGCGGCCCCCACGCGCACGCGCCCGCGTGGCGAATGCCACTCTGGCCCGCGCTGCCGGTCCTCCTGATCGCGGTCCTCGCGTACGTGCTCACCCAGCAGGAGACGAGCCACCTCCTGTGGACGGGCGGCATCACCGCGGCCGCGACCCTGTACTGGGCCTTCTATCTGCGCCCGCGCAGGGAGAGCCGCTGGCTGGTGACGGTGCCGGAGGACGGGCAGGCCTGAACTCCCGCGTACCGCGCCTGCGGTACCCCGCGGGGGTCCCGTACTCCCGTGGGAGGGGTGGGGGTTCAGCCTGGAAGCTGTCTGGGGCCGACAGGTACGGCCCGTACTGTTGACGCATGGATCTTCGACTGCCCGCACTGCGGCGGCCTCGACGGTGGATCGCCGCCGCGGCCGTCGTCGTGGTGCTCGCCGGCGCCGGCACGTGGAACGCCGTCGCCTCCGACGGGGCACCCGCCGTACGCCGCACCGACCAGCTCATCAGTACGGGCGACGGGGTGAGAATCGACACGTCGTACTTCACCGGCGACGCCTCCGGACGCCGGCCCGCCGTCCTCCTCGCGCACGGCTTCGGCGGCAGCAAGAAGGACCTGCGCACCCAGGCGGAGGACCTCGCACGCGACGGGTACGCGGTCCTGACCTGGTCGGCCCGCGGCTTCGGCGGATCCAACGGGAAGATCGGGCTGAACGACCCCAAGGGCGAGGTCGCCGACGCCTCCAAGCTCATCGACTGGCTGGCCGAGCGCCCCGAGGTCGAGCTCGACAAGAACGGTGACCCGCGCGTGGGCATGGCGGGCGCGTCCTACGGCGGCGCGGTCTCCCTGCTCACGGCCGGGTACGACGACCGGGTGGACGCCATCGCCCCGGCGATCACGTACTGGAACCTCGCGGACGCGCTGTTCCCGAACGGCGTCTTCAAGAAGCTCTGGGCCGGCATCTTCATCAACACCGGCGGCGGCTGCGACAAGTTCGAGAAGCAGCTGTGCGAGATGTACAACCGGGTCGCGGAGTCCGGCACGCCGGACGCGGCGGCGACGAAGCTCCTTCAGGAACGCAGCCCCGTCGCCGTCGGCGACCGCATCAAGGTCCCCACGCTCCTCATGCAGGGCCAGACCGACTCGCTCTTCCCGCTCGGCCAGGCCGACACCGCGGCGAAGGCGATCCGCGCCAACGGCGCCCCCGTGGACGTCGACTGGATCTCGGGCGGGCACGACGGCGGCGACATGGAGGCGAGCCGGGTCCAGGCCCGTACCGGGGCGTGGTTCGACCGCTATCTGAAGGACGAGAAGGGCGTCGACACCGGCCCCGCCTTCCGGGTCACCCGGACCCTCGGCCTGGGCTCCGGCGACGGAGAGCCCCGGCTGGGCAGCGCGACCGAGGACAGCTACCCCGGCCTGACGAGCGGGGGGCGCTCGATCGCCCTGACCGGTCGCGAGCAGCGTTTCGACAACCCGGCGGGCTCCAGTCCGCCCGCCATCTCGGCCCTGCCCGGCCTCGGCGGCGGTGGCCTGTCCCAGCTGTCCTCGCTCGGGGTCGGGGTGTCCCTCGACTTCCCCGGCCAGTTCGCCTCGTTCGAGTCGGCGCCCCTGCGGGAGGATCTGCAGATCACCGGCTCGCCGACGGTCACGGTCCACGTGAAGTCGACGAGCGAGGACGCGGTGCTCTTCGCGAAGCTCTACGACGTCGGACCGGGCGGCGCCCAGCCGGTGCTGCCCTCGCAACTGGTCGAGCCCGTCCGGGTGGAGGGCGCCAAGGCCGGCAAGGACGTACGGATCACCCTGCCGGCGATCGACCACGAAGTGGACGACGGCCACCGGCTGCGCCTGGTCCTCGCCTCGACCGACCTCGGCTACGCCTCACCGACGGCCCCGGCGACGTACACCGTCTCCCAGGAGAGCGGCCTGACCGTGCCCGCGCCGCTCGGCGGGGACACCGCCGCGGCAGCGCTGCCCGCGTGGGTGTGGTGGCTGCCGCTCGCCGGTGCCGGGCTCGCGCTGGCCCTGCTGCTCACCGGACGGCGCCGCACGGCGACACCCGCCCCGGACCCGGCACAGGCCGAAGTCCCGCTCCAGATCACGGACTTGAGCAAGCGGTACGCCAAGTCGGCGGACCGCTACGCCGTGCGGGACCTCACCTTCCGCGTGGAGAAGGGCCAGGTCCTGGGCCTGCTGGGGCCGAACGGCGCGGGCAAGACCACGACGCTGCGCATGCTGATGGGCCTGATCAAGCCGGACGCCGGAGAGATCCGTGTCTTCGGCCATGTGATCCGGCCGGGCGCACCGGTCCTGTCGCGCGTCGGGGCTTTCGTCGAGGGAGCGGGTTTCCTGCCGCACCTTTCCGGCCGCGAGAACCTCGAACTGTACTGGCGGGCGACGGGCCGCCCGCCTGAGGACGCGCACCTGGACGAGGCGCTGAAGATCGCCGGGCTCGGCGACGCACTGTCCCGCGCGGTACGGACCTACTCCCAGGGCATGCGCCAGCGCCTCGCCATCGCTCAGGCCATGCTCGGCCTGCCGGACCTGCTCATCCTCGACGAACCGACCAACGGCCTCGACCCGCCACAGATCCGCGAGATGCGCGAGGTCATGATCCGCTACGCGGCGGCCGGACGCACGGTGATCGTCTCCAGCCACCTCCTCGCGGAGGTCGAGCAGTCCTGCACCCACCTCGTGGTCATGGACCACGGGAAGCTGGTCCAGGCGGGCCCGGTGCAGGAGATCATCGGCTCGGGCGACACGCTGCTGGTGGGCACGGCCACACCGACGGACGAGCCCGTCGTCGAGAAGGTCGCCGCGCTGCCGGGTGTGGTCTCGGCCGTCAGCACCGACGACGGACTCCTGGTCCGGCTCGACGCGGACGGAAGCGCACAGCGCCTGGTCGCCGAGCTCGTGCGGATGGACGTACCCGTGCGGTCCGTGGGTCCCCACCGCCGTCTCGAAGACGCCTTCCTCACCCTGATCGGAGAGTCCGCATGAGCACGCTGGCCGACCGCGCGGAGGAGCGCGCCGATGAGCGTGCGGGGGCCGGCCCCGCCCGGCCCGTCGAGGTCGCCGACGGTTACCGCGCGGGCCGCACGCTGCCCCTGAGGGTCGAACTGGTCCGGCAGTTGAAGCGGCGCCGCACGATGGTCATGGGCGGGCTGCTGTTCGCCCTGCCCTTCATCCTGCTGATCGCCTTCCAGGTCGGCGACCCGGGCGGCGGCGGCAACGGCGCCCAGCGGGTCAACCTGATGGACACCGCGACCGCGTCCGGGGCGAACTTCGCCGCAGTGAACCTCTTCGCCTCCGCGGGCTTTCTGCTCGTCATCCCGGTGGCGCTGTTCTTCGGGGACACGGTCGCCTCGGAGGCGAGCTGGTCGTCGCTGCGCTACCTGCTCGCGGCGCCGGTGCCCCGGGCCCGTCTGCTGTGGTCCAAGCTGGCCGTCGCCTTCGGCCTCAGCCTGGCCGCGCTGGTGCTGCTGCCACTCGTCGCGCTCGCCGTCGGTACGGCGGCCTACGGCTGGGGGCCGCTGCAGCTCCCCGTCGGCGGCACGCTGCCCACCGGGACCGCCGCGCTGCGCCTGCTGATCGTCGTGGCGTACATCCTCGTGTCCCAACTGGTCACCGCGGCCCTGGCGTTCTGGCTGTCGACCAGGACGGACGCCCCGCTGGGAGCGGTCGGCGGAGCGGTGGGGCTGACCATCATCGGCAGCGTCCTCGACGAGGTGACGGCGCTCGGCGACTGGCGCCACTTCGTGCCCGCGCACTGGCAGTACGCCTGGCTCGACGCCGTCCAGCCGCAGCTCGACTGGAGCGACATGATCCAGGGCACGTCTCTGTCGCTCACCTACGCGATGGTGCTGTTCGCCCTGGCCTTCCGCGGGTTCGCCCGCAAGGACGTGGTGTCGTAGTCGGCCGGTGACGCCGTCACAGGGGCCCTCCGGACACCCTCAGGTCTCCGGAGGGTCTCCCACCGGTCTCAACTGCCGTCCGCCGTGGCCGCATTGAGATTCATCCGCAACGCCTTGGCCCGCTCCTTCCGGCCGCCTCCGACGTCACAGTCACAGACGTCGACTCAAAGAGGTCACCCGAGGGGGCACGCATGAGGCGCAACGGACGGCATCAGGCACGGCGGGACGAGCGGGAGGCGCGGGGAGTCCAACCCGGACGGGCTCGGCGGGGACAGCGGGCAGGGCAGGGGCGGCGGCGCCGTGTGCGTGCCGCGCTCGTCGCCGGGAGCGTGGCCGTCGGACTCCTGCTCACGGCCTGCAGCGGCGGTGGCAGCGACGGGAGTTCGTACGACCGGGGCGGCAGCAAGGCCAAGGACGACAACGGCTTCCCGGCACCCGCCCCCGTTCAGCCGACCGGCTCCTCGGGCACCGACGACGGCAGCGCCGAGGGCGACCGGAAGGGCGAACTCCGCGAGAGCGCGTCGCCCGCCGACCACCTCTCCACCTTCGCCCTGGACGTCGACACCGCCTCGTACGGCTATGCGCGCCGCACCCTTGAGGAGGGCCGCAGGCCCGACCCGTCGACCGTCCGCCCCGAGGAGTTCATCAACAGCTTCGGCCAGGACTACGAGCGCCCGGACGGCAACGGCTTCACGGTCACGGTGGACGGCGCCCGCACGGCCGCCCCGGACGGTTCGCTCAACCAGGACGCCACATACGACACGTTCGGTCAGGAGAACCGGGACTGGCGCTTCCTCAGGGTCGGCCTCGCCACCCGGGAGGCCGAGGACGCCGGCGAACGCCCGCCCGCCGCGCTGACCTTCGTCATCGACGTCTCCGGTTCCATGGCCGAGCCGGGCCGACTCGACCTGGTCAAGGAGTCCCTGGGCGTGATGACGGAACGGCTGCGCGACGACGACGCGGTCGCGCTCGTCTCCTTCAGCGACGAGGCCAGGACCGTGCTCCCGATGACCCGCCTGGGCGACCACCGCGGCCGCGTCCACGAGGCGATCGACACCCTCGAACCGACCGACTCGACCAACCTCGGCGCGGGCGTCACCACTGGCTACCGCACCGCAGTGGACGGCCTGCGCGAGGGCGCCACCAACCGGGTCGTGCTGCTCTCAGACGCCCTCGCCAACACCGGCGAGACCGACGCCGACGCCATTCTCGACCGCATCGCCGACGCTCGCCGCGAGCACGGCATCACGCTCTTCGGCGTCGGCGTGGGCAGCGACTACGGCGACGCCCTGATGGAACGCCTCGCCGACAAGGGCGACGGCCACACGACGTACGTGTCCAACGCCGAGGACGCCCGTACGGTCTTCTGCGACCAGCTCCCGCGGAACATCGACCTCACCGCCCGTGACGCCAAGGCGCAGGTCTCCTTCGACCCGGAGACCGTCGACCGGTTCCGGCTGATCGGCTACGACAACCGCCAGGTCGCCGACGAGGACTTCCGCGACGACCGCGTGGACGGCGGGGAGATCGGTCCCGGCCACACGGTCACAGCCCTGTACGCCGTGCGGGTCAGGCCGGGGGCGTCGGGGCATGTGGCCACGGCCACGGTGCGGTGGCTCGACCCCGACTCCCGTACGCCGCATGAGTCGACGGGGCAGATCGAGGCCGGCTCCCTCGACGGGGGGCTGTGGGGCGCGGAGACGGCGCGGAGTGGTCTCCAAGTCACCGCGATCGCGGCGTACTTCGCGGACGCGCTTCGCTCCGGCGCCGGCGGTGGGGCCGGCGCTCCGGTTCCGCCCTCGTTGCGCGAACTCGCGGACCGGGCCGACGAGTTGGCCTCCAACACGGAAAGCAAGCCGATCCGCCAACTCGCCGAGACGATCGACCGGGCCACGGACCTGCCGTAGTGAGTGGGTTCGGGTTGGTTGTGGCTGGGGTGCGCGGTTCCTCGCGCCCCTGAAAGATGCGCCTGCCGTTGGGTTCTCGGGTCGGGGCCGCGACGGGGCATCCGATCGCAGCTGTGTCATCCCGCACCAACACGTTGCCCATCAGAGGTCGTGCTGCGATCGGAAACCCCGACACGACCCCTTCGTCGGGAGGGCGGCAGCCGGAGGGGTGGGGGGCTGGCTTTTTAGGGGCGCGAGGAACCGCGCACCCCGCCCCCACTCACCCGCACAACTCCCTCTCCGCCCGCACCGGATCGTTCGGAAAGCGGAACGCCGTCCGCTCCCAGGCCCCGGCCGCGTTGCGCAGAAAGCGACCCGGGGTCAGCGGCCCCCGAGTCGCAGAGTTCAACTCGGCGAGCGCACCGCACCGCAGGGCGCGCCGGGCGGCGGCGACCTGCGCCGGATCGGCCCAGCCGGGCAGATCCCCCGGCACACCCCGGTCGGCGGCGAGCCACGCCGCCGGCAGCCGCTTGTCGTGGCCGACCCGCCCGCCCCCGACCCGCTCGGAGTGCGCGGCCAGCGGATACGCCAGCCCGATCGGATCGAGCGCGGCCCCGTCCAGCGGCACGACCGACCCGTTGAGCCCCAGCACCACATAACTGGCCGTCATGGAAGGAGCGCCCGCACCCGCAGGCGCGGCCACCCGCCCCTCCTTGCCGAACAGCAGGGCCGGCGCCCCGGAGTACCGCGCCGCCCACACCTTCCGCGCGTACTCCATGTGATGCGGGGCCCCCACGAAGGTGTGCCGCACCGGATGCGGATCGGCGTTGTGGCGGACGTACACTCCACGCTCGTCCGCGATCCCGGCCGGGCCGATCTGTCCGGCGTACGGAATCCGCAGCCACCCCGCGCACACCACCGCCCACAGGCCGACCCCGACCGCCGCCAGCGCCCCCACCCGTGTCACCGGCACCACGAAGACGGGCAGCAGCATCAGCAGGAGCCCCGGCAGCAGCATCCGCCCGTGCATGAAGTCACCGCCGACCTTGATGACGTACAGCCAGCACAGCAGCCCGGCGAGGACGGGCGCGAGCACGGGAACGAGCCGTGCGACCCCGCGTTCGGCGAGCCCGCCGCGCGCGGGCAGCACCGCCGCCGCCACGAACAGCGCGGGCACCCACAGCAGATAGGGATGCGCGAAGTCCCCGAGATACCCGAGGCCCCGCCCCCACAGACTCTGCGAGGCCTCCTTCGTCACGGCGGGCAGCGGCACCAGATGCCCGTAGTACCCGGCCCGGAACACCTCGTACGCGGCCGGCAGCGCGCCCGCCGCCCCCGCACCCGCGAGCGTGCCCCGCCACGACGGCCGCACGAGCAGCCACTGCGCGCCGAGGAAGACGACCGACACGAGCCCAAGGTCGGGCCGTACGAGCGGCCCGAGCCCGATGACCGCCGAGGTCAGGAGGGAGGAGGGCCGCTTGATCAGCGTCAGCCACGCTCCCGCGATCCAGCACGTCGCGAGCCCCGTCTCAAGACCCGAGGTGGCGAAGTCCCACACGGGCGGCAGCCCGAGCAGCACCAGCGACCCCAGCGGCACGACCGCCCGCCCGCCGTACGTCCGCAGCGCCCCGAGTCCCGCGAACGCGAACCCCACGGCGGTCAGCAGCAGCCCACCGAGCACCGCCGCCGACACCGGATCCACTCCCGCCGTCCCGGCCGCCACGAGCAGCCACTGCCACAGCGTCCCGGTCGACGACTCGACCCGCTCACCCGCGTTGAACACGGGCCCGTTCCCCGCCAGCACCTGCCGCACGGTCCGTACGTAGATATAGGCGTCGTCGGACATCCACCGCCGCTGGAACCCGGCGTACGCCACGACGAGCGCGGGCCCGAGCCACACCGCCACCCGGGCCCGGTCCGCCCACACCGCCCGCTGCCCCGGGCGGGGTGGCAGCGACTGGGAGGAGGGGGCGGAGGGGGAGGAGGGCGGACGGGGTTTCGGGTACGAGGGATGCGCGGGGGAGTGCGTTGACGTCATGTCCCGTTCATCGGCCCCCGTCAAGCCGAGCTTGACGCCCGAGGCGTGCCCCGGTGGGCCGAACGGGGGACGGGGCAGCGGGAACTGACGTCAAGTCAGTCCGCAGCCCGGTTGGGTGGCGGTTCGTGTCAGTCCGTCCCGCAGACCGACGGCAGCGCCCGTCCGAGCCCCTTCAGGTGCGGTACGTCCAGCCGGTGCCCGTACGCGGACAGCGTGGCCGCGGCGTACAGGCGCGGCCCGCAGGAGGCGTCGGCGCGTACCGGGTCGGTCTCCCGGAGCGCGGTCAGGGCCGGGTGGTGATCAGGCCGAGCGCCGGGCGGACCTCCTTGGCAGCTCGGTGCCGCACTTGGCCGCCGCGACCTTGTCGGCCGGCAACGGACCGAATGCGGTGGGGTCGCACTGGGTTTCCTTCGAAAGGAAGTCGGTTCAGAAAGAGGTCAGTTGGCGCCGGACCGGCGCCCCGCGCCGTGCAGCAACGTATCGACGACGAGCGTGGCCAGCGCATCCGGGTCCTGCTGGTCCTGGGGTCCGTGCAGGGCCTCGCCGATGAGCGCGTAGTAGACGCGCCGCGTCCACTCCAGGTCCACGGAGGCGTCGAGCAGGCCCTCGTCCCGTGCGCGCCCGAGGAGTTCGAGACAGCGGGCGCCGACCTGCTCCCAGCCCGCCGCCGCGGTCCCGCCCTCGTCGTCGGGACGGCTCAGCGCATAGCTCCAAGCCCCCTTGATCCGCAGGACGTTGGCGGTGATGCGATGCAGGGAGACCAGCGGCGGCGCGGTGTCCGGGCGGCCGTCCTCGACGGCCTCCGCGAGCTGGCGTACGGCCGACTCGGCGAGCGCCTCGATCAGCGCCTGCCGGCTGGCGAACCGCCGGTGCACCGTCGTCCGCGCCACCCCCGCCGCCTCCGCGATCTGCTCCATGGACGCCCCGGGGTCGGCGGCGAGCACCCGCTCGGCCGCCTCCAGGATCACGCGCACACTGCGCTCCGCGTCGGCACGCAGCCGCCGGACGGGCCGGACGGCGGGTTCGGCCATGGGGACCTCCTGAGGGGGCGTGGATCGGACGGCCGGGTCAACGGCCGGGGCAAACGATACGCGCGGGCGGCAGCTGTTCATTTATCTGCGTCAGTACTGTTGCAGATATTGAGAAAAGAGCTACTCTCTCGTAGTAGATAGTGCATCCAGAAGCGAAGGGAAACACCATGACTCTCGCTCTCGTCACCGGCGCCTCCTCCGGGCTCGGCGCTGAGTTCGCCGAACAGCTCGCCGCGCGTGGCCACGACGTGGTTCTCGTGGCCCGTTCCGAAGGCCGTCTCGAAGAGGTGGCCGACCGGCTCCGCGTACGCCACGGCGTCCGGGCGCACGTGCTGCCCCAGGACCTCGCCGAACCGGACGCGGCCCGACGCGTCGCGGACGCCCTCGCCGCCCAGGGCCTCACCGTCGACCTGCTGGTCAACAACGCCGGGTTCGGCACCTGCGGCCGCTTCGAGGACATCGACCCGTCCCGCGACCACGACGAGATGATGGTCAACGTCGTCGCCCTGGTCGATCTCACCCACGCCCTGATCCCCGGCATGCTGGAGCGCGGCTCGGGCGCGGTCCTGAACGTCGGCTCCACGGCGGGCTACCAGCCGGGCCCGTACTTCGCGGTCTACAGCGCCACCAAGGTGTTCGTCCTGAACTTCTCGCTGGCCCTGCGCCAGGAGTACCGCGGTCGCGGCATCAAGGTCACGGCCCTCTGCCCGGGCCCGGTGGAGACCGGCTTCTTCGACGCGATCGGCACCCGCAAGGCCGCGGTCACGGGCTCCTTCACCACCTCGGAACCCGTCGTACGGGCCGCCCTGCGCGCCCTCGACCGCGACCGCGCGTACGTCACCCCGGGCCTCGGCAACGCCCTGGGCGCCCACCTCACCCCGCGCCGCCCGCGCGCCCTGGTGGCCGCCATGGCGGAGCGCGTCACCCGCAAGGTCCTGGAGCCGGAGACCGGGCGGGAGCGGGTCGCCGCCTGAGGCCCGCCCAGGTGCTCGGCCCGACGGGGGAAATCTCCAAGCGGGTTGAAATTCCCCTACGCGTGAGTAAGTTGACCCGGAAGTAAGTACGCGCCACCGCGCAACGCGAGCCGCGACCGGGAGCTGTCATGGGCGTACGCAAGGACCTGAAACGGGCGAAGAAGCGCACCGATCTGGCGGACCGCACCAAGGTCGAGATCACCAGGGACCACCACGGAGTCGTCCGCGAGGCGCACATGCCGGCCCTCGCCCCGAAGACCGCCACCGGCAGCATCGCCGATCTGCCCTTCACCAACGCGGCCGAGGCTCCGGACGCCGTCGTCCTGCGCCGCAGGGAGCACGGCACCTGGCAGCCGGTGACCGCGGCCGCCTTCGCCCGCGAAGTCACCGCCGTCGCCAAGGGGCTGGTCGCGGCGGGCCTCGAACCGGGCGGCCGCGTCGCGGTCATGTCCCGTACGCGCTACGAGTGGACGCTTCTCGACTTCGCGATCTGGGCGGCGGGCGGCGGGAGCGTGCCCGTGCCCGTGTACGCCACGTCGTCACCCGAGCAGATCGAGTGGATCGTCCGTGACTCGGACGCCCGTTTCGTCGTCGTCGAGACCCCCGAGAACGCGGCGGCGGTCGCGGCCGGCACGGCCGACCACCCCGATCCCCCGCACGTGTGGCAGATCGACGGGGGAGCGATCTCCGACCTGACCGTTCTGGGCGGCGGCATCCCCGACGAGGAGGTCACCAGGCTCCGGGCGGCCCTCACTCCCGAGACCGTCGCGACGATCTGCTACACCTCCGGCACCACCGGCCGCCCCAAGGGCTGCGTCCTCACCCATGCCAACCTGCACGCCGAGGCCGCGAACACGGTCGAGCTGCTGCACCCCGTCTTCAAGGAGGTCACCAGCCAGATCGCCTCGACGCTCCTCTTCCTCCCGCTCGCCCACATCCTGGGGCGCACCCTCCAGATCGCCTGTCTGATGGCCCGTATCGAACTGGGCCACTGCCCGAGCATCAAGCCCGACGAACTCCGGCCGGCGCTACGGGAGTTCCGGCCCACCTTCCTGGTCGGCGTGCCGTATCTCTTCGAGAAGATCCACGGCACCGGCCGCGCCACCGCCGAGCGGATCGGCCGCGCCGCCTCCTTCGACCGCGCGCACCGGATCGCCGTCCGCTTCGGTGAGGCGCACCTCGACCGGTTCCTCGGCCGCGGCAAGGGCCCGGGTCCCGGCCTGTACGCCGCCTGGGCCCTGTACGACCTGCTGGTCTACCGCCGCATCCGCAGGGAACTCGGCGGCCGCACGCGCTACGCCATCAGCGGCGGCTCCCCGCTCGACCGCGACCTCAACCTCTTCTTCTACGCCGCCGGCATCATCGTCTACGAGGGCTACGGCCTGACCGAGACCACCGCCGCGGCGACGATCGTCCCGCCCCTCGGCCCCCGGCCCGGCACGGTCGGCCTTCCCGTCCCCGGCACGTCGATCCGTATCGCCGACGACGGCGAGGTGCTCATCAAGGGCGGCATCGTCTTCGGCGCCTACTGGAACAACCCGGCCGCCACCGACGCCGCCCTGACCGAGGAGTGGTTCGCGACCGGCGACCTCGGTGACCTCGACGAGGACGGCTACCTCACCATCACCGGCCGCAAGAAGGACATCCTCGTCACGTCCGGCGGCAAGAACGTTTCCCCGGCCGTCCTGGAGGACCGTCTGCGCAGCCGTCCCCCGGTTGGCCAGTGCGTCGTCGTCGGCGACAACCGCCCCTACGTCGCCGCCCTGATCACCCTGGACCGGGAGGACCTCACCCACTGGCTCTACGTCCGCGGGATGCCCGCGGACACCCCGGTCTCCGAGCTCGTTCACGACCCCCGCATACGCGCCGACGTCCAGAAGGTCGTCGACCACGCGAACCAGGCCGTCTCCCGCGCTGAGTCGATCCGTGAATTCGCCCTGGTGGAAGGCGAGTTCACCGAGGAGAACGGTCTGCTCACCCCGTCCTTGAAGATCAAGCGCCACGCGGTGACGGCCGCGTACGCGAAGGAGATCGAGGCGCTGTACGGCGGCTGAGACCGGGACGCGGCGGCCGAGGCCGGAGGGGCGGCCGGGTCTGGGCATGGGAACAGCGGGCCACCCACGAGGGGTGACCCGCTGTTCGCGCCGCTGCGGAGATCAGCTGCGGTCGGCGCCGTTGCCTGAGAGCACCGGGATGTTGTCCAGGATGTGCGACAGGGGCTCGTCGCCCTTGGCCTGGGTGGAGTTCTCGGTGCACTGCTGGTTCTGCGGGGCCGACAGGATCGGCACGTCCTGCAGGACGGTGATCGGCACCAGGCCGATGAGCGAGGCCAGGTTGGCCTTGACCGGCAGACCGACACACGGCTTGTTCAGCGTGCCCTGCACGAGCGAGAGCTGGGGGCTCATCTTGCCGTGCGTAGCCTGGTTGCCGTACTTCTGGACGGAACCGTTGCCGTTGGCGGTGGTGACGCCCTCGTCGTTGCCGATGGCCAGCGCCTGGGGCGCGCCGGCGGCCGACAGACCGGCGACAGAGGCGGCAATGGCCGCGGTCGCCATCAGCTTCTTCATGTTCGTTCCCTTTCGGAGAATGGCCCCGTTACGGAGCCGCATAACGATCAACAGTGCGGTGGACGGTGCGGTTGCGGGGTTTGCCCCGATTGGCCCACAGGGTTCCTCGGGATCGGAGTTGCGCGCGCCGCCGTAAGACGTGAGGACGTGAGAGGGGCAGCGGGGGGGGGGGGGGGGGGGGGGGCGGTGGGGGGGGGGGGGGGGGGGGGGGGGGGGGGGGGGGTGGGGGGGGGGGAGGGGGGGGGGGGGGGGGGGGGGGGGGGGGGGGGGGGGGGGGGG
>NZ_JBVIPT010000013.1:0-360090 GCF_055577685.1 Streptomyces sp. NPDC033178
ACCGGCAAGATGCTCGACGAACGCCTCGGCAAGATCACCTTCTGGACGCTGTTCATCGGCTTCCACGGCACCTTCCTCGTCCAGCACTGGCTGGGCACGAACGGCATGCAGCGCCGGATTCCCGACTATCTGGCCGTGGAAGGGCTGACGGTCCTCAATACGGTGTCCAGCATCTTCTCCTTCGTCCTCGGGCTGTCGCTGCTGCCGTTCTTCTACAACGTGTGGAAGACAGCGAAGTACGGCGAGAAGGTCGAGAGCGACGACCCGTGGGGGTACGGCCGTTCGCTGGAGTGGGCCACGTCCTGCCCGCCGCCGCGGCACAACTTCCTCACCCTGCCGCGGATCCGTTCCGAGTCCCCGGCCTTCGACCTGCACCATCCCGAAATCGGCGCCGCGGGCGCCCAGTTGCCTGTTGCGGAGAGGGTTCTGCGATGACCGCGATGGACGAACGGCCGGTCGATGCGGGTGCGCTGATCAACGAACTGGAGGGACATCTCCTGATCGAGGCCACCCTGGGTGAGGGGCGCGCCGAAGCGGGCCGCTTCACCCGGCAGTTCGGGTGGCTCACCGACAGTCAACGGGCCGAGGTGGAGGAGCGGTTCACCGAGGCGTACGTGGCGCTTGCGGGGGTTTCGTGGCAGCGGACGGTTCAGCGGGGCGCTGAACTGCGGGGTGAGTATGAGGAGGCTTATCGGGTGTTGCGTCGGCGGCTGCTTGCGGTGTGGTTGCTCGGGGTGGGGCTCATCTGCGGGGCTGCCGCTGTGGTCGTCCCTCTCGTCCGACCATGACGTGGAAGGCGTTCCGCTCCGCGGGGACCGTTCGATGGCTGCGGGCCGTCCGTGGCTGGTCACGCCCACGATGGGGGTCCCCCCGCTCGAGCGAAGCCGAGAGTGGGGGAGGAGCCGCAGAATGTCACAGCCCCGCGCCCCTTACGGGGGCGCGCTGTACTGCACCGGAACCCACCAGTCCCGCTCAGCCGACCCTCTCCGCCAAGAAGTCCTCCCACGTCCTTTTGCCCACCGTCGTGTTCGTGAGGGAGAGGTTGTCGCCTGCCCGGTACGCGTGGCCTGCCTTTCCCGGCATGCGGACCGGGAGCAGAGGGCGGCGCTTGCCGTGGGCCTTCAGGTAGGTGGTAAGCAGGTCGGCCAGGCTGTAGACCGTCGGGCCGGTCAGGTCGGGGACCAGGCCGGCCGGCTTGGCCAGGGTCAGTTCCACCAGTCGGGCGGCCACGTCGCGGGAGTCGACCGGCTGGAAACGGAGTCCGCCCGGGACCGGGATCACGGGCAGCCTTGCCATCCCCTGCGCCATCTTCAGGACCAGGTCGTGGAACTGGGCGGCCCGCAGTGTCGTCCACGGGAGGCCGGAGTCGGCCACGGCACGCTCGGCGCCCAGCTTGGCCCGGAGGTAGCCGAGCGGGACCGTGTCCGCGCCGGTCACCGAGATGTACACCAGGTGCCGTACCTCGGCGCGCGACGCGGCCCGCACGAGGTTGCGTGTCGCCTCGTCGTCGCCCTTGGGGCCGCCCGCGAGGTGGAGGACGGTCTCGACTCCGGCCAGCGCGGCCTCGATGCCCTCGCCCTTGAGGAGGTCGGCGGTCACGTACTCGACGCCGTCACCCGATGCGCGGCCGCGCCTGCTGAGGACCCGCACGTCGTGGCCGGCCTCCCGCAGGAGGGGGACGACGTGGCTGCCCAGGGTGCCCGTACCACCGGTGACCAGGATGGGAGTGGTCATGGTTCCTCCGTTATTCGCTCGGCCCGGGAGTCCGGCTCCCGGTACCTTCGGCTGGGTTTTTGTGGATCTACTGCCATGACCCCGGCCGACGAAGGAATGTGACACGGTGAACGAGCTCGACTGGCTGACCGAGGGTTTCAAGGAGCACCGGCCCCGTCTGCACGCGATGGCGTACCGGATGCTCGGTTCCGCGAGTGAGGCCGACGACGCTCTTCAGGACGCCTGGCTGCGGGTCGGTCGCGCCGACACCGACAGCGTGGAGAACATCGGCGGGTGGCTGACGACCGTGGTGGCGCGGGTGTGCCTCAACATGCTGCGCTCGCGGGAGCACCGGCGTGAGGAGTCGCTCGAAGCGCAGGTACCCGTTCCGGCACGTGGTCAGGACGACCGGCGCGATCCCGAGGAGGAGGCGCTGCTGGCCGACTCGGTCGGGGTGGCCCTGCTGGTCGTGCTGGACACGTTGTCCCCGGCCGAGCGGCTCTCCTTCGTCCTGCACGACATGTTCGCCGTGCCCTTCGACGAGATCGGTCCGATGCTGGAGCGTTCTCCGGCCGCCGTCCGACAGCTCGCGAGCCGTGCCAGACGCCGGGTCAAGGGTGCCTCACCGCTGCCCGAGGCCGATCTGGCCCGTCGGCGCCGCGTCGTGGACGCCTTCCTGGCCGCCACCCGCGGCGGGAACTTCGACGCGCTGGTCGCCCTGCTCCACCCGGACGTGGTGCTGCATGCCGACAGGTCGGTCATCCCGACGCCCGAGCCCGTAGTGGTGAGCGGGGCGCACACGGTGGCCGAGGGCGCGATGGCCGCCACGGGCCGGGCCCGGTTCACCGGTGCCGCGCTGGTGAACGGTTCGGTCGGACTCGCGATGGCTCCGCGGGGGCGGCTCTTCCTGGTGCTCACCTTCACGATCACGGACGACATGATCACCAGGATCGACGTCGTCGCGGACCCCGACCGCCTCGACGCACTGGAGCTCGCGGTGCTCGACGGCTGACGGTTGTGCGGCGCGTCGGCGTGCGGACCCTATGACCCGTACGGCACGCGCCGCCATACTGGCCGTCGTGCGAGTAGCGATCATGACGGCGGGGTCGCGGGGCGACGCCGCGCCGTACACGGGACTTGGGCACGGGCTGGCGCGAGGCGGGCACGAGGTCACCGTGGTGACGCACGCGTGCTTCGAGCCGCTGGTGGCGGCCGCCGGGGTGGGGTTTCATCCGCTGCCCGTGGATCCGCGGGCCGAACTGGAATCCGTACGCGGGCTCGCCCTGCATCGCAGTGTCACCGGGATCGGGAAACTGGCCCGGGTGGTCGAGATGGCCAGGTCGCTGGTCGGAAAGATGGTCGACGATCTGGTGGCCGCGGCCGGGGCCGCCGATGTGCTGTTGCTGTCCAGTTCGCTGGGGCCCCTCGGTCATGCCATCGCCGAGGGGCACGCGCTGCCGAGCATGGGTGTCTATCTCCAACCCCTGGCGCCCACCGGGGAGTTCGCACCTCCGGTCATCGGCACCCGCTCCCTGGGTGCGACCGGGAACCGTCTCGCGGGACGGGTCGTCAATGTCGCCGTCGAGCGCGTCTTCGCCGACACGACCCGGTCGCTGCGGGCCCGGCTCGGGCTGCCGCCGCTCGGTTCGCGTGCCGCCCGGCGTGCCCGTGAGCGGCAGAACTGGCCGGTCCAGCACGGCTTCAGCCCGCTGGTGGTGCCCCGGCCGCGCGACTGGCGGCCCGGTCTGGGCATCGCCGGGTACTGGTGGCCGTACGACGGCGAAGCCCAACTCCCGGGCGGGCTGCGGGACTTCCTGGACGCCGGGACTCCTCCGGTCTTCTTCGGTCTCGGCAGCGCGACCGTGCCGAATCCCGAGCGGTTGGGCGAGGAGGTCGTACGGGCCCTGCGCGCGGCCGGGGTGCGTGGTGTCGTGCAGCGGGGCTGGGCCGGGCTGGAGGCCACCGGGGACGACATGTTCACCGTGGACGAGGTCCCGCATTCGGCGCTCTTCCCGCGGATGGCCGCGGTGATCCATCACGCGGGTGCGGGCACGACCGCGGCCGCGCTGCGGGCCGGTGTGCCGGCCGTGCCCGTTCCGATCCAGTTCGACGAGGCGTTCTGGGCCGCCCGGCTCGTCGCGCTCGGGGTGGCGCCGGAGGCCGTTCCGCTGCGCGGGCTCGGTACCGAGGCGCTCGGCGGTGCCGTGGCGCGTGCCGTCACCGATCCCGTGTACGCGCACCGCGCGAGGGCGCTGGCCGGCCGGCTCCGTGACGAGGACGGGGTGGGTCCCGTCCTCGCCGCCGTGGACCGGCTGGCCGGAGGAAACTGAAGCGCCGTGAGCGGCCGGCACCCTGCCTCGCGGTCGGGGCACCGCGGCCCCGGCGACAGCCCTCTACGCCACGGTGATGTGCACCGTCATCTCGTCGGCCCCGGGGGTGCCCACCGTCTCGATGGTGACCCCGGTCCAGGTGCCCTGGGGCAGGTTCAGCGCCGGAGCCGTCTTCTCGCCGACGGTGGTGCTGTCCTTGAACGGGTACAGGTCGTTGCTGTCACCGCGGTTGCCCCGGCCGAACATCCGGGAGAGGTCGCCGCGGCCGTCCGCCTGGAGGAGTTCGATGGCCAGGTTCTGTTCGTCGTTGACGTTGTCGATCGACTCGTCGACGACGTAGACGGCGATCCCCTCGTCGGGCAGGAAGGCGTCCTGGCCGCGACGGCGACGGTACTCGACGAGTATGTACTGGCTGTCGGACATGGTCGCGGGGTTCTGGACGAACACCGCTTCGCCGTCCTCCGCGGCGGGCCGCAGCCTGATGTCCCGGGTGGTCTTGTTCACCACCTGGGGCTCGATCCAGCCGTGGAACATGCGCAGCATGGCGGTCGGGAAGACCGGGGTCAGACCGCCGTTGCCCCATGAACCGCCCGCCATCAGGCAGTAGTTGCCGAGCCCGGCCGAGCGGGTCAGCTGCTGCTGCCCCGTGTCGTAGTAGTCGGCCCAGCGTGCCGCGAGGTGGCCCCACTCGTGTGCGCAGACGCCGACGGCACTGTCCTCGGGGACGGTCAGGAAGGTGCGCGCGGACAGGCCCGGACCGACCTCGACGCCGCCGGGGATCGTCCACTTGAGGCTCCACAGGTCGCCGCGCTGGGTCGTCTGCTCGGCTCCGCGTCCGGCGTGGATGACGAACAGGGCGGTGACGACTCCTTCGTCGAGCGCGTCGAAGGAGGTGAAGTCGACTCCGGCGTCGCGGGCCGCCAGTACGGCGTCACGCGCCAACCCCTGTGAGTTGCGCGGGAAGTTGGCGTTCATGCCCGAGTTGCCGTCCGCGTAGAAGGACAGCGGTTGCGGCATCCGGAACCAGCCGTGCACCGCGCCCTGGACGTCGATGCCGGTACTCGGTGACGTGTCGAAGGCGCTGACGTCGCGGTAGAACGAGCGCATGCTGCCGGTCGGGAACTCGTCGAGGCCGAAGAGCATGCTGTCGTAGTGGCCGGGGCCGTGGTCGACCTCGTGCGGCTGGTCGGGAAAGTCGACGAGCAGCACCAACGTCCGGATGGTTCCCCGGAGTTGGGACGACGGCCGCGTGATGAGCTGTTTGTCGGTGCTGGGGCCCGGGTCGAGGGCTCCGTCGTCGAGGCCGACGAGGTTCTCGCCCCGTCGTCCCGCTCGCCAGACGGTGTAGTACTCCTCGAACGTCATGTTCCCGGGCAGGCGGCGCTGTTTGAGCAGTTCGAGATAGCGGGCGTACAGCTGCGCCAGGGCCTGCGGCGAGAGCGGTACGGGGCAGGCGGTGGAACAGTCGTGGACTGGTCGTACAGGGCTGAGCGTATGACGCATCAGGCACCCCCTTCAGGGGACGAACCCCTCTTGCCGGACACGGAACATCCAGAAAAATCCGGCCATGCGAAGGCCGTACGCCTTCTCATAGTTGGGGGCGGCTTCCCTGTCAATGTCCGCCCGTGGAGCGGAGCTTGACGCCCGGAAGCGGAACCCTCCGGTCCTCGCCCGCTCCCTCACCGGAGCCTACGCGTCCTCCGGCCGCCACCCCGCCGGTCGCAGAATCCCCAGCAGCAGCCCGACCAGTTCGTCCACCACCTCGTCGAGGCTCGCGTCGACCCAGCCCGAACTCCAGTCGTGCAGGAGGCCGTTGACGCCGCCGATGAACGCGGCCGCGGCGACCCGGTAGTCGCGGGGCGCCGCTTCGCCCCGGTCCGCGGCGGCCGTGGCCTCGGTGCAGATGAAGTCGACCCAGCGGGAGCGGCGGGCCAGCCGCTGCCGTTCAAGGCGCGGGCTGACGCCGATGATCTCGATGAAGGTGATACGCAGGCGGCGCGGATCGCCGGTGACGTTGGCGGCGTAGGCGCGGAAGGCTGCCGTGGCGCGTCCCTCGATCGGCAGTCCGTCCGCCTCGGCGAGGCCGGTCAGGGCGGCCTCCTCGGCCCAGTCGTTGACCTGGAGGTGGAGAGCGGCCAGTACGTCTTCGAGGGTGCGGAACTCTTCGTAGAACTGGCGGGTGGACAGGCCGGCGGCCTCACTCAGGGCGGAGACGGTCGTGGCGCGGTAACCGGGGGCGTCCCCGAACAGCTGGAGTCCGGCGTCCAGGAATCTCCGGCGACGCTCGGACTTCCGCTCCTCGGCGGTCTTGCCACCGTAACGGCCGGTCGGCGCTCTGAGCCTGCCCGCCACTGAACCTCCCTGATCGGCCCGATGGCCAATCTTGTCCTGTCCGGAGTCTTGTGGAGAGCGGGCCCCTCTACTTACTTTCCAGTAAGTCCAATCTGAACGCGTGCGTTTTCAGATTCTGTGCCTTGTCATGCTCCCCACACATAGGAGAGATCGGTCATGTCTGCCTTCAGAGCCCGGCACGCCTGGTCCATCGCGACCGCCCTCGTCCTGGCCGTCACCGCGCCGGCCACCGTGTCCGCCGCACCGAACGCCTCCGCGGATCTGCGAGAGGTGATGTTCGTCGGCAACAACTGGGAGGGCACCGCCGACGTCATCAAGCCCACGGGCGACTTCGCGAAGGTCGGCCGGATCAACGTCATCCCGGACAAGGCCGAGCGGATGGCCGAGATCAACGCCGATCCGATCAAGTGGATCGCCTTCATGACCATCCGCAACAGTGTGGGCGAGGGACACGACCAGTTCGTCGACGACATGTACTCCACCCCCGACGGCAGGTCGATGGTGGTCTCCCGCCCGAGCTTCGCCGACGTGGTCTCGATCGACCTGGCCTCGGGCGACATCAACTGGCGCTTCCCCGTGTCGGGTTTCCGCGCCGACCACATGGCGGTCTCCCCCGACGGCACCCGGGTCGCCGTCTCGGCCTCCACCTCCAACACCGTGCACGTGCTGGACATCAACACGGGCAAGCAGGCGGGCTCGTTCGCCACGGGCGACAAGCCGCACGAGAACATCTTCACCAGCGACGGCAAACAGATCTGGAACATGGGGATCGGCGACGTCAACACCGCGACCGACGCCCCCTGGCTGGACTGGACGAAGGGCGACCGCAAGATCACGGTCGTCGACGCGACCACGTTCAAGCAGGTCAAGGTCATCGACATGCGGCAGCGGCTCGACGCGATCGGCCTCACCGACTACTCCGACGCGGTCCGCCCGGCGGCCTTCAGCCCGGACGAGTCGAAGCTGTACTTCCAGGTGTCGTTCTTCAACGGCTTCTTCGAGTACGACATCGCCACGGACCGGATCACCCGCACCAAGACGCTGCCGATGAACCCCGCGACCAGCACCGACCGCACCACCTGGGTCAACGACTCGCGCCACCACGGCATCTCGATGAAGCCCGACGGCACGAAGATCTGCGTCGCGGGCACGATGGACGACTACGCGACGGTCGTCGACCGCGCCACCCTCCAGGAGGGCCCGCTCGTCACCGTCTCCAAGCCCTACTGGGCGACCGTCAGCGGTGACGGCAAGTCCTGCGTGGTCTCCGAGAGCGGCGCCGACCAGGTCACGGCGATCGACTTCGCCACCGGCAGGAAGACCGTGTCCGTGGCCGTCGGCGACCACCCGCAGCGCGTCCGGCTGGCCCACGTCCCAGCCAACTGGACGGGGACGACCACCGACTGACCTGCTCCGCCCGCCTTCCCCGCGCCCCTTGGGGGGCGCGGGGCTGTGACATTTTGCGGCTCCGCCGCGTGGGTGCGACCAGCCACGACGAGCCGGCAGACGGAACACCCGCCGACAGAGCCTCTAGTTGAACTCGGACGCCATCCAGGAAGCCAGCTCCGAACGCGCCGCGCTCAGCACCGCGGCGGACGGGGCGGTCGCGCCGTTGGTGACCAGGGCGTAGTGCAGCACGCCCGAGTCCGCCGCGGTGAGCAGCAGCCGACGGCTGCCGGTGCCGCCCGGCTCGGCCGCCGTGGCGATCGGGGTGGTGCGGGTGTACGCCGGCGGACCGAACACCGTTCCGAGGTCGGAGACCACCGTGGTCGACGAGTTCGGGAAGGACGCCGGAAGGTGCAGTTCCGTCGGCTCGGCGCTGCCGTCGGAGCGCCAGACCTGCAGCGCGTACTGGCCCGAGCCCACCAGCTGCGAGACGTTCGGCAAGGAGCTCGGCACCGGGTTCCACGTCAGCGTCGTGGAGCCGTCCCGTGAGCGGTCCTCGAAGGTGAACGCCAGCGAGCGGCCCGCGGTGGCGCTGGGGTAGACGCGGTCGAGCATCCGCGCGTCCTGGCGCAGCACGGCCTTGCCGGAGTCGTCGAGGCGTACCGCGGACAGGTCCTCGTCGTTCCAGGCGTCGCCCTCTGTCTGCACCTCGTTCGGGTTGTCGTTCATCAGCTCGTGGTGGCGGCCGTTGTAGATGTCCCACTGCCACTGGGAGCCGGACAGGACGGGACCCGAACTCGCCGGGTCAGCCCACCAGCTGGCGCCCTTCACCCGGGAGTCGAGGGCCTGGTACATCGCCTTGTAGACCGTCGGCGCCTTGTCGGAGACGGAGCCGGTGAGCGGGTGCCCGAACTCGCTGATGATCGCCGTCGTCCCGGTGGCCGTGGCCCGGTCGCGGACGGTGCCGAAGTCGCCGACGTACTGGCCGTCCTCGGCCTTGCCCCACATGAAGACGCCGGAGATGGCCTTCTGGTCGTAGAAGTGGGTGTTGAAGACGTAGCGGGACCCGAGGGTCGCGTCGAGCAGTCCGCCCTCCTGCTTCTGGAAGTCGATGTTGGCGTTCCAGAAGAGGTTCGGCTCGACGAAGGCGGGCTTGGCCTGCCAGCCCGCCGCGTCCATACGGGCGCGGAACTTGACGTAGAACGGCCACAGGACGTCCTTCTCCCACACCCGGCTGGTCTGGCCCGAGTCGTAGGTGCCCGCGTGCGGCTCGTTCCACGGGTCGAAGCCGACGACGCCCGCGAACTGGGTCGCGGTGAGGTTCTGCTTCACGTACGCCATCGTCTTCTGGGCGGTGTCGAGGAAGGCGTCCTGGAGCCCGTACTCGTTGTGCCAGAAGTCGTACGTCGCCTGTGTCACGGCCGCGTTCGAGGTGATGTTCTGGCCCCAGAACGGGCAGATGCCGCAGTACTCGTCGGGGTAGTCACCGAGGTCGACGGCCCACTTGGGGGCGCCGTCGCCGGTGTACCAGCTGTCCGGGTCGAACAGCCAGCGGGAGTAGAGGTCCTGGTGGAAGTCGGGGTACACACGGATCCCGGCGTCCAGGAACGCCCGTATCTGGTCGGTCGCGGCGGCCAGGTAGGCCGGGTCCACCTGGCCGCGCGTGGGCTCCGCGTACGCCCAGGAGAGCAGGAAGCGGACCGAGTTGCCGCCGCCGAGTGCCCGCAGCGCGGTCGCGGACTTCTTGGCGTCCGCGACCGAGGCGAAGGGAAGGCCGTTGTTCTCCTTGAGTTTCGTCTCGCCGGAGACGTTGTAGCCGCGGAGCACAACCTCGCGGCCGAGGCCGTCGGTGAAGCGGCCGTTCTGGACCGTGAGGGTCGCGGCGGCGGCCGGGTCGAACCACAGATCGTCGGGGAGGGCTGAGGCGGGCTGAGCTCCGGTGGTCGTCAGGAGACCGGTCAGGAGTACGAGGACGCCGAGCAGATGCGCACGCAACTTCGACATGTGCACAACAGTCGTGGGTGCGTCTTCGGCCCGTCAAGACTCCTGACTTGAGAGTAAGTCACCTTTTCCGGAATGGAGTTGTGCCCATAACCCGCCGATCACCCGCCGATTCGCCGCGTGACGTTCAGCAGGTACTCCTTTCGGTTGAGCGGGTTGTGATCGGTACGCGGCCGCTCCCGGACCGTGCCGCGCGCGAGCGGCGCGTAGTGGTCGAACGCGGCCTCCAGCTCGCCCTCTCCGCTGGTCAGACCCGGTAGCTGTTGTTCGAGGCCGTGTACCTGCGCCGCGGGGATCGCCCCCTCCAGCACACATGACGGGCCCCGCGTCTCCGTCGTCCGGGGCACCGCCCGCAGCCCGGCGAGGACCGGGAGCAGGGCGCCCAGGGTGTCCACCGGGGCCTCCAGGCGGAATCTGTGCATCGGCTCGTACACCTGACTGCCGGCCTCTCGCAGTGCCTCCATCAGCACGAGCGGGGTGAGGCCGCGGAAGTCCGCTCCCGTGCTCGACATGCTCTTGTCGAAGCCCTGGTGTGCGTGGCTCTGCCGGGGCGAGTAGCCGGAGTGGGTCATGGTCACCGTGCAGTCGGGGACCCGCCAGCCGTGGATTCCCTGGTCCAGGGTCTCCCTCACGGTGTCCTCGACGGCCTTGAAGAAGGCGTACGGCATCGCCCCCAGCTCGACCTCCAGCCGGAACTCCACTCCAGAGCCGACCGGCGCCGGATCGACGCGCAGCCCGACCGTGGCGAGGAACGGGTTGGGTTCCTTGCCGTTGAACTCGACCGCCGCGCCGCTTCCGACGGGCCGCTCGACACAGATCGTCGTCGTCTCGCGGAAGCCGACGTCGAGGCCGAACTCGTCGGCCAGCGTCGCCTGGACGACCTCCTTCTGCACCTCGCCGTAGAGGGACACGGAGATCTCCCGCCGCGTGCCGTCCAGACGCAGGTTGATCAGCGGGTCCTGCTCGGCGAGTTGGGTGAGTGCGGTGTGCAGGGCGCCCCGGTCGGCGGGGCGGTTCGGCACGACGACGGTTTCGAGGGTCGGCGGAGCGAAGAAGTGCTCGTACGACGGGCGGGGCACACCGATGCTGTCGCCGATCCTGATGCCGTCGAGGCCCCACAGCTTGCCGATCCGGCCGGCGGACAGCAGGCCGTCCCCGGCGTCCGAGCCGCGTTCGAAGACACGGACCGCGGTGACCTTGCCTTCCCTGCCGCCTCCGAAGGTCACCCGGTCCCGGGTGCGCAGGGCTCCGGAGAACATCCGCGCGTACGCGACCCGCTCCCCCGCCCGGCCCCGCTCGACCTTGAACACCGTGCCGGAGACCTGTCCTTCGGTGTCGCTCTCACCGGCCGGGAGCAGGTCCCTGATGCCGGCGATCAGCTCGTCCACGCCGGCGCCCGTCATGGCGGAGCCGAAGAACACCGGGTGCACGAGGGCCTGCCGGGTCTGGTCCGCGAGTGCCGTGCGGAGCAGACCGTCCGGCACACCTCCCTCGACGTATGCGGTGAGCAGCCGGTCGTCGTGGTCGGCCAGCACGTCGAGCGCGTCCGGGGCGAGCCCCGCGGCGAAACGCGCCTCGGGCGTGCCCTGTCCGACGGTCCGCCCCATCGGGACGACGGCCGGGGTGAGGCGCTCGGTGACGGCCCGGAGCACGGCCTCGTCCCGTGCGCCCCGGCGGTCGATCTTGTTGACGAAGACGAGCGTGGGAACGCGCAGCCGCCGCAACGTCCGCATCAGGACACGCGTCTGCGCCTGGACGCCCTCCACGGCCGAGACCACGAGCACCGCGCCGTCGAGCACGCTCAGCACCCGCTCCACCTCGGCGATGAAGTCCGGGTGGCCGGGTGTGTCGATGAGATTGACCGTGACGTCGTCGATCTCGAACGAGACGACCGCGGACTTGATGGTGATACCGCGCTGTCGTTCCAGCGCGAGGGAGTCGGTCTGGGTGCTGCCGGCGTCGACGCTGCCGATCTCGTCGATGATCCCGACGGTGTGCAGCAGCCGCTCGGTCAGGCTTGTCTTACCGGCGTCTACGTGCGCCAGAATTCCCAGGTTCAGCGTGTGCACCGCTTGTCATGTCCTTTGAAGTGAGGGGGATTCCTTTCTGGGTGGACATGAACGGTGCGCGCATTGCTGCTCCTTGATTCCGGTCGACTGTGCCTCGCGGCTGATCCCTTTCAGTGCATCAGGCCCTGGCATCCGCGAGCAACGGATTAACGCTCAACAAAGCCTGTCGCGGCACTCGCCCCTCCCCGGACGCGGTCCTAGAGTGACGCCCATCACGTCCGGTGGCTGATTTCCCTCGCACGGTTCCCTGGGAGGGCACATGACCCGTATCTCGGTGAAGGTGGACGGCACGACGTACGAGGACGAGGTGGAACCCCGTCTTCTGCTGATCCACTATCTGCGTGACCGGCTGGGTCTGACCGGCACCCCGATTGGCTGCGACACGTCCAACTGCGGGGCCTGCACGGTCGACCTGGACGGCGAGACCGTCAAGAGCTGCTCGGTGCTCACGGTCCAGGCCGACGGGAGCGAAGTGACCACCGTCCAGGGGCTCACCACGAACGGGGAGTGGCATCCCCTGCAGAAGGCGTTCCACGAGTACCACGCCCTGCAGTGCGGCTACTGCACGCCAGGGATGATCATGGCCGCGCGTGATCTGCTCCGCGAGAATCCGCAGCCGAGCGCGGACGACGTACGGCATGCGCTGGAAGGCAACCTCTGCCGGTGCACGGGCTATCAGAACATCGTGCACGCCGTGCTCGCCGCTTCCGGGGCCCCCGAGGCGGACGTGGCTTCCGCGGCTTCCGGCCAGGAGGCGAGGACATGAGCGAGCAGACCACCGAGCGCGAGGTCGGCCGGTCCCGTGCCCGCAAGGAGGACGCCCGGCTGGTCACCGGCCAGACGAACTGGACCGACAACATCAGCGTCAACGGACTGCTGCATCTGGCCATCCTGCGCAGCCCGATGGCGCACGCCCGCATCGACCGTGTCGACGTGACCCCCGCGCTCGAACGGCCCGGTGTCATCGCCGCGTTCACCGGCCGCGACCTCGCAGAGGGGACGGCCTCGCTGCCGTGCGCCTGGCCGGTGACCGAGGACATCGTGCTGCCGGACCACCCGTCCGTCGCGGTCGACGAGGTGCGGTACGCGGGCGACCCGGTGGCGGTCGTCGTGGCCCGCGACCGGTACACGGCCGCCGACGCGCTCGAAGCGATCGAGGTCGACTACGAGCCGCTGCCCCCGGTGCTCGACCTGGAGGCCGCGCTCACCGACGACGCGCCACTGGTCCACTCGGACAAGGGAACCAACCGCTGCTTCGTCTGGCCGCTGGCCACGGGCGAGAACTACGAGGCGGTCAAACAGCGCGCCGACGTCGTCGTGCGCCGCCGCTATCTCCAGCAGCGGCTCATCCCCAACGCCATGGAACCCCGCGCGGTGGTCGTCACCCCGCTCGCCGCGTCCGGCGAGTACACGGTGTACTCGGCGACCCAGGTCCCGCACGTCCTTCGCGTGATGCTCTCCATGGTCACCGGCGTCCCCGAGCACAAACTGCGCGTGGTCGCCCCCGACGTCGGCGGCGGCTTCGGCTCCAAGCTCCAGGTGTACGGCGAGGAGGTCATCGCCCTCGACATCGCGCGGCGCCTCGGCCGGCCGGTCAAGTGGACCGAGTCCCGCTCCGAGGGCTACCTCGCCACCCACCACGGACGCGGCCAGGTCCAGGACATCGAGATCGCCGCGACCCGCGAGGGCAAACTGCTCGGCCTCAAGGTCGACCTGCTCGCCGACATGGGCGCCTATCTGATGCTCGTCACGCCGGGCATCCCGATCCTGGGCGCCTTCATGTACCCGGCGATCTACAAGATGGACGCGTACGACTTCACGTGCACGGGTGTCTTCACGACACGCACGCCCACGGACGCGTACCGGGGTGCCGGGCGCCCGGAGGCGACGTACGCCATCGAGCGGATCATGGACGAGCTGGCCGTCGAACTCGGCCTGGATCCGGTGGAGTTGCGGCGCCGGAACTGGATCGGGCACGACGAGTTCCCGTACACGTCGGTCTCCGGGCTGACCTACGACACCGGCAACTACGAGGCCGCCACCGACAAGGCGCTCACCCTCTTCGGGTACGACGAGCTGCGCGCCGAGCAGGCCAAGCGCAACGAGAGCGGCGACTCCGTGCGGCTCGGGATCGGGGTGTCCACGTACACCGAGATGTGCGGGCTCGCGCCGAGCCGGGTGCTGCGGGATCTGCGGTACGCGGCCGGCGGCTGGGAGGCGGCGAGCATCCGCATACTGCCCACCGGCAAGGTCGAGGTGGTCACCGGGACCAGCCCGCACGGGCAGGGGCACGAGACCTGCTGGAGCCAGATCGCCGCCGATGTGCTCGGGGTGCCCTTCGAGGACGTCGAGGTCGTGCACGGCGACACCAGGTCGGCGCCGCAGGGCATGGACACGTACGGGTCGCGCTCGCTCGTCGTCGGTGGCTCGGCCGTTCATCATGCCGCCCAGAAGGTCGTCGACAAGGCGCGGAGGGTGGCCGCGCATCTGCTGGAGGCGAGCGAGCACGATCTGGAGTTCACGGACGGCGCGTTCTCCGTGAAGGGGTCGCCCGAGGCGCGGAAGACGATCCAGGAGGTCGCCTTCGAGACGTTCTCCTCGCACGACCTGCCCGACGGCATGGAGCCGACCATCAACGCCGAGCACCTGGTCGACCCGGACAACTTCTCCTATCCGCACGGCACACACCTGTGCGCGGTCGAGGTCGACACGGAGACCGGGCGGACGTTGATCCGTTCGTACGTCTGCGTCGACGACGTCGGCCGGGTCATCAACCCGGTGGTCGTCGAGGGACAGGTGCACGGCGGGCTCGCCCAGGGCATCGCGCAGGCGCTGTACGAGGAAGCGGTGTACGACGACGAGGGCAACCTGGTCTCGGGCACGATGGCCGACTATCTGGTGCCCTCCGCGGTGGATCTGCCCGAGTTCACGACCGGCCGCACGGAGACGCCCGCCACCTCGAATCCCTTGGGGGTTAAGGGAGTTGGCGAGGCCGGGACGATCGCCTCGACACCCGCCGTCGTCAACGCGCTCGTGGACGCGCTCCGGCCGCTGGGCGTCCAGGACATCGCGATGCCCTGTTCACCGGGGCGGGTCTGGGAGGCCCTTCAGGCCGCTCGGTCCACTCGACCGGGAGAGGAGGCCGGGTCGTCATGATTCCTCCGGCATTCGAGTACGTCAGGCCCGCGAGCGTCGACGAGGCCGTACGGACGCTCGGCGACGCGGGCGAGGACGCGAAGGTACTGGCGGGCGGGCAGAGCCTGCTGCCACTGCTGCGACTGCGGCTCACCTTCCCCGAACTGGTCGTGGACATCGGCCGGATACCGGGGCTGCGCGGGGTGCGCGAGGACGGCGGCACGCTCGTCATCGGCGCGCTCACCACGCACCACGACGTCCTCGCGGATCCGCTGGTACGCCGTCACGCGGGCCTCCTCGCGGCGGCCACGGCGACGGTCGCCGACCCCGCGATACGCCATCGGGGTACCCTCGGCGGCTCGCTCGCCCATGCCGACCCCGCCGGTGATCTGCCTGCGGTGGCTCTCGCGCTGGACGCGGAACTGGTCGCGGCGGGGCCCGGGGGTCAACGGACCATCCCCGCGCGGGAGTTCTTCGTCGACTACCTCCAGACCTCGTTGCGGCCGGACGAGTTGCTGGTGGAGGTGCGGCTCCCGAAGACCGACGAGGCCGACGGCTGGGGCTTCCACTACGAGAAGTTCAGCCGGGCGGCTCAGGCCTGGGCCGTGGTCGGCGTCGCGGCGCTGGTGCGGCGAGACAACGGGCACATCGCCGAGGCGCGGATCGGTCTCAGCAACATGGGGTCCACTCCGCTGCGGGCCTCGGCGACCGAGGAGGCACTGGCGGGCGTGGGTCCGGACGGCGTGGCGGGGGCCGCGCGGTCGGCGGCCGAGGAGACCCGGCCGACCGGCGATCCGTCCGCCTCGCCCGAGTACCGGGCACATCTGGCACGGGTGCTCACACGGCGCTCGGTGCTGGCCGCCGCGGGGATGGGGTGAGAAGCCGATCGCAAGCATGGGCGGGGCGGGGTCAGGGTCCTGGTCGGAGTCGGGTGCAGGCTCGGGTTCCGGGCCGGGGCCGGGGTCGGGTGCAGACACGGGTGCCGAGCCGGGCTCCGGGCCAGGATCGGGGTCATCGCCGCGGCCGGGGCGCGGGCGAGATGCGGGCACGGGCACGGGGCCGGGCGCGGGCTCCGGCTCCGGCTCCGGCTGGGACACGAACTCGGGCTCGGACACGGGCTCAGAGGCCGGCTCGGCCTCGGAGTCCGGCTCGGGCACGGACACCGGCTCGGGCACGGACACCGGCTCGGGCACGGACACCGGCTCGGGCACGGGCGAGTTGTCCGACAGTCGGTTGGGCGCCGACGGGGCGTCCGGCGAGCGCTCGGGCGGCTTTGAGGCGTCCCTCGGCGACTCAGGCGGTGGCCGGTTGCCCGGTGGCAGGACCGCCTGGCCGACGGGGCCCGGCGACGTACGGGAGCGGCTTGAGAAGACCGGGTACCTCGTCGACGACGGCCTCGCGGTCGCGTGCTTCCTCGCTCTGAAGCTGCGTCGGCCGATCTTCTGCGAGGGCGACGCGGGCGTGGGCAAGACCTCGCTGGCGTCGGCCTTCGCCACCGCGCTGGACGCACCACTGATCCGGCTCCAGTGCTACGAGGGCATCGACGCCTCGCAGGCACTCTACGACTGGGACTTCCCACGCCAGTTGCTGCATCTGCGGGCGGCCGAGGCGGCCGGAGTCACCGACGCCGACCGCCTTGAGGGTGAGTTGTACGGGCGGCGGTTCCTGGTCGCCCGGCCGCTGCTGCGGGCCCTGGAGACCCAACCGTGCGTGCTGCTCGTCGACGAGATCGACCGGGCGGACGACGAGTTCGAGGCGTTTCTGCTGGAGCTGCTGTCCGAGTACACGGTCACCGTCCCCGAACTCGGCACCCTGCGCGCCGAGTCGCCGCCCGTCGTGGTCCTCACCTCGAACCGGACCCGCGAGGTGCACGACGCGCTGAAGCGGCGCTGCCTCTACCACTGGTTCGACCATCCCGGCTTCGCCCGTGAACTCGCCATCGTGCGAAGGCGGTTGCCTGGTGTGACAGCACGGCTCGCCGAGCAGGTGACCGGCCTCGTACAGGCGCTGCGCGCGGAGGATCTGGTGAAGCCGCCGGGGGTCGCGGAGACGATCGACTGGGCGGAGGCACTGGACGCGCTCGGCGCGACGGAGGTCGACGCGGAGCTGGCGGTGGCCACGCTGGGGTCGGTGCTGAAGTACCGGGAGGACCTGGAGCGGGCCCGGGGGCTCGATCTGGCGGCGCTGCTCGCTGTGCGTGGCGCGTGAGGCGTGTGAGGTACGCGGGGAGCGGGGGCGTGAGGTGACCGGGACGGAGCGCGAGGCCGGCGTGCAGGAGCGCGCCGGGGCGCCCGTCGACGTGCCCGCCGTCCTGGTCGGCTTCGCCCGTGCCCTGCGCGCCGCCGGGGTCGAGGCGGGGCCGGACCGCGTGCAGGCGTTCCTCGGCGCGCTCGACGTACTGCGACCAGGGATGCGGTCCGACGTGTACTGGTCGGGGCGGCTCACGCTGTGCGGGAGCCGGGACGATCTGGAGCGGTACGACCGGGTGTTCGCCGCCTACTTCGGGGGCGCGGTGTCCGAGGGCCGGGGGATGCGGGCCGCTCCCCCGCCGCGGCTGCGGATGACCGTACGGGAGGCGGGGCCCGCTCCCCGTGCGCAGGTCGAGGGCGAGCGGGATGCCGTACCCACGGCGGCCTTCGCGAGCTCCGCCGAGGTGCTGCGGCACCGGGACTTCGCCGGGCTCACCGACGCCGAGCGGGGTCAACTCCGGCGGCTGCTGGCCGAGTTCGCGCTGCGCGGCGAGCTCCGGCGTACCGCCCGGCTGCGGCCGGCCAGGCGCGGGGTCGTCGATCCGCGGCGCACCGTGCGGGAGGTGCTGCGGCGGGGCGGCGAGCCTGCGCCGCCCCGGATGCGGGCGCGTGCCGAGCGACCGCGCCGGGTGGTGCTGCTGGTGGACGTGAGCGGCTCGATGGCGGCGTACGCGGACGCGCTGCTGCGGTTCGCGCACGCCGCCGCGCACGCCGCCCCGCACGGCGGCGGCCGGGCGCGCACGGAGGTGTTCACGATCGGTACGCGGCTGACCCGGGTGACCCGTGAGCTGACGCACCGCGACCCCGACACCGCGCTGGCCGCGGTCGCGGCGGCCGTGCCGGACTGGCGGGGCGGCACCCGGCTCGGCGAACTGCTGCGGGGCTTCCTCGACCGGTGGGGGCAGCGGGGTATGGCGCGCGGCGCGGTGGTCGTCGTGCTGTCGGACGGCTGGGAGCGTGGCGATCCCGATCTGCTCGCGGCCCAGATGCGACGCTTGCACCGGCTGGCGCACCGGGTGATCTGGGCCAATCCGCGCAAGGCCCGTCCCGGCTATGCGCCCCTGGCCGCGGGTATGGCGGCGGCGCTGCCGAGCGTTGACTCATTCGTCGAGGGACACAGTCTGGCCGCGCTGGAACGTCTGGCGGCGGTGGTGAGAGGAGCGGGCGATGCGTGAGATCCTCCCGGCGCTCGGCCGGTGGTACGCGGAGGGCTCCCCCTTCGGTCTCGCCACGGTCGTCGCCGTCAGCCGGAGCGCGCCACGGGACCCGGGCGCCTCCATGGCCGTCGGTCCCGGTGACGAGGTCGTGGGCAGCGTGTCCGGCGGCTGTGTCGAGGGTGCGGTGTTCGAGCTGGCCCAGGAGGTGGTGGAGTCCGGCGAGGCACGGCTGGAGACCTTCGGATACAGCGACGACGACGCGTTCGCCGTCGGTCTGACCTGCGGCGGGGAGATCACCCTCCTCGTCCGGCCCGTCACGGCCGCCCTCGATCCGTCCTTCGGGGCGGTCGCGGAGTCGGTGGCCGCCGGCCGCCCGGTGACCGTGGCGACGGTGATCGACGGCCCGGCCCAGCGCGGCGCGACCCTCGCCGTCTGGGAGGACGAGGTGTCGGGCACGCTCGGCACGACGGGCCTGGATGTGGCGGTGACCGCCGACGCGCGGGGCGAACTGGCCCTGGGCGCCACGGGGCAGCGGCACTACGGCCCGCGCGGTGAGCGGCGCGAGGACGCCGTGACGGTCTTCCTGCACTCCTTCGCTCCCCCGCCGCGGATGCTGGTCTTCGGGGCGATCGACTACGCGGCTGCCGTGGCCCGCATCGGCGCCTTCCTCGGCTACCGGGTGACCGTGTGCGACGCCCGGCCCGTCTTCGCCACTCCGAAGCGCTTCCCGGCGGGCGTGGAGGTCGTCGTCGAGTGGCCGCACCGCTATCTGCACTCCACCCCGACCGATGAACGCACGGTGATCTGCGTCCTCACCCACGACCCCAAGTTCGACGTGCCGCTCCTGGAGGAGGCGCTGCGCCGGCCGGCCGCGTACATCGGGGCCATGGGCAGCCGGCGTACGCACGACGACCGGATGAAACGGCTGCGGGACGGCGGGCTCGGCGAGGCCGAACTGGCCCGGCTGCGCTCCCCGGTCGGCCTCGACCTCGGAGCGCGTACGCCCGAGGAGGTGGCCGTGTCCGTCGCCGCCGAGATCGTCGCGCTGCGCTGGGGCGGCACCGGCGCCCCGCTGACGGCGACGGCCGGGGAGATCCACCCGCGGGTGCGGTGACGCTGCATGACTCGGTGAAGGTCGAGTGTCCTCGTGTCAGGTCTCGTCGCGGTGGTCGGCGATGATCGCTTCGAGGTGGCGCAGGGCGGTGGTCACGCGGGCCGGGTCCTCCTGGAAGAAGGGGTCGTCGAGTACGGGCAGTGATCCGGCGAGCGCCCAGCCGCGTCCGCGTGCCCAGGTGGCGTCGTCGTCGCCGAGCGCCTCGCGGAAGGTGCCGCGCGCCGCGTCGGGCAGGAACTTCCACGCGGGCAGCACGTCGACGGCGGGGTCGCCGACGCCCAGCGTGCCGAAGTCGATGACCGCGCTGAGGTGGCCGTCGACGGACAGCAGGTTGCCCGTCGCGAGGTCGCCGTGGAACCAGACCGGCGGTCCGTCCCAGACGGGTGCCGCGAGCGCCGCCTCCCACACGGCCGTCACCGCGTCGGTGTCCACCGTGCCCTTCAGTTTGGCGATCTTCGGCCGGACCAGGGCGTCGGCGGCCAGCGAGTCGCGTTCGTCGCCCATGGGCACCCCCCGGAACGCGTTGCTCCACTGCGGTCCCGGACCGTCGGTGGCGTCGATCTTCCGCAACGCCCTGATGAACTCGGCCAGTTGTGCGGCCGCCCGCACCGGATCGGCGAGCCCCTCGGTGGTCGCCGTCTCGCCCTCCAGCCACCGGTAGACCGACCAGGGGAAGGGATAGCCCTCTCCCGGGACCCCCACCGCGAGCGGTTCGGACACCGTCAGCGGCAGATGCGGGGCGAGCAGCGGCAGCCAGCGGTGCTCCCGCTCCACCTGCCCGACCCAGCGCGGGTAGCGGGGCAGCCGTACGGACAGGACGTTGCCGAGCCGGAACGTCGCGTTGTCCATCCCCGACCGGGGCACCGGCGAGATCGGGAGCTCGGCCCACTGGGGGAACTGGACGGCGAGCAGACGGCGGACGAGATCGGCGTCGATGGTCACGTCGTCGTGGGCGTGCGGGTCACCGGATGACAAGGGTCAACTCCTGGGTGCGGACCGGGAAGCGGCCGACCCATCCCATCCGCCGGAACATTCACCGTCCACTGATTTTCTGCCGGACCGTCAGCCGTCCGCCGGTTTTCGGGGCGGCAGCCGGTGGAGTCGTACGTCGGTGAGCTCGCCGTTCCTCACCGCCGCCGTCATGTACGTGCAGTGCGGCTGGCGTCGGCGGTCGGTGGGCGAGCCCGGGTTGAGGAGGCGCAGACCGGTCGGGGCCGTGGTGTCCCAGGGGATGTGGCTGTGGCCGAAGACCAGGACGTCGAGGTCCGGGAAGCGGGCGGCACAGCGCGCCTCGCGGCCCTGGGCGGCGCCGGTCTCGTGGACGACTCCGACGCGCAGGCCGTCGAGGTCGGCCCGGGCGATCTCGGGGAGGCGGGCCCTCAGCTCGGGCCCGTCGTTGTTGCCGTACACGCCGACGAACCGGTTCGAGCGGCTCTCCAGGAGGTCGAGGGTGGCGGTGTCCACCCAGTCGCCGGCGTGGATCACGACGTCGGCGCGCGGGAGTTCGGCGAGGAGTGGCGCGGGGAGTTCCTTGGCGCGCTTGGGGAGGTGGGTGTCGGACATCAGGAGGAGGCGCACGTGATCAGCCTAGGGCGGGCTGTTCCGTCACGGCGGTTCGGTCAGGGGCGGTTCGGTCACGGCGATCTCGGCCCACACCTGTTTGCCGCCGCTGACCGGGACCGTTCCCCAGGTCGCGGAGAGGGCCTCGACGAGGAGGATGCCGCGGCCGCCGGTGGCCTCCCAGCCGATGCTGGTGGGCTTGATGGGCGTACGCGGTGAAGCGTCGGCGACGGCGATGCGCAGGCGGTCGTTGATGAGGGTGAGGTCGAGGCGGACCTGGCCGTCGGTGTGCACGAGGGCGTTGGTGACGAGTTCGGAGACGACCAGGAGGATGGCGTCGGACTCCTCCATGACGCCCCAGACGCGCAGGGTGCGCCGGGTGAAGCGGCGGGCGTGGCGGACGGCCTCGGGTACGCGCCACACCGTCCAGCTCTCGCGCAGCGGCCGCAGGTCGAGTCCGTCGTAGCGCATGAGGAGCAGGGCCACGTCGTCGCTGCGGTTGGCGCCCGCGAGCAGGGCGTCGGCGACGAGTCCGAGGTGGGCGGGGTCGGCGGCGGACAGCTCGTCGCACAGCCGGTTCATGCCGTCCTCCATGTCGAGCTCGGAGGACTCGACCAGGCCGTCGGTGGTGAGGGCCACGATGGTGCCGGGCCGGAGCGGCAGCGGGCTCATCGGGAAGTCGGCCTGGGTGATGACGCCGAGCGGCGGCCCGCCCTCGGTGACGACGATCTCGGTGGTGCCGTCCGGGTGGCGCAGGACGGGCTGCAGATGTCCGGCACGTACGCACCAGGCCGTGCCCTCCGCCATGTCGACGTCGACGTAGCAGCAGGTGGCGAAGAGGTCGGTCTCCATGTCCATGAGCAGCCGGTTGGCGTGCGAGACGACCACGTCCGGCGGGTGGCCCTCGACGGCGTACGCGCGCAGGGCGGTGCGCATCTGGCCCATGAGGGTGGCGGCCTGGGCGTTGTGCCCCTGGACGTCGCCGATGACGAGGGCGACATGGCTGTCGGGCAGCGGGATCACGTCGTACCAGTCGCCGCCGACCTCCAGGCCCGCCGTGGTGGGCAGATAGCGGGCCACGGCCTCCGCGCCCGGCAGCGGCGGCAGTCTGCGCGGGAGGAGGGTGCGCTGGAGCATTCCGACGAGTTCGTGTTCGGCGTCGAAGGCGTGGGCGCGCATCAGGGCCTGGCCCGCGAGGCCGGCGGAGGCGGTGAGCAGGGCGCGCTCGTCGGGTCCGAAGTCGTGCGGGGTGTCCCAGCCGATGAGACAGGCGCCGGCCATTCTGCCGCCGGCGGGCAGCGGGAGGATGGCGAGTCCGCCGGGGCCGACCTCGGCGAGCGTGGCCTCCAGCGGGGTTCCGGCCGGCCAGATGGCCGCGCGTCCGTCGCGCAGGGCGGCCGCCAGGGTCGGCATGGTGCGGACGGGCGCGTCGGGCCACTCCGAGCGCCACTCGGAGCGCCAGACCTCGGGCCAGGCCTCCGGTTCGGGCGGGTCCAGGACGGTGACGACGAGGCGGTCGCCCTCCAGTTCGGCCAGGGCGATCCGGTCGGCCTTCAGGGGCCGGCGCAGGGCGGTGACGACGGCCTGGCTGACGTCGTGGACGGTGCCCGCGGTGGCGAGGGCCGCGGCGAGGCGCTGGACACGGGCGACCTCGTTGCCGCCGGAGCGCAGCTTGGAGGCGTCGGCGACGGTGCCCACCAGCCGGGAGGGGCGTCCGTCGGCGGCCGGCAGCAGTCGCGCGCGCAGCCTGAGCCACCTCTGGTCGCCCGAGGGCTGGAGGATGCGGAACTCCAGCTCGCGCTCGCCGATGGACATGTGGTCGGACTCCACCACGGACATCAGCGAGGGCAGATCCTCCGGCACGGCCATGCCCAACAGGGTCTCGACCTTGCCGTCGAACTCCTCGGGGGCGAGCCCGAACAGCTCCAGCATCTCGTCGTCGACCTCGACGCGCCCGGTGTCCATGGCCAGGCTGAAGGAGCTGCTGGGCAGGTCGTCGGTGTCCGCGGTTCCGGTGGAGGGCGGGAAGGAGACGGCCTCGGCGAGCAGTTCGAGGCAGGTGCGGTCCTCGGTGTCGAAGCCGCCCGGGTTCTCGTTCACGGCGACCAGACAGCCGCCGCCGCGCGGGTCCGGGGGCAGCGGCAGGGCGGCCAGCCAGAAGTCTCCAGCGGGCATCGGGCGGGCGCCGGGGCGCACGGCGAGCTCTTCGGGACTGAGCCACAGGGGCCGGCCGAGCCGGTAGGCGTCCGCCGCGGGCGAGCCTCCGGAGAGCGGGTAGCTGTCGCGCAGCCCGTACAGGGACCGGGGTACGCCCGCCGCCTCGATCAGACACAGTTGGTCACCGCTGTCGCCCGGCGCGTAGACGGTGGCGAGCGTCGCGCGCCCGAACACGAGTACCTGTTCGAGCACGCTCCGTAGCCGTTCGGGGGTCCCGAGGTCCGCGTGAAGCGTCTTGAGGGCAAGTTCGGTACGCAGCGTTCTCGTTCTGCGTTCCGCAGCGCCCTCACTGACCACGTCCGCAATTACAGCGCTTCCGGGACGGCGGCGCAGCCCCTGTGACCGTTCGGAGGCAGGTCATGGGTCGGACGGGCCCCGGAAGCGGGGCTTCCGGGCGACCCGTCGGCCCGTATGTCTCCGTATGTCCAGGGGCACGGCAGCTCTCGCCATGGCCACGACAGGTCTCGGGCATGTCCTGGGAGCACGGCGTGTGGAGGGGGACGTCCGGCATCAGTTTCTGCCAGCGGTCCCGGTCGACGGAGGGCCCCACCACGTCGCGGATGGGGCGCGTCGCCCGGCCGGCGCCCAGGTCCCAGAGCTGGATGTCCCGTCGTTGTTGCCCGTGATCAGGGTGCGGCCGTCCGGGGTATGGGCGACGTCGAACGTCATGCCGGCGTGGTTGTCGAGGACCGCCAGGGAGCGTCCCGAGCGTGCGTCCCACAGGCGCGGGGTGCTGCCCTCGCCCACCGAGGCGATCGTCGGCCCGTGAGACCGAACGCGACTCGACCCGTGCATTCCTCACGGTCACCTTGTGACAGCCGTGACTGTGCGGGCCCTTCGTGGGGTGGAAGGCTCGGCAGCCGTCGAGGGGAATGCGATGGACGAGCGGTACGAGGTCTACGCGCTGGCCGACAGATTCTTCTACGAGACGCCGGACCGGCTGACCGGGGAGGGGCGCGGCGAAGCGTCCGGCTACGAGACGGCCCGGCGTCCGGTGCCGGAGGGGTGGCGGGCGTCCCGGATCGGGGACTGGCTGACGATGACCCCCGTCGACGGGGAGGGCCGGCCGCGGTCCGGCCCGGTCCAGGGGTGGAAGATCCACGCCTCGGCCACGCGGGAGAACGCGGAGCGCGTCGCGGCGGCCGTGTGGGACTACTGCGTGCCCCGGCTGATCCCCTTCAAGTTCGTGCCGGGTCCACAGCTGCTGCATCTGCGGAACGTCAAGTACGCCGCCCGCGACGCGAGTGGCAAGTTCGTCACCGTCTATCCGGCGGACGAGGCCCAACTCCAGGTCGTACTGGAGGAGTTGGGTGCGCTGCTGGAGGGTCTCGAAGGGCCGTACATCCTCACCGACCTGCGCTGGAACGACGGCCCGCTGTATGTGCGTTACGGGGCGTTCGCGCGGTCCTTCGTCGTCGACGAGCGCGGCACGCTGGTGCCCGCGGTGACGGACGGCGAGGGGCGGCTCGTGCCGGACCGGCGTGCACCCTCCTTCCAGGTGCCGGAGTGGGTGACCCTGCCCGCGTTCCTGGAACCGCAGCTCGCCGCGCGCAACACGACGACGGTCGGCGAGCTGCCGTACCGCATCGAGAAGGCGCTGCACTTCTCCAACGGCGGTGGGGTGTACGCGGGTGTCGACACCCGCGACGGGAGCAGGGTCGTCCTCAAGGAGGGCCGTCCGCACGCGGGGCTCGCGGCCGACGGAGCGGACGCCGTGGCCCGGCTCGCCCGGGAGAAGTACGCCCTGGAGCGGGTGTCCGGGCTCGGTGTGGTGCCCGGGGTGCGCGACTGGTTCATGCTCGGCGACCACCGCTTCCTCGTCATGGACTTCCTGGAGGGCCAGCCGCTCAACTCCTTCTTCGCCGAACGCCATCCGCTGCTCACCGCCGACCCGGATCCCGCCGCCGTCGCCGACTACACCGCCTGGGCGCTGCGCGTTCACGGACTGGTCGAGGAGGCGGTCGAGGCGGTGCACGCGCGTGGCATCGCCTTCAACGACCTGCACATGTTCAACATCATGGTCGCCCCCGACGAACGGTCGGTCGCGCTCCTCGACTTCGAGGCGGCGGCGCCGATCGAGGAGGGCGGTCGCCAGGTCGTCGCCCATCCGGGGTTCTTCGCACCGCCGGACCGGACGGGCGCGGACGTGGACCGGTACGCGCTGGCGTGTCTGCGGCTCGCGATGTTCATGCCGGTCACCACGCTGTTCGTGGTGGACCGCGCGAAGGCGGCACACCTGGCCGAGGTCATCACGGACCAATTCCCTGACGTACCACGGGAGTTCCTCGCCGAGGCGGTCGGCGAGATCACCCGGGGCCCCGCGTCCCGCACGACCGCTTCGCCGTCCACTGCCGCCGTGACATCGCCCTCCCCCGCCGCCGCTTCGTCGTCCTCCGCGGCCGTCCTGCCCGTCCCCGCGGACGCCTCGCCGTTCCCCGCGAACGCCTCGCCGTACGCCGCGCTCGCCGAGCCCGGTGACTGGCCGTACAGCCGCGACTCGATGGTCAAGGCGATCCTCGCCTCGGCCACCCCGGAGCGCGACGACCGGCTGTTCCCGGGCGACATCGCGCAGTTCTCCGACGGCGGCGGACTCGGGCTCGCGTACGGGGCCGCGGGAGTGCTGTACGCCCTGGCGGAGACCGGCGCGGACCGGTACGAGGAGGGCGAGCGCTGGCTGCTCGACCACACCGACCCGGTGCCGACGGGAACGCCGCTCGGCCTGTACGACGGTCTCGCGGGCGTCGCGTACGTCCTCGACCTGCTCGGGCACCGGCAGCGGGCGCTGGACCTCGTCGACACCGTGCTCAAGGAGAAGTGGCGGAAGCTGTCCTCCGACCTGAAGGGCGGGCTCGCCGGGCTCGGCCTGGTGCTCGACCGGCTGGCCCGTACGACCGGCGAGCCGGAACTGGACCTCCGGGCGGCGGAGGTGGCACGGATCCTCCAGGAGCGGGCGGCCGAGCCGCGGCCCGAGCCGAAGAAGCGCCGCGCCGGACTCCTCCGCGGCGCGAGCGGACCCGCGCTGTTCCTGCTGCGCCGGTACGAGTCGACCGGTGACCCCGAGCTGCTGACGTCGGCCGCCGAGGCGCTCCGGCGGGACCTGGAGTGCTGCGTCGTCCAGCGCGGCGGCGGCCTGGAGGTCGACGAGGGCCGACGCACCCTCCCCTACCTCGGCGACGGCAGCGCCGGAATCGGCCTGGTCATCGACGACTACCTCGCGCACGCCGGCGGTGACCGGAGCGAGGACAGCGGAGACAAGTACGGCCGGAGCCAGCACAGCCGGCGCGCGAGCGGCCAAGGCTCCTACGGCCGGGCCGAGTTCGAGCGAGTCCGATCGCAGATCCTGACCGCCGCCACCTCGCGCTTCTACGCGCAGCCCGGGCTGTTCCAGGGCCGGGCGGGCATGATCCTGCACCTGAGCCGCACCGGCGCGGACCCCGGGCAGCTCGCCGCGCAAATCGCCGGGCTCGGCTGGTTCGCCATGCCCTACCAGGGCCAACTGGCATTCCCCGGGCACCAGATGATGCGCCTCTCCATGGACCTGGGCACCGGAACGGCAGGGTGTCTGCTGGCGCTCGCCGCCGCACTCGACGGTGAGGCCCTCGCCCATCTGCCGTTCCTCCCGCCGCCTCCACGGCGGCCCTGATACGCGGTTCCGCCGCTCGGCGGAGTCGTGACACCAAACCCCGTCCCCACAGGGCGACTTCACACAGAGAGAAAAGGACATCACCATGGCACTTCTCGACCTGCAGACGATGGAATCCGACGAGCAGACGGACGGCGGCGCGAACAGCACCCTCAGCCTGCTCTCCTGCATCAGCGCGGCCAGCGTCACCCTGTGTCTCTGACATCACCGCGTTCACACGGCTCCGGGCGGTTCCCGACCCCCAGTGGGGAGGGGCCGCCCGGGGCCTCGCACGGCGGTGCGCTGTTGCGTGCGGCGACCCGGCACAGCGGCGTCCGCTGCGCGACCCTCGCCTTCCTCTCCCTGGCCGGGACGGCGGCGGGCCTGCTGCTGCCGGCGGCGCTGGGCCGGGCGCTCGACGCCCTGCTGGCCGATCCCTCCCGGGCCACGAAGTGGGTCCTCTACTGCACCGTCCTGGTACTGGTACTCGCCGTGCTCGACGGGTGCGAGACGGTACTGGGCGCGACCACGAACGCCCGGGCCACCGCGTGGCTGCGCGCGCGGCTCACGGGACATGTGCTGGGCGTGGGACCGCGAGCCGGGCACCGGTTCGGGCCGGGTGAACTCGTCGCGCGTCTCGTGGGCAACGCCGCGCAGGCCGGAACGGCCCCCGCGACGCTGGCCGGCCTCTTCGCCGCGCTGGCCGCCCCACTCGGGGCGATCGTGGCGCTCTGGCTGATCGATCCCCGGCTTGCTCTCGTGTTCCTGGCCGGGGTGCCCGTTGTCGTGGCGCTGCTCCGGACCTTCGCGCGCAACTCCTCGCGGTGCGTGGCTCGTTACCAGGACGCGCAGGGGCGGATCGCGGGCGCGCTGGCGGAGGCGATCGGCGGCGCGCGCACCATCGCGGCGGGCGGGACCGCCGACAAGGAGGTCGCACGGATCCTGCGGCCACTTCCCGAACTGTCCCGCGAGGGCCACCGGATGTGGCGCGTCCAGGGGCGCGCCGCCGCACAGGCCGTCGGGGTGGCACCGCTGCTGCAGATCGCGGTGCTGGCCACGGCCGGCCTGCTGCTCACCCAACACCAGCTGTCCGTAGGCGAGTTGCTTGCCGCCTCCCGGTACGCCGTACTGGCGACCGGCGTCGGCGTGCTCGTCGGCCGGCTGGGCGGGCTGGTCGAGGCCCGGGCTTCGGCACGCCGACTCGGCGAGGTGCTGGACGAGCCGGAGACCACGTACGGGATCCGCCATCTCCCGCCGGGGCAGGGCCAGTTGGAGCTGCGCGCGGTGACCGCCCGGAACCGCGGCGGCCGTGCCGTGCTGGACGGTGTCGACCTCGTCGTGCCCGGCGGAACCACACTGGCCGTCGTCGGGCGCTCGGGGGCGGGCAAGTCCCTGCTGGCCGCGCTCGCCGGGCGGCTGGCCGACCCGGACTCCGGCGAGGTGCTCCTCGACGGAGTACCGCTGCGCGAACTGGACCGACACACGCTGCGGCGCGCGATCGGTTACGCCTTCGAACGCCCCGCCCTGCTCGGCGGGACCGTCGAGGACACGATCGGCTTCGGCCACCCGCAACCGCCCCCGGACCGGGTACGGGAGGCCTCCCGTACAGCCCGCGCCGACGACTTCGTACGTCGTCTTCCCCACGGTTACGCGACCCCCTGCGACGCGGCCCCGCTGTCCGGCGGTGAGGCCCAACGCCTCGGTCTGGCACGGGCGTTCGCACGCGGCGGACGACTGCTGATCCTGGACGACGCGCTGTCGAGCCTCGACACGGTGACGGAACACCACGTCACGGAGGCGCTCTTCCGCCGCACACCGGGGTGCGGCCGCCTGGTCGTCGCCCACCGGGCGTCGACTGCGGCCCGGGCGGACTCGGTGGCCTGGCTGGACGGCGGCCGCGTGCGGGCCGTCGGTCGACACGCGGAGTTGTGGGCGCATCCCGAATACCGGGCCGTGTTCGGGAGCGACGCGGCCGTGCACGCGGCTGACGAGGCCGTTTGCGTGTGCGACACGGCCGTGTACCCGGGCGACTCTGCCGTGTACGCGAGTGACGCGCCTCCGAGCGGCAAGCGGAACGGAGGGAGTCGGTGAGCGGGAACCCGTCGGCCGGCCTGCGGCCCGGAAAGCCGCCCCGTGGTGCCCTGCGCTCCGGCACCACCGCGCCGGACAGGCACAACAGCGTCCACCGGCGCGGGCTCCGCTTCCTGCGGGCCAGGCCACGCGTGGTCGGGCGGCTGGCCGCATGGTCGGTGCTGGAGACGGCTCAGACCTTCCTCACCGGGTACGCGCTGGCGCGTGCCCTCGACGCCGGGTTCCTGGCGGGTCGGGTGGACGTCGGGCTCGGCTGGCTCGCGGCGGCCGCCGTCGCCGTGGTCGTCGGGGCGTACGGAACCGGGCGGGTCTACGGAGCCGTGGCCGCGCTGGTCGAGCCGTTGCGGGACCGGCTCGTGCGGCACGTGGTCGAGCGGGGGGTGCGGGACGCGGACCGGGGCGCGCTGTCCCGGCTCACCCAGCAGGTGGAGATCGCCCGGGACACCTTCGCCGGACTCGTGATGGTGTCGCGCTCGTTCGTGTTCACCGCCGCCGGTGCCCTGATCGGCCTGTTCTCGCTCGCGCCGCCGCTGCTGCTCGTGGTGGCGCCGCCGCTCGCCGCCGGCGTGGGCCTGTTCGCACTGACACTGAGGCCACTGACCCGCCGCCAGGAGGCGTTCCTCGTAGCCGACGAGGACCTCGCCGAGCGGCTCGGCGCGGTCTGCCCCGGGTTGCGCGACATCACGGCCGCCGGTGCCGAGGACCGGGTCGCCGCCGACGCGGGGGTACGTATCGCGGCCGAGGAGCGCGCCGCGCGGTCCCTGGCCCGCTGGGGTGTCCTGCGAGTGGTGGCCCTGGCGATCGGCGGACAGCTCCCGATCGTCCTCCTGCTCGCGACCGCACCCTGGCTCCTCGCCCACGGGGTCACACCCGGCGCGCTGGTGGGTGCCCTCGCCTATGTCACGCAGTCCCTGCTCCCGGCCCTCCAGAACCTGATCCACGGCCTGGGCACGAGCGGCTCCCGGCTGGCGGTCGTCCTCCGCCGCCTCGCACCGGACACTCCGGCACCCCCGAACGCGCCCGTCCCCGCCCCGTCCCCCGCCCCGAGCACGACATCCGCACCGGGCTTCGCGCCTCCCGGCCCACCGGCGGCCGTCACCCTCTCCTCTCTCACCTTCGCCTACGGCCCCGCCAGCGAGCCGGTGATCGAGGACCTCGACCTGTCCGTCCCCCACGGCACCCACCTCGCGATCGTGGGCCCCAGCGGCATCGGCAAGTCCACGCTCACCGCCCTCATGGCCGGGCTCCTCGCACCGACCGGGGGCTCCGTCGACGTACGCCCGGCCCTCGACCGCCCTGTCCCCGGCCACCCCGCGCACCGCGCCCGCGTACTGATCCCGCAGGAGGCGTACGTCTTCACCGGCACGCTGGCAGAGAACCTCGGCCAGTTGCGGCAGGCCCCCGTGCCCGAGCGGGAGCTGCTGGCCGCGGCCGAGGCCGTCGGGACGATCGCGCTGCTCGACAGGCTGGGCGGGCCGACGGCCGAGGTCGATCCGGGGGCCCTGTCCTCGGGCGAGCGCCAGCTCATCGCGCTGACCCGCGCCTACCTCGCGCACGCCCCCCTCGCCCTGCTGGACGAGGCGACCTGTCACCTGGACCCGGCGGCCGAGGAGCGCGTGGAGCGCGCCTTCGTCCGGCGGGGCGGCACGCTCGTGGTCGTGGCGCACCGCATCAGCTCCGCCGTCCGCGCAGACCGGGTGCTGGTCATGGACGGACGGCGGACCGCGTACGGCAGCCACGACGAGCTGATGGAGCGGTCCGCGCTGTACCGCGATCTGGTCGGTGCCTGGTCGCCGCTGGGCGAAGCCCCTGCTGTACCGGCTGTCCCAGCCGCCCCGGTCAGCCCGGCCGCCCACTGGCCGGAGGGGTCACAGCCAGCCCTCCCCCTGCGAGATCCGGATGGCGTCGACGCGGTTGCGGGCGCCGGTCTTCCGCGTGATCGCCGCCATGTAGTTGCGTACGGTCCCGTTGGACAGATGGAGGCTTCCGGCGATCTCCGCGACGGAGGCGCCCTCGGCGGCCAGTGAAAGCACGCTCAGCTCCCGGCTGGTCAGCGGCATCCGGGCGGCTCGGAGAAAACCGAAGCCGAGCGAGTCGTCGACGAACCGTTCGCCCACGGCCACCCGCCGTATCGCGGAGACCAGCCGCTCCGGCGAGCTCTCCTTGTCCACGTAGCCGAGCGCCCCGGCGTCGAACGCGCGCCGCAGAAGACCAGGTCTTCGCGCCGTGGCCAGCACCAGCAGCCGGGGGTCCGCCGTGCCCGGCCCCCGCAGGTCGCCGAGCGGCGGCATCTCGTACGAGTCCGCGCGGTCGAGATCCGCCGCGCAGACGTCGGGCCGCAGCGATCGGGCGCTGCCGGGCGCACCGCGCCACTCGGCGTCGAACACCGTCAAGTCGGACACATGGCGCAGCCACTCCGCCAGGACCGACCTCACCAGACACACGTCGTGCACCAGAAGCACCCGGATCACGTCCGTCCCTTCCGCCCTCCGCCTGCCGATTGCGTCGTGCTCTGCGCGTGTGCCCAATGACAGGCGCGTCCCACTTCTCTCCTGTCCCGGGCGTGAAGAACCGGCCATGGTCGGTGACCGTGGCGTCGAAGCCGGTGACGGTGGCGTCGAGGGCGGTGGCCGTGGCGTCAAGGCCGGTGCCGGTGGCGCCCCGGCCCCCTCGCCGTGCGGGAACCGCCCTCCCGAGGGAGCCTTGTGCCCTGGGCTCCTTCGCGTGTCCGAGGGAGGAGGTGGTCGGCGTGTCCGACTGGCAGGTGTCCGGGCAGGAACGGGACGCCGCCCCGCCGCCGGTCGGCCGGCCGCTGCTGTCGCTGACGCTCGCCGCGCTCATGGACGACGTGCACGCGCACTCGGGCGCGGTGTATCTGCTGACCCCCGGCGAGCCGGTCCTTGAGATGGCGGTGATGGCCGGGCTGCCCAGGGCCTTCGCGGCGCCCTGGGAGCGGGTGGGCCTGAGCGCGCCGATCCCGGTGGCGGAGGCCGCGCGCGACCGGCGGCTCGTGTGGGTGGGCGGCGAGGAGGACATGGCCCGCCACTATCCGCGGATCGCCGTCGTCCTGCCGTACCCGTTCGCGCTGGCCGCACTGCCGGTCGCGACCGACCGGGCCACCTACGGGGCGGTCTTCGTCACCTGGCCGGGCTCGCACCCCTCGGAGCTGTCCGAACGGGAGCGGGACCATCTCACCGCCGCCTGCGACCGGCTCGCGCTGCGCCTGGAGCGGGCCGTCGAGGAGGGCCGGCCGATCCATCCCGAGCCCGATCTGATCGCCCCGGCGTCGGTGGCGACGGTGGCCGGAACACTCGGCACGGTGGAGGCGGTGCGGATGGTGGCGCGGCTGCCGTACGGGCTGTGCGCGCTCGATCTGCACGGCCGGATCAGCTTCGCCAACGCGTCGGCAGCGGACCTGCTCGGCCTGCCGGTCAGCGGGCTCCTTGGCACCCAGCTGTGGGCGACCGTGCCGTGGCTCAACGATCCGGTCTACGAGGACCGCTACCGGGCCGCCCTGCTCAGCCAGCAGGCGACGTCGTTCGTGGCGCTCCGGCCGCCCTCGGACTGGCTGTCGTTCCGGCTCTATCCCAGTACGAACGGGCTGAGCCTGCGCATCACCCGGGCGCGGGCCGTGGCGCGGGAGGGCCCCGCGGGGTTCCGGCACGCGGACACCGGTACGCGCCTCGTGACCATCTCGCAGGTGCTGAGTCTGGCCGGGGCGCTCACCGAGGCGGTGGGTGTGCAGGACGTGGTGCAGCTGGTCGCGGACGAGATCGCGCCCGCCGTCGGCAGCCAGGCGCTCGTGCTCCTCGGCTCCCAGGCGGGCCGGCTGCACGTCCTCGGGCACCGCGGCTATCCGGATCCGCATGTCGTGGAGCGCTTCGACGGGATGCCGCTGACCGAGCAGACTCCCGGGGTACACGCCCTGAGAAGCGGTGTGCCCGCCTTCTTCGACTCCCGCCAGCAGCTGGAGCGCCTCTACCCGGCCCGGAACTCCACACCCGACGGCATGGCGGCCTGGGCGTTTCTGCCGCTCATCGCCTCCGGGCGGCCGGTGGGCACCTGTGTCCTCGCGTACGCCGACCCGCATCCCTTCCCGGCCGACGAGCGTGCCGTGCTGACCAGCCTCAGCGGACTGATCGCGCAGGCGCTGGAACGGGCCCGCCTCTACGACGCCAAGCACCAGCTGGCGCACGGTCTGCAGGCCGCGCTGCTGCCGCACTCGCTGCCGTCCCTGCCCGGCATCGAGGCGGCCGCCCGCTATCTGCCCGCGACGCAGGGCATGGAGATCGGCGGGGACTTCTACGACCTGGTGCCGACGGGCGGCCGGGCAGCGGCGGTGATCGGGGACGTGCAGGGCCACAACGTCACCGCGGCCGGACTGATGGGTCAGATCCGTACCGCCGTACGTGCGTACACGACCGTCGGCCAGTCGCCGGGGGACGTCATGAGCAGCACCAACCGGCTGCTGATCGACCTGGGTACGGAACTCTTCGCGAGCTGTGTCTATCTGCGTCTGGACCCGGCGCACGGGCAGGTCGTGATGGCCCGGGCCGGGCATCCGCCGCCCCTGCTGAGAAAGCCGGACGGCAAGGTGCGGGTCCTCGACCTGGCCGGCGGGCCGCTGCTCGGCATCGACCCGGCCGCCACCTACCCGACGACCGACGTCGCGCTGCCGCCCGGGTCACTGCTCGCCCTCTACACCGACGGGCTCATCGAGTCCCCCGGCGTCGACATCGAGGACGCACTGGCCGGCCTCGCGCAACGACTCACCGAGATCGGCGACCGCCCCCTCGACGAGATGGCCGACTCCCTCGTGGAACACAGCGGAACGGCGGAGCAACGAGTCGACGACGTGGCCCTACTGCTGCTCCGCGCCCGCCCCACCCCGTGAAAGGGGCCCGGCAGAGACGCCCTCAAGGGGCGCGGGGAACTGCGCGACCAGCCCCCGCGGGCCCGCGGACGACGCACCACCCCAAGGCCTCCACTCCATGCAGAGCGGCCCGGCTCTCCACCAGGAGAACCGGGCCGCTCCACATCAACTGGGCGCCGTTACCGACGTACGTTCAGGTCACTGGTTGTTCGTGAGCCCCGACTCGTCGTCCACACCGTCACCGTTCTGGTCGTTGACGCCGCCGACCTGCTCCTCGCCGCCGACCTCTTCACCGCCGACCGCGTCGCCACCGGCACCGGCTTCCTCACCGGCACCGGCCTCTTCACCAGCACCGGCTTCCTCACCAGCACCGGCCTCCTCGCCTGCACCGGCACCCGCGTCGCCCGCCCCGAGCGTCGCGCCGACCGCGGCCAGCGCGGTGGTCACCGGCTGGAAGAAGGTCTCGCCGCCGACGGTGCAGTCGCCGCTGCCGCCCGAGGTCAGGCCGATCGCGCTGCCGTCCGCGGTGAACAGGGAGCCGCCGCTGTCGCCGGGCTCGGCGCAGACGTTGGTCTGGATGAGACCGGTGACCGTGCCCTCCGGGTAGTTCACGGTGGCATTGAGGCCGGTGACCTCACCGTCGTTCAGGCCGGTGGTGCTGCCCATCCGGATGACGGCCTGGCCGACCGCCGCCTCCGCGGCCTGTGTGATCTCGACCGACTGCTGGCCGGTGTTGACCGTGCTGGGTGCCTCGGTCGCCGGGTCGTCGTACTTGACCAGGGCGAAGTCGCCGTCACCGGGGAACGTGGCGGCCTCGACCGTGCCGATCGGCGCGCCTGCCTCGGAGTCCGACCACTGGGCCGCTGCGACACCGCAGTGACCCGCCGTCAGGAAGGCCGGGGCGCCGTCGTCGGCGACGACGTTGAAACCGAGCGAGCAGCGTGCGCCGCCGCCGAAGATGGCGTCGCCGCCCTCGACGAACGTCTTGAACGTGCCGGCCGACTTCTTGATGGTCGCCATGCCCGCACCGAGTGTGTTGACGGTCGACTCGAGCTGGTCCCACTTTGCGCCCGTGACGGTGCTGTCGGCGGTGACCTGGATCTTGTTCGTCCTGGGGTCGACGGCCCACGAGGTGCCGGGGATGGTCGCGTCGGCCTTCAGCGTCTGCGAGGCCGCCGTGAGCTCCTTCGTGCTGTTGTCGACCTGCTGGACGACGGCACCGGCCTCCTCCGCCTGGACGATGATGTTGTTGTCGTCGCCCACGACGTTGATGATGAGCTGCTGCTTGCCCGAGTCGTAGTACGCACCGGCATAGGCTTCACCGAGCAGTTCGGCCAGCTGCGAGGCGAGGTCGGACGCCTCCGCGGCCTTCACCGTTCTGGGGGCGGCACCTTCCGTCGCATCGGTCTGGGACGCCATCGCGTTGGGCAGGATGAGTGCCGCCGCGCCGAGCGCCACCACGCTTCCTGCGGCTATGACGGCCTTGCGCTTGGGTATCCGCTTGTGACTCAACTTCTTGACCTCCTGGGGACTGGGGGGTCCGAGCCGCCGTCTGGCAGCTGACTGCGGGCGCCTGGATGGCTGTAGGTACGCAAGCGGTGCGTGTGGCGTTCAACGTCTTTCCTCAACTTCCTTTGCGAAAGCGCGATTCAGTTGTCCCGGGTGACCCGTCGCCGACGCCGGGGAACAATGCCCGCATGACGCTGACCACCGCTGATGCGGACAAGATCCTCTCGGTGAACTTCGCTCCCTGGGTTCTCGAACTCGCCCTGAAGGTCGAGGAGTTGGGCGACTCTCGGGCGGTGCTGCGGCTGCCCTGGTCCGATCGGCTCGCCCGGGAGGGCGGTTCGTTGTCCGGGCAGGCCCTGATGGCCGCGGCGGACACGGCGACGGTGATCGCGGTGTCGGCGGCGCGCGGCGCGTACGGGCCGATGACCACGGTCCAGCAGTCCACGACGTTCCAGCGCGCGGTCATGGACGCGGACGTCCTGATCGAGGCGGTCGTGACGAAACTGGGCCGCCGGACGGCGTTCACCGACATCACGATGACCGCCGAGGGCACGGAGGGGATCGCGGCCCGCGCGAGCGCGGTGTACGCGCTGCTCGGCTGATTCGCGGCCCGTTGCGGGCCCGGATCGGCCCAATGCCGGGCCCCAATTCGTTTCCCGACCGGGATCCGCCACGCATTCCAGCTGCGGGTGACGAAAGGACGACATTCGGGCGCACCGACGGCCATTCGGGTCTATTCCCGTGATGCCATTGGAAATCCGATGCCCTCCAATGGATCCCCTATTGGATCTCCGTGTCCCGTCGGCCTACCTTCGAGGCATGGCAAAGATTCTTTTCGTAGTGACCGGCACCGACTTCTGGACCCTCGCCGACGGCACCAAGCACCCGACCGGCTTCTGGGCCGAGGAAGCCGTCGCCCCGTACAAGGCGTTCAGGGCGGCGGGGTACGAGGTCGTCGTGGCCACCCCGGGCGGCGTCGTGCCGACCGTGGACCGGGGCAGCCTGGCTCCCGAGTTCAACGGCGGCGAGGAGGGCGCCGCCGAGGTCGTCGCCGCGCTCGGCTCGTTCGCCGAGCTGCAGCACCCCGTCCGTGTGGAGGACGTGGACCTGGACGAGTACGTGGCCGTCTTCTACCCCGGCGGCCACGGCCCCATGGAGGACCTCGCCGTCAACGCCGACTCGGGTCGGCTCCTCACCCTGGCCCTGGAGTCCGGCAAGCCGCTCGGTGTCGTCTGCCACGCCCCGGCCGCGCTGCTGGCCGCCACGAAGGCGGACGGCGGCAACGCCTTCGCGGGCTACCGGCTGACCGGCTTCACCAACACGGAGGAGACCCAGGCCGGTTTCGCCGACAAGGCCAAGTGGCTGCTCCAGGACCGGCTGGTGGAGATCGGCGCCGATTTCCAGGAGAGCGAGCCGTGGGCTCCGTACGTGGTCGTCGACCGCAACCTCGTCACGGGCCAGAACCCCGCCTCCTCCGCGCCGCTCGCCGCCGAGCTCCTGAAGAAGCTCGGCTGACACCTCTTCGGCAACACGGCTGACGCCACTCCCGTAACAGAGGCCATCGGCTTGCACTCCGCCACCACGCGGTAACAGCCCGTTCGGGCGAGGGAGCGGAATCCCGGCTTCAGCAAATCTGCACATCGAATACGCACCCGGGTCACGGCACGCGACGAATCCACACAGTGGATCGTCGCGTGCCGTGTCTTTGGCGAGGTGTGCCCGATTCCGACCCACACCCTTCGTTGCCGAAATGTGAATCCCCCTGGGCGCATGTGAAGAAGTCGCCACCGAGACGTGCGCACGCCTGCACCGTTGAGTCGATCCGGCACTCAAATGCCCTGATCACATGGGCCGTTGATTGGATGAGTGGCGCGGCACCGTGCTTTGATCCATTGCACCGCGGGGGTCGTTCGACGGTTCCCGGTTCCGGGTTCCGGACGCCCGCGGTCGCGGCCGTCCATCTGTCCCCAGAGGGGGCCGCTCCCCCCTTGTGAATATCAATAGGAAGGGAAGTTCCATCATGAACTCCACCCCCCAGGTTGCCACCGTCGAGATCTCCGACGCTGAGCTCGACAACGTCTCCGGTGGCCTCTCGGTCAACGCGCTCGGCACCGTCACGGGCATCGTCGACGGCATCGCCCCGGTTTCCGGCCTGGTCGACACCGTCGTGGGCACCGTTGAGGGCACGACCGGCCTGAACACCGCCCCGGTCACCGGCCTGGTCGCCGGCATCTGATCACTCTGTGATCGCATAGCGTGCCGTGAGTCCCGGAACCGCTTCCCGGTTCCGGGACTTACGGATGTCGTAGTTCGGAAGTTCGGATCTCATTTCTCGCAGGTGAGGGAAGACCGTGCAGTTCCGCCAACAGGCCCTCGCCAAGCTGCAGTCGCCGGAGGAGCTCGACCTCCCGGTGCGCTTCGCCCGCCCCCAGGGCTGGCTCGTGCTGTTCGTGACGGTGGTCGTCATGGCGGCCGCGTCGGTCTGGGCCGTGACGGGCTCCGTGGCGTCCACGGTGAGCGCGCCCGCCATCCTCACGCACGGGCAGGGCAGTTACCTCCTGCAGAGCCCCGTCTCCGGCCAGGTCACCGCGGTCGTCGCCGAGCAGGGACAGCGGATCGCCGCGAACGCCCCCGTACTCAAGGTCCGTACGGCGAAGGGCGAGACGGTCGTACGCAGTGTCGCCGCGGGCCGGGTCACCGGGCTCGCCGCCACGATCGGCGCGATCATCAGCACGGGCACGAACGTGGCCGCCGTGGAGAAGGTCGCCGACGCCGACGACCCGCTGTACGCGACGGTGTACGTGCCCGCCGAGAACGCCGCCACGATTCCCTCGGACGCGGCCGTGGACCTCACCGTCCAGTCCGCGCCGACCCAGCAGTACGGCGTGCTGCGGGGCCATGTGAAGTCGGTCGACCGGGCCGCCCAGTCGCAGCAGCAGATCGCCGCCTTCCTCGGTGACAGCCAGCTGGGCGAGCAGTTCACGAAGAAGGGCAGGCCGGTGGCCGTCCTCGTCCGGCTCGACCGTTCGTCGGGCACGAAGTCCGGCTACAAGTGGTCCTCCGCGGACGGTCCGCCGTTCCGGCTGAGCTCCATGACCGTGGCCTCCGGCGCGATCCGCCTGGAGGACCAGCGCCCGATCGATTGGCTGCTGCCGTGAGCGCGACCGACGAGTCCACCACCGCGGCCGGCCGGGAGTCACAACTGCCGCCGCCCGTACGGGGCCGCCGCCGCGCCACCCCGCCCAAGCGCACCGTCCCCAAGGGCCGGGTCAAGACCGTGCGTACGCCCACCGTCCTCCAGATGGAGGCCGTGGAGTGCGGCGCCGCCTCGCTCGCGATGGTGCTCGGGCACTACGGGCGGCACATCCCGCTGGAGGAGCTGCGCATCGCCTGCGGTGTCTCGCGCGACGGCTCCCGGGCCAGCAACCTGCTGAAGGCGGCGCGGAGTTACGGCCTCACCGCCAAGGGCATGCAGATGGACACGGTCGCGCTCGCCGAGGTGCGCGCACCGGCGATCCTGTTCTGGGAGTTCAACCACTACGTCGTCTACGACGGCATGGGGCGCCGCTTCGGCCGGCGCGGGGTGCACATCAACGACCCCGGCAAGGGCCGCCGTTTCGTGCCCATGGAAGACTTCGACACCAGCTTCACCGGTGTCGTGCTGGTCCTGGAGCCGGGCCCGGACTTCAAGAAGGGCGGCCGCAAGCCGGGCGTCATGGGTGCCATGCCGGCCCGGCTGCGCGGCACGTCGGGCACGATGCCCGCCGCCGTCCTGGCGAGCCTGCTGCTGGTCGCGGTCGGGGCGGCGGTGCCCGCGCTCAGCCGTACGTACATCGACATGTTCCTCATCGGCGGGCAGACCTCGCTGCTGGGGGTGCTGTTCTCGTCGATGGGCGCGACGGTGCTGCTGACGGTCGTACTGACCTGGCTGCAGCAGACGAACCTGCTGCGCGGCCGCATCATCTCGTCCACGCTCAGCAGCGCGAAGTTCCTCCGGCATCTGATGCGGCTGCCGGTCACCTTCTTCTCCCAGCGCAGCCCGGCCGACCTGGTACAGCGCCTCCAGTCCAACGACGCGGTGGCCGAGACCCTGGCCCGGGACCTGGCCGCGGCGGGCGTGGACGCGGTGGTCGTCGTCCTCTACGCCGTGCTGCTCTATACCTACGACCCGCAGCTCACGGCCGTGGGCATCGGGGTCGCGCTGCTGAACATCGTGGCGATGCGGGTGGTGATCCGGCTGCGCGCGACGCGTACGGCCAAGCTGCGCGCCGACAGTGCGCGGCTGACCAACACGGCGTACACGGGCCTCCAGTTGATCGAGACGATGAAGGCGACCGGCGGGGAGGAGGGCTACTTCCGCAAGTGGGCCGGGCAGCACGCCACCACGCTGGAGGAACAGCAGCGACTCGGCGTGCCGAGTGCCTGGCTGGGTGTCGTCGCGCCGACGCTCGCGACGCTCAACAGCGCGCTGATCCTGTGGATCGGCGGTATGCGGGCCGTGGAGGGGCACATATCCGTCGGTCTGCTGGTCGCGTTCCAGGCACTGGTGACCCGCTTCACCGCGCCGATCACCCGACTCAACGGCGTCGCGGGCCGCATCCAGGACTTCGCGGCCGACGTGGCCCGCCTGAAGGACGTGGAGAACTTCGCGGCCGACCCGCTCTACTCGCGCCGCGGCGGGGGCGACAGCACCCGCAGGCTGCACGGCCATGTGGAGCTGGAGAACATCACGTTCGGCTACAGCCCGCTCGACAAGCCGCTGCTGTCCGGCTTCTCGCTGACGGTCGGCCCGGGCCAGCAGGTCGCCCTGGTCGGTGGCTCGGGCAGCGGCAAGTCGACGGTGTCCAGGCTGATCTCGGGACTCTACGCGCCCTGGGAGGGCGTGATCCGTATCGACGACCAGCGGCTGGAGGACATCCCGCGCGGCGCGCTGGCGGCCTCGGTCTCCTTCGTCGACCAGGACGTGTTCCTCTTCGAGGGCTCGGTCCGCGACAACATCGCGCTGTGGGACCCCTCGGTCCCGGACGAGGCCGTGGTCACCGCGCTGGAGGACGCGGCCCTGTACGACGTGGTGATGCGCCGCCCGGGCGGTATCCAGAGCCGGGTCGAGCAGGACGGGCGCAACTTCTCCGGCGGCCAGCGTCAACGCCTGGAGATCGCACGGGCGTTGGTGCGCAGGCCCAGCATCCTCGTGCTCGACGAGGTGACGAGCGCCCTGGACGCGGAGACCGAGCAGCTCGTCATGGACAACCTGCGCAAGCGCGGCTGTGCGTGTGTGGTGATCGCGCACCGGCTCAGCACCGTGCGCGACAGCGACGAGATCGTGGTCCTCCAGCACGGCACGATCGTGGAACGCGGGCGTCACGACACCCTGGTGGCGGCCGGCGGCGCGTACGCCGAGCTGGTCAGGGAGCGATGAGATGACGTCCGCGTACCCGCAGAACCAGCCGTACCAACCGGACGGGCAGCCCCAACAGCCCGCCGTCGAGGGCGACTACGTGCTCGGCGCGCTCGGTGGCGTGGGCACCCCGGTCGACGGCTCCGGCCTCACCCGCCTGGACCTCGAAGGGCCGCACGTGCTGTGGCTCGTCGTGTCCGGCGCCATGGACCTGTTCGCGGTCGACGCCGCCCAGCAGGGCCACTGGCACCACCTCGGCCGCCTCGAAGCGGGCTCGCTGCTGCTGGGCCCGGTGGCGGGACCCCAGCACACCCTGGTCGGCAGACCGCTGCGCGCCTGCGTACTGCGCCGGATCGCGCTGCGCGAGCTGTACCAGCCCCCGCAGACCGAGACCTGGACCTACGACGCGTACGGCAACCCCCAGTACGTCCCCCCGGCCACCAGCCCCCTGGAGTACGCCCTCTCGCTCGGTGTCGGCCGGGGCCTCGCCATCCTCTTCGAGGCGCCCCTCGCGACCGAGCGGGACGCGGTGCTCACGGACGACAACGTGCTGTGGATGCAGGTGCCGCCGGGCAGTGTGCAGTACGGCTCCCTGTACGGGGCCGAGGCCGCGGCGGACCTCCTGGTCGACCCGGCGATGTGGCAGGCGATGGTCGACCAGCAGTACCGGCTGCTAGCCACCCTCGACCGCTGGATCGAGCAGTTGGAGCGCACGCACGAGACCCGTACGGCCGCGGGCATCAAGGCGGGCGAGGCGGTCCGCGCGCAGGCCGACCGGACGCTCATCGCCTCCATGTCCAAGCGCTCGGGATCGGGTCCGGGCGCGGCGGACGCCGATGCCACGTACGCCGCCTGCAAGCTCGTCGCACACGCCGCCGGGATCACGCTCGCCGACCCGGCGCAGGGCGGCGCGGAGAGCGACCGGCTCGACCCCGTCGAACAGATCGCGCTCGCCTCCCGGGTCCGGGTGCGTGCCGTACGCCTCGACGGGCGATGGTGGCGCGACAACATCGGGCCGCTCGTCGGGCACCGGGTCGCGTCCGGCGCCCCGGCCGCGCTGCTGTGGCGGCGCGGCGGATATGTGGCGGTGCATCCGTCGAGCGGTCGTGAGACGCCGGTCGAGAAGGCCAACGCGGCGGAGTTCGAACCGCGGGCCGTCATGTTCTACCGGCCGCTGCCCGAGCGCCGCCTGAGCCCTCTGCGGCTGCTGCGGTTCAGTCTCCGGGGCACCGGCGGGGACATGCGCAACCTCGCGATCAGCGGTCTGGTGACGGTGGCCCTCGGCGCGCTGGTGCCGATCGCGACCGGCAAGGTGCTCGGCGAGTTCGTGCCGAAGGCCCAGGAGAGCCTGATCGTCCAGTTCTGTCTGGCCATCATGATCGCCAGTGTGGTGTCGGCGGCCTTCATGCTGATGCAGAACCTCACCATGCTGCGGCTGGAGGGCCGTATCGAGGCCACGCTCCAACCGGCCGTGTGGGACAGGCTGTTGCGGCTGCCGACGAAGTTCTTCACCTCCCGCTCCACCGGTGAACTGGCCAGTGCGGCCATGGGAATCAGCGCGATCCGCCGGCTGATGGCGGGCGTCGGCCCGGTGGTGGTCCAGTCGGTGACGGTCGGCGCGATGAACCTCGCGCTGCTCTTCTGGTACAGCGTCCCGATGGCGCTCGCCGCGATCGGCATGCTCGTCGTCATCGCCGGGGTTTTCCTCGGGCTCGGCCTGTGGCAGGTGCGCTGGCAGCGCCGACTGGTCGTGCTGAGCAACAAGCTCAACAACCAGGCGTTCCAGACCCTGCGCGGCCTGCCCAAGCTGCGGGTCGCGGCGGCCGAGAACTACGCGTACGCGGCCTGGGCGGGCGAGTTCGCCCGCAGCCGTGAACTCCAGCAGCGCGTGGGCCGGATCAAGAACCTCACGACGGTGCTGGGCGCGGTGTATCTGCCGCTCTGCTCACTCATCATGTTCATGCTGCTGGCGGGCCCCGCGCGCGGTTCGCTGTCGGCCGCCGCGTTCCTGACGTTCAACACCTCGATGACCATGCTGCTGACCTCGGTCACCCAGGTGACGGGTGCCTTTGTGTCAATGGTCTCCGCGCTGCCGATGTTCGAGGAGATCAGGCCGGTCCTCGACGCGACACCCGAGGTGCGGGTGGCGAGCACACGCCCCGCCGAACTGTCCGGCGCCATCGAGGCGAAGAAGCTCTCCTTCCGGTACACCGACGACGGTCCGCTCGTCCTGGACGACGTGTCCTTCGCGATCCGGCCGGGCGAGTTCGTGGCGATCGTCGGTCCCAGCGGCTGCGGCAAGTCCACCCTGCTGCGGCTGCTCATCGGCTTCGACAAGCCGGTCTCGGGCAGCGTCCTGTACGACGGCCAGGACCTGGCCGCCCTCGACCAGTCGGCCGTACGCCGTCAGTGCGGTGTGGTGCTCCAGCACGCACAGCCCTTCACCGGGTCGATCCTGGACGTCATCTGCGGCACCGAGCCCTACACGCCCGAGGAGGCGATGGCGGCGGCCGAGATGGCCGGGCTCGCCGAGGACATCAAGCGCATGCCGATGGGCCTGCACACCATCGTCTCCGGCAGCGGTGCCGTGTCCGGCGGCCAGCGCCAGCGTCTGATGATCGCCCAGGCGCTGATCCGGCGCCCGCGCATCCTGTTCTTCGACGAGGCGACCAGCGCCCTCGACAACGAGACCCAGCGCACGGTCATCGAGAGCACCCGCGCCCTCAACGCCACGCGCGTGGTGATCGCGCACCGCCTGTCCACCGTCATGGACGCGGACCGCGTCATCGTGATGGAGGACGGCAGGGTCGCCCAACAGGGCCCGCCCGCCCAGCTGTTGGCGGACACGGGCGGGCGGCTGCACGAGCTGGTGCGGCGGCAGATGCAGTAGGGGCCGTCAGGTGTCGAGGCCCGGTACCAGGCCTCCCGAGGGGACGCCGGCGTCGACGTACGCCTGGTAGATCTCCTGCCAGGGCGCGTCGGCACCGCCGTGCGGGCCCTCGAACGTCTCACCCCGGGCATGCGCGTCGAGGGCGGCGAGACACACCTCCCAGCCGGTGCTGACGCGGGCGGCCGTGTTCTCGGCCCCCAGAACGTTCGTCAGTGTGAAGCGGGTGCGCCTGGCGTCCAACTCTTCAAGGTCGAAGTGCAGTTCGTCACCGTCCCAGCTGAAGGAGAGGTGCCGCGGTGGATCGACGGCGATCACCTGAGCCGGCGAGCCCTCCAGGTCTCCGCTGAACTTGATCGTGCCGCCTTCCCTCAACTCGATCTCCGCACGGGCCGGAAACCAGTGAGCGAGCTCGTCGGGCTCCGTCACGAACCGCCAGACACGGTCGACGGGGTGGTCGTAGGTGCGGGTGAAGCGGACGGCGGGGCGGCCGTCGGCCAGGGTGAGGTAGGTACCGGTGGGTTCCGTGGACATGGTGGCTCAGTCCTTCGGGGAGGGGGTTGAGGTGTCTGCGTCCGACGGCTCCCCCGCCGTCGAAGTCTCCGGGGCCGTCACCGGCCCTGTGGCCCGTGCCGACACCGGCGCCGTCTCGTCCAGGCGTCGGCCCAGCGCGTCCAGGCTCGTGTTCCAGAGCTTGCGGTACGGGGCCAGCCACGCGTCGAGCTCCGCGATCGGCGCCGGGTCGAGCGCGTAGACGCGGCGCTGCGCGTCCTGTCGTACGCGCACCAGGCCGGCATCCCGCAGCACCTTCAGATGCTTGGAGGTGCTCGGCTGGCTCAGACCGCACGCCTCGACGATCTCACCGACGGGCCGCGGCCGCTCCAGGAGGAGCGCCACGATGGCCCGTCGGTGCGGATCGGCGAGTGCGGCCCAGAGGGAGGCGTCGGACATGGTTCCAATATGCCTCCACAGTTATATTCCAGTCAAGGAATAGACAGCCGAGGCAGGCAGGCATTTGCAGGCAGGCAGTCTCAACCTCACCCGAGCCAGCCCCGGGGCACCTCACCGCCCCGCGTCCACATCTGCGTCGCCAGGACCCGTACGGCTGCCGCGAAGCCCACCGGGCGCGGCCAGGAACTCCATGTGGATGCCGGGGAACTCCACCCACGGCACCCCGATCCGGCGGGCGATCTCGATCGAGGGCCGCGCGTAGTACGTGCCGCGGTCCGCCGAGCCCGCCCCGAGGACGATCGGAAAGGGGGCCGCGGAGAGAGCGGCCTCGTCCGGCAGGAAGGCGGCGAAAGCTGGCCACTCCCGACCGAAGAGGTAGTCGCCATTGCCCAGGAACCTCTTCCAGAGATCTTCGGGCCACAGGTACGTACCCTCGCCGCGCACGGTCCGCGCGAAGAGACGGCCCGCCGCCGGGGCGCCGCCCTGCGCGTACGCCTCGGCGACCTCGGCGAAGAAGTCGCGCGCGGGGTCGCCGTCGGGCAGGACGTTCACGGCGGGCGGCTCGTGCGCGATCAGCCCGGCGACCGATTCCGGGTGACGGGCGGCCAGCGTCAGACCGATGATCGCGCCGCCACTGTTGCCGAACACCAGGGCGCGACCACCCGCCAGGCCGTCGATGAGCGCGCAGGCGTCGGCGGCCTGCCGGGCCAGATCCATGGGCGCGTCACCGTGGCCCGTGCTGCGGGAGTTGCACCGCCGGTCGTACGTGATCACGGTGAAGGCGTCCGCCAGCTCGTCCGCGACCCCCGTGAAATAACCGGCGTCACCCCCTGCGCCGCTGATCAGCAGCAGTGCGGGCCCTTCGCCGCGCACCTCGTAGTACAGCTCGGCGCCGTCGACCTCGAACATGCCCCTGCGCATGTGAGCCCTCTCTCAGTAGCGAAACTTTGCCGTTTCGATAAATGTGGTCTAGCCTCAATGCGTACGAAACGGTTTCGTTTACGTAGCCGTCATTCCGAGCGAACCTTCCCTGGAGTGGTGCTCCGATGTCTCAGACTCAGACAGTTTCCGAAGGTGCCCGCAAGGGCACACCCGACACGGCGGGCGCGCCGTCGTCGGCGAAGCGGTGGTGGATCCTCTCGATCATCGCGATCGCCCAGCTGATGGTGGTGCTGGACGCGACCATCGTGAACATCGCCCTGCCGTCGGCGCAGGCGGACCTCGGCTTCTCCGACGGCAACCGCCAGTGGATCGTCACCGCGTACGCGCTGGCCTTCGCCTCACTACTGCTGCTGGGCGGCCGGCTGGCCGACCTCTTCGGGCGAAAGCCCACGTTCCTCATCGGTGTCGCGGGATTCGCCGGGGCCTCCGTGCTCGGCGGCGCGGCGAACAGCTTCGGAATGCTGGTCACCGCGCGCGCTCTCCAGGGTGTCTTCGCCGCGCTCCTCGCACCCGCCGCGCTCTCACTCCTGAACACGACGTTCACCGACGCCAAGGAGCGCGCCAAGGCGTTCAGCGTGTACGGCGCCATCGCCGGTGCGGGCGGTGCGCTCGGACTGCTGCTCGGTGGTGTGCTGACGGACGCGCTGGACTGGCGCTGGACCCTGTACGTCAACATCATCTTCGCCGTGGTCGCCCTCGTCGGCGGCTGGATGCTGCTGAGCAACCACCGTGACGCCGCGAGCTCCAAGCTGGACCTGCCGGGCGCGCTGCTGGTCTCCTCCGGTCTCTTCGCCCTCGTCTACGGCTTCTCCAACGCCGAGACGCACGACTGGAGTTCGCCCCAGACCTGGGGCTTCCTGATCGCCGGCGGTCTGCTCCTGACGGTGTTCGCCTGGTGGCAGACCCGTGCCGCGCACCCGCTGCTGCCGATGCGCGTCCTGCTCGACCGCAGCCGCGGAGCCTCGTTCCTCGCCGTGCTCGTGACCGGTGCGGGCATGTTCGGTGTGTTCCTCTTCCTCACCTACTACCTGCAGCTGAACCTCGGCTTCAGCCCGACCAAGACCGGTGTGGCCTTCCTGCCGATGATGGCGGCCCTGATGGTCATGGCCCAGGTCTCCACCACGAAGCTGGTGCCGCGCATCGGGCCGAAGGTCGTCATCCCCGCGGGCTTCGCGATCGCCGCGGCCGGCATGGCCTGGCTGACCGGTATCGGCCTCGACTCCAGCTACTCGACCGACGTGTTGCCCCAGCTGCTCCTGATCGGTGTGGGACTCGGCATCGTGATGCCGCCCGCGATGGCCCTGGCCACGAGCGGGATCGCGCCGGAGGACGCCGGTGTCGCCTCGGCGACGGTCAACGCCATGCAGCAGGTCGGCGGTTCCATCGGCACCGCCCTGCTCAACACGCTCGCCGCAAGCGCCGCCACCAGCTACCTGTCCGGCAAGGACGCGACCGACAAGCTGGTCCAGGCCCAGTCGACGATCGAGAGCTACACCACCGCCTTCTGGTGGTCCGCGGGCTTCTTCGCGGTGGGCACGGTGATCGCCCTCCTCCTCTACCGCCGCGGGGTTCCCGAGCAGGACGCGGAAGCCGCGCCGGTCGTCCACATGTGACCCTCCGAAAGCCGAGGGGCCGCCGTCTGCAGGGAGACGGCGGCCCCTCTTTCATGTCGGCCTTTCATCCTGGCCTTTCGTGTCGGCGGTTCGCCGTGTCTCATTTCCTCGGCTCGGCGCGTTGCTGCCGGGGCAGCAGGGCGACCGCCGCCACGGGGAGCGCGGCGAGCACCAGCCAGGGCACGGCCGGGGGCAGGCCCGTGTCGAGGAGGGAACCGGTGGCCGCGCTGCCGACGAGCACGATGAGGCCGGAGACCGAGGACAGCGCGCCGGTGTAGAGGCCGAGCCGGCCGTCGTCGGCGAGGTCGGGCACCCAGGCACGGGCGGCGGGCGCGACGAGCATCTGACCGAGGGTGAGCAGGACGACGTAACCGGCCGCGGGCAGGAGCCCCACGGTTCCCGTCCATGCGGCCGGCCTGGCCACGGCGACCACCGCGAACCCGGCCGCGATGAGCAGCAGTCCCGCCGCCATGGACCGACGCAGGTCGAGCCGGTCCCCCGCCCAGCGTGTGAGAGGGAGTTGGGCCGTCACCACCAGCAGCGAGGAGAGCGCGAACAGCCAGGCCAGCGGCGCCTGCGAGCCCGCCGCACGCTCCACCTCGACGGGCAGGAGCTGGTACAGCTGGTTGTACGCCAGCAGGTAGGCGCCGTACGCGCAGCACAGCGCGAGGAAGCCGCGGTTGCTCAGCAGCCGCCGGACACCACCGCCGCTCTGTACGCGGGTCCGGCCGGGGATGTGCTGCGGCAACAGCCACGCGTGCCCGGCCAGGACGAGTACGAAGACTCCGGCGCCGGCGAGACAGACCGCGCGGAAGTCCACGGCCAGCAGCAGCGCGCCGATGAACGGGCCGAGGAACGCGCCCGCCTGGCCCGCCACGGTGAACAGGGCGAGCACGTGGGTGCGCGGGCCCTCCCCCGCCTCCTCCCGGCACACCGCCTGCCGGGCCACCTCCGACTCGACGGCCGGCGAGAACAGCGCGGCGGCGAAGCCGATCAGGAGTACGGCTCCGACGACCGCCCAGCTCGCTTCCGCGAATCCGAGCCAGCCGAACCCGGCGATCCGCAGCGCGCAGCCGGCGAGCACCACCGGCCGTACGCCGTACCGGTCCGCCAGCGCCCCGCCCACCACGAACAGCCCCTGCTGGCTGAAGGTCCGCAGCCCCAGCACCAGCCCGACCATCCAGCCCGCCATGCCGATCGCCGTACCGAGGTGCTCCGCGAGGAACGGCAGCACCACGTAGAACCCGATGTTGAAGGCGAGCTGCGTGAGGATCAGCAGCCGGAGCAGCGGAGGCAGGGAGGCGAAGGTCCGCAGCGAGGAAAGGATCCTGCGGCGGGGGCGGCCGGTCTGGGTACGACCGTCGGCGGAGGCTCGCGGAGGCGATTGCTCAGGCATCGGACGTCACGCCTTCGGCCCGGACCGGGCGGGCGGGGTCCGGTGGTCCGGGCCGCTTCGCCGTCTCGGTCTCGGTCTCGGTCTCGGTCTCGGTCTCGCCGGTGTCGCCGGTGTCGTATCGGCGTGCGCGACGCGGCCGCCCGGGCCGCTTCACCCCGCCCCCGCCCGTGACGGCCACCGCCCCCAGCAGGGCGAGTGCGGCGGCGGGTGCCAGTACCGCCCAGGGGGCCCGTTCCGCGTACGGCTGGTTCTCGGAGAGGAGCAGGCCCCACTCCGGGGACGGCGGTTGTGCGCCGAGGCCGAGGAAGCCCAGGGCCGCGAGGGCCAGGGCGACACCGGGCAGGCGGAGCAGTGCGTGGCGGATGACCGGAGGCAGGACGGCCGGGAGGAGTTCGTGGCGGAGCAGTTGGAGCGGGCCCGCGCCCAGGCCACGGGTGGCGGTCAAGTGCGTGGTGGCGCGCTCCTGTTGGAGCAGTGCCGAGGTGTGGGCCGCGAGCGGTGCCCAGGCGACGGCGGTCACCGCGAGGGCCGGGGTCGAGGGGCCGCTGCCCGCGACGCCTGTGACGAGGAGGGCCGCGAGGACCGGCGGTACGGCGTTGACCGTGTCGACGAGCGGCCCGGAGAACCGTGGCAGCAGCCCCAGCAGAACGCCCACCACAAGCGCGGCCGTGCTCACGGCTACGGCCAGGGCCAGGGTGCTCAGCGCCCCGTGGCCGACCCGGGCCAGCACATCGCGACCGAGCCCGTCCGTGCCGAACGGGTGTGCCCAGGAAGGGGATTGGAGCCGGGCGGTGGTGTCGAGCCGCAGCGGATCCCGGGCGAGGCCCAGCGCGACGACCGCGAGCAACAGCCCGCCGTACAGCAAGGGCAGGGTCGTGGGCCGGGGCGATGTCGGGCGGTGCAGCGACGTCAACGCGCCGTCGCGCAGGGCCGGGCCGATCAGAAGCCGCGCCGTGAGCCGGGCCACCCCTCCTGCGATCGCCGCCAATAGGACGAGTGCGAGGGTGCCCGCCTGGAGGACGGGCAGGTCCTGCGCCACCGCGGCCTGGAGGGTCAGCCGGCCGAGCCCGGGGATGTCGAAGACCTGCTCCACGGCGACCGCGCCGCCGGTCAGCCCTACGACGAACAGGCCGAAGTTCGGGAGCAGTCCGGGCACGCACCGGCGCAGTGCCTGCCGAGCGATGCCCCGGCCCGGGACTCCTCGCGCGGCGGCTGCCAGCGCCCACTGCTCGGCGAACGCGCCCGGGAGCAGGTCGTCGAGCATCCGCCCGAGCAGCGCGCCCGCGGGCAGGCCGAGCGAGAGTGCGGGGAGCACCATCCACTGGGGCCCGTACCAGCCGAGCGCGGGCAGCCAGCCGAGCTGCACCCCGACGACGGCGGCGAGCACCGAGGCGGTCAGGAAGTCGGGCAGCGTGGACAGGAGCGCCGACCCGGTCCCCGCCGGGCGCCGGCCGTCGAGCCGCCGCCCCGCACCGAGCCGCAGCGTCCGGGCGCACACCGCCCCCGCCGTGACCACCGCGACGGCCAGCGAGCCGCCCATCAGCAGGAGCGAGATCCCGAGCGCCTGGAGCACCGACGGCGTGACCTCCGCACCGGAGATCCACGACCGGCCCGCGTCACCGTGCAGCAGCCCGCCGAGCCAGTCACCGAGCAGCCTCACCGGCCCGGCGTCCAGGCCGAGTTGGGCGCGGATCGCGTCAAGTACCTCGGGCGTCGGGGCGCGTTCGGCGGACCGTGCCTTGAGTACGGTGAGCGCCGGGTCCGTGCTCGACAGCCAGGGAAGCAGCCCCACACCGCACAGGAGGGCGGCGGCGATGGCGGCGCGCCAGAACAGCACCGGCGCCCCGCCGCGTGCGACGGCCCTGAGCACGTACGCCGCCGCCCGTCAGCGCCGCGTGCCGACGCCGACGAGGCTGCGCTCGTACGGGTCGAGCAGCAGACCACTGACCGCGGCGCCGACGCCGGTGATGATCCGCTGGTGGACCAGCGGCACGACGGCGTCCGTGCCGAGGATCGCCGCTTCGGCGGTCATCGCCGCATCCTGCCGCTTCGCGGTGTCGGTGACCGTCTCGGCCTCGGCGACGGCCTTGTCGACCTTCTTGTCGCACAGCAGCGCCAGGTTGTAACTGCCCTTGCAGGTGTAGTCGCTGGCCAGGATCGAGACGGGGTCGCCGGTGTCGAGCATGGTGTTGCGGGCGGACACGAACGCGTCGAACTTCCCGGCCAGCGCGTCGCCTTCGAGCCGCGAGTACTCGCGCACCTCCAGCTTCACCTTGAACCCGGCCGTCTCCAGCTGCTGCTTGAGCACCTGGGCGACCTCGGGCAGTTCGGGCCGGTTGTCGTACGTGGCCACGGTGACCGACGTGTCGTCGGCGGCCGCCGCCCCCGCCCTCCCGGTCGGCTTGACGCGCTTGTCGGCCGCCCAGGTCAGGGCGGGTCCGTAGATGCCGACGCCGGGGTCGGCGTGCCCTTCGTAGACGCCCCTCGCGAGGTCGGAGGTGTCGATCGCCTCGCGGGCGGCGGCTCGTGTCTTCGGGTCCTTGAAGGCACCCTTCTCGGTGTTGAGCAGCAGGCTCGTGGTGCGGGTGGTGGCCGTCTCGCGGCGGGCCACCTCGTCGAGGGAGGTCGCCTGCGAGACCGGCACGGCCTCGGCGACGTCGACGCCGCCGGTACGCAGCGCGTTCGTACGGGCCGTGCCGTCGGCTATGAACTTCGCGTCGACGCCGGAGGCCTGGGCACGGCCGCCCCAGTAGTCGTCGAAGCGGTCCAGAGTGGCCGCGGTGGTGCCGGTGACCTTGGTGAGTTCGAAGGGGCCGGTGGCGGTGCCGACCGGGCTGACGGCGTCCTTCTCGGCGTACGCCTTGGAGGAGAGGACCACCAGGCCGGGGCTGGACAGGCGCAACGGCAGTGCGGGGTCGGGCTCGGCGGTGGTCACCCGTACGCGTCGGTCGCCCGCGGCCTCGGCGGTGAGCTCGACGCCGGACAGGGCTGCGGTCACGGGCTCGGCGCCCGCGGCGCGGGTGAGGGCCGTGACGACGGCCTTCGGGGTGACCTCGGTGCCGTCCTGGAAGGCCCCGTCACGCAGCGTGAACAGCCAACTGCGGTCGTTCTCACGGCTCCACGACTCGGCGAGCGCGGGGACGGCGGCGCCGTTGGCGTCGAGGCGGGTCAGGCCCTCGGTGACGCCGAGCCGGCTGAGGAGCGTGGCGTCGGCACCGTGGGGGTTGAAGTTCTCGGCGGGCGGGAAGGCGAGCGCGACCTTGAGCCGGGAGCCGTCACCGCCGCCGGAGGACTCCTCCCCGCTCTCGGAGGCGAAGCAGCCGGTGAGCAGAGGGGCGAGCAGCAGGCCGGCGACGAACCGGCGGCGGCGCGGCAGGGAGCGCATGGTCTCTTTCTTCGTGGGGGGATTCGTGAGGATAGGGATTCGTGGGGCGACGCACGCACAGCGTGTCCGTCAGGGCAGGGGGACTTCGAAGTGCACGATCCGTTGCCCGCCGCCCGGTTCCTCGCGCTCGTCGTGGACCACCTTGCCGAGGGACCGCCAGAACGCCTCGGCGCCGGGTACCGCCGGGTCGGTGTGCAGATAGACGGCGCGGTAGCCGCCGTCCGCCGCAGCGAAGTCGAGCAGTTCGCCGACCAGCCGCCGGGCCAGGCCCTGTCGCCGGTGATCGGCGCGCGTGTACACGCGGCGCAGCTGGGCGGTGTCCCCGGAGGGGTAGCGCTCGGCGAGATCGCGCGGGTTGGGCGGGTGCGCCGGGCCCCGGGAGTCGAGCGCGGCGGTCGCGGCCACCGTGCCGTCCCGCTCGTCGACCGCGACCAGCAAGGTGTGCCGGTCGGGTGCGAGGTAGAAGGAGTCCAGGTCGATGATGTCGCGGTGCCAGCGCGGTACGTACCCGGTGCCGAAGTCCCGGTAGACGGTGTCGAGCATCACGGACCGCGCGCCGTCGAGGTCGTCGGGGGTCGCCGTTCTTATGCAGTAGTCGCGCACTTGCGCATCATATGCATTAAGGCTTGGCGGGCCCGTCCGGGGTGTGGTCGCCGCTTCCGTCGGAGGTGGCGTCCATCCGCCACCATGAGCCCCTCCACACGACCCAGACATGACCGTCCGGCCCGTGGTGCACCTTCAGCCCGTCGACGACGGCGAGGAGCGGCAGGTTCTTGGCGCCGACCTGGTCACAGGAGTCCAGCGAGACCTTGACGTCGTCGGTGGCCGCGACCGTGATGCCCGTGGGATCCGCGGTGAGCACGATCCGGCAGGTGTCGGCGGCGCTGCGCGCCAGCAGGCACCTGCTCGCGGAGCGGCCGGCGTCGAGGACCGGGGTGACGAAGGACGGCGGGGCGTCGATCACCCGCGTCACCGCCACGGCGGCCGCATCGGCCGCGAACTCCCCGTCCGCACGGGAGAAATGGGCGGTGAACTCCATCTCCTGCACCGGTTCCATGACCCCGCACTCGGTCAGCAGTGGTGGCCCGCCCGACGGAGTGCGTACCGGCGTTCCCACCGCCAACCCTCCTTGGTCAGACAGTTCATGGTCAGTCATACGAACACGGCTCGTGAACAATCGCGCGGACAACGAAGCGGACAACGAAGCAGAGATGCCGCCCCGGACTGGGGCAGCACGGCGACCCTACGTCCGCAACACCCCCTTGCACAGGGCATGTTGAGTAAACACAAAGACCAAAAGTCAACCGCTGCAGCTGAAATTCACTGGGTCGAGTGAACTAGATCTTGTGGACGGCGCGGCATGGATGGTTCCGCCGCCGGCGGGGTAGCTACCGAGATCGAATACGCCCTCCCCTGCAGAGGTGGAGCCGACATGTCGCCGGAATCCCAAGACCAGGCCCCCGGGCTGCCCGAGTGCGGAACGGCGGCGTACGGAGTCCCCGCGGCGAATCCGTACGCCCACAGCTACCCCAGCGGCGGGTTCACCGTGGTCGAGGTGCTGGGCGAGATCGACATGGCGACGGCCGACGCCCTGGCCGAGCACTTGGACGCGGTGACCGCGGGCCGGACGCCCCAGGTCCTGGTCGACCTCCGCCGGGTCACCTTCTTCGACTGCTCCGGGCTGCGGGTGCTGTGCAGGGCCGACCGCCGGGCGAAGGAGCGGGGCGGCTCCCTCCGCCTCGTCTCCGACCAGCCCCGCATCCACCGGCTGTTACGCGCCTCCGGGCTCCTCAGCCGCTTCCCTCCCCTGCCGGCACTTCCTCCTCCGTCCCATCCGGGAAGCGCACCACCACCGCACCCGCCGCGGTGACACGTGTACCGGCCCGCGCCCGCAGCGCTTCGGGGTCGCAGGGCCGCTCCGGATCGGCGCTCAGTACGACGAGCGTGACCAGGAGGTGCGGGCGCCCCGGGTGGGCGGGCAGCCGCAGGCAGGGTGTGGCGGAGTACTCGCCGTAGGCGTTGGCGCCGCGGACCTGTACGACGGCGCCGTGCGGCAGGCCGTCGGCCCCGGGCCCCTCCCACCCGTACAGCGCCACGACCGCGCTCGTGAGACCGTCCGCCTCGCGGCGCGCCAGCGCCCAACCGGGCCCCGCGGCCTCGGTCAACGGCCCGCTGTCATCGGCCAGGGCCCATCCCCCTTCGCGTACGACGGCTCCCGGCGGGCCTTCGACGCGGTGGACCCGCACCTCCCAGGGGCCGTGGACCATGCTGGTCGTCTCGATGCGGTGGCCCTCGTCGGAGTCCGGCAGGACCGCCCGGTGCCAGGACGCCGCACGGCGGCCCTCCGCGCCGAGGGGATGGATCCGGCCGCGTCCGGAGGCCGTCCCGTCCCCCGTGAGCAGGGCGATGTGGCTGTCCGGCCCGGTCGCGGAACCGTCCGCCGGGGTGTCGGGTGCCGTGGCGCTGGAGTACGCGAACTTCGCGTAGTGCGGGCTGTCCTCGGCCTCGGCCGGCGGCGGTGGCAGGCGGTCGCTGCCGTGGTTGACGAGTCGTACGATCCCGTCGGCTGCGGTCAAGTGGAGGAGCCAGCCGGGAGCGGGCAGCGCCAGATACGCGTCCGCCGTGTCCACCGGGCCCGGTTCCTCGAGAGCCGTCCAGACGGGATGGCCGGCGGGGAGCAGCAGGCCGAGGAACGCCTTGCTCGCCCAGTACGGCGAGGCGGGACCCGAGTACCGCTGGGTGACGGGGAGGAAGGGCCGGTACCAGCCCAGGCTCAGCAGTCCCCGTTCGTCGGGCACCCCGCGCTCGGTGAAGTGCTTGAGGGCGCCCGATGCCAGACGGCGGGTGCGTCCGGGCGTCAGCGGGGTCGCGTCGGCGAGCACTCCGGCCCACAGCGGGGCGGCCGTCGCGTAGCGGTAGGTGAGGGAGCGGCCCTGGTGGACGGGGGCGCCGTCCGAGCCGAAGAAGTACTGGTGCGTGCCGAGGAAAGTGCGCAGGCGGGCCCGGTGGACCTCCGTGAGCGAGGCGTCCGCGCGGGGTCCGGCGATGCGCGCCCACAGGATCGGGTACAGGTGCAGGGCCCAGCCGTTGTAGTAGTCGAACTTGCGGCCGTCGCCGTCGGTGTACCAGCCGTCGCCGCGGTACCAGTCCTCCAGCCGCGCCAGACCGCCGTCGATCTCGGCGCGGCTGTGCGGGGCACCCACCGAGGCGAGGAACTCCTCCGTGACGACCTGGAAGAGCCGCCAGTTGGAGTCGTTGGCCCGGGCGCCGACGAATCCGCCGAGCCACGCGGCCACCCGCTGGCGTACCGCGTCGTCCAGTTGGTCCCAGATCCACGGTCTGGTCTCGTGCAGGGCGATCGCGATCGAGGCGGCCTCGACCATGGGCTGGGCCCGGTCGGCGATGGGCGGCCAGCGGTCGGCGCCCTCCGGGTCTGTACCGGCGGCGAGCCCGGCCGCGTACCGCTCGACCAGCCCCGGCGGGACGCGCCCGCCGGAGCCCGCGATGCGGCAGGCGGCGAGCAGGAACGAGCGGGCGTACCCCTCCAGGCCGTCGGACCAGGATCCGGCGTGCCCGGTCCTGCCGGGCAGCCGGTACTGGGCCAACTCCCTTGACGCGTAAGGGAGCAGGCCGTCCAGGAGCCGGTCGGCCGTCGCCTCCCAGTGTGCGCGGGTCCAGCCGGTGACGGGTGACCGTACGCAGTCGGGGGGCGGCAGGAAGGACGGGTGCGTCGGGTCGGTGAGCGACACGTGCGGCGCGGTCATACGGGGGTGGGTCCTCCGTCAGTGGGGGCGGTCGGGCGCCGCGTCGCGCGCCGCCTGCGGGGGCGGCTGGACGCTGTCGCGTACGACGATGTGGGTGCCGAGCAGATGGTGGGCGCCCGCGGCGTGCTCGGGGTCGCGCAGGGCGATGCGTACGGCGGCCCGGCCGAGTTCCTCGGCGGGGGTGCGCACGGTGGTGAGCGGCGGGTTGAAGTCCTCGGCGAGCGGGATGTCGTTGTAGCCGACGACGGAGATGTCGTCGGGCACGCGCAGCCCGGCCTCGGTGATGGCCCGCAGGGCTCCGGCGGCGACCATGTCGTCCCCGGCGAAGACGGCGGTGAAGTCCGGTGTCTCCTTGAGGAGTTGGGTCATCGCCCGGTGGCCCGCCGCGCGGCCGAGGCCGCAGTCGACGACATGGGCGGCCTCGGGCGGCAGCCCGTGCTCGGCGAGCGCCGCACGGTACCCGGCGACGCGCGCGTCGAGGGCGGTGTTGCCGGGCAGTCCGCCGAGGAACACGATCCCGCGGTGGCCCGCCGAGAGGAGATGGCCGGTGATGGCATGGGCGCCGGCCTCGTTGTCGAACTCGACGACGAGCGCGGGGATGTCGGGGTCGGGCGCGGGCCGTCCGCACAGCACGAGGCGCGCGCCTGCCGAGTCGAGGGCCTGGGCGTAGTGCGCGACGCGCTCCCGGTAGGCGTCGTCCTCGACGACCCCGCCGACGAGGATGACCAGCCGGGCGCCCTCCTCGCGCATCAACTGCACGAACTCCAGCTCACGTTGCGGGTCCCCGCCGGTGGTGCCGACCAGGCACAGCCAGCCGCGCGAGGCCGCCTCGGCCTCGACACCCTCGGCAACCTGCGCATAGAAGGGGCTGGTGACCTGCCGCAGGACGACGGCGACCATCTTGCGGCCGCCGCCGACCAGGGCGCGGGCGTGCGCGTTGGCCACGTAGTCGAGGTCGCGGGACGCGCGCAGCACACGGGCCCGGGTCGACGCGGGCACGGGGTGGTTGCCGCTGAGCACACGCGAGACGGTGGCCATGGACACGCCTGCCCGCTCGGCGACCTCGCGAATGGTGACGCGTCGCTTCGCCGTCGGCTCCGCCTCTGCCATGTCGTTGCCCATCTCCCCGTGTCTCCCCTCACAACCGCCCGACCTGCCGCGTCAGTTGTTGGCGGCGTGGTCCTTGGCGAACTCCTCGGCCATTCTGTCGCCACCCCGCTGCCGCCAGGTCTTGACGGTGGCGTCCCATTCGGACAGCGGGGTGCGCCCCGCGATGATCCCGGTGGCGGTGTCCTTGAGGAGCGTTTCGAGGGTGGTGCCCCGGTCGGTGTACGTCCGGGACTGCAGCCCGTACGAGGCATTGCGGACGGCGTGCGGAACGGTCTTCACCTGCCAGGCGTGCAGGGCCTTCACCGCGTCGGGCATCCCGGGCACGAACAGCGCCTGGGGTCCTTCGGCGAGGTACTTCAGCGGCAGGTTGGTGTTGTTCTCGACCTGACCGAGCGCGTTGGGCTCGGGCGATCCGTCCTCGGCCCGGGTGAAGTGGGTGCCCTCCATGCCGTAGTGGACGAGTTCCCACTCCTTGCTGCCGAACGGAGCCGCGAGATAGTCGAGGATGCGCAGCAGCAACTGCACGCGCTCCTTCTTGGCCTTCTTGACGACGGTGTATCCGAACGAGCGGCGTGCCCCGACGATCCCGCCGGGCGTACCGCCCACGCTGTACGGGAGAGCGGGTGCGGGCGTGTACTTGCGGCCCTTCTCAAGGAACTTGGGGAGGTAGCCGCCGAATCCGTCCTGCAGCGAGCCGACCGTCCCGTTGTAGTAGAGGGCGATCATGTCGATCTGGGAGATGGAGGTCGCGTCGGGGTGGTAGGAGCCCGCCTTGCGCAGTCCGAGCTGGAAGTCGAGCATCTGCTTGTACCGTTCGTCGGCCACGACCGGCAGGAACGTGCCGTCGTCCTTCACCGACCAGCCCCGGGCGTGCACACCGTGCGCCGCAGAGTGGAACCCGTCCCCGAACACGGATCCGACCGCGGCCCCCAGGGCGTACTTCTTCGAGCCGGTCCCCCTCTTGGCGACCGCCGCGAAGTCCTGGTCGGTCCACCCCTCCTTCATCCCGGCATCGTCGAAGTACTCCTCGTTCAGCCAGAGCGTGGATCCGGGCAGCGGCCGCTCCAGGGGAATGCCGTAGATGCGGCCGCCGATCCGGCCCATGTCTCGCCAGGCGTGCGTCGGAATGTTCGCGAGGTTCGGATAGTCCTCGACCGCGTCCCCGGACAGGAAGGGCGTGAGGTCCTCGGCACGCCGCTGCACGAACTGGGCCTCGCGGGGCAGCGCGAACCCGGAGAAGATGTTGATGATGTCCGGGAGTTCGCCCGGATCGCCCGCCATCACGGTGGCCATCTTCTTCTGGTAGTCGGTCTGCGAGATGACCGTGTACTCGATCTTCACACCGAGCGCCTTCTCGACGGCCTGCCAGAACCTGTTGGACGAGGCCGGCTTCGGCGGCGTACCGAACGACACCGACATCACCTTGACGGTGGACCCGTCCCCCGGAGTGCGGGACACCGACCGCGCCAGATCCGCCGGGTAGGAGGTGTAACCGGGCTGAACCCCCTCCGTGGTGGGCGCGAGATCCGGCTTCGGACCCGCGAAGGCCTTGTACGCGGGCCAGGGGGCAAGCTTCTTGCCCGCGTTCGACACCCCGTCACCCCCCGACTCCGTGGAGCAGGCGGTCAGACCGGCCGGAGCAGCCAGCGCGACAGCACCCACGGCAGCGGTACGCATCAGGGCACGACGGGACAGCGGTGTACTGGACATACGTGTTCTCTCCCAGCTCTGGAGGAGGGGTTCGCCCCGTGGGGGGCGCGGGGCTGTGTCGGCGGAGCCCTAACTCTTGATGGCCCCGGTGAGCACACCCTTCGTGAAGTACTTCTGCAGGAACGGGTAGATCAAAAGAATCGGCACCGTGGCGATCACCAGCACAGCCATCTGCACGGTCTGCGGAGCATTGACGGTGCCCTCACTGGTCGCGGTGTCGGTGAGCCCCGACCCGGCAACGACATACGTGCGCAGCACCTGTTGCAGCGGCCAGTGGTCGCTCTCCAGATACAGCGAGGCATAGAACCAGGAGTTCCAGTACGCCACCGCGTAGAAGAGACCCACGACGGCGAGCGCGGCCTTGGACAGCGGCAGCACGACGGACCACAGCACCCGCCAGTCGCCCGCCCCGTCCAGCCGCGCGGCCTCGTACAACTCGTCGGGTATCGACTGGAAGAAGCCGCGCAGCACCACGAGGTTGAACACGTTGATCAGTACGGGGAAGACCAGCGACCCGTACGAGTCCAGCAGACCCAGCTCCTTGACCAGCAGGAAACTGGGGATCATGCCGGGCGGGAAGAGGAACGTGAACAGCACGAGGAGCAGCACGGGCCGGCCGCCGAAGACGCCTGGGCGCGACAGGGCGTAGGCGAGCGTGACCGTGCAGAAGAGGCTGAACAGGGTGCCGACGACGGTCACGCCCGCGCTGACGCCGAGGGCGTGGGTGACGATGCCGCCGTCGAGGATGTCGCGGTACGCCTGAACGGTCGGCTCGGTCGGCCACAGCACCCAGCCGCCGTTGTCGACCACCTCCTCGGGCGAGGCGAGCGAGGTCGAGAGGATCACCAGGAACGGCACACAGACGAGGAGGACGACGGCCACGAGCGCGACGGCCTTCGCCGCCTGGGTCAGGGGCCTGGGTTTCTCCATCCAGGCCGGACGGGCGTGGGCGCTCACTTGTAGACCCCCTGTTCGCCGAGGCGATGGGCGACCTTGTTGGCCGCGTAGACGAGCAGGGCGCCGATCACGCCCTTGAACAGGCCCGCGGCGGCCGCGAATCCGTAGTCGCCGCCGACCATGCCCTGGTAGTAGACGAAGGTGTCGATGATCTCGGCGGCCTCGGGGCCGACGGCGTCGCGCTGGAGCAGCATCTGCTCGAACCCGACGGAGAGGATGTCGCCGAGCCGCATGATGAGCAGCAGCACGATCACCGGCCGGATCGCGGGCAGGGTGACGTGCCAGAAGCGCCGCCAGGGTCCGGCGCCGTCGATGGCGGCGGCCTCGTACTGCTGCTCGTCGACCTGGGAGAGCGCGGCGAGGAAGATGATCGTGCCCCAGCCGGCGTCCTTCCAGATCACCTGGGCGACGGTGAGCGGTCTGAAGGCGTCCGGGTTGCCGATGATGTCGACGGTGCTCAGGCCGGCGTCGCCGAGGTAGCCGTTCACCAGGCCCGTGTCGCCGAGGACCTGCTGGAACAGGGCGACCACGATCACCCATGAGATGAAGTGCGGCAGATACGCCACCGACTGCACGAAGCGGCGGACGGTCGTCCAGGTCAGGGTGTGCAGGAGCAGGGCGAGGGCGAGCGGTACGGGGAAGTAGAAGACGATCTGGAGGACCGCGATCCAGAGGGTGTTGAGGACCGCGTCCCAGAACTCGGCGTCCTGGAACATCCGTTGGAAGTTGCCGAGGCCCACCCACGGGCTGCCCCAGATGCCGTCGAAGGGTACGTAGTCCTTGAACGCGATGACATTGCCGGCCAGGGCGCCGTAGTGGAACAGCAGGAAGTAGCCGAGCCCGGGGAGCATCAGCAGGAACAGCGCCCGGTTTCCTCGGCGCCCGCTCCTACGGTTCTGGAAACCTTTTCTCCTCCTGAACGCACCGGTCGGACGGCGTCTGGATGCGGTCACCGCCTCTGTACCTGCACGCTCCCGCACCACCGCGGCCACGGAGCCTCCTCGCCTCTGCCTGTTGGATGAGGGGAAATTAAAACGTTTCCAGAACAGGGTCAACACTTCTGACACAGAGCGGTAGTTGGCCTTGGTACGACACGTCTGCCGACCTGCGGAGATCGCTTAAAACGTTTTCGTGAGCCCCTGGAGGTACGCGTGGAGAGCCGCCGAGCCCTCCAGCCGGCTCCGGCTCCGCAGATGCAACGCGCGCTCCCGGCCCGCCAGTTCGGCCCGTACGCGCTCGGGGCTGCCGGTGGTGCGCAGTTCGGCCAGGACCGACTCGATGGTGGAGAACGGGTGGTGGCCGCGCCGCAGCAGCGCCACGATCTGGGCCAGCCGCGCTTCCGACGCGGAGTAGCGGCGGTATCCGGTGACCTTCTCCCGCGTCGGCCGCAGCAGGCCGCGCGTCTCCCACAGGCGCAGTACGGGTGTCTGCACTCCGACGGCGTCGGCCACTTCACCGATGCGCATCCCGCCACGGTCCCGGTCCGACGGCTCGGCCCCGTGGGTGATCAGCGTGTCCAGCGCCCGGATGACCTCGGCCAGTTCGGTGCGCTCGCGGTGGAGCTCGGCGTGACTTTCGTCGAGTACGGCGAGCGCGGTCTCCAGGTCGCCGCCGTGTACGGCACGCATGATCGCGCCGGTCGTCGGCCAGCCGTGTCCGACGGCCAGCGCACGGCCGGCCCTGAGCGCTTCGGCATGTGCGGTCGTGAACAACCGGTAGCCGCTGTCCGTGCGTTCGACGGGCGGCAGGATGCCCGTCTCCACGTAGTTGCGGACCTGCTGGGTCGAGATGCCCGCCTCACGCGCGAGGTCGACGGCCCGCAGCCGGTCGCCCACCCTGCCTCCTCAGCCTGTCGCTTCACCACGATTTGAGGGTTACAGAGTAGGCCGTGGGCTTGAGCTGGTACGAACTCGGATCAAGTCTCAAGAAGCACTTCAATGAAACGATTGAAGGAGAGCACACCGGAACAGGACCGGGAAGACAGGACCAGGAAGAGGAGAGCTCCGCCATGAAGTTCGTTCTCGAAGTCGACATGGGTGACACCGCCTGGGAGGGGAACGCCGCGCGGGAGCTGGGGCGGATCCTGCGCTACTGGGGAGGGAACCTCCAGCACTACGAGCTGAAGCCGGGCGACGGGGCGGCCGTTTCCGACTCCGACTACCGCGAGGTGGGTTCCTGGAGCATCACCGCTTCGGCATGACGAGGGGATCGGCTCCGGACTGACGCCGGGGCCGTCCCGGAAATGACGTCGCGGCCGTCCCGGGAATGACGCCGGGGCCGGCGGAGACGGCCCCACTCCGTCTCCGCCGGCCCCTGTTGCGAGATCGCATGGCACTCCGCGAGGGGACCCGCACTCCCCATCCGCATCCGCGGGCCTCCGTCGACGCACATCGGCGAACCGCGCGACCCCGGTCTTTTAGAACGTGAAGACGGTCGACCCGTAGGCGTTCTTCACGCACTCGTTGGAGAAGGTGCGTTCATAGGACACCCGCTTGCCCTGCCAGACACCGTCTACCGTGACGACGACGGGATCGTATTCGCGGGTGCACATGGCTTCGGTTCTTCCTGGCAGGGTGTTGAAGTCCCCTCCGGACGCCCGGAGTTCGGCGCAGGCCGACGCCGCGGCCGGGTGGGTCCCCGAGGCGGTCGGCGCACAGGTCAGGGTGACCGCGCGTTCGGGGGCGGCGTCGGCCTTGATCTCGCCGTGGCCCATCGTGAGCACCAGGGAGGAGGGGGCATAGAGGGAGTTCGGCGAGGGGGTGGCGGCGAGGGCGGTCCCGGTGAGGGGTCCGCATACGGCGGTGGCCGTCAGCGTGATCGTCGCTGCCCAGCGCGCGGTGTTCGGCATTGTGTGCATCCTTCCGCTCGGTTGGTTGCCGCCGGCTCGGTCGAGTGCCGGTGCGGCGAGCGCGAGTCTGCCGAGTCCGCGACGGAAACACACGTCGACCCCACGCGTTTCAGTAACCTTGCGTATTGAATCAGTGGCGCGAAGTTACGGAATTCGAACACGCCGACCCCGGAGTTGAGCGGACCCCGCGTCACCGGATGGACACGCTGGCCGGATATGTACTGCTCAGCAATAGGCCTGAAACATTCCGCTTCCAGCTGAGTCCCGACCCCTTGCGCCCACGCTGCAAGCAAGTAATCGTCATTACATGATTACAGCCGAACAGCACGAGAAATTGCGCGGCTGGTTCGCCGGCCGTCTGCCCGACGACCTCTTCGAGAGCCTCGGCGAGGTCACGGTCGACCGTGAGGAGATCACCGTCGTCGGCCGCATCCCCGAGCCCCGGCTCGCCGAGGGCGCCTCGGACGCCGAGCGGGAGGCGGCCGTCGGCTCCCGGATCCAGGAGTTCCGCGAGCGCACCCGTGACGCCCGGGTCGCCGTGGCCCGCGAGGCCGAGCACCGTTTCGGCAAGAAGGTCTCGTGGGGTGTGGAGTGCGGCGGCGAGCGAGCCCTGTTCACGCATGTCGCGGCGCCCGTGATGACCCGGCTGCGGCAGCCCCAGCGGCAGGTCCTCGACACCCTGATCGCCGCCGGGGTCGCCCGCAGTCGCAGCGACGCGCTCGCCTGGTGCGTCCGCCTCGTCGAACGCCACGCGGACGACTGGCTCTCGGAGTTGCGGGATTCCCTGGAACACGTCCAGCGGGTCCGCGCCCAGGGGCCCGACGCGCCGGGACCCATTGCTGAGGACGCGGGCCCCGAGGACACTCCGACCGACGGCTGACACCTGAGCCGATCCGGGAAACGACGCCAACGGGAGGACTTCATGCGCAATGTGGTCAACAGCCTCCGGGCACGGCTGACCGTGCTCGCGCTGCTCGTCTGCGGACTCGCGGCCCTCGCGCCCGTGAGCCACGGCGGATGACAACGATCACCTGACGGACAGGGGCCGCCCGCGAGACCGTGCGGTCCGTCCACCGGCAACCAGCAACCAGCAACCAGCAGGAGCTGATGGCGCATTCGTCCACCGGCAATAGCAAACATGGATGGTTCGTCCACTGGTGCGGGCCTCGGCCCAGCCCTTAGCTTCGGCAGATCACCGCACCAAGGGACGGCTTCCCCGCGCTCCGCGCACCCCAGCGACAGCGACACGCCGTCCGGCCAGCCGCGTCACCACGCGCTCCCCCGCCCTGCCGCCCCTCGGGGTGACGGTCCTTCGCTGGAGCCCCTCCTTGTCCCAGAACTCCCCCGCCACGCAGCCGCCCTCCCTCACCGAGGTCGAGCCCTACGGCGTCGAGCGGATCCCCGACGCGGACCGCTCCGCGAGCCCCCTCGACCTCTTCCGGCTCGCCTTCGGCGGTGCCAACACCTTCTCCACCTGTGTACTCGGCGCCTTCCCGATCCTCTTCGGCCTCTCCTTCTGGCAGGGGCTCGCGGCCACGCTCCTCGGAGTGGTCGCCGGTGCGCTGATCCTGTGCCCGATGGCGGTCTTCGGGCCGGTCAACGGCACGAACAACGCCGTCTCCTCCTCCGCCCACCTGGGTGTGCACGGCCGGGTCGTCGGTTCGTTCCTGTCGCTGCTCACCGCGGTGGCGTTCTTCTCCATCTCGGTGTGGAGCTCGGGCGACGCCCTGGTCGGCGGTGCGCACCGGCTCTTCGGCCTGAGCCGCAGCGACCTGTCGTACGTCGTCGCGTACGCGCTATTCGCCGTTCTGGTGCTCGCGGTGTGCGTGTACGGGTTCCGTTTCATGCTGTTCGTCAACAAGGTCGCGGTGACCTCGGCGACCCTGCTGTTCCTGCTCGGCGCGGTGGCCTTCGCCGGGGACTTCGACGCCTCGTACGCGGGGATCTTCACGCCGTCGGCCGACGCGGCGACCCAGGATCTGTTCTGGCCGTCGTTCATCGGCTCCGCGCTGATCGTGCTGTCGAACCCGGTGTCCTTCGGGGCGTTCCTCGGCGACTGGTCGCGCTACATCCCGGCGAGCACTCCCCGCCGCAGGGTGATCGGCGCCGCGTTCCTGTCGCAGATCGCGACCCTGCTGCCGTTCGTTTTCGGCCTGGGAACCGCGAGCATCATCGCGGCGAAGGCACCGGAATACGTCGACCCCGCGGCGCCGAACTTCGTGGGCGGGCTGCTGGCCATCTCGCCGAGCTGGTTCTTCCTGCCGGTGTGTCTGCTCGCTCTGATCGGCGGCATGGCGACGGGCACGACCGCGCTGTACGGAACCGGGCTCGACTTCTCGTCCGTGTTCCCCCGGCTGTCCCGGGTGCAGGCGACGGTGCTGGTGGGCGTGCTGTCCATCGCGTTCATCTTCGTCGGGCGCTTCGGTTTCGACCTCGTACAGAGCATCTCGACGTTCGCCACGATGATCATCACGTGTACGACACCGTGGATGGTCGTGATGATGCTGGGCTTCCTCACCCGGCGCGGCTGGTACGACCCCGACGCGCTCCAGGTCTTCAACCGGCGCCAGCGGGGCGGCCGTTACTGGTTCGCGCACGGCTGGAACTGGCGCGGGATGACCGCATGGTGGGTCTCCGCCGTCATCGGCGTCCTCTTCACGAACATCCCCGGCCAGTTCGTGGGCCCGCTCGGTGACCTGGCCGGCGGGGTCGACATCGGCCTGCCGATCTCCCTGGCCGTCTCCGCCGTGCTGTTCCTGTCGCTCCTGTGGTTCTTCCCCGAACCGCGGGCGGCGTACGGACCGGAGGGCGCCCGCCTGGTGCGTACCGTCGATGTACCGGTACCACCGATCACCGGACCGGGCAGCGGGGCCACCGAGAAGCGACCCGTACTGGCCACCGAGGGCCCGTGACGACTTCTGACGGCTTCTGAGCACTTCGGAGGGCGAAAACCGGACAGCCGGCTCGGCTCGGGGCCGTCCGGGTGCGGGGCCTTCGTAGACTGCCGCGCCATGGAAGAGATCTACGAGCTGGGCGCGATCACGTGTCCGTCCGGTGAGTTGGTGGTCCTCGACGGTGGCCACCTGGGCATGTGGAGCGGGGAGCGGTCGCCGGCGGAGGTGGACCCCTGTGCGTTCGGCGTCCAGGATCCGGAGGTCGCCGCCGATGTGAGCGGGGCGGCCGACTTCACGATCACCGGCCCCGACGCCGACACCGCGGCCCACTCCTTCGGCCGGCAGCCCGGCCGCGTGCTCCATGACATCCCGGCGTCCGGAGTCGCGCGGATGCGTGAACTCTTCGACGCGCACTGCCGGGAGCACGGCTTCGACGCCCGCCTGGAGGCCTGCGAGCGAGTGCCGCACCGGGAGCGGGTCCGGCGGTGCGCGGCGCGGGGCGGCGGCTGCTTCCTGATGCACGGGGTGCCGGTCGTGGCGCTCGGCGGTCTGCCCCGCGACCGCGCCCTCCCGGTGCTGGCGTCCGGCGCCGGCATCGTGATCCCGGTGGACCCGGCCCCCGCCGCCAAGAGCGTGGAACTCGGCGACGTCCGGGTCGACTGGGCGCGGCTGCTCTTCGGGGACGCCGACGCGCTCAACGCCTGGCAGCACGACGAACCCGTGGACGGACTGGCCGACGTCGCGTTCTGGGGTGCCGCCGAGGAACAAGCCGCCGCCGAGTTCGCGGTTCCCGCGCTCGGGGAGCCCGGCGAGGACGGGGTCAGGGGCTGGACGGGGCTGACCGTGCCGGAGGCGATGCGCCGGGCCGGTGCCCTCTTCGACTGGAAGGACGCCGCCCCGGGGCGGCGTCTGATGGTGGACTTCCGCCCGCACTCCCACCACTGGCAGGTCATGCGCGAGGTCCGTGCCTCCGCGGTCGAGTCCGGAACCGTCGAGGTCGGCGGCGCGCGCGTGCTGTGCACGATGACCGGTCAGGGCGACGGCTGGTTCCCTGTGTCGGCGGAGCTCGGCCCGACCGGTGAACTGGTCGCCGTACGCGTGTCGTTCACGAGCTGAGCCCGGCTGGTTCACCGGCCGGGCCCGGCAGGCCCGGCGATCTTCGCGTCGACGGTGGACGGATCTTGTCCCGCTCGTCAGGATCGTCGCAGGAACAGCGAGGTGTCCGGCGGAAACGGGGCACGGTCTCCAGCGCGAACGGCACGGTCTCCACCCGCGAGACCAAGGGCGAGAGGCGGAACGTACGGATGACGAAGCACTGGGCGGACTTCCAGTACGAGATCTATCTGAACGGCATGACGGGCGCGGTGCCCCGACTGCCCACCGATCTGACCCGGCTGGAGGAGCTGGCCGAGCAGCGGCTCGAACCCGGTCCGGTCGGCTATGTGGCGGGCAGCGCGGGCAACGGCAGCACGGCTCGGGCCAACCGGGCATCGCTCGAACGGCGCCGGATCGTACCCCGCATGCTGCGCGATGTGCATGAACGCGATCTGTCCGTCGAGGTGCTGGGCCGCCCGCTGCCCGCTCCCCTCGCCCTCGCGCCGGTCGGCGTCCTGTCGATCATGCACCCGGAGGCCGAGTCGGCCGCCGCCCGGGCCGCCGCGGCGCAGGGTGTGCCGTACATCCTGTCGTCGGCGTCCAGCACCCCGATGGAGCAGGTCGCTGAGGCGATGGGTGACGCGGAACGCTGGTTCCAGCTGTACTGGGCGAAGGACCGCGAGGTCACCAAGAGTTTCCTGAACCGGGCGAAGGCGGCTGGATTCACCACGCTCTTCGTCACGCTGGACACGCCGTTGCTCGCCTGGCGGCCGCGCGACCTGGACCTGGCGTATCTGCCGTTCCTGCACGGGATCGGCACCGCCAACTACTTCTCGGACCCGGCGTTCCAGGCCGGTCTGGCCAAGCCGGTGGACGAGGACCCGAACGCGGCGGTCATGCACTTCGTCGGGATGTTCGCCGATCCCGCGAAGACCTGGCCCGATCTGGAGTTCCTGCGCGAGAACTGGGACGGTCCCATCGTCCTCAAGGGCATCCTGCACCCGGACGACGCCCGCCGGGCCGTCACCGCCGGGATGGACGGGGTGGTCGTCTCCAACCACGGCGGCCGCCAGGTGGCCGGCTCCGTCGGCGCCGCCGACGCGCTGCCCCGGGTGGTCGAGGCGGCCGGTGACCGGCTGACCGTCCTCTTCGACGGCGGGATCCGCACGGGCGACGACATCTTCAAGGCGCTCGCGCTGGGCGCCGAGGCGGTACTCGTCGGACGTCCGTACGCGTATGGGCTCGGCCTCGACGGCCAGGCGGGAGTGGAACATGTCATCCGCTGTCTGCTCGCCGAACTCGACCTCACCCTCGCACTGTCCGGTCACGCGGGCCCGGCGACGCTGAGCGCCGACGACCTCGAAGAGGAGACCGCATGACCGACGACTCCCCCAACCCTGCCCCTGCCCCCGCCACTGCAACTGCCACTGCAACTGCCGCTGCCACTGCCACTGCCACTGCCACTGCCACTGCCAAGAACGTCCTCGCCGTCATCTCGCCCCACGTGGGCGGCCGTTCGGGGGGAGCCGGGCTCGCCACGCTGTTCCCGAAGGAGGTCCGAGTCACCGTCGTGGAGTCGGCCGACGAGGACCCGGCCGCGCTGCGCGAGGCGCACGTCGTCATCACCGGGCTCGCCCCTGTCACCGCCCGACACCTGGCCTCCGCACCGGAGTTGGAGCTGATCCAGTGCGCCGGCCACGGCTTCGACTACGTGGACCTCGAAGCGGCCCGCGCACGGAACATCCCCGTGTGCACCATCGGCTCCAGCGGTGCCGAGAAGCAGAACGTCGCCGAGCAGACCTTCGCCCTGATGCTCGCCCTCGCCAAGCAGTTGATCCCGGCGCACACCGCGCTCGTCGACGCCGACTGGGCGCTGCCGCGGCTCCAGCGGTCCATCACCGAACTGTCAGGCAAGACCCTCGGAGTGATCGGACTCGGCCACATCGGCCAAGAGGTCGCCCGCCGTGCGGTCGCCTTCGACATGACCGTCCTGTACGCCGGACCGCGGTCCGTCGGCCCGGAGACCGAGGCACGGCTCGGGGGCGCACGCCATGTCGGTCTCGACGAGCTGCTGCGCGCGTCGGACTACGTCACGCTGCACGCGCCGCTCAACGACACGACCCGGCATCTCCTCGACGCCGACAGGCTCGCGCTGCTCAGGCCGACGGCGTTCGTCGTCAACACCGCGCGGGGCGCGCTGATCGACCAGGACGCCCTCGCGGACGCGCTGGAGTCGGGTGCCCTGGCCGGGGCGGGCATCGACGTCTTCGACCCCGAACCTCCCACACCGGCCCTGCGGCTGCTCAAGGCCCCGAACGTGGTGCTCTCGCCGCACGTCGCAGGCGTCACCCGCGAGACCCTCGTACGGATCGCGCTGGCCGCCGTCCAGAACGTCACCGGGTTCCTGACGGGCGAACCACCCCGGGACGTCGTCTCCTAGCACCAGGTCGGAGCAGGACCGGATCGAGGCAAGACCTGGTCTAAGCAAGACCTGGTCGAACCAGGGCCTGGTCGAACCAGGGCCGGAACTTGGCAGAACCGGGTCAGAGACCGAGGTTCGAGACCGTCCGCGCCAGCAGAAGGGGCACCGGCGCGACGGGCCGCGGGGCGGAGTCGTCGACGGTTACGGCGCGGCGCTCCGCGTAGGGCCCGGACACGGTGGTGGTCGGCTCGGGCTCGGCGTCCTTCTCCGCGGCCGACGGCTCCACCTCGCACGGGGACTCGGCGCAGTCGGAGCCGGAGCCGGAGCCGGAGTCCGATTCGGCGGACGTCGGGTCGGCATCCGGCCGGCCGGACGACGGCGCGCCCGTTCCGGCGATCGACAGCGACTCGGGGCTGGCCGTCGTGGCGTCGGTCAGCCAGCGCTGTTCGTCCGACCTGTCGCGGATCTTCACCACGACCTCCGCGTCCGGGTCGCCGGAGGAGGGTGCGACGGCGAGCCCCTCCTGCCAGCGGGGCAGCAACTCGCCCTGGACGGTGAGGTCGTAGCGCACGTCGTCGCCCCGCTTCGCCGACGCGGCGACGCAGCGGCCCAGGACGACCACGCCCGCGTCCACATGGGAGTCCAGGCACAACTCGGGTTCGGCGACGCTGCGCAGGAGTCCGTCCTCCTCGTACGACCACCGCTGTGTCCTGGCCGCGGAGCATGTCTCCAGTTTGGTGCCGACACCGGCCTTGGCCCTGCCGCCCTTGATGTCGAGGCAGAGGTCCGCGGCGAGGTTGCGCAGCCGGGTCTGTCCGGGAGGCGTGGGCAGGCCCGCCGAGTTGGGCGGGGACGAGGACCTGGCGGGCGGCGTCTGTCCGCCGGCCCCCGGAGCGATGCCGCTGGACGCGCCGGCGGAGGCCGAGGGATCCGCGTCACCGTCGTCCGACGACCACAGGCTGGCGACCAGGACGGAGGCGAGCAGGGCCACCGAGACCAGTCCCGCTCCGGTGAGGAGTGCCTTCGAGTGCCGGGAGCTCGGCGAGGAGTGGCGCCCCTGCCTCGACGGCCTGGGCGAGAGCTGGGACAGCAGACGGGGGCGGTCGCCGCCGCCCGGGCGTCTGCCGCTGTTGCGGCCCGGACGGGCACCCGAGTGACCGCGGCTGGGCCGCGACTCGAGATAGCGGCGAGCGCCCCAGCCGAGCATCGACTCGGCGAGCAGACCGCCCAACCCACCCTCGAAATGACTGAGTTGCTCGGCCGCGTAACGGCAGAAACGGCACTCCAGGAGATGCTGCTGCACATCGGGGAGCAGCGCGCCGCCGCGGCGAATCGGAACGTCCAGGAGACGGTTGTAGTAGCGGCAGTCTTTGTTCGGCGCGAGTTCACGGTGAGCCCGAACACAGCCCTCCCGGAATTTCTCCCGGGCCTGCTCCAGAGCTGCCGACGCGGTGTCGGTATCCATACCCAGCAGACCGGCCGGTACGGATATGGGCTCGGCCTCGACCTCGGTGTGCCACAGCACGCACTGGGCGAGTCCCGGGAGGGACTGGAAAGAACGCTCGGCGAGCTTGCGATTTTCCGGCGTCATGGACTTCGTCGCGCGCATACCGCGACCCCCGGCGGGTTTCCGGAGATCCGGCAGCACCGCGGATATCCGGTCCTCCGCGGACCATGCCTTGATGATGTCCCGCACGGCCACCAGGAGCTGGGGGCGCAGGGCGACGGCGGACCCGGCGCGCCGCAGGCGTTCCAGCACCTGTTGGAACGCGGCGGCGGTGACCATGGAGGCGACGTTCGCCGAGGAAGCGAGGCAGATGACCGCGTAGTCGTGCGTCGGCTGCCAGTGTCGCGCGAGCAGCAGCGCCACGGAGTGGGTGAGCTCGCCCTCCGGCTGCGCTCTGAGGAGGGCGGCGAGGCTCTCGTCGGATTCCCCGGGAGCGGCTCCGGAGCCCGGCGGATACGGAGGACGAGGCGGGTGGGGGGTGTGCACTGAGCGGTTTCCTTCCAAGGCACAAGGTGGCACACAGAAGTTGTGACCGCCGAAAAGGAGCTCCTGGTTGGTGCGTACCTTTTTGGCTTGACGCAGGGAATGCGGTCGGGATGTCGACCACTCGACGTCCGTCGGCCGTGAGCCTTTTGAGCCCGACGGCACGATGAAATCCCGAGCAGCGAATCAGACCTGACCATTGGACATGTACGAGGAAGTTCACCCTTGCACAAAACTCTCACACCCAACAAGGCACTTGAGCTACTTCAGCAACATCCGCGCATTGAAGGAAAGTCAGTCCCACCTAGGGCAACTCGCCTCGGCCGCCCCGCATTTCGAAATGGCAATCGTTGCCATGCGCCCCGTGTGAACCGCGCGCCCACGCCGGCGCCTCTCGCACGCTCCCCGCGCGCGGCAGGGCGTAGTCCACTGGTGACGGCCCTTCTCGGAGGCCCCGCACGGGACGGCGGCTCTCCCGCGCGAAACGGGCCGCCGACCCCGATCCTCCCGCCCTCGGTCGGCGGCCCCGAGGGCGGGTCGTCGTGTCCTGGGCGGCTCGCACCTGTCGCGGCGTGACTCAGATCTGCCAGGACCGCAGACGGTCGGCCGCCGCGAAGACGTCCACCTTGCCCGAGATCAGGTCGCGGGCGAGGTCCACGAGTGCGCCGTACGGCGGATCGATCCCGACGCCGCTCACGAACATGTACGAGACCGCCGTCGCACACGCGAAACGGGCGTTGGCGGACGGCAGCGGCTTCAGCAGGGCCAGGGTGTGCAGCAGCGCTGCGGCGCGCCAGGCCGGGTCCGAGTCCACCCCGAGCCGGGGCGGGTCCACTCTGTGCCGGGCCACGGCGGCCACGAGCACCGAGAAGTCGTTGACGGTCGGCTGGTCGGGCAGCACCTCTTCATGGCGCTGGAGCAGCCAGGGCACGTCGATGTGGATGACGGGTGCCATGAGTCAGGCGGCCCGCCCCTCGCCCCTGGTGGGTGGTTCGTCGTCGGGGAAGGCCGCGGCGAACTCGTCCGCGTGCGCCGCGAAGAACCGGCGGAAGACGTCCGCGCCTTCCTGCAGCGCCCGGTGCCGCACGATGTCGGCCGCGGCCGCCTCACGAACCAGGGCCTTCATCGACGTACCGCGCTCCTTGGCGATCTGCCGCAGATCCTCGAGCTCGCGCTCGCTGAATTCCACGTTGAGAGCAGGCATGCCCTCACGGTACCGCGCGGGTACTTACTCGTAAATACATGCAGGTCAAGTGGCATGTACAACGGTACCGACACAGCGCGACCCGCAATACTCCGGCGTACTCCATCTGAGACGTGCGTCACATCCCGCCCGTCGGCTGTCACATTCCGGGCCCCCGCGGCCCTCGCATGAGTGAGCGCGCTACGGGAGGCACACGCATGTCCGAAAGTCCGGCACCGGAGACCGACGAGGCACTGAACACGGCGACCCGGCTGTTCATCGACCACCGCGAGCTGTTGTTCGCGATCGTCTACAACATGCTCGGCGGCGTCGCTGACACCGAGGACGTACTCCAGGACACCTGGCTGTCCTGGTCCCGGAGCCGCGACCGGTCGCCGCTCCGGGAGATCGACAACCCGCGCGCGTACCTCGTACGCATAGCGGTGAACCACGCGCTCAAGCGACGGGCGGTGATCAGCCGCCGACGGGAGACGTACGTCGGTCCCTGGCTGCCCGAGCCGCTCGTCGCCGAGTCCACCGAGCCGGCGGCGGCCGCGGACGCCGCCGACCGTGTGCTGCGCGGGGAGTCCGTGTCGATGGCGATGCTCGTCGTCCTGGAGTCGTTGTCTCCGCTGGAGCGGGCGGTGTTCGTTCTCAACGAGGTGTTCGGCTACGCCCACACCGAGATCGCCGAGGTCATCGACCGCAGCCCCGCGGCCGTCCGCCAGCTCGCGCACCGCGCCCGTCGGCACGTACACGCCCGCCGTCCGCTGTACGAGGCACATCCGCGGGTGCGAAGAGAGGCGACCGAGCGGTTCGTCGAGGCCGCTCTCGGCGGGGACATCGGCGCCCTGATGGAGATCCTCGCGCCGGACGTGACGGTGTGGTCCGACGGCGGCGGCAAGCGTCGTCCGGCGGGGCTGCGGCCGATACACGGGCGGGACAAGGCCATCCGTCTCCTCACCTCCTACGCCGGGCGGGGCGAACCCCAAGGGCTGGCCATCCGCTATCGGCGCGTCAACGGCGACGACTCCGCGGTGCTCTTCGCGGGCGAGTCTCCGTACGCGGTCCTGGTCATGGACCTCACCCCCGAGGGCGACCGGGTGTCCGGCCTCTACATCGTCTCCAACCCCGACAAGCTCACGCACGTGCACCTGGGAGAGAAGGAGGGGGACGCATGACCACCACCGAACGGCAGGCCGCGAAGGAGTCCTCCGGTCAGCGCGTCGCCGACTGGCTCGACGGCCGCCTCGGCACCCACAGCCTCGGCAAGAAGTATCTGCGCAAGGTCTTCCCGGACCACTGGTCGTTCCTGCTCGGGGAGATCTGCCTCTACAGCTTCGTCATCCTGATCCTGACCGGCGTCTATCTGACGCTGTTCTTCCATCCGTCGATGAACGAGGTGACCTACCACGGCAGTTACGTCCCGCTGAACGGCGTGCGGATGTCGGAGGCGTACGCGTCCACGCTGGACATCAGCTTCGACGTGCGGGGCGGTCTGCTGATCCGGCAGATCCACCACTGGGCGGCGCTGATCTTCATCGCCGGGATGCTCATGCACATGATGCGGCACTTCTTCACGGGCTCGTTCCGCAAGCCCCGTGAGGTCAACTGGCTGTTCGGCTGGACGCTGTTGTTCCTCGGACTCTTCGAGGGCCTCTTCGGCTACTCGCTGCCGGACGACCTGCTGTCCGGCACCGGAATGCGGTTCGTGGACGGCGCGATCCTGTCCGTGCCGATCGTCGGAACGTATCTGTCGTTCTTCCTGTTCGGCGGCGAGTTCCCCGGGCACGACATCATCGGGCGCTTCTACTCGCTGCACATCCTGGTGATTCCCGGGATCATGGCGGCGCTGGTGGTCGCGCATCTGATCCTGGTCGTCTACCACAAGCACACCCAGTTCCCCGGGCCGGGGAAGACCGAACGGAACGTAGTGGGCGCGCCGTTCATGCCCGTCTACATGGCCAAGGCGGGCGGTTTCTTCTTCCTGGTGTTCGGGGTGATCGCGTTCATCTCGGCGATCGCGTCGATCAACCCGGTCTGGTCGTACGGTCCCTACCGAGCCGACCAGGTGTCCACGGGCGCCCAGCCGGACTGGTATCTGGGCTTCGCGGAGGGCCTGGTGCGCATCATGCCCGGCTGGGAGATCAACGTGGCCGGGCACACGCTGGTCCTCGGCGTACTGATTCCGATCGTCGTCTTCCCGCTCCTGCTCATCTTCATCGGCGCCTATCCGTTCCTGGAGTCCTGGATCACCGGTGACAAACGGGAGCACCATCTCCTGGACCGTCCGCGCAACCGGCCGATCCGTACGTCCATCGGCACGGCGTGGATCAGCATCTATCTGATCCTGCTCGCGGGCGGCGGCAACGACATCGTGGCCACCCGCTTCCATCTGTCGATCAACACGGTCACCTGGGCCGTCCGGATCGCGCTCTTCGTCGTCCCGGTGATCGTCTTCGTCGCGACCCGGCGCATCTGTCTGGCCCTCCAACTCCGGGACCGGGAACTGGTGTTGCACGGCCGCGAGACCGGCGTGATCAAACGGCTCCCGCACGGCGAGTACGTCGAACTGCACCGGGCCCTCTCCCCCGCCGAGCTGCACACCCTCACCCAGCACGAGCAGCCCCGGCCGCTCGAAGTCGGCCCGGCCGAGGACGCGAACGGCGTGCCGAGCCCGAACCGCCGGATGCCGATGCTGCGTCTGCGGGCCCGGCTCTCTCGCGCGCTGTACGGCGAAGGCACCCAGGTGGCGAAGCCGACGGCCGAGGAGTACCGGGCGGCCCACCGGCCCGATGGGCACCCGGCCGACGAGCGCTCGTCCGTCGAACAGCACCCAGCCGTCGAACAGCCGCCGGGCGAACGGCAGGTGAGGGAGCATCAGGTGAGTGGCCGTCAGGTCAGCGAGGCGGGACCTCCAGACGGCTGATCCGCAGGGCACCCCGGACCTCTCCCGGCTGGCGGCTCTTCATGGTGACCCGGAGCCGGCTGCCGCGCACCGCGTCGAAGGTGATCACCGTCGACGCGTCGGACGCGGTGGCCCAGTCGACGTCGGCTCCCTTCACGGGGCGATAGCGGTGTCCGTCCCAGGCGGCGACCTCCGCCGAAGCGGGCAGGGAGTGCGTGGCGTCGACCGTGAAGCAGACCTCGATCCGGTCGAAGGAGCGGGCACGGCCCCACTCGACGGACACCCAGTCCTCCTCGCGGGCGCCGTCGAAGGCGGGCAGCAGGGCCGTGGCCGCCTTGAGGAACCCGTTGGACCAGCCGGTGCCCGCGTCGCCGTCGAGCATCGCGGCGGGCAGGGTGTCCGGACGGCCCGAGTAACTCGCGTCCGCCAGCGGGTAGTCGGGGATGCCCGGTCCGGGGTCGGGGGCGAAGCCGACTGCCGGGGTCAGGACTTTCGGGCGCGCGGCCGTGGCGCGAACGGTCACGGTGGCCGTCCGCAGTCCCGCCGAGCGCGCCCGAAGCGTGAGCCTTCCGTCCTCGGTGCCGGAGCGGACGATCGCCAGGGCCTTGCCGTGGAAGGCCGTTATGGACCATCGGCTTTTCGGTCCACTGGCTCTTGAAGAGGTGGTACATGTCCTTCGGGAAGCCCGCCGTGTCCACCGCGCCGAAGAAGGACGCCTTGACCGGGAACACGTCGTACGGCGTCGGCTCGCCGATGTAGTCGATCCCCGACCACAGGAACTCGCCCGTGAACCACTTCCGGTCCCGGTCCTTCTTCAGCCCGTACTCGCCGCTCATCGTCCAGGAGGCGAGGTTGTTGTCGTACGAGGACGTCGAGCGCCGGCCGGGGGTGTGGTTCTCGCCCGTGTTGAGGCGGTCCGGCTCCTGGTACGCCCCCGGGTGGAGGTCTCCGACGAGGGTCGGTGAGGCCGGCCGGATCGACGAGCGCGAAGCGCCAGCCGTCGCGGAGCGGGACGGTCCGCCCTCCGGTGGCGGGCCGGGCACGGAGAGCGGCTTCCTCGGCGGCCGATGCCTCGGAGGCGCCCGCGAGGATCACGGGAGCCGCTGTGCCGGCGATCAGTACGGACCTGCGAGTCACCGTCACGGTGTTTTCCCTTTCGTAAGGGCTCACCTTTGCTCACAACTGCTCGCGAACAAACAGATTCTGACAGTGCGACACATGCAACCGTCAAGACGCCGGTAAGCGCTTCCCGTCCCTGGCGTCACATCGGCCTGAATCCCACGGTGGCGGAGGGGGCCGGCAGGGGGCAGGCGCAGGAGCCTGTGTGCCATGTGCGGAGGACCCCGACGCACTAGGCTGGAACACAAGTGACGCACCTGTTCACTGTGAGTGTGCGCAATGGAGTGGCGGCGATGAGGAGCCACAACGAATCCTCGGACGACAGCCCGGGGTACCCGTTCGACGAGACCGCCACGGCGCGGGCCGTCATCGACGGCGACGGCATCCTCGTCGAGTGGAACGAGGGCGCCCGGCGCCTGCTCGGCCATGCCCCGGGCGAGGTCGTGGGCCTGCCCGCCGCGAACCTGCTGGCCCGGGACGCCGGAGCCCCGCTCCCCCCGTCCGCCGACCGCCGCTGGAACGAGACACTCGCACTGCGCCACCGGGACGGCCGGACCCTGAACGTTTGGCTGCTCGCGCACCGGCGCAGGCCCGAGCTCGGCGACCGCAGCGACTGGCTCGTCGTCACCCCTCTGGAGAACGACGAGCCGCCGACGCAGGCCGATTCCCTCTCCGCCATGTTCCTGGAGCAGTCACCCTGCGCCACCGCGCTCTTCGACGAGCGGCTGCGGCTCCGGCGGGTCAACTCGGTGATGGCCGAGTCGATAGGCCTCCCGGAGGAACGCATCCGCGGGCTGCGCATCCCGGAGATCGGCGGCAGCCCGCAGAACGACGAGTTGGAGGCATCCATGCTCCAGGTGCTCCTGACCGGGCAGCGCAAGGACGTACAGACCCAGGGCACCGGCAGGGCGGACGGCGCGCTGGCCTGGCTCGCGCGGATGGCGCCGCTGACCGACGCCGAGGGCCGGGTGGTCGGCGTCTGTCTGTCCGCCCACGACTTCACCGACCAATACCTCGCCCGGGAGCGCCTGCAGATCGTGAACGAGGCGAGCATCCGCATCGGCTCCACCCTCGATGTCACCCGTACGGCCCAGGAGCTGGCCGATGTCTGCGTGCCCGCGCTCGCCGACTTCGTCAGCATCGACCTCGTGGACCCGCCGGAACACGGCAACGAGCCGTACACCGGGCCGATCTCCGCTCCCGTGAGCCTGCGCCGCGCCGCCCACCGGTCGGTGAACCCCGGCAACCCGGAAGCCGTGGTCAAGCTGGGCCAGATCGACGTCTACCCCTCCCCCTCGCCGCAGGCCGACTCCCTGGTGGCCGGCCGGGCCATCGTGGCCACCGATCCCATGACCACACTGGCGGACTGGCTCGCCTGGGATCCGGCGCGCGGCGAGCGCGTCAGGGAGCTCGGCATCCACACGACGATGTCCGTTCCGATCCAGGCCCGCGGTGCGACGCTGGGCGTCGCCGTCTTCACCCGGTTCCGGCGCCCCGACCCCTTCACGGCCGACGACGTCCTGCTGGCCGAGGAGGTCACGGCCAGGGCGGCCGTCTGCATCGACAACGCCCGGCGCTTCTCCCGCGAGCGCGAGACCGCCATCGCCCTGCAGCGCAGTCTGCTGCCACGGACGCTCCCGCGGACGGCCGCCGTCGAGGCGGCCTCGCGCTATCTGCCCGCGGCCCGGGCCGGGGTCGGCGGCGACTGGTTCGACGTGATCCCGCTGTCGGGGATGCGCGTCGCCATGGTCGTCGGAGACGTCGTCGGCCACGGGGTCCAGGCCTCCGCCACGATGGGGCGGCTGCGGACCGCCGTGCGCACGCTCGCCGACATCGACCTGGCACCGGACGAACTGCTCACCCACCTCGACGACCTGGTCGTCCGGCTCTCCGAGGAGGCCGGCGTCGAGGGAACCACCGGCGAGGTGGGGGCCACCTGTCTGTACGCCGTGTACGACCCGGTCACCCGCGTCTGCACACTCGCCCGGGCGGGCCACCCGCCACCACTGATGCTGCGGCCCAGCGGCTCGCCCGAGGAGATCGACGTACCGTCGGGGCCTCCGCTGGGCCTGGGCGGGCTGCCGTTCGAGTCGGTCGAAGTCAGGCTCCCCGAGGGCACCGTGCTCGCCCTCTACACCGACGGGCTGGTCGAGAGTCGCGACCGTGACGTGGACGAGAGTCGCGCGGTGCTGAGCCGGGCGCTGGCCCGCAGCGCGGGCTCCCTCGACGAGGCCTGCCACGACATCCTCCAGTCGCTGCTCCCGCCGACCGGCGCCTCCGACGACGTGGCCCTGCTGCTCGCCCGGACGAAGGGGCTGCCGACCTCCCAGGTCGCGACCTGGGACATCCCGGCGGACCCCGCCCTCGTCGCCCCGATCCGCAAGCAGGTCGTCCAGCAGCTGGAGACCTGGGACCTGAGCGAGGAGGGCTTCACGACCGAACTGGTCGTGAGCGAACTCGTCACCAACGCCATCCGGTACGGCGAGCGTCCCATCCGGCTACGGCTGATCCACGACGCCGCCACGCTGATCGTCGAGGTGTCGGACTCCAGCCACACCGCGCCGCATCTGCGTCGCGCCAAGGTCTTCGACGAGGGCGGGCGCGGTCTGCTCCTGGTCGCCCAGCTCACCCAGCGCTGGGGCAGCCGCCACAACCCCGAGGGCAAGACGATCTGGGCGGAGCTGACACTCGGCGAGGAGTGACGCGCCGGAAGCCTCAAGAGTCCTGACGGTCCTGACGGGCCGTCAACTCACCGGCCGCCGCCGTACCCGCCTCCTCCGTAGCCACCGCCTCCGTAACCGCCCCCGTCGTATCCGCCGTATCCGCCGTATCCGCCGTATCCGCCGCTGTAGCCGTCTTCTCCATAGCCACCGCCGTAACCGCCCCCGTAGCCGCCACCTCCATAGCCACCGCCATAGCCACCGGACGCGCCGTCGTACCAGCAGTAGTAGCCGTAGCACACCCAGCTCGGAGCGGGTGCGGGCGTCGGGGGCGGAGGCGGAGGGGGTGTCTGGGAGGGCGCGGGCTTCGGGGGCGGTGGGGGTGGTGTGCGGGTGGGCTTCGCGCTCGGGGTGCGCGTCGGCTTGGCCGTGTCGCTGTTGGTGTACGACGTGATCCACTCCATCTGGAGCGAGTCCACCGAGGTGTCGATCTCCCAGCGCTGGGCCTTGCCTTCGCTACGGGTCTTGAGGACCAGGCCCGTCTCCTCGTCGCCCGAAACGGGTGCCAGTGCGAGCTTCGGTCGCCCCAGGGGCACCAGGTTTCCCTCAAGGGTGAGGTCGTAGCGGACGGACACCTGGTCCTCGTCGCCGTCGCAGGGGCCCAGCCGGACGGAGGAGGGGAGCCGGGAGTCGAGGCACATGTCCTTGTCGGCCAGGCTGCGCAGCAGACCGTCGCTCTCGTACGCCCACTGCTGGCGCTCCGAGGAACTGCAGGTGGCGACGACGGCCTCCACGCCCGCGACCGCCTTGCCGTCGGCGATCCCGACGCAGTCGCCGCTCGCGACGTTGCGGAGCCGCCCGCTCAGCGTGCCGGTCGTGCCGCCGGTGCCGATCCTGGTCGGCCTGGTGTCGGGTTCCTCCGACGCCGTTCCGGCATCCGAGGAGGAGGGCTGCCCCGCGTTGTCCCCGCCGGACCACAGGACCAGTGGCACGAGTACGCAGCCGCTCACGGCGAGGATCGCCAGGGCGAGGTTGCGTCGGCGCGGGGAGCGCCTGCCGGGCTCGCCCGGGCGGGCGTCCGCGTGCGGCGGAAGCCGTACGGCGTGGCGCGGACCCCCGCTGTGGAGAGCGGCGCCCGGCCGACGACCGGCATCAGGGTGGGGGCCGGCACCTGGGGTGTTGGCCGTGCTCGCGTGGCCGCTCGCACTCGGGTGAGACCCGCTTCCCGACCCCGGATCGGCGCTCGGACCGGTGCCCGGACCGAAAGCCTGACCGGCAGCCGGGTGGGCGCCTGCTCCCGGGTGAGGGGCGAGATCCGGACGGGGGCCGACGCCAGAGGGATCAGGAGCCTGCCGAGGGCTGGGCCCCCAGACGGAATCGGTGTCCGCGTAGACGTCGGCCTCCGAGGGACGTCCTGCACCCGGCTGGGGGGCGGAACCCGGCCCGGACGCGGTGCCGGTCCCGGGCCCGGTGCCCGGCTGTGATCCCGCAGCCTCCGGGTAGGACCCCACTCCCGGGTGCGGGTCCATGCCCGGAGCCACCGACACCACGGGGCCCGCCTGCGCCTCCTCCGCCCGGACCCGGCGTCCCGGCCTGGAGTGGAGATACTGCTGGGCCGCCCAACCGAGCACCCCCTCGGCCAGGAGGCCGGCGAGACGGCCGCCCGACTGGTCCAGTTGGCCGGCCGAGGACTGGCAGTGCGGGCAGCCTGCCAGGTGCTCCTGCAGATCGGGGCAGATCCTGCCGCCGGGCCGGAGCGACACGTCGAGCAGCCGGCTGTAGCGGCGGCATTCCTCGTCGGGGGCGAGTTCGCGATGGTTCTCCAGGCAGTTCTGGCGCAGCAGTTCCCGCGCCCGGTCCAGCGCGACGGAAACGTCCTCGACGGAGATCCCGAGCAGGCGGGCCGGTACCGCGAGATCCTCGGCCTCCACCTCCGCGTGCCACAGAACGCAGCGGGCGGACTCCGGCAGCCGATGGAACGCGCGGGACACGAGCCGCCTGTTCTCCGGCGGCAGAAGCCGGTCCGCGGCGCGTTCCTTGTCGTTCGGGTCGGACCGCAACTCGGGACGGAGCAGCTCCCGGCGTTTGTCCGCGTCCCATTCGCCCGCTATTCGGCGCACGGTCACCAGCAGTTGCGGTCGCCATGCCGCCTTCGGTCCGGTGCGCCGAACCGACTCCCCGAAGAGCCGGGTGAATGCGGCGGTGGTGAGCATTCCGGCGTACTGCGCACCGTTCGTGCACAGTCGGGCGTACGAGAAGACCGGCACCCAGTGCCGGGAGAGCAGTTCCCCGGAGGGATACTGGGCGGGTGTCTTGCCCGAACCCCTCTTCAGGTCCGCCGTGAGCCGTTCGTCCGTCGCATCGAACAGGCTTCCGGTTGTAGGGGAATTCGACGGGGTCGCGTCGCTCACGTGCACTTTCCTCCAAAGCCCCCGCAGAAATAGTCCATACCAAGGGGTACGAAATTTTTCCTGCACGCTGACGGGTGCACCTTTGCACAACGCACCGCCCCGGAACAAGAGACCGCTCTCAATCCTCCATTCCCAGCAACGTCTTTGGCGGAGACAAAGTGTCAACAGAAGCCCGAAGCAATGCGATTCGGAATGGCACACTCTCAAGTTACCTGAAGTAAGTACCGATTTGGCATCGCGAAGAAGAGGGCTGCCGCCAGTAATTCGTTGGAATATGCAACCCAAGAACGCAGGGAAGGAGCTTGACGGCGGAGTCTTCGACTCACCCCCGTTCGCCTCCGCAACAGGCCGTCTGATTCGATTCAACGAAACCGACAATCACTCCCGAAGGACGAACCCTGAGTTCCACGCTCGCCACAGCCCTTTCCGCCGTTCTCCTCGTGGCGGTACTGGCCTGTGCCGTGATCCGTCCCTTCGGCCTGCCGGAGGCGACCGTGGCGGTCCCGGCCGCCGGTGTGGTGATCGCGGCCGGCGCGATCACGCTCGACCAGGCACGCGCCGAGGCCGAGCTGCTCGGACCCGTCGTGGGCTTCCTGGCCGCGGTGCTCGTACTCGCCAAACTCTGCGACGACGAGGGGCTCTTCCAGGCGTGCGGCGCCTGGCTGGCGCGTACGTCCAAGGGGCGGCCGCAACGACTGCTGGCCGCCAACTTCGTTCTCGCCTCGGTGATCACGGCCGTGCTGAGCCTGGACGCCACCGTCGTCCTGCTCACGCCGGTGGTGTTCGCGACCGTGGCCCGGCTCGGCGCCCGCCCGAAGCCCCATGTGTACGCCACCGCCCATCTGTCGAACACGGCCTCGCTGCTGCTGCCCGTCTCCAACCTCACCAATCTGCTGGCGTTCACGGCCAGCGGTCTGAGCTTCACCCGGTTCGCCGTGCTGATGGGGCCCGCGTGGGCCGTCGCCATCGCGGCCGAGTACCTGGTCTTCCGGCGCTTCTTCGCCGACGACCTCAGGGGCGACGCCCCGGAGCCTGCCACCGTCGAGCCCGTCGAGCCGCCCGTGTTCGCGCTGGTCACGGTCGCCTGTACCCTCGCGGGCTTCGCCGTGGCGTCCGCGCTCGGCATCGAACCGGCCTGGGCGGCGCTGGCCGGGGCGCTCGTCCTGGCCGGCCGGGCGCTGATCCGCGGGTACACCACACCGCTCGCCGTCGCGCGCGCCGCCTCGCCGGCCTTCCTCGCCTTCGTCCTGGCACTCGGGATCGTGGTGCGTGCCGTGGTCGAGAACGGCCTCTCGGACGTGCTCGGCCACCTGGTCCCCGACTCGTCGAGCCTGTCGGCGCTGCTCGGCATCGCGGCCCTCGCCGCCGTCCTGGCGAACCTCATCAACAACCTGCCCGCCGTCCTCGTGCTGCTGCCCCTGGCGGCCGTGGCGGGCCCCGGTCCGGTCCTCGCCGTACTGCTCGGGGTGAACATCGGCCCCAACCTCACCTACGCCGGATCGCTGGCCACGCTGCTGTGGCGGCGCATCGTGCATCAGCACGAACACGACGTCGATCTCGGCGAGTTCACGCGCCTCGGCCTCATCACCGTGCCCGCCACGCTGATCCCCGCCGTGGTGGCCCTCTGGCTCTCACTGCGCGTGTTCGGAGGCTGAGGCGCGCACGCCCCGGGGCACCTCGACCGGGCCACCTCAACCGGGTCGACCGCCGCGGCCCGGCCAGGTCGTGCGCGGAGCATTGACGCTGTGACATGGTCATGCAATGCTCCGTTTTGGGAGCGCTCCCACTGTCCTGTCGTCCCCGTGAGACGGCATCCGTGGACCCAGTCCAGGCACCGGGAGGCGCTCCATGCTCACGTTCCCGCACGTGCACCGCCGTCCCACAAGACGCCGTACGAGAAAACGCACGACGGCCGCCCTGCTGACGGCGGCCCTGCTCTCCGGCGGCATGGCCCTCGCACCCGGCGCGACCGGGCTGCCGTCCGCCGCGTCACCGTCAGCCGCACCGCCGGCCGCCGCGGACCCGGCCGCCACCGCCACGACGCCCGTGCGCGTGAACCAGGCGGGCTACCTGCCGGACGGCCCCAAGCGCGCCACGGTGGTCACCTCGGCGGCCCAGCCGCTGACCTGGCAGTTGCGCAACGCGTCGGGCGCCGTGGCCGCCTCCGGCCGAACCGTCGTACACGGCACGGACACGGCCTCGGGCGAGGCCACCCACACCGCGGACTTCTCCGCGTACCGGAAGGCGGGCTCGGGCTTCGTCCTGGTGGTCGACGGGCTGAGCAGCGCGCCCTTCGACATCCGCGCGGATCTCTACGACAGCCTGCGCTCGGACGCGATGGCGTTCTTCTACCACCAGCGCAGCGGCACGCCGATCGAGGCCTCGCTGGTGGGTCCCGCCTATGCGCGGCCCGCCGGGCACATCGGGGTCGCACCGAACCAGGGCGACACGAACGTGCCCTGTCAGGCCGGGGTGTGCGACTACACCCAGGACGTTCGGGGCGGCTGGTACGACGCGGGCGACCACGGCAAGTACGTCGTCAACGGCGGGATCTCCGCCTGGACGCTCGTCGACTCCTTCGCGCGGGCCAAGCGAGCGGGCAACGCGTCCGCGCTCGGCGACTCGACCCTGCGGATACCCGAGCGCGGCAACGGCGTCCCGGACGTGCTGGACGAGGCCCGCTGGGAGCTCGACTTCCTGATGCGGATGCAGGTGCCGGAGGGCAGGCCTTACGCCGGTATGGCCTTCCACAAGATCCATGACGCGGCCTGGACCGGCATCCCGACCCGTCCCGAACTGGACTCCCAGCCGCGCGAGTTGCACCGCCCCTCCACTGCGGCCACGCTCAACCTCGCCGCCACGGCGGCCCAGTGCGCGCGTGTCTTCAAGCCGTACGACTCCACGTACGCGAAGCGGTGTCTGAGCGTGGCCCGCACGGCGTGGACCGCGGCGAAGGCCAACCCCGCGCTGTACGCCCCGGAATCGGACAGCACGGGCGGCGGCCCCTACAACGACACCCAGGTCACCGACGACTTCTACTGGGCGGCGACCGAGCTGTACGCGGCGACCGGGGAGCGTGCCTACCGGGACGCGGTCACCTCCTCGCCCTGGCACACCTCGTCCGGCGCGCTCACGCCGACCGGCTTCAACTGGGCCGACACCGCGGCGCTCGGCCGGCTGACCCTGGCGACCGTGCCGAACGGGCTGCCCGCCTCCGACATCAGGCGGGTGCGCGCGTCCGTGACCGCCGCGGCCGACGGACACCTCGCCATGATGGCGGGCCAGGGCTACGCCGTGCCCATCCCCGCGAACGGCTACGTGTGGGGCTCCAACAGCCAGGTCACCAACAATGCGATCGTCATGGCGACGGCCTACGCGCTCACCGGCCAACAGCGGTACCGCGCCGGGGTGTTGGAGTCGATGGACTACCTGTTGGGCCGCAACACCCTCGATCTCTCCTACGTCACCGGCTACGGCGACACGTACGCCCGCAACCAGCACCACCGGTTCTGGGCGAACCAGTACGACGCCTCGCTGCCGAACCCGCCTGCGGGCTCCCTCGCGGGCGGCCCCAACAGCGGTCTGCAGGACCCGGTGGCGCAGGAGCACCTGGCCGGCTGCTCCCCCGCGGCCTGCTACATCGACGACATCGGCTCGTACTCCACCAACGAGGTGACGGTCAACTGGAACGCCCCGCTGGCCTGGCTGGCGGCCTTCGCCGCCGAGCGCTGCCCGCCGCGCGACTAGATCACGACGGTCGTCAGCGTCGGAGCCCGGCCCGGTACGCGCCGGGCGGGGCTCCGTAGCGCTGCCGGAAGACCCGGTTGAAGTGGAACGGGCTGCTGAAGCCGGAGGCCGCGGCGACCCGTTCCACCGGCAGGTCGGTGGCTTCCAGCAGTCGCGCTGCGTGCAGCAGCCGGGCGATCAGCAGCGCCCGCATCGGGGACCGGCCGAGCTGCTGGGTGAAGAGATGCGCGAAGCGGGACGCCGAGAGCGAGACCCCTGCCGCCAGTGACTCCACGGTGTGCGGGGCGCCCGGGTCGGCCGCGATGAGCGCCTCGGCCTGCCGGATCCGTACGTCGAGGCCGGACCGGTCGGGTTCCCCGCGTGCCGTGGCGGTGGCGAGCAGGACGACGGACTCCAGGGAGCAGAGGGTGAGCTCGCGGGCGGCGGTCCCGTGGGCCACGGCGACCCGGCCGTCCTCGGGCTCCTCCAAGGGCTCTTCCTTCGGTGGAGCGCCCGCGCCCGTCCACCGGGCGTCCGTGAGCATCCGCCGGAACGCCGACTCCAGCCGGCCGCGCACGCCGTCCGGGACCGGTGTGACGGCGTACAGCCGGTCCCCGAGCGCGTACGGCCGCAGCCAGTCCGTCCAGGTCGGCCGTGCCTGGCAGTGCACCCACCAGAACGCCCAGTGCCTCGCGCCCGGTGCGACGGCGTAGTGGTGGGGCAGGTCCGGGCCGAGGACGACGAGGTCACCCGTGCCCGCATCCGTCTCGGCTGCTCCCTGGGCGAGTCGGCCCTCACCACCCGTGGTCCAGACGAAGAGCCAGCTGTCTGCGCCACCCGGCCGGCTGACGCTGTAGCCGGGGTGCTGGTCGAAGCGGCCGACCGTCACCAGGCCGGGCGGCGGTGACGGGGCAGCAGGCTCGGGCAACTGGTCAGCACGCACAGGCATCCTCCCGGAAGGCACTTCTGCCTAGCGTGGACCATGCAGGACACCGACGCGAAGGGACGGTCGTATGACAGTCACGGACAGGGGCGCGAAAACGGACGCGGGCGGAGGCGCGAGCGGGGATGTCGTACGGCGCTTCGAGCAGGACGGCTTCACCGTGGCGCGCGGGCTGTTCGCCCCGGCCGAGATCGACGCGCTGTGTGCCGAGTTCGCCGCACTGCACGCCCGCGGACCGGTCCCCGGGCACTTCGAACCCCGCGCGACCGAGACGACCGGCCCCGCGGACCCGCTGCACGTCTACCCCCGGGTCATGAACCCGCACCGCATCAACGACCTGGCGCTGCGCCACCTCCTCGAACCCCGGCTGCGGGACATCCTCGAACTGCTTCTGGGCGAGGAGGTGTTGGCCGCGCAGAGCATGTTCTACTTCAAGCCGCCGGGCGCCCGCGGCCAGGCCCTGCACCAGGACAACTTCTATCTGCGGGTGGAGCCGGGCACCTGTGTGGCCGCCTGGGTCGCCTGCGATGTGATCGACCGGGAGAACGGCGGCCTCGAAGTGGTCCCGGGCACCCACCGCATGGACGTGTTCTGCCCCGAGGAGGCCGACGAGGGGCTGTCGTTCGCCCGCGAGTACGTCCCGCCGCCGCCCGGACTGGCCCCCGTTCCGGTCGACATGGAGCCGGGGGACGTCCTGTTCTTCAACGGCAGCCTGGTGCACGGCTCCCAGCCCAACCGCAGCGCCGACCGCTTCCGCCGCTCGTACATCGGCCACTACGTCGGCCGCTCCGCCGAGCGCATCGGCCGCTTCTACCCCACCCTGACGATGAGCGGGGACCCGGTGCCGCTGCGGGAGAGCGAGGGCGCGGGCCCGTGCGGCACGGAGTTCGAACCGGCGGGCCCGCACTGAGGCCGTCGGAATCCCGCCGGGTCAGGAGCGCAGCAACTCCGCCGTGCCCAGGTCGAGTACGCCGTCGTGCCAGGTCACCCCGCGCAGATCCCGTACGACGACGAGGGCGTCGGTGTCCAGACCGCGCGGCCCGACGCCGATGACGTACGCCCCGGCCGCCGCCCCCGCCGTGGCGCCGGCCGCGCTGTCCTCGAGGACGACCGTGCGTGCCGGGTCCGTGCCCAGCTTCCCGGCGGCCGCGAGATAGCCGTCGGGGGCGGGTTTGCCGTGGGTGACGTCGTCCGCGGTGATGAGCACGGGCGGCAGGGGCAGGCCCGCGGCGGCGATGCGGGCCCGGGCGAGCGCGTTCACTCCGGAGGTCACCACGGCCCAGCTGCCTCGCGGCAGGCTCGTCAGCAGGTCGAGGGCGCCGGGCAGTGCGGTCGTGGTGGCCGCCGCCTCGATCTCCAGGCGGTCGATCTCGGCGAGGGCGGCGGACCGTTCCCCGGGGTCGGGCACGAGCAGTGCGACGGTGTCGGCGGAGCGCCTGCCGTGCACCATCGCGGTGACCCGGTCGGCGGAGAGACCTCGGGCGCGGGCCCACTTGCTCCATGCCTGGTCGACGCCGAGGTCCGAGTCGACCAGCACGCCGTCGTTGTCGAACAGCAGGCCCTCGCAGGGGATGTTCACTGAAATGCACCTCACAGGGGCGGTTCCGGGCACGTCGGGCGACGTGCTTCCGCGGCCGGGGGTCCGCGGGGCGTCTCCCGGGAAAGCACGGCACGGCCGGACTCTTCAGGTGACGGGACGGTTGCGGTATCGGCCGACGAGTTCGCGCGCCGCGGTCTGCATCCGGGCGGGCGGCAGCCCGTCGGCCAGCAGGGTCAGGTCGTCGACGACCATGTCGCCGATGGTCAGGAAGGCCTCCGGGATGCCGCCCGCGCGGTGGGCGGAGAGGACCAGGCCCTCCAGTTCGCGGGACGGGTCGTCGGCGGCGACGGGTTCGTCGGGCCAGACGTCGATGCCCGCGAGCAGCCTGCCCTCGGCCACCCGCGCGAGCAGCGCGGGGAAGTCCACGACGGGCGCTCTGCTGACCAGTACGAGCCGGGCGCCGTCGGGCAGCAGGCCGAGTTCGCGCTCGCCGAGCAGATGGCGGCTGTCGTCCGTGACGGTCGCGAGGACGAAGACGAACCGGCTGTGGGTCAGGGTCTCGTCGAGGCCGGCCGGGACGAGTCCCTGCTCGCGCAGGACGGCGGCCGGCAGCCAGGGGTCGTAGACGCGGAGGGTGGGACGGAAGGGCGCCAGGAGCGGGTGGAGGCTGCGGCCGAGGTTCCCGAATCCGATCAGGCCGACGTCCGCGCCGCGCAGCAGTACGGCGTCGGTGTTGCCGTCGGAGACGTACCGTTCGCGTCCTGCGCGAAAAGCTCGGTCCTCACGGCTGATGCCGCGCGCGAGGTCGAGCGCGAGCCCGAGGGCGTACTCGGCGACTGCCTGGGCGTAGGCGGGTCCGCAGCCCAGGACGTGGATGCCGCGCCGGAAGCACACCTCGTAGTCGACGTTCGGGAAGAAGTTGCCCTCGACGTTGAGCAGGGCCCTCAACTCCCCTGCCCGGGCGAGACGTTCGGCCGGCAGATCGGGCTGGCCGACGACCGCGAACGCGTCGGGCAGCACCTTGTCGAAGGCTTCCTCGGTGTCCGGCTCCACGACGGCGAAGCGATCGTGCAACCGGGTCAGTGCGTCCCGGGTGAAGATGCGTTCCTTGGGGTGCGGGTCGGTTTGCAGGATCACGAGCGGCTTGTGCGGGGTGCTCACGGTTCTCCTTGCATCCGTCACGGTTCTCCTCGTGCCCGTACGAGACGTCATGCCCGTACGAGAAGTCGCCCCCGTACGGGAAGTCGTGCCCGTGCGGGAACGGGCGTCGGCCTCACGAAACGGTAGCCCGGTGCTGCCGGCACGGCACCATGGCCGAGCGGCCGTCTCCCGTGTTCGGTGCTCCGGACAGCCATCGCTCGCAGGGCGGGGCCCACGGTCAGCCGGCGGAGAGCCGCGCGGCGAATCCCAGGATGGCGTCGGCGACCGGGCGCGGGTTCTCCAGCAGCATCGCGTGGGTGCCGTCGATGTCGGCGACGGTCACCTCGGCACGGCTGTGGGCCAGTTCGGCGAGATCCCGGGCGAGTCCCGTCGCGTAGGCCGCCATCAGTCCGTCGAACCAGTCGAGGCCCGGGATCGACGGGACCGGCCGCAGCGCGCGGCCGAGCAGCAGGGGCCGTTCCATGCGGTGGAAGAGCGCGAAGAGGTCGAGCGAGTCGATCTCGGCCAGCATCTCCAGGGCGTGCTCCCGACCTGGCCGCAACTCCAGCTGTCCGTCGGCGCGTTCGTGGACGGAACGCCGGACTCCCGCCTCCAGCAGCTCGTACGGGATGCCCAGTTGCGCGGACATCGCCCGCTGCTGGGCGAGCAGGTCCCTGAGGCCGCCCGGGGGAACGACCTGGCCCGCCACCGTCGTGGCCAACTCCCGCATCTGGGCGAGCCGTTCCTCGACGTACGCCGGATCGAGGCCGACGTACTGGCCGGGCCGTCCCCACCCGAATCCGTCCAGGTTCACCGCGCCCGGAGTGACCCCGGGGTGATCCAGGGCGTACCGGACGGCGAGCATCCCGCCGAGGGAGTGGCCGACGGGGAGCGCCCCGGGAATGCCGTGCGTGTCCAGGACCGCCTCGATGTCGGCGAGCACCTCGGGGATGCTCCACGTCCCGTCCGGCGAGAATCCGTGGCCCCTGAGGTCCACGGCCAGCACCCGGTGGTGGCGGGCGAGAAGCGGGGCGACGGCGGCCCAGTCCGCGAGAGTACGGCCGGCGCCGTGCAGCAGCAGGAGCGGGGCGCCCTCGCCGCCGTGGTCGTGGACGGCGAGGGTGACGTGTTCTCGGATCATGATCAAACACTAGAACGTCTGGTCGGTTGGGCGTTCCTGTGGGGTGGCCGGTCCATGCGTCGTCGGGTGCGACCAGCCCCCACCCACCCGCGGCCAACAACACACCGGTCCGGGCGGAGCCGCCCCACAACCCTGCGCGGACTTGACGCGCAGAATTTCGCACGGTTTGATCCTGGGCGTGCCCAGGCCCGCAGCCCGGCACGCAGAGGTACGCCCAGCCGGTATCGGACAAGGTTCTCAGTCCGGCCAAAGTCGCCAGGACCGTCACGGGGTCCGAGGCGGGGACGTACTCGCGATTGATGGAGCGGACATGCCCGTCAAGCGTGGCGCCCGCGTGGGAGTGTTCAGGGCGACCATCGCCCTGATCGTCCTCGCCGCACTGGCTTCCTGTACGTCGGATCCGGACGACAAGGGTCCGGACGAGTCCACGAGGCCGAGCCCGAAGGCCGTTCGGCTGCCGCCCGTGCACGCCGGATTCGACTACCAGATCGGTGGCGCCTATCCGCCGCCCGCCGGCGTCCGTATCGTCGCCCGCGACCGCGAGGCCGAACCCGCGCGCGGCCTCTACAACATCTGTTATGTCAACGCGTTCCAGGCCCAGCCGGACGAGCGGGACGACTGGCCCGCCGACCTGCTGCTGCGCGACAAGAAGGGCAAGGTCGTCGTCGACGGCGACTGGGACGAGGCACTGCTCGACATCGGCACACCCGCCAAGCGCGAACGCGTCGCCGGCCGGATCAACGAGTGGATCGACGGCTGCGCGGACAAGGGCTACGACGCCGTCGAGCCCGACAACTTCGACAGCTTCACCCGCTCCCGCGGGCTGCTGAGCGCGGCCGACGCCACCGCCTTCATCAAGCTGCTCTCGGACCACACGCACTCCCGGGGCCTGGCCATCGGACAGAAGAACACCGTCGAGCTGGCCGGTCAACGAGGCCGTACGGGGCTCGACTTCGCGGTGGCGGAGGAGTGCGGCGAGTACGACGAATGCGGTGAGTACGCCGAGGCGTTCGACGACCGGGTCGTCGTGATCGAGTACACCGACAACGGTTTCAGGAAGGCCCGTTCGGGCTTCGGCGACCGGCTGAGCATCGTGCGCCGGGATGTGCTGGTGTCGACGCCGGACAGCGCCGACTACGTCCGCAAGACCCGCTGACGGAGGCTCCCGATGACTCGGACCCGAGGTGTGTTGTGCCCTGTTGAGCGCCGCGGCCTGCTCAAGGGGGCTGCCGCTGTCGCCGCCGCGCCCCTCCTGGGCGCCTGTTCGCAGGGCGCGTCCGACGGCGTGGGTGCCGACGGGAAGGTGACCGTGGAGCTGTGGCACGGTCAGGTCGACATCGCCAAGGACGCCATTCAGGCGCTGGTCACGGAGTTCAACCGGACGCATCCGAGGATCCGGGTGGACGCCGGTGGCGGCGGGGTCGTCTCCGACGCGATGCTGCAGAAGGTGACGGCTGCGCTGGCCGCCGGCTCGTACCCGGACATCGCGTACGTCTTCGGCTCCGACCTCGCCAGCATCGCCCGCAGCCCCCGGGTCGTCGACCTGACCGACGCGATGCGCGGCGGCCCCACGGCCTGGAACAGCTTCTGGGCGCCGGTGCGCGAGGCGGTCACCGTCAACGGCAAGGTGCGGGCCGCTCCCGCGCTGCTCGACTCGCTGGCCGTCGTCTACAACAGGAAGCTGTTCCGGCAGGCCGGTGTCCCCTTCCCCGAAGCGGGCTGGACCTGGGACGAATTCACCGACACGGCAAGGAAGTTGACCGACTCCGGACGGGGCGTCTTCGGAACGGGCTGGCCCGGCACGGGCGACGAGGACACGGTCTGGCGGCTGTGGCCGATGATCTGGGACCTGGGCGGTGACGTCGTCGCCGCCGACGGCAGGAGCATCGGCTTCGCCGGCCAGGGCGTCCGAGCACTCGACACACTGCGGCGACTCGTCGAGGACAAGAGCGTGTACGTCGACCCGAAGCCCGGCGGCGAGCAGATGTACCAGGTGTTCCTGGGCGGCCGGATGGCGATGGTGGCGACCGGGCCCTGGCAACTTCCGGACATCCTGGACGCCGAGGTGGACTACGACGTCGTACCGCTGCCGTCCTACAGCGGGCGCCCGGTGACGATCTCGGGCCCCGACACCTGGACCGTCTTCGACAACGGCACCGCGCGCTCGCGGGCAGCCGTGGAGTTCGTCCGGTGGATGATGCGGCCGGAGCAGGACGCCCGGTGGGACATCCGGGCCGGGAGCCTGCCCCTCGGTTCCGCGACGGAGCGGCGCCCGCAGTGGCGGACCCACTCCCGGGAGACCACTGGGCTCGCGGTGTTCACCGACGCGCTGGACTCCGCCCGGGTCCGGCCCGTCCACGCCGCGTATCCGCAGATCTCCCAGGCCCTCGGCGAAGCGATCGTCTCGGTCCTGCTCGGCAGGGACTCCCCCGCCGAGGCGCTGCGCCGGTGCGCCGACAAGGCCGACGCGGCGCTACTCATCCCGCGCTGACCCCGCACGGATCCGGACCCCTCACGGATCCCTCGCTCGACCTGTGCTGATCCCCGCGCTGTACCAAGGGAGGAAGGCCGCATGACATCACTGCCCCGCGCCATCACCCTCGCGCCGCAGTCCCAGCCGCGGGCGCCGGCCGTCTCACGGCGCGGTGCGCGGCGGCGCGCCCGGCGGGAGAAGGCCACCGCCTGGGCTTTCATCGCGCCGTCGGTTCTCGTCATCCTGGGCCTGGGCATCGTCCCGGTGGTCTGGTCGCTGCTGCTGTCGTTCCGCGCCGACGACCTGGTCACGCCGGGCCGCTGGGTGGGTCTCGACAACTACCGGGCGCTGGCCCAGGACCCCAACTTCCATACGGCGGTGGGCAATACGCTGCTGTATGCGGCGCTGTTCGTGCCGCTGAGCCTGCTCGGCGGTCTGGCGCTCGCGCTCGCCCTGAACCGGCGGATCCGGTTCATCGGCCTCTACCGGACCCTGCTCTTCATCCCGTTCGTGGTGTCCGCGGCCGCCCAGGGCGTGCTGTTCTCGTTCATCCTCGATCCGGAGTTCGGCGCGGCCAACTCGCTGCTGCACAAGTTCGGCATCTCGCCGCAGGGCTTCCTGACCGACCCCGACCAGGCCATCCATCTGCTGGTCCTGATCTCCCTGTGGAGCGGTGTCGGCTTCTGCGTGGTCGTCTACCTCGCCGCGCTGCAGGACGTACCGCGCGAACTCGTCGAGGCCGCCCGCATCGACGGGGCCGGCCGGTGGCGCGTACTGCGGCACATCACCCTCCCGGCCCTCACCCCCGTGACGGTCTTCCTGCTGCTGTGGCAGCTGATCACCGCGCTCCAGGTCTTCGACCTCGTGTACGTGACCACGAAGGGCGGCCCGCTCGGCTCGACCACCGTGATCGTGTACTTCGTCTGGCAGCAGGCGTTCCAGATGTTCACGGCGGGATACGGGGCCGCGGCCGCGTACGTCCTCGCGCTGGCCCTGCTGGTCGCGGGGGTGGCCCTGCGTGTCGTCCGGCGCCGGCAGGGTCGTGTCGTGGAAGGAGCCCTCCGATGAGCACGCGTCCGACGAGTGCGCTCAAGGTGAACACGCGCGGGGTGGGCCCGCGCGTGACGGGTCCGCGCGGGGTGAACCCCTGGCATCTGCTCCTCGCCCCGCTGGCGCTGGCCTTCGCGCTGCCGCTGGTGTGGCTGCTGCTGAGCTCGGTGATGACGAACGCGGAGATCAACCGGTTTCCGCCGGCGTTGTGGCCCGACGGCATCGATCTGGGCGGCTACCGGTATGTGCTGGGCAACGCGATGTTCCCGCGCTGGTTCGCGAACTCGCTGATCGTCGCGTCGGTCGCCGTCGTGTCGAATCTGCTGTTCGGGTCGCTCGGCGGCTACGCGTTCGCGCGGATGCGGTTCGCGGGGTCGCGGGTGCTGCTCGGGCTGATGCTGGCGACCATGGTCATCCCGTTCCAGCTGACGATGATCCCGACCTTCCTGGTGATGAAGTGGCTCGGTCTGATCGACACGCTGGGCGCGCTGATCGTGCCGTCGCTGGTGACGCCCTTCGCCGTGTTCCTGTTCCGGCAGTTCTTCCTGACGCTGCCGAGGGAGATCGAGGAGGCCGCCTGGATCGACGGGTGTTCGCGGCTGCGGGTCCTCTTCTCGATCGTCATGCCGCTGGCCCGGCCCGCCCTCGCGACGGTCGCGGTGCTGACGTTCCTCACGACGTGGAACGACCTGTCCTGGCCGCTCATCGCGATCAACCACGACACGCAGTACACGCTCCAGTTGGGTCTGACCACCTTCCAGGGGCAGCACCACGCGCGGTGGTCCGCGGTGATGGCGGGCAACGTCATCACGGTGCTGCCGGTCCTGGTGGCGTTCCTGCTGGCGCAGAAGACGTTCGTCCAGTCGCTCACGTCCAGCGGACTGAAAGGGTAGCCGCCTTGTCCCGTTCCTTCGACCTCCTGGTGATCGGTGACGTCAATCCCGATGTCGTGGTGGGTCCGGTGCCCCACGCGATGGCCTTCGGCCAGCGTGAACAGCTCGTCGAGCGGGGCGGGCTGGTCCTCGGCGGCTCGGCGGCCATCATGGCGTGCGGTGCGGCACGGCTTGGGCTGCGGGTGGCCTTCGCCGGGCGTGTGGGGGACGATCCCGCGGGCGCGTTCGTCCGCGGAGCGCTCACCGACCGCGGCGTCGACGTCACTCACCTGACCACCGACCCCCAACTGCCCACGCCCCTCACCGTGGTGCTCAACGACAAGGACGGCGACCGGGCCATCCTCACCTCGCCCGGCTGTCTGACGGCGACGAGTGCGCAGGACGTGCCCGAGGCATTGCTGGCCGACACCCGGCACGTGCACGCGGGGTCCTTCTTCCTGATGCCCCGTCTGGCACGGTCCCTGCCAGCCGTGTTCGCCGGAGCCAGGTCCCACGGGGCGAGTACCTCGCTCGACACCAACGACGATCCCGACGGCAGCTGGGACCGCGAACTGCTCGACCCGGTACTGGAGTTCACCGACATCCTGCTGCCGAACGCCGCCGAGGCCCGCGCGCTCACCGGTGAGACCCAACTGGAGGCAGGGGCAGCCGCGTTGGCGGGAATCGTCCCGCTGGTCGTCGTCAAGGACGGCTCCGAGGGCGCGCTGGCCCACGACGGAGACCGGGTCCGGCGCGTTCCGGCCATGCCGGTCGAGCCGATCGACACCGTGGGCGCGGGCGACAGCTTCGACGCCGGATTCGTCACGGCGACCCTGCGCGGTCTTGACCTGCGCTCATCGCTTGCGCTGGCCGCCGTCTGCGGTTCGCTCTCGACCCGCGGCCACGGCGGTACGGCGGCGCAGCCGACGTGGCGCGAGGCCCTCACCCGCACCGACCTGGAGAGCCGCACATGACCGAGGTAAAGATCGCCTTCGTGGGAGCCGGCAGCGTGGTGTTCACGCAGGGGCTCCTGGCCGACCTGTTCGCCTTCCCCGAGCTGGGGCACGCCCGGATCGCCCTGCACGACATCGACGAGGAACGGCTGGCCACGGCGGAGGGAGCCGCCCGCCACATCGCGGACGAGCGCGGCGCCAAACCGACGATCACCGCGCACCTCGACCGGCGCGCGGCCCTCGAAGGCGCGGACTTCGTGGTCAACACCGTCCAGGTCGGTATGAACGAGGCCACCCGCAAGGACTTCGACGTCCCGGCCCGCTACGGAGTGCGCCAGACCATCGGCGACACCCTCGGCATCGGCGGCATCTTCCGGGCCCTGCGCACCTTCCCGGTGCTGCGCGCCCTCACCGAGGACATGGCCGAACTCTGCCCGGACGCCCTGCTGTTGAACTACACCAACCCGATGGCGATGAACGTCCTGTACCTGTCGCGGATCGCACCGGCCCTGCGCGTGACGGGCCTGTGCCACTCGGTGTACTGGACGATGCACGACCTCTCACAGCTGGCGGGTGTCCCCTTCGAGGAGGTCTCCTATCTGGCGGCCGGCGTGAACCACCAGGCCTGGGTGCTGCGTTTCGAGCGCGACGGCCGCGACCTCCACCCGCTCCTCGACGCCGCGATCACCAAGGATCCGGGTCTCCTGCGCCGCGTACGGGTCGACATGTACCGCAGGCTGGGCCACTACCCCACCGAGACGAGCGAGCACTCGGCCGAGTACGTTCCCTGGTATCTGCACCACGACACCGAGATCGAACGTCTGCGGCTGCCGGTGGGCGCGTACTTGGACATCATCGAGGAGAACACCGCCGACTACGAGCGCACCCGCCGGGCCCTCCTCGCGGACACTCCGCTGCCCGTCGAGGGCACCATGGAGTACGCACCCCAGGTCATCCACAGTGTCGTCACCGGGACCCCACGCACGATCTACGGGAACGTCCCGAACCGCGGGCTCATCGACAACCTGCCCGCCGACTCCGTGGTCGAAGTGCCTTGCCTGGTCGATGCGTTGGGCGTCCAGCCGACCCGCGTGGGGTCACTGCCCCCGCAGTGCGCGGCGCTCAACAGCGCGTACGTCTCCGTCACCGACCTGGTCGTCCGCGCGGCCACGGACGGCGACCCGCGGCACATCCGCCACGCCGCGATGGCCGACCCCGCGACGGCGGCGGCCCTTCCGGTGGAGCGGATCTGGGACCTGTGCGACGACCTCGTACGGGCTCATCGGGAGCTGCTGCAGCCGGAGTTGAGGGAGGAGCTGGGGCACTGACACCCGGCCCGGGACCGGGTCAGCGCTCCAGGAGATCCAGGGCCTGCTCCCAGCGGAACTCCCGGCCCGCCGGACCGCCGAAGGCGTGTTCGCCGAACCGGACGCCCATCCCGCGCAGCCTTTTCAGGCTGTCCTGGTATGCGGGGTGGGCCGTCAACGCCTCGCTCACACAGGGCAGTACGGAGATCGGCACCCCCATCCCGTACGCCTCGCAGAGTGTGCCGAGGGCGAGGGTGTCGGAGATCCCGGCCGCCCATTTGTTGACGGTGTTGAAGGTCGCGGGCGCCACGGCGACGGCGTCCGGGTCGGGGAAGGGGCGCGGGTCGCCCGGGGCACGCCAGGCGGACCGGATCGGCCTGCCGGTCCGCGACTCGACCGCCGCGGTGTCGAAGAAGCCCGTCGCGATCGGGGTCGCGAAGACCCCGACGTCCCAGTTCCGCTCCTGCGCCAGAGTGATCAGCTCCTCGACCCCCTCGGCGACTCCGGCGGCGCAGACGACGACGTAGAGGAAGGGCTTCCGGGCCTGTTCAGTCACCCGGGAACCCTACTGAACGTCGCCTCGCCGCCCTGGCGCCTTGCGGCCCGCTACTGGACGGGGAAGGAATCCCCTCGCTCCGTGTCCGGGCGCGGGCCGTGGATCCGGCGTTCCTTCTCCTCGATCGGCACGTCGTTGATGCTGGCCTCGCGCCGCGTCATCAGGCCGTGCTCGTCGAACTCCCACAGCTCGTTGCCGTAGGAGCGCCACCACTGGCCATCTGCGTCGCGGCACTCGTACTGGAAGCGGACGGCGATGCGGTTGCCGTCGAAGGCCCAGAGGTCCTTGCGCAGGGCGTACTCCTGCTCGCGCCCCCACTTGTCGGTGAGCATCTCCACGATCCGGGCGCGGCCGGTGACGAAGGTGTCGCGGTTGCGCCAGACCGAGTCCTGCGAGTACGCGAGCGACACCTTGTGGGGATCGCGGGTGTTCCAGGCGTCCTCGGCGGCCTGGACCTTCTGGGCCGCGGTCTCACGGGTGAAGGGCGGCAGGGGCGGGCGGTCGGTCATGACGGCTTCCTCTCGATGGCGGTGCGACGAGTAGGAGAACGCACGTTCTCCGGTGTGGCTGCTAACGTAGAGAACGGTGGTTCTCCCGTCAAGACATCAAGGAGTGGTCCGGTACATGGACAGCGCGGTCGCCAGGGATCAGGCCCTGGACGCGGCGGAAGCCCTGTTCTACGGGCGGGGCATACAGGCCGTCGGCATGGACGACATCCGTGGCGCGTCGGGGGTCTCGCTGAAACGGCTCTACCAGCTGTTTCCCGCCAAGGAGCAGCTGGTCGTGGCCTATCTGGAGCGTCGTGACATCCGCTGGCGGCAGCGGCTGGCGGACCACGTGGCCGGGCACGATGATCCCGCGCGGCGCATCGTCGCGGTCTTCGACTGGCTCGGCGAGTGGTTCCGTGAGCCCGACTTCCGGGGCTGCGCCTGGATCAACTCGTACGGGGAGCTCGGCGCGACGTCGGATCGGGTCACCGCCCAGGTCCGCACCCACAAGAGGGCTTTCAAGGAATATCTGGCCGGTCTCGTGAACGACGCCGGTCTGCCCCCCGCCCTGGCCGCACAGGTGTATCTACTGGCGGAGGGAGCCATGGTCACCGCCGGGATCGAGCAGAGCGGCCCGAAGCCCGCCGAGCAGGCAGGACGGGCGGCCAGGATGCTGGTGGAGGGACACGGCGGGACCGTCGGCCATTGACCGATGCCCCGTCGAGTTGCAGACTCCATTTGAAGATTCAACGGAGAATTGTTCACCAGGCGAACACGCTTGCCTTGCGGAGCACGGCGTATCGCCTCGCATGACGGGAAGAGCCGCGCATGACCCTCCATCGTGACCTGCTGATCGGCGGCAAGGACCTGCCCGCGACCTCCGGGCGCACCGCCGAGGACGTGAATCCCTACAGCTCACAGGTGTACGCCACGGTCGCCGCGGCCGGCGTCGAGGACGTCACCCGGGCGGTGGACGCCGCCGACGCGGCCTTCGCCGACTGGGCGGCGCTCGGGCCCGCCCAGCGGCGGAAGATCTTCCTCACCGCGGCCGACCTGCTGGAGGCCCGCACGGACGAGGCCGTACGGATCATGGCGGGCGAGGTCGGTGGGACCCGGCCCTGGGCCATGTTCAACGTCGGACTGGCCGCGAACATCCTCCGCGAGGCCGCCGCCGCGGTGACCGCGCCGCGCGGCGAGGTGCTGAGCGCGCAGGAGGAGGGCGCGCTGGGGCTCGCGATCCGCGAACCGGTGGGTGTCGTGGCCGCCTTCTCGCCGTGGAACGCCCCGGTCATCCTGGGCGTCCGGGCGGTGGCCGCGCCGCTCGCCGCGGGCAACACCGTGGTGATGAAGCCGAGCGAGGACGCGCCGATCGCCTGCGGACTGTTCGTCGCGGACGTCCTGCGTGACGCGGGCCTCCCCGACGGCGTCCTGAACGTGATCACGAACGCTCCGGAGGACGCGGCCGCCGTCGCCGAGGCCCTGATCGCCGACGAACGCGTTCGGGCCGTCAACTTCACTGGTTCCACGGCCATCGGCCGGATCATCGGCGTGCACGCGGCCCGGCATCTGAAGCCCGCGGTCCTCGAACTCGGCGGCAAGAACTCCGTGATCGTGCTCGACGACGCCGATGTCGACTACGCGGTCGACGCCGCCGTCTTCTCCGTCTTCATGAACTCCGGGCAGATCTGCATGTCCGCCGACCGGATCCTCGTCCACGAGAGCCTGGCCGAGGAGTTCACGGCCAAGTTCACCGCGAAGACCGAGTCGCTGGCGTCCGGTGACCCGGCGGACCCGCACACCGTCGTCGGCCCGCTCGTCACGACGGACGCCGCGCGCCGGGTCGCCGCGCTCGTCGAGGACGCCGTCGCCAAGGGCGCCACCGTGCTCACCGGCGGCGCCGCCCCCGAGGGCGCCGTGCATCCGGCGACCGTGCTGACCGACCTGCCCGAGGACGCCGACCTCTACCACGGCGAGGCGTTCGGCCCGCTCGCCGTGATCAGCACCTTCGGCACCGACGACGAGGCGATCACCTTCGCCAATGCCACGGAACACGGACTGACCTGCGGGATCATCACCGAGAACGGCACCCACGGGCTCAAGGTCGCCCGCCGGATCCGTACCGGCATCGTGCACGTCAACGACCAGTCCGTCGCCGACGAACCGAACGCCCCCTTCGGCGGGTTCAAGGGCAGCGGATACGGCCGCTTCGGCGGGCGCTGGGGCATCGAGGCGTTCAGCAACACGCGCTGGGTGACGCTGGCGACACAGCAGGCGCACTTCCCGTTCTAGTCGGTCCGCCCGACGCGGCGGCACAAGGGCTGCGGCGCACCTCACGTGTGCCGCAGCCCTTCCCCACGCGCGTACGTGACGCCTTCCCGTACGAGACAAATGAGTTGCCCCGGTGGCTGCCCCGACGCCACCATCTGCCCATGACCACGACCGAAGCCCTTCTGCCGCCGACCTTCGCCACCGCTCGTCCGGTGCGGGTCCAGCAGCAGTCCGGCCGACCGCGGAGGCTCTCACTTCCGCGGTCGTGACCGCCGCGCTCGTCGCGGGGCTTCTCGCGGGCTATGGCATCGCCATCCCCGTCGGAGCGGTCGCGACCTACCTCGTCTCCCTCACCGCCCGTACGTCCCTGCGGATCGGCGTGTGCGCCGCGCTCGGCGTGGCGACGGCCGACGGGCTCTACGCCCTGGTGGCCGCGCTCGGCGGCTCCGCACTCGCCACCGCCCTCCAGCCCGTACTGGTCCCGCTGCGCTGGGCCTCGGGACTCGTACTCGTCGCCCTCGCCGTACAAGGCGCAGTCACCGCACTCCGCCAGTACCGCGAGCAGCGGCTCGCCACCCGGTCCGACCGGACGCCGGTGAGCCCCGGCCGCGCGTACCTGGCCCTCCTCGCCATCACCATGCTGAACCCCACCACCGTCGTGTACTTCGCGGCGCTGGTCCTCGGCAGCAGTGCCGGCGAGGCCGTCGGCCTCCTGGAACAGGGTGTGTTCGTCCTCGCCGCCTTCGCCGCGTCGGCCAGCTGGCAGCTGCTGCTCGCGGGCGGCGGTGCGCTGCTGGGCCGGGTTCTGACGGGTCGGCGGGGGCGGCTGGTGACGGCACTGGTGTCCAGCACCGTGATCCTGGCCCTGGCCGTACGCATGCTGGGATGAAATCACTGGGGTCGCCGTGTTCAACCAGGAGCCGGCACGAGTCGCACGAACGACGATCGATGGGATGGATGTCATGCCTCTCAAGGGCGAGTACGAACCCAGCCCCACCAAGTGGGTACGTGATCAGGTCGAGTTGTACGAGAGCTCGAACGGAACCGAGGGAACGACGTTGATGGACACGGGGTTGCCCGTGATCGTGCTGACCACCCTGGGTGCCAAGAGCGGGAGGATCCGCAAGACGCCGCTCATGCGCGTGGAGCACAACGGCACGTACGCCGCCGTCGCCTCGCTGGGCGGCGCGCCCAAGCACCCCGTCTGGTATCACAACGTCGTCGCCGATCCCCACGTGGAGCTCCAGGACGGCGGGACGCGCCAGGACATGACGGCGCGCGAAGTGACCGGCGAGGAGAAGGCCCAGTGGTGGGAACGGGCGGTCGCGGCGTATCCGGCGTACGCCGACTACCAGAAGAAGACCGACCGCGAGATCCCGGTCTTCGTACTGGAGCCGGCCGCCGGGGAGTGAGCGGCGCGGGCACATGACCGTGGGCCGAAACGGGGCACCGCCCCGGTGCGGCCCGTCGTCCTGGTCCCGACAGGGGGCTCCGCGGCGGCGCCCGGAACTCGTTCGAAGAAAGTCGGCATGATTCCCGGACGGCCGGGCACCCGACGTTCAGGCCCCGCCGCGCTCCCCCGTCGCGGCGGGGCCGCCGACGTGTGCGCCGGTGCCGGAACCCACGTGTTCGGCCCGTGCGGAGCGGCGCGCGACGGCGGCGTCCGTCACGTCGAGGAAGATCTGGTCGGCCTCCGGAATCGTGTGGGACACGGACCGCTTGATGCGCTCGGCGACCAGCTCGACCTCCTCACTGTCCAGGCCGGGGACCAGGTCGATCCGGGCGGCGACGAGCGTCGAGTCGGGGCCGAGCTGCATGGTCAGCAGGGCCTCCACCGAGTCGATCTCGGGCTGGGCGTCCAGCAGCGAGCGGATACGGTTGCTCGATTCCAGATCCGTGGCCTGGCCGATCAACTGGTCGCGTGCGTCACGGCCCAGCCGGTACGCCACGTACACGAGCAGCGCCCCGATGGCGAGCGACGCCGACGCCTCCCAGACGATCCGGCCGGTGATCATGTGAAGAACCATCCCGGCGATCGCGAGAGTCACACCGAGCACGGCGGTGCCGTCCTCGGCGATGACCGTCCGCAGGGCCGGGTCACCGACTCCGGCGGCGAGGCCGCCCTGCTTGCGCACCTGGTGGAGCGCCCGTAGTAGGGACACGCCCTCGACGAACAGGGCGACGACGAGGACGACCAGCCCCACCACATAGCCGTCGTGGTTCTCCGTGCTCCCCCTGCTGAGGGCCTCGAAGCCCTGGAGGAAGGAGAAGCAGCCGCCCATCACGAAGATCCCGACCGCGGCCAGCAGCGACCAGAAGAAGCGTTCCTTTCCGTAACCGAACGGGTGCCGACTGTCGGCGGAGCGCCGGCTGCGGCGCAGCGCGGCGAGGAGGAAGACCTCGTTCAGGCTGTCGGCCACCGAGTGCGCGGCCTCCGAGAGCAGTGCGGGGGATCCCGCGATCAGCCCGCCCACGGCCTTGGCCACGGCGATCACGAGGTTCGCGGCCAGCGCCACCAGCACGGTGACCCGGGTCCTGCGATCGGACGGTGTGGAGGGCTTGTGACTCATCTCGGCCGAATGCCCCTCCCACCGGCCCTCACACGGGGCGACGGCGGTTTTCGGGGAACCCTCCCCAGAGCAGGCGCACGGAAGGAGCCAGGTATGAGCGACACCGAGGGCAACAGGTCGTACGGGCGGAAGTCCTTCAAGCGGTCCAAGAGCCACTTCGCGGACCGCGTCACGGCGGACGGCCGGGACGGCTGGCCGGTCGAGGCGGGGCGCTACCGCCTGGTCGTCAGCCGGGCGTGCCCCTGGGCGAGCCGCGCGGTGATCTCCCGGCGGCTGCTGGGGCTGGAGGACGCCCTGTCGATGGCCATCGCCGACCCGATCCAGGACGACCGCAGCTGGCGGTTCACCCTGGACCCCGGCGGCCGGGACCCCGTACTCGGCATCCGGTACCTCGGCGAGGCGTACGAGGCCCGGGAGCCGGGCGCTCCGGGCGGCGTCAGCGTGCCCGCGCTCGTGGACGTGCCGACCGGCCGTCTGGTGACCAACGACTACCAGCGGCTCACCCTGGACCTCGCCACCGAGTGGACGGCCCTGCACCGCGAAGGCGCGCCCGACCTCTACCCGGCGGACCTCCGCGACGAGATCGACGAGGTCATGGCGGAGGTGTACGAGGACGTCAACAACGGGGTGTACCGGGCCGGCTTCGCCACCGGCCAGAAGGAGTACGCGGCTGCCTGCGAGGGAGTGTTCCGGCAGCTGGAGCTGCTGTCGGAGCGGCTCGCGGGGCGCCGCTACCTGGTCGGGGAGACGATCACGGAGGCGGACATCCGGCTGTTCACCACGCTGGTCCGCTTCGACGCCGTCTACCACGGCCACTTCAAGTGCAACCGGTGGAAGCTGACGGAGGACGCGGTCCTGTGGGCGTACACGCGTGACCTCTACCAGACGCCCGGATTCGGGGACACGGTCGACTTCGACCACATCAAGCGGCACTACTACCAGGTCCACACGGGCATCAACCCGACCGGCATCGTGCCGCTCGGGCCGGACCTGTCCGGCTGGCTCACCTCGCACGGCCGCGAGGAGCTGGGCGGGCGCCCCTTCGGGGACGGGAGTCCGCCGGGGCCGGTGCCCGAGGGCGAGGAGGTGCCGGCGGCGGGCCGGCCCTGAACCGTCCGTCTGCTTATATGCCGCTCAACGGGACACTCGCCATAGTGCCGGGACATGTAGGCCGAAGGAGACCCAGGTGCAAAAGAAGAAGCTGCCTCTCGTTTACAAGCCCCTCGGGTTCGCGCTCGGCTGGGCGAGCGGATCTCTCGCCGGAATGGCGTTCCGGGCGACCTGGAAGGCCATACGCCACGAGGAGGACGCCCCCGACGCGCTGGACAAGGACCGCGGCTGGGGCGAGATCCTGCTGGCCGCGGCCATCCAGGGCGCGATCTTCGCGGTCGTCCGCAGCGCGGTGGACCGTACGGGGGCGACGGCCATCGAGCGGTCGACCGGAGTGTGGCCCTCCGGCGACAAGGGGGGCCGCGACTGACTCCCTTACCGTCCAGTACGGTTGGCCTCCACGCAGTCGGCCCGGAGCCGGCCGGGAGTCAGGGGAGCGATCGTGAAGAACCAGATAGAGGTCGGCGACACCGTCGAGGACTTCGAGCTTCTCGACGAGACCGGCGCCTCGCGCAAGCTCTCCGAGCTGCTGGGCGAGGGGCCGGTCGTGCTGTTCTTCTATCCCGCGGCGCTGAGCGCCGGCTGCACCGCCGAGGCGTGCCACTTCCGCGATCTGGCCGCCGAGTTCACAGCTGCCGGGGCGCGCCCGGTGGGGGTCAGCGGTGACACGGTCGAGCGCCAGCAGGAGTTCGCCGGGAAGCACACCCTCGGGTTCCCGTTGCTGTCCGACCCGGAGGGCCTGATCCGCGAGCAGTTCGGTGTGACGCGGGGGTTCTCGCTTGCGCCCACGAAGCGGGTCACCTTCGTGATCTCCGAGGACCGGAAGGTGCTGGAAGTGGTGCGCAGCGAGCTCAGGATGAGCGCGCACGCGGACCGCGCCCTGGCGGCCCTGCGCACGCACAACGGCTGAACAGGCAAGTCCTCCTGTTCGATCAGCCCTGCTTGGGCGCGGTGGTCCGGTTACTGCGGACGGTGAACGAGTGGCCGGCCGGATCGGCGTATCCCCGCTCCTCGAACGGACCGGACGGGTCCTTGGTGTCCAGCGCCCGGCCGCCGAGCCCGATGACCTTGCGCTCGGCCTCGTCCAGGTCCTCGACATGGAAGTCCAGGTGGGCCTGCAGGGAGTTCTCGGGGCGCGGCCAGCTCGGCGGAGTGGCGTTCACATCCCGCCGGAACGCGATCCGGAACCCGTCGGTTCCCTTGATCTCCACACGGTTCGCCGACGCGTCCGTCTCCTCCGCGTCGAGGAACTCCTTGTAGAACGCGGCGAGTTTCTCGGGCTCGGCACAGTCCAACACCACGACGCCCGCCACTACCAGTGCCATGTTTCCTCCGTACACCGACCGACCGACCACGAGCGGCGCTCCGCCCACGGCTCCACGGCGACCGGGTACCCCGCCTGCGGAAATCAGTCGGCCGCGCGCCCGTGACCCGTCCCAGCGGAGGGCGAACGCGCGCATTCGGCCACGGAGACCGACGAATCGTCGAGGTCACGGAGTGGTGTAACGCAGGTCACGGTCAAGTCACCGAGGTCGCGGCATAGATCATTTACGATCAGGGCAGCCTCGTAGCGTAAATCGAGTCAACTTTCGTCTCGGGAAACGCAGTTCGAGCCAGCGGGCGTCAATTTCGACGTCCGCCCACAGGGATGGGGGGCCCTGTGCATCGTCTCAAGAGAGGACGCGAATGCCGCAGGACGTCAGGTTCGACCTCCCCTTCACCACCCCCGTCAGCGAACATCTCGAGTACGCCCGCGCCCGCCATCTGCGCTGGGTATGGGACAAGGGCCTGGTGCGCAGCCAGGCCGGATTCGAGGAATACCGCTCCTGGGATCTGCCCCAGGCGGCGGCCCGCACCTATCCCCACGCCTCCGCCGACGACATGGTCGTCCTGATGAACTGGTTCTCGCTGGCGTTCCTTTTCGACGACCAGTTCGACTCAGGAAGGCCGGATCGCGCCGACCGCATAGCGGAGGTCGCGCGGGAGCTCATCGCCACCCCCCTGCGGCCGGCGGGCATCACCCCTCGTGTGGCGTGCCCGATCACCGTGGCCTGGGCGGAGGTCTGGGCTCATCTTTCGGATGGCATGTCTCTGACATGGCGTACGAGATTCGCGGCCTCCTGGGGCCGCTTTCTTGTGGCGCACACCGAGGAGGTCGACCTGGCCGCCCGCGGCCTGGCCGGCACGCTCGACCTTCAGGAGTACGCCGAGTTCCGCCGTCGTACGGTCGGCATCCACCACAGCATCGACGCCGGTGAGCGCAGCCGCGGCTTCGAGGTGCCCGCCGAGGTGCAGGCGCATCCGCTGATGGAGAGAATGCGGGACCTGGCCGCCGACACCATCGGCTTCATGAACGACATCCACTCCTTCGAGCGCGAGAAACGCCGAGGGGACGGCCACAACCTGATAGCCGTCCTGCACCGCGAGCGCCGCTGCGGCTGGCAGGAGGCCGCCGACGAGGCGGTCAAGATGACCACGGACAGCCTTGCCGAGTACCTCGAACTGGAGGCGCAGGTACCGCAGATGTGCGACGAACTCGGCCTTGACGAGGACGACCGCACGAAGGTCCGGATGGGCGTCGAGGCCATCCAGCACTGGATAAACGGCAACTACGAGTGGGCACTCACCTCGGGCCGCTACGCCGCGGACAAGGAATCCCCCGCCGCCAAGGCCGAGTTGGCAGGCAAGGGCTCACTGGACGATCTCCTGGCGGTCTGAACACAGTTCCCCGCGCCCCCGTCAGGGGCGCGGGGCTGTGACATTGTGCGGCTCCGCCGCGTGGGCGCGACAAGCCACAACGAATCCGCAGCCGACCCACAACAGTCGCCTCGGGAAAGACCAGCGGAGCGCCTACGCCGTGAACTCCACCGGAAGCCGGTCGAGTTTCGCCTCCCACGTGGAAGCCGTGGACGTGAGCTCGTCCGGCGTCACCGCGAGCCGCAGCCCCGGCAGCCGGTGCAGCAGGACATTGACGGCCGTCTCGATGATGGCCTGTCCGATGTTCTGCCCGGGGCACTCGTGCGGTCCCCCGCTGAACGCGAGGTGCGACTGGTTGCCGTGCACGGAGATGCCGACGTCGGGCCGGATCTCCGGGTCGACGTTGCCGGCGGTCAGGCCGAGGACGAGCAGGTCGCCCTCCTGGATACGGTGCCCGCCCAGTTCGAGGTCGGCCGCGGCGAACCGCCCCGGCAGGACGGCCAGTGGCGGGGTGTTCCACATGACCTCCTCGACGACGGCGGAGATGTTGAGCTGTCCGCTGACCAGACCGGAGAGCCGGTTGGTGTCGGTGAGCACCAGTTGGAGCACCCGGGCCAGCAGATTGCTGGTGGTGGCGTGCGCGGTGATCAGCACCAGACGAAGATGGTTGATTATCTCGTCGTCGTCCAGGTCGGCGTGGTGCTCCAGCAGACCGGTCGTGAAGTCGGAGCCCGGCTCCACCCGCTTGCGCTCGGCCAGTTCGCCGAGGATCTGCATGATGCGGTCGTTGTGGACGAGGGCGTCCGCACCGCCCTTCATCACCTGTGCGCAGGACTCGGCGAGCTTCCGCCCCTCGCCCTCCGCGAGCCCGAACACCCTGGTCAGTACGAGCATCGGCAGGAACTCGGCGTATTCGGCCACCAGGTCGGCACTGCCGGCACCGGCGAACGCGTCGATCAGTTTGTTGGCGAAGTGTGTGACATGGCGGCGGATGCCACGGCCCGAGACGGCCTGCAGGTTGTCCGTCACCGCGCCGCGCAGCCTGCGGTGCGGTTCGCCGTCCTGGGAGACGCAGTCGGGCCGCCACCCCAGCATCGGAATCAGTGGCGAGGTGCTCTCGACACGCCCGTCCTTCCAGTCCCGCCAGATCCGCGAATCCCGGCTGAACTGGCGGGGGTTGTCGAGCACCCGTCTGTTCTCCCGGTAGCCGAGGACCAGCCACGCCGGGATGTCGCCCTCAAGCAGTACCGGCGCGACCGGCCCGTGCTGCTTGCGCAGGCGCGAGTAGATACCGATCGGGTCGGTCGCCGCGTCGGGCCCGTAGAGACGGGTGAGCCCGTCTCCCCCGCCGTGCGCGACCGGGCAGCCGCGCGGGGCGTCGGGACCGTTTAAGGGCTGGTCGGTCATCGGGACTCCAGAGCGACTGCGGAGCGTTCTTTGAGGTGGCGTATCAGCGCAATGAGCACATCACGGCTGGAGACCCGGTCGCGGGCGTCGCAGGCCACGATCGGGGTGTGCGGGGAGATGTCCAGCGCGTCGCGGATCTCCTCGACCGGGTGGTCCTTGGAGTCGGGGAAGACGTTGAGGGCGATCACGAACGGGACGTTCTGCCGCTCCATCTCCTCGATCGCCCGGAAGCTGGAGGCCAGTCGACGCGTGTCGACCAGGACCACGGCCCCGAGCGCGCCCTTGAACAGCCCGTTCCACAGGAACCAGAACCGCTCCTGGCCGGGAGTGCCGAACAGGTACAGCACCAGCTGGTCGTTGATGCCGATCTTGCCGAAGTCGAGGCTGACGGTGGTCTCCTGCTTGTCCGCCACCCCGATCAGGTTGTCGACGTCGGCGCTGGCCTGGGTCAGCGTCTCCTCGGTGGTGAGCGGCTTGATGTCGCTGACCGAGCGGACCATGGTGGTCTTGCCGGTGCCGAACCCGCCGGCGATCATCACCTTCACCGAGCGGGCACCGGCCGGCAGAGTGCCGTCGGCCGAGTACCGGTCGGGATGGTCAAAGCCTTTCAAGTCCACTGAGTACCTCCTCAAGGAGCGCGAGGTCGGGCCCGCGACCGGCGTTCGACGCCGGGATGGGGTCACGGGCTTCAACGCGTCCTGCGTCCAGCAGATCGGCCAAGAGCACCGCGAGAATGTTGAAGGGCAATCCGAGATGGGCGCCGAGTTCGGCCACCGACAGCGGATCGCGGCAGCGCCGGAGGATCTCCTCGTGCTCGTGCTGCAGTCCGGGGACGGCTGCGGCACGGGAGGTGATGAGGGTCGCCACGTCAAGGCTCGACGACGAACCGCCCGGTCCGCTGCGACCGCCCGTGAGGACGTAGTAGCGCTCCAGACCGGACGGGTCCGTGGGTCGGCGGGGACCACTCATCCAGAGTGCTCCTCCAGGCGCGGAGTGGTGCCGAGGAGCTCACCCATCCTGCGGGCCAGGTCCCTCATCTGGTGTCCGAGCAGGCCCTGGTCGAGCCCCTCCCTCGCGAGCACTCCGAGGTACGTCTCCACGCCGGCGCGCACCACGAAGAGGTGACCGCCGTCCACCTCGATCATCGCGAGGCGCAGTTGCCCGGCGTATTTGGGGAACTGCTCGGCCACGGGCTGGGCCAGTGCCTGCAGGCCCGCCACCACAGCGGCGAAACGGTCCACGTCGTCGGGGTCGTCGGCGCCGTAGGAGGTGATGGCCTTGCCGTCGCTGGAGGCCACGAGGGCGAAGCGGATCTCCTGGATGCTCTCCACCAGATCGCGGAGCGCCCAGCTCACGTCGGTTCCCTGTTGCGTCATGTGGACTAGTCGCTCTCTTCAGTGCGGTGCTCTGTGGACTCACGTCCGGCGGTCGGCTCGTGTCCGGCAGCCGGCTCGCGTCCGGCGGTCGGCTCACGTCCGGCCGTGGCGAAGGCGGCCAGGCCGGTGAAGGACTCGTCCGGCGGCACCGCGTGCGAGGCGGTGGCGGTGGACTCGTCCTCCCGTGCGACCGACCTGGGCCTCTCGGACTCGGCTCGCCTGCGGCGCCGGGGCAGACCGCCGGGCGTGGTGTCCCCGGTCTCCTCCGGCTCCTCGGCCTGACCCGATTCCTCGGCCGGGGCCGAACCGGTGCCCGGCGCGACGGAAGCCTCAGCGGCAGGAGCCGGCGCCGTGACGGCGGCGGGCAACTGGCTGAAGTACTTGTGAGGTACCACGATGACCACCGAGGTGCCGAGCCACGGCGAGTCCGCGAAGGTGACCCTGATGCCGTACCGGCGGGCCAGGGCTCCCACCACGCGCAGACCGAGGTGGGCGTCCTCGGACACCCCGCCGAGGCCGGGGCCAGGGGCCACACCCTCCAGCGACTGGAGTGCCTCCTGCTTCTTCTCCTCGTTCAGGCCCTTGCCGGAGTCCTGGATCTCGACACCGACGCCATTGGGCACCTCCTTGCCAGAGACGATCACCGGCTCGGTGGGCGGCGAGTAGCGCGCCGCGTTGTCGAGCAGGTGGGCGAAGATCAGCGTGAGGTGGTCCACCATGCCGCCGTCGACGCCGAGTTCGGGCAGGTGCTGCACCTGGACGCGGTCGAAGTCCTTGATCCGGCCGATGCCTCCGCGCACCACGCTGAGCAGGCGCTGAGGCTCCTGCCACTGGCGGCCGGGCCGGTCCGAGCCGCCGAGTACGCCGATGCTCGCGGCCAGCGAGTCGGCGGGGCCGAGCTGCTGGTCGAGCTCCATCAGACCCTGGGCGACGGAGGGCAGCCTGCCGTGTTCGCCCTGCATCTCGTGGAGCCGGCCGCGCAGCTTGCTGGTCAGTACGTGGATACGGCTGCCGATGCTGATGACGGCCTGCTCGGCGGAGGTGGAGCGGTTGAACTCCTGCTCCACGCCGATGAGTGCCGTCCTGAGCACCTTGCGCAGTTGGGCCTGCAGGTCGGCGCTGACCTCCGCGCACTGGTTGACGGAGGGCAGCACGTCGTCGATGGAGTCACCGGCCCGCAGCCGCTCCAGCGCCTCGGGCAGCTGCTGGTCGGCGAGCTGGGCGACGGCCGCGAGCTGCCGGTCGAGCTGCTCCTGCCAGGCCTGCGTCTGCTCGGCGATCCGCGCCTCGTAGGCCTTGGCCTGCTCGGCCAACTGGGCGTCGTACGTGGAGCGTTCGGCGGCGTACTTGCGCTCCAGGCCGGCCACGTGCTGCTGCCACTGCTGGGAGTGTTCGGCCTGCGCGTTCCTGAACTCGCCTGCGCTGCGGCGCAGCTGGAGCTGGGAGCGGACGAGGAGTCGTACGGAGATGGCGCTCGCAGCCGTCGCCGCGACGCCGGAGACGATCGCGGGTATCTGGGTCGAGTCGGGTCCGGCGACCGCGGCGGCGACGGTTCCAGCGCCTAAGGCCAGCGGCATCAGCCACCAGCTGTACCAGGCGGCCGGTGCCCGCGCCTCCGGTGGCGGAGTGGCAAGTTCCATCTGCATCCTTCGAAGCAACACGATCGAACAGGGGGGAGAAGCTCGGGGCAGCACTCGCCGCGCGGTGATCCACCCCGCGACGGGCATGCGTGGACAGCGAGCGACAACCGATTGCTGTCGCGTCAACTCGCCGCGCCTCAGGGAACCTTATCGGGTTTGATCTACCTCGGATCAACCTCTCCCCTCCGGTTCTGTGAAGCTTTCGTCACGCTCCGACCAGGCCTTACGGGTCGACAAATCCCTTAACCCATCACCCATGCCGAAGGGCGGTGTGACGAAAACGGCGGGTACGACACGGATCGCGTGGGCATGCATGTCATGATCACACCACCCGAGTTGATCTTGAGGAGACTCACCGATGAGCGGCGTATCAGGTTCTCCCGCCGCGGCACCGACCGCGCCCGGCCGCCTGCCCTTGATCGGACACGGACACCAACTGGCCCGACGTCCCCTGGAGTTCATGAACGCGCTGCGCGAACAGGGCAGCGTCGTGAAGATCCTGATAGGCCCCACCGCCGCGTATGTGGTCACCGACCCGGCCGTCACCCGCCGGGTGCTGGTGACGGAGGTCGACGCGTTCGCCAAGGGCGGCAAAATCATCGACGCGCTGCGGGTGTTCTTCGGCGACGGCCTCGCCACGATCGCCGACGGCGACCTGCACATGAAGCACCGGCGGCTGATGCAGCCGATGTTCAACAAGTCGCACATCGCGACCCGTGGCGACGTCATGATCAGCCACGTACGGACGGCGACCGAGGCATGGGCGGAGGGGGTCGCGCGTGACACGTACGAGGACATGAACGACCTGACGCTGTCGACGTTCCTCGTGGCGCTCTTCGGCTCGGGCCTGCCGGGTCATGTCGAGCAGGAGTTCCAGGGCCTCATGCCGGAGATCATGCGTGGCACGATCCGGCAGACCATCCTGCCCGGTTGGGTGACGAAACTGCCCCTGCCCGCGAACCGCGCGCACGAGCGGCGGGTCGCCCGGCTGCGGACCCTCATCGACCAGGCCATCGACCACCACCGCGCCCAGTTGGCGTCCGCGGAACAGCCCGCGCCGCCGCCCGGCTGCCCCGCCCATCAGGACGGCGTGCAGGCCGAGGGCACCGCGTCGCAGACCGGCCTCTTCTCCACTCTCCTCACGGCCGACGACCCCGAGACGGGCCCCCTCTCCCGCCAACAGCTCCAGGACGAGGCGATCACCCTCCTCACGGGCGCGATCGAGACCACCGGGACGACCCTGGCATGGACCCTGTACGAGATCAGCCGCAACCCGGGGATCGAGCGGAAGCTGCACGCCGAACTCGACGCCGTCTGCGGCGAACGCCCGCTGCGCCAGGAGGACCTGGGCTCCCTGCCGTACATGCGCAGTGTCCTCAAGGAGGCCATGCGCATGTACGGGCCCGCCTGGCTCGTCACCCGGACCACCACGCGGCCGGTCGTCCTCGACGGAGTTCCGATCCCCGAGGGCGCGGACGTCGTATACAGCCCGTACGTCCATCAGCACGACCCCGAGGTCTATGCGGACCCGGCGGCCTTCGACCCGGGCCGTTGGGAGCCCGAGCGCGCCAAGAGCATAAACCGCTCCTCGTTCCTCGCCTTCGGGGACGGCCGGCGCAAGTGCATCGGCGAGGAGTTCGCCTGGACCGAACTCCTCATCGTCCTGGCCACCGTCGTCCAACGCTGGCGGCTGACCCTCACATCCGCTCCCCCCCGCCCCCAGGCCATCGTCACGGTCAAGCCCGACAAGCTCTCGATGACACCGCGGCCGCGGGTCCCGACGAAGGCCCAGGAGCACGAGGAACAACCCGCTCCTTCCTGATGACGGTCATATCCCGGTGAGGCGCTCCCGGCGCTCGGGGTCCATGACCCCGAGCCCGGGCCCGGGAGCGAGCGCGAGTACGCCGACCTTGCCCAGGTGGGTGTTGTTCTGGACCAGGCGGGCCGCCTCGGCCGTGTCGGTGAGCGGGTAGGTCTCGGTGAGGGCGGGGGTGAGATGGCCGAGGTCGAGGAGGCGGCCGACGGCGGCCTGTTCGTGGAGGTTGGAGCCGTGGCTGCCGATGACGCGCTTGAGGCGCATCCAGAGGTACCGGTTGTCGAACTCGTGCTGGTAGCCGGTGCTGGAGCCGCACGTCACCACCGCCCCGCCCCGGCGGACGACGAAGACGGAGACGCCGAAGGTGGCCCGGCCGACGTGCTCGAAGACGATGTGCGGGTCCTCCCCGGTCGCGGCGCGGACCAGCTTGCCGAGCCGTTTGCCGACCAGGGCGGGATCGGCGGGCGGCTCGCTGCCGCTGAGGCCGATCTCCTCCCGGTTGATGACGTGGTGGCAGCCGAGCCGGCGGGCGTACTCCGCCTTCCGCTCACTGCTGACGACGCCGACCGCTATCCCCCCGCCGTTGCGGACGAGTTGGACCGCGTACGCGCCGAGTCCGCCCGCCGCTCCCCAGATCAACACCACGTCGCCCTGGGTCATCCGGGCACCCCGGTCACTGACCAGCATGCGGTACGCCGTGCCCGCGCACAGTGGGTTGGAGGCAGCCTCTTCCCAGGTCAAGTGGGCTGGCTTGGGCAGGAGTTGACTTGTCCGGGCCACGGCGTAGTGGGCCAGTCCTCCGTAGTTGGTCTCGAAGCCCCACGCCAGCATGCCGTTGCCCAGCATGCCGTCGGCGTGGGTCGCCGGGTCCTCCTCGTCGACGTACACGGGGCTCACCACGACGTGGTCGCCGACCCGCCATCTGCGCACACCCGAACCCGCGCGCACGACGACACCGGAGGCGTCCGAGCCGATGACGTGGAAGGGCTGGTCGTGCCTGGCCGCCCAGCGGTCCTGACGGCCGAAGTGCTTCAGGAAGGTGAAGGTCGGGATGGGTTCGAACATCGCCGACCAGACGGTGTTGTAGTTGATGCCGCTGGCCATGACGGCCACCAGCACCTCGTTCGGGGCGAGTTCGGGCATCGGCACCGCACCGATGTGGATGGATTTCCGTACGTCCTTGTCGGCGACTCCGGTGAAGCTGTCGATGTCCTCCGCGCGCAGGTGGGCGGCGGTGAAGCGGTCGGGCGGGGGCAGGTGCTCCAGTTCGGTGCGGGCGGCTCCCGCGACGACTGCCTCGGCCAGGGCATCCATGGTGGTTCCTCCTTGAGGGGATCGACTCGGGTCAGGGGTCCGCTCAGGCCGGGGCCCGATCACGGGTCGGCTCGGGCCGGGGCCCGAGTCAGCTCAGGCCCAGGCCCGCCGCGAGCATGGGCCACGACGCCTTGAACTCCTGTCGCCAGTACGGCCACGCGTGTGCTCCGCCGTTGTAGAAGTGCACCTGGGCCGGGATGCCCAGGGCGTCCAGCCGTTCGGTGAACCGGTGCGCCTGGGACCAGAGGGCGCCTTCGAGCACCGCGCCTTCGAGGTTGTCGAAGTCGCCGCTCGCCAGGCCGCTGCCCTGGGAGATGTACAGGCTGGTGCCCTTGAGGCCCGCGGCCTGCGCGGAGGGGTTGTGCCGGTTCCAGTTGTCCCGGTTGAGCAGCGGGCTGCCCCAGAGCGTCAGCGGCAGCAGTTGTTCCCGGGCGACGATCGCGTTGAGCACGGTCGGCATGCCGAAGGCCGTGGTGTCGAGGATCCCGCTGTACGAGGCGGCCGCGGCGAAGGTTCCGGGGTGCCGGGCGGCGAAGGCCAGGGCGCCGTAGCCGCCCGTGGAGACACCGGCGACGGCACGTTTCGTCCCCGCCCGGTACTTCTGCTGCAGCAGCCCCATCAACTCGTCGACCTGGAACGTCTCGTAGTCCGGCGCGCCGGCGCTGCCGTAGTTCCACCAGTCGGTGGGGATGCCGGTGGGGCCGGACGACGGCATCACGGTGATGACGTCCTGGCCGGCGAGGAAGTCGACGACGTCCGTCTCCCTCGTCCAGGACGTGTAGTCGTCGTGCGCGCCCTGGAGGAGATAGAGCACGGGCCAGGTGCGGTCGGGCTGTGCGGCGTAGCCGGTCGGCAGGACCACCCGTACCGGCAGGGACGCACCCACCGCCGGGGAGGCGACCGTGAGGTCGACGGTTCTGGCGTCGAGCCACTTCTCGGCGACGACCGTGGCACCCGCGGCCACCGCGGCCGCGGGAGAGGCCGTGGCGGGTGAGGCCGTAGCGGGTGGGGCCGTGAGCACCGCTCCCGTGCCGAGCAGCGCCGTCGTCACCGCGAGCGCGGCACATCTCCGCCTGCGAGCCATACGAGTCGTACGAGTCATGGGGCAAGTCCCTTCAGGAGTCCCGCAGATCGCGTGTCAGCAGTGCGGCCAGCGTGTCGACGACCGGTGGGTCGAGCAGCGACAGATGGTGGCCGGGCAGCGGGACGACGGTCAGGTCGGCGCAGTGCGCCTCCCAGCCGAGCGTCGCGTCGCCGCGTTCGTAACGTGGGTCGTGGACGGTGTGCGGGGCGGGCTCGCTCGCCCGGTAGAGCAGGGTGCGGCCCGCGTAGCCGCCGGGCCGGTGGCGCTCGCCGCTGCGCAGGTCCACATAGGAGGTCCGCTGGTGTTCGAGGACCGCCTCCGGCAGTTCGACGGCGTCCTGCAGCACCTTGATGACGAGGTCGATCCGTCCCGCGTCGTCGAGCCCGGCGAGTTCGTCGTACGGCAGGTCGAGCGCGGTGCCGTAGGTGCGTGCCACGTACGCGGCGAAGTCCCGGAAGTGACGCAGGGCCAGGTCGGTCGTGGTGAGGCGGGTGGGCAGGGGCAGTACCGAGTCGAGCAGGACGAGGGCGGGGACTCTGCCGTGCGGGGCGAGAAGCCGGACCGCCTCCTGGGCGACCAGACCGCCGTACGACCAACCACCAAGGACCCAGGGGCCTTTGGGCAGCCGCTCTCGTATCCTCCGGACGAACTCCGCGGCCCGGCCCGGCACATCGTCGGGGTCGGGCTGACGGTCGAAGCCGTACACCGGGCGGTCGCCGTCCAGGCACTGGGCCAGCCGGGCGTACACATCGGCGGAGCCGCCTGCGGCGTGGGCCAGGAAGAGGGGGATACCGGGACCGGTTCCCGGGAACGCGCGGAGAGGGGTCGGGGCGTCGGGCCGCGTCGCGGTCCCTTCTCGTACGAGCATGTCGGCTCCTCCTCGTACAAGCGGGTCGGCGGCCGAACTCACCGCCGTCCCCCGCTCTTTCGGATCTCCGGGCGTCGTCTGCCGTCCCGGGTAACCGGCCCTCTCCGCTTCTCCTCCGGTCTCCAGCAGCCCGGCCACGGCCCTCAGCGTCCCGCGTCTGAGCAGCACCCCCGGCTCCACCTCGATGCCGAACTCCCGCTCCACCGCGGCCCGTATGCGCACGGCCGTGAGGGAGTCCAGCCCGAGGTCGGTCAACGGGGTGTCGGGGTCGAGGCGTTCGGGGCTGTAGCCCATGACTGCGGCCACGCACAGCCGGAGCCGTTCGAGAGGACCGGCGGCCGGGTCGAGAGGCGCCGCCCAGGGCGGTTCCTCGGACGGCTCCTCCCCCGCCCAGAAGCGGCGACGGCGCCAGCGGGGCGGCGGGACGTCCACGATGCGGCCCTCGGGATGCAGTCCCTCCCTCGGCCGGGCCACCCGTACGCCGTGGACGAGCAGCGTGGCCAGCGAGGTACGGAAGGTGAGCGCGTCGTCGGTGTCGCGGCGCAGCGTGGGCACGATCAGCGCGTCGTCGGCGCCGGCATCGCGCAGGGTGTCGGTCAGCGGGTGCAACTGGGTTGCGTGCGGGGCGACTTCGACGAAGACGCGGTGGCCGTCCTCGGCGGCGGCGCGCACCGCCTGCGCGAAGCGGACGGGGTTGCGCAGATTGGCCGCCCAGTACTCCGTGTCACAGGGCACGGTCTCGCGGGGATCACCGAGCGCGGTGGAGTACCGGCGACAGCGGGGCGCGGACTGCCGGACCTCGCCCAGCTCCCACGCGAACTCCGGTAGCAGCGGCTCGACTTCGGGTGAGTGGCCCGCTCCCGACACGCCCAGCGAACGGGCGAAGCCGCCGCTCTCGGTCACCCGGGCGACCAGTCCGGCCACGTCCTCGGCCGAGCCCGTGACCACGCTCTGCGCGGGTGAGGAGTGCACGGCCACTTCCAGGGTTGTGAACTCCTTCGCCAGCAGCGGGATTTCGGCCGCCGGTAGCTCCACGACCGCCATGGCTCCGCCGGTCATCCGGGCCAGCAGCCGGGAGCGTACGGCGACGATCCGGGCGCCGGTGGCCTCGTCCAGCGCGCCCGACACGACCGCCGCCGCGATCTCGCCCAGCGAGTGGCCGATGACGGCGTCGGGTTCCAGGCCGTACGAGCGCCACAGTTCGGCGAGGGCGACCTGGACGCCGTAGAGCACGGGCATGACGGTTGCGGGGGTCGAAAGGTCTGCGTCGGGTTGGAGGCCGGCGCGCAGGGAGAGCCCCGCGTGGTAGCGCACGATGGCTTCCAGCCGGTCGACGGAGGCCGCGAACGCCGGTTCCGTCGCGAGGAGTTGACGGCCCATGCCGGGCCACTGCGAGCCGTAGCCGGAGAAGACCCACACCATGGGTCCGGGTCCGCCCGGCCGCCCTTCCCCCGTGACCAGCCGCGGGGAGGGGTGGCCCGCCACGAGGCGGCCGAGTGCGGTGCGGGTCTCGGTGCGGTCGCGGGTGACGAGAGCGGCGCGATGGCGGCCACGGCCGGTGCGCCCCGCGAGCGTGCGGGCCAGGTCGGCGTCGCGTACGCGCCGGCTGTCGGGGGTGTCCAGCCAGGCGGCCAGCTCACCGGCGTAGGCACGTACGCGCTCCTTGGTCGGCCCGTCGAGCAGGAGCAGCGCGGGGCGTTCGGCGGGCCCTTTCGCCCGGGCGGCCGGGCGGTGTTCGGCGAGGACGACGTGGGCGTTCGTACCGCCGAAGCCGAAGGCCGAGACGCCCGCGGTGGCCGTGCCCGAGTAGCGGGGCCAGGGTTCGGGCGAGCCGACCACGCGCAGGCCGAGCGCGTCGAGGTCGGCATGCGGACCCGGGCGGGTGAAGTGCAGGTGGGCGGGGATCTCGCCGTGGTGCAGGGCGAGCACGGTCTTGATCAGGCCCGCGATACCGGCGGCCGCTTCCAGGTGGCCGAGGTTCGTCTTGGCGGAGCCGATCAGAAGGGGCTGGTCCAGGGCGCGGTCGCGGCCGAGCACGGCGCCGAGGGCGCTCGCCTCGATGGGGTCGCCGAGTGCGGTGCCCGTGCCGTGCGCCTCCACGTAGTCCACGGTCCTCGGGGCGGTGTGCGCCTCGGCGAGGAGGGCGCACTGGGCCTCGGAGTTGGGGGCGGTCAGGCCGTTGGAGCGGCCGTCGGAGTTGACGGCCGTCGCATGGACCACCGCCAGGACCCGGTCACCGTCTCGTTCGGCGTCCGCGAGCCGTTTCAGTACGACGACTCCGCAGCCCTCGCCGCGTACGATCCCGTCGGCCGCGGCGTCGAAGGCCTTGCAGCGGCCGTCCGGGGCGAGGGCGCCCGCGCGCTGGAAACCGAGGGTGACGGCGGGGGTCAGAAGCAGGTTCACCCCGGCGGCGAGCGCCGTGTCGCTCTCGCCCGTCACCAGGCTGCGTACGGCGTGGTGCACCGCGACCAGCGACGACGAACACGCCGTGTCCACGGACAGGCTGGGGCCGCGCAGGTCGAGGGCGTACGACAGGCGGCCCGCGGCGATGCTCATGGACGCGCCGGTGGCCGTCCAGGCGTCCACGGCGTGGAGGTCGGCGGTCGTGAGGTGCGCGTACTCGTTGCCACCGATACCCACGAAGACACCGGTGCGGGTGCCCGCGAGCGCGGGCGCGCGGACGGCCGCGTGGTCGAGGGCCTCCCGGGTGACTTCGAGGAGCATGCGGTGCTGGGGGTCCATGGCGGTCGCCTCGTGGGCGGGGATGCCGAAGAACTCGGCGTCGAAGCCGGCGATGTCGTCGAGGCCCCCGAGGAACGCGCCGTGCCGGTTCACGTCGTCCGGCAGCCGTTCCGGGTCTCGGAGGAAGGGGTCCCAGCGGCCGGGCGGAAGTGTGCCGACGGCGTCGCGGCCCTCGGTGAGGAGCCGCCAGTAGGCGTCGGGGGACGTGACACCGCCGGGGAGGCGGCAGCCGACGCCGATGACGGCGACGGGGGTCGGTTCGGTTCGGAAGGTGCCGGTCGACTGTGGCTGGTCGCGCCCACCCGGCGGAGCCACGTATGTCACAGCCCCGAGCCCCTTCGAGGGCGGCGCGGTCGCCCCCAGTCGTCTCACCAGTGCGTCGATCGTCGGTGCCTCCCACAGCAGCGTGTCCGGCAGCAGCCTCCCGGCCAGTGCGCTCAGGTCGGCCGTCAGCGCCACCGCGTCCCGGGAGGTGAGTCCGGCCTCCGCCAGGGGCCTGTCGTCGGGGAGTTGGCCCGAGCTGACGCCGTACCAGTCCTGGAGCCGCCCCGCGACCAGCTCGCGGATCTCCCTGCGCGACACGCTCATCGCGGCCCGAACTCGCCGTCGAGGAAGCGCGCCCGGGCAGCATCGCGGGACACCTTGCCGCTGCTCGTGCGGGGAACGGAGCCCGGTGGCACGAGCCGCAGTGAGCCGAGGCGCAGTCCGTGACGGGCGGAGATCGCGGCGCGCACGACGCGTTCGGCGTTCCGGGTGTCCTTCGGCGTCGGATCGGTGTCGCGCCGGTGCTCCGCGACCACGACGAGATCCTCGCCCACGTCGTCCGCCCGGATCACTCCGAACGCGGCGAGGTGGTCCCGGCGGATCAGGGCCACGGCTGTCTGTACCGTCTCCTCGATGTCCTGGGGGTAGTGGTTGCGCCCGTCCACGATGAGTACGTCCTTGAGGCGGCCGGTGACGAGCAGCCGCCCGTCGTGCAGGGCGCCGAGGTCGCCGGTGCGCAGCCAGTCCCCGGCCGCGCCGAAGCCGAAGGTCTCGGCCGTGAGTCCGGCGCGCTTCCAGTAGCCGCGCCCGATGTTGGGGCCGCGCAACTGGATCTCGCCGACCAGCCCCTGCGGCAGCTCGGCACCGTCCCGGCCGACGATCCGCAGCTCCTGCCCGACGGGCGCCCCGCACGGGACGAGCACGGCCGCCGTCTCGTCCGACGTCTCCTCGATCCGCCCCTCCGTGAGCGCGTCGGGGTCACAGGCGACGGATGAGGACGGCTCGTCCCGGGAGCTCGCGGTCACGAACACGGTGGCCTCCGCCAGGCCGTACGCCGGACAGTGCGCGGCCGGGTCGAGCCCGGCGGGCGCGAACGTCGTGTGGAAGCGGTCCACCGTCGCGGCGCGCACCGGTTCGCTGCCGTTGATGAGCACCCGTACGCGGTCCAGGCGGAGTTCGTCGACGAGCGCGGGGTCGGTGCGGGCCACGCAGTAGTCGTACGCGAAGTTCGGGGCGGCGCTGACGGTGCCCTCGTACGAGCCGAGGAGGCGCAGCCAGCGGGCGGGGTCCCGGAGGAACGCCGAGGGGTCCATGAGGACGGACGGGAAGCCGCCCACGACGGGCGCGGCGATGCTGAGGACGAGGCCCATGTCGTGGAAGAGGGGCAGCCAGCCGACCGTGGTGGCGGCGTCCGGATCGGCGATGAACGCGTCAATGGCCTGGCGGGCGTTGGCGACGACGTTGGCGTGGCTGATCATCACGCCGGCCGGGCTGCGGGTGGAGCCGGAGGTGTACTGGAGGTACGCGACGTCGTCCGGCTCGGGGGCGCCCGACGGTTCGCCCGAATCGATGAACCCGCCGCGCTGGAGCGGGAGTTGGTCCACGGGTACGACGGGGACCTCCGGCAGGCCCCGTTCGCGGATGAACTCGCCCGTCGCGCGGGCCGTTTCGGAGTCGCTGAGCAGACAGGCCGGTTCGCAGTCGGCCAGGACTGCCGCCAGTCTCCCTTCGTGGCCGGGGAGTTGGGGGCCGAAGAGAGGTACGGCGATGACGCGGGCGTACAGGCAGCCGAGGAAGCCGGCCGCGTAGTCGAGCCCCTGGGGCAGCACGAGGGCGGCGCGTTCGCCGGGCGAGGCGACCTGGACGAGCCGGTCGGCGACGGCCCTGGCCCGGGCGTCGAGGGCACGCCACCCGAGGGCGCGGTGCACTCCGGTGGGTGCGCTGTCGGGGAAGTCGACGTGGCTGAAGGCGCGTTGCTGCGGCCGATGTCTGGCCCAGTGCCTCAGGTGGTCCGTGAGTGAGGCGGATGCGGCGGCGGGCCGGACGGAGGTCATGGGGGCTCCAACTGGGTCGGCGGCGGCGCGAGTTGAGCGAGAGCGAGGGAAGCGAGTTGAGCGAGAGCGAGGGAAGCGAGGGGGACGTGCGTCCGCTTGGGGCGGTGCCCCAGGTTCCGCCTCCGGGCGAGGGGCGGGTTAGACGACGTGCTGACAGTTCGTCTTCCGCCTTCTGTCAGTTCGCTGACAAAGGCGTGCCGTCGATTCCATGCCGTGGGCCAGAGCCCGGGCGGCGCTCGCGCGCCGACAATCCGTGCGACGGCGGAAGGAGCGTCTTGTGGGACGTGCACGGCTGTTCGCGCTGTTCTCCCTGCTCACACTGACCGGGTTCATCACGACGCTCGACAACACGGTCATCAATGTGGCCCTGCCGACCGTGCAGCGCGAACTGGGCCTGACGGTGCCCGACTTGGAATGGGTGGCCGCCAGTTATGTACTCAGTTTCGGCGCGCTGCTGCTGCCCGGCGGGCGGCTGACCGATCTGCTCGGGCGCAGACCTGTGTTGGCCGCCGGTGTCGTGGTCTTCACGGCGGCGTCGGCGGCGGCCGCCCTCGCCGACAGCGGGGGCACGCTGATCGCGGCCCGTACGGTGCAGGGGATCGGGGCCGCGCTGGTCATCCCGGCCTCGCTCGCCGTCATCGCGGTCGACCTGCCCGCGCGACTGCGCGCCACGGCGGTCGGCCTGTGGACGGCCGCGCTGGCCGTGGCGCTGGCGCTGGGACCCGTGGTGGGCGGCTTCGTCACCCAACGGTGGGGCTGGGGCTGGGTGTTCGCGCTCAACGTCCCGTTCGGGCTGATCGCGCTGCTGCTGATGCCGGCCGTCCCCGACCGGTCCGCACCTCGGCGCGGTGGCCTCGATCTGCCCGGTGTGCTGCTGTCCGTGCTCGCGCTCTATCTGCTCACCTACGGACTCGTGCGCGGCCAGGAGCACGGGTTCGGCACCGCGCCCGTACCGCTGTGCCTGGGTGTTTCGGCGGCCGCCGCCTGCGTGTTCGTCGTCGTGGAGGCACGGACCTCGCGGCCCCTCGTCGAACTGCGGCTGCTGCGCGACCGGTTCCTCACCGGCGGAATCGTCGCGCAGGTGCTGTGGGGCATCGGCGTCAACGGGGTGTTCTTCTTCACCGCCCTCTATCTCCAGCGGGTGCTCGGCTTCTCGCCGACCGGGGCGGGGCTCGCGTTTCTGCCGCTGGCGGGCGCGCTGCTGCTGGGGACGCCGGTGGCCGAGCGGGCGGCCCGTGCACTGGGCGCGCATGTGTCGATCGCGGGTGGCCTCTGCATGGTGGCGGTCGGTCTGCTGTACGTCTCGGGAGCGGGTGCGCGGGCCGGTTTCTGGGATCTGCAGCCGGGGCTGCTGCTGATCGGCTGGGGTTCCGCGTTCACCACTCCCCTGACCGTGCGCAGTCTCGACCGGGTTCCGGAGTCGGGGATGGGGATGGCGACCGGTCTGGTGAGCGCGGCGCGCGAGGTCTCCGGTGTGTTCGGGGTGGTCCTGGTGGGCGTGGTCCTCACCCGGCGTGAGAGCGCCGAGCTGCGTTCCGGCGCCGATCCGCGCGGCGCGTTCCTGGAGGGCTACGACCTCGGTCTCCGGCTCGCGGCGTGCTGCGTACTCGCGGGTGCGTTCGTGACGCTGGTGACGCTGCGCCGTCGTGGGCGTCATCGGCGGGTGGTGGCGCGGAGCAGGATCCGGAGCAGGATTCCCCTTGTCATGAAGTGACAAGCCCCCGGTGCATGTCTGTCAGTCGCCGATGAAGCTGGGCAGAATTCTTGCGGGTATCGTCACCGTGCCCCACTTCCCGTGCGCAGAAGGAGCCGCTGCGTGACCGGATTCCGCATGCTGGAGAAGATCGAGGCCACGAACGCCACGGCGAGGGCCGAGGAGGCCCAGGGCCCGTTCAAGGCGTTCCCTTCGGGTCTGCACGACCATCTCAGACCCTTCTTCGACGACATCACCGAAGAGGTCGTACGGGCGATCAGAACCGAGATACCGGAGTACGCGCGGCCTACGGACGACACGTACATGCAGGTCGTGCACCAGGGCGTGGAGCACGCGCTGCAGGGGTTCCTGGAGCGCATGGCGAAGCCGGACACCGACTGGGAGCCGGTGACGGCGACCTATCAGCGCATCGGCCGCGGCGAGGCGGACGAGGGGCGCAGCCTCGACGCGTTCCAGTCGGCGCTGCGGCTCGGTGCGCGCGTGACATGGCGTCGGATCAACGCGCTGGTCGACGCCGATCTGCTGCCGCGTCATGTGCTGGCCGCGTTCGGTGAGGCGCTGTTCCTTCACCTGGACGAGATGGCGGCCGCGACGACGGCCGGGTACACGGAGGCGCGGCTGCACGCGGCCGGTGAGCTGCAGCAGCGGCGTACGCGGCTGATCGATCTGCTGATCGTGGACCCGCCCGCGTCGGTCGCGGCCATCACGGATCTCGCACACACCGCGCAGTGGCCCGTGCCCCGTTCGCTGGCCGTGGCCGTCATCGATCAGGGGGCGCAGGCCGGGGCGGCGCAAGCGCCCATCGTGCCGCCGGAGTTCCTGGCGCGGTTCGACGTACGCCCGGCCGTGCTGGTGGTGCCCGATCCGGAGGGCCCGGGAAGGGCACGTGCCGTCGCCGGTGCGCTCCAGGGCCTACGGGCCGTCATGGGGCCGAGCGTCGCGCTCCAGGAGGGGGCGAGGTCGCTGCGGTGGGCTGCCGAGGCACTCGATCTGGCCCGGCGGGGTGTGCTGCCGGACACGGAGATGGTGCGCTGCCGGGACCATCTGGCCACGCTGATGCTGTTCCGCGACGAGGCGCTGGTGGAGGCGATGGCCGACCGGCATCTGCGCCCCCTGGACACCATCCGGCTGCCCCAGCGCGAGCGCCTCGCGGAGACACTTCTCAGCTGGCTGGAGTGCGGCCACAACGCGAGCGAGGTGGCCGCCCGTCTCGCCGTCCATCCGCAGACGGTCCGCTATCGCATGCGCCAGCTCGACGAGTTGTTCGGCGACCGACTCCATGACCCCACAACGCAGTTCGAGATGCAGCTGGCGCTGCGGGCGTTCAAGCTCCGGAGGGCGGCCCGGGCACGGTGAGCCTCACAGCGGCCGGCCGAGGGTGACGGTCACAGCGTCTGGCCGAGGGTGAGCGTGTGCGGGCCGAAGCCGTTGCGCTCGTAGAACCGGATCGCGTCCGCGTTGGCCGCGTACGTGGTCACCTCCGCGAGCTGGGCGCCCTGTTCCCGCGCCCAGCCCAGGAAGGCCGCCACGAGTCGCGCTCCCGTCAGGGTGCCGCGGTGGGCCGGGCGCACGTACAGGCTGTGCAGGGTGGCGATCTTCGCCGGGCGCATGGCCGAGCCCTCCGCGACCGTGCCCACCAGGTGTCCTACGACCTCCCCGTCCCGCTCGGCCACGAGCGACAGCCGGGCCGGATCGTCGATGCCCGAGGCGAATCTCTCCGCACCCTGCGCGAGAGGCCAGTCGATGTCGACGGTCGTGTCCCTGGTGCCCGCGTCCTCGGCGAACAGGGCCGCGCTGGAGGCGACGAGTGCCGGGATGTCCTCGGGGCGGGCCCGGCGGACGAGTGGCTGGTCGTGGTGGTCACTCATGGGACAGGACGGTAGCGGCCGGGTCTGACAGTGCCACCGGGCAGCGCTCCTCGACGCGTGAGATTTCCTGGACAGATGTCCATGTATAGTGGACACCTGTCCAGGAAACCCCAGGAAATTCCGCCTTGAAGGAGCCCACCCCCCATGCAGACACTCGCGAACGTGCTGGTCGGCCTCGTCGCCGCCCTGCACGCGTACATCCTGGTTCTGGAGATGTTCCTGTGGGAGAAGAAGCCGGGGCGCGGGCTGCACGGGTTCGACCCCGAGATGGCGAAGGCCACCGCCGCGCTCGCCGCCAACCAGGGGCTCTACAACGGCTTTCTCGCGGCCGGCCTCGTCTGGGGGCTGATCGCCGACGACCCCACGGGCTTCCGCGTACAGATCTTCTTCCTGGCGTGCGTGATCGTCGCGGGTGTGTACGGCACGGTCACCGCGAACCGTCGCATCCTCTTCGCGCAGGCCCTGCCCGGCGCGCTCGCCCTGACCGCCGTCCTCGTCGCCCGGTGACCTCCGACCCCAGGGCCGATCCCAGGGCCGAGCGCACCCGGGCCAAGCTGCGCCGGGCCCTCCTAGACGAGTGCGCCCGACGGCCGCTCGCGGAGGTCAGTGTCGCCGCACTGGTGCGCGCGGCCGGGGTCGGCCGGGCCACGTTCTATCTGCACTACGCCGACCTGGAAGCGCTGGCCGTCGACGCCTGCGCCGATGTCGTACGGGACGCCGTGGACGCCCTGCACGCCTGGCGCGGCAGGCCCGACCCCAGGTCGGCGCCGGACGCCCTGCTCACGTTCTTCGCGGGTCTGCCTCCTCATGCCCCGCTCTACCGCGCCCTGTTGAGCCCGGGCGGCGGCGGACCGCTGGGCCGCGTACTCCACCAGGACCTGCGGGCCCGCAGCCTCGCCGAGCGTGAACTCGTCGGCGCGCCGGAGGCCGCCCTCATCGCCTCCGCCGTCGCCGCGACCTTCGCGGGCGTCCTCGCCGACTGGCTGCACGGGCTCGTCGAGGCCGCCCCCGAGGAGATCGCCCACAAGGTGTGGCGCCTGCTCGTGGCGCTGCACGCGAGCCGGTAGGCCGCCGCCGGACGGGACGTCAGTCGCAGCCCACCCCCTTCTTCACCGCCGGCCACGCCTCCACCCCGTCCGGCGTGCGGACGTACGCCTTCTTCTTGTCCGCCGTCAGCCACAGCTCCCGCTCTCCGTGGCGGTAGCCGGTGTCGCGGGCGCCGTCGGGCAGGGAGACATCGCCGTCGTACGGGGCGGTGAGCAGCCCGGACAGCACGCCCTCGGGGTCACGGGCGTACAGCACGCGCTTGGCGCCGTGCCCGAGTTCGAGGAAGTGGGCCGACTGCCAGTCGCAGTGCTCCGCACCCCGGGAACCGCTGATGGTGGTGACCGGAAGGCGACGGCCGCGTGCGTCGGTCCAGACCTCGTACCCCTGGTCGTCGGTGAAACCGTCGGGGAACTCCGCCGGGTCGCACGAGGCCGTCGTCTCCGGGCCCCAACCGGGCCGGTTCGGTTGGTCCTTGGCGACGATGACAGCCACCTTTGTCTCGCCGCCGACGTCGTACGAGAACAGCACCCGGTCCCCGTCGTCGCGCTCCACGCGGTAGCCGGACCTCGGAACATCCGGCTGCTCGATGTCGAAGTACGCCTCAAGCCCTTCCGCCGGGGTCGAACCGCCGTCGCCCTTGCTCCAGTTGCCCCCGAACCCGCCCGAGTGGATGTCCCCCTCGCACTCCAGAGCCAGCCCCGCCGCGCCCGACTCCGCCTCGGTCGCCCGTTGGCTGTCCTCGTCGTACTCCTTGTGCGGCACGCGCAGCGGTCCGCTGTAGGGCGTGGTCGACACGGGTCCACCGTCGAGGAGCCCTCCGTCGGTGTGCCCCTTCTCGCTCTCCACCAGCACCGTCACAAGTGTCGCGACCGTCGCGATGCCCGCCACCGCCAGTCCGCCCGCCTTGATCCCCCGCATAGCGCCGTCCCCTGCCTGCCGTGTCGCCGTGTCCCTCCTCCGACGCACGGACCCCTCAGGACGTTCGGACGGAGTTCGCTTCAGCCCTGCCGGGCCGTCTGGAACGTACGCCGGTAGGCCTGCGGTGAGACGCCGATCGCCGCGTGCAGATGCTGCCGGAGCGAGGTGCCGGTCGCGAAGCCGACCTCGCCCGCGATCTGGTCCACCGGCAGATCGCTGGCTTCGAGCAACTGCCGTGCGCGGACGACGCGTTGCTGGATGAGCCAGCGGCCGGGACTCATCCCGACCTCGTCGTTGAACCGGCGGGCGAACGTACGCAGGCTCATCCGGGCGTGCGCGGCGAGATCGCCCAGGGTCAGCGGTTCGCCGAGGCGTTCCAGGGCCCACTGCCGGGTGGCCGCGGTGCCCGCGTTCGAGGGTTCGGGCACGGGCTGCTCGATGTACTGGGCCTGGCCGCCGTCCCGCCACGGCGGCACCACGCAGGACCGGGCCACGCGGTTGGCCAGCTCGCTGCCGTGGTCCTTGCGCACGAGGTGCAGGCAGACGTCCACACCGGACGCGGCTCCCGCCGAGGTGAGGAGGGAGTCCTCGTCGACGAACAGCACATCGGCGTCCAGGTCCACGTCCGGGAACATCTTCCGGAACAGCGGGGCCAGCTGCCAGTGCGTGGTCGCCCGGCGTCCGGCGAGCATCCCCGCCGCCGCCAGGACGAAGGCGCCCGTGCAGATGGACACGATCCGGGCGTCCGGCCGGATGGCCCTCAGCGCGCTGGTCACCGCCTCGGGGAGATCATCAGTGAGCTGCGACAGGGCGAACGGCGGGATGACGACGGTGTCGGCCGTACGCAGCGCTTCGGGGCCGTGTTCGACGGTGATCGAGAAGTCCGAGCTGCTGCGCACCGGCTGCCCGTCGACCGTGCAGGTCAGGATCTCGTACCGGCCCTCGGCCGAGCCGAAGACCCGGTTCGGGATGCCGAGTTCGAAGGGGTAGACCCCGTCCAGGGCCAGGACGACGACCCGCTCGACGGGTCCGTCGTACTCCCCGCGCCGGGAGGTCTCGGTGGGGTCGGGGCGCTCCCCGCATTGCGTCTGCAGCATGGCACGATCCTATCGAACAATGGCAATCATGCCATTTCCTCGGCTGTCGTGGCCCGGCAGGCTGGAGCGCATGAGCACTGAGAACACGATGCGCGCGATCAGTCAGGACGTCCTCGGCGGTCCCGAGGTCCTCAAGGAAGTGGAGCTGGAGATCCCGAGGCCCGGGCCGAGCGAAGTACTGATCCGGGTGCACGCGGCGGGCCTCAACCCGACCGACTGGAAGCACCGGGCGAACGGCAACTTCCTCGGAAAGCCGCCGTTCGTCCTCGGCTGGGACGTGTCCGGCGTCGTCGAGGCGGTCGGCCTCGGCGTCACCCTCCACAAGCCGGGCGACGAGGTCTTCGGCATGCTGCCGTACCCGTACGGCGTAGGGGCGCACGCCGAGTACGTCACCGGCCCCGCGCGGGCCTTCGCACACAAGCCGGCCGAGGTCGACCACACGCAGGCGGGCGCGATCCCGCTAGCCGCGCTGACCGCCTGGCAGGCGCTGGTCGACACGGCGGACGTCCAGCCGGGGCAGCGGGTGCTGATCCACGCGGCGGCCGGCGGAGTGGGGCATCTCGCCGTGCAGATCGCCAAGGAGCGCGGGGCGTACGTGATCGGTACGGCCAGCGCGGGCAAGCACGAGTTCCTGCGGGGCCTGGGCGTCGACGAGACCGTCGACTATCGGGAGACCGACTTCGCCGAGGTCGTGCGGGATGTCGATGTCGTGCTGGACACCGTCGGGGGCGACTATCGGTCGCGGTCGCTCAAGACCCTTCGGCCGGGCGGGCTGCTGGTGTCGATCCTGCCGTCCGGATCACCGGCCCTCGCCGAGGAGGCGCAGGGGCTCGGTGTGCGGGCGATCGAGCTGCTCGTGGAGGCCGATCAGGCCGGGATGCGGGCGATTGCCGAGCTGGTCGCTGCGGGGCGGCTGCGCGCCGCGGTTGCCGAGGTGTTTCCGTTGGCCGAGGCATCGAAGGCGCATGCGCTCGGGGACACCGGGCGGACCGTGGGGAAGCTTGTTCTTCAGGTTCGGTAGGACCCTGTGGGGCGCGGGTACCACAGGTGGTGTTGAGCTGCGGGCCGGTTGTGGCTGGTCGCGCAGTTCCCCGCGCCCCTTTCAGGGCGCTCAGGTGAACGTCGGTACCTGAGCGCCGCCTACGGGGTGCTCAGCTGAACGTCAGTACCGGCTTGATCGTCTTGCCCGCGGCCATGTCCTGGACCGCCTGGCCGATGTCCTCGAACGCGTAGGTGCTGATCAGCCGGTCCAGCGGCAGGCGGCCCTCGCGGACCAGTTTGACCAGGGCCGGGATCGCGGTCTGTGTCTCCTGGTCTCCGAGGGTGAGACCCACCAGCCGCTTGCCGCCGAGCATTCCGTTGACGTCCAGGGCGACCTCGGAACCGAAGGGCGGGGCGCCGACGATCACCGCCGTACCGCGGGCGGCGAGCGCGTCCACGCCCTTGCGCAGGACGATGACGTTGCCGGTGGTCTCGACGACCCCGTCGGCCCCCGCCCCGCTCGTGATCAGCTGGACCGCCTCGACGATGTCCGCCTCGTTGGCGTTCACAGTGTGCGTGGCGCCCAACTCCCTTGCCAGCTCCAGCCGTTCGACGACCTTGTCGACGGCGATCACCGTGGTCGCGGGCGTCAGCGCCGCGGCCATCACCGCCGACAGACCGACCGCACCGGCGCCCAGGATCACGACCGTGTCGCCCGTACGGGGCTCCAGGACGTTCCAGACCGCGCCCACCCCTGTCTGTACGCCGCAGCCCAGCGGTGCGAGGGACTCCAGCGAGATGTCCCTGTCGACCTTGACGAGGCTGCGCTCGTCCACCAACGCCCGCTCGGCGAAGGAGGACTGGCCGAAGAAGTGGCCGCCGAGCGGGGCCCCGTCGCGGCTGATGGTGGCGGAGCCGTCGGCGCGGCGTCCGCCGAGGAGGTTCAGCGGCAGCCAGGTGGCGCAGTACGCCGGGTGGCCGTCGCGGCAGTTGCGGCAGGAGCCGCATGAGGTGAAGGACAGCACGACGTGGTCGCCGGGCTCGATGCCCGCGACGTCCGGGCCGACGGCCTCGACGATCCCGGCGCCCTCGTGGCCCAGTACGCCGGGCAGCGGGAACGGCAGGCCGCCGCTCGCGACCCCGAGGTCCGTGTGGCACAGGCCCGCGGCCACGATCCGGACCAGGACCTCGTGGGCGCGGGGCTCGTCGAGCTCCACGTCGGCGAGGGTGAAGGGCGCTCCCCCGGACTCGACCACGGCTGCGCGAGTGGTGGTGGACATACTGCGAACTCCCTTGGATGAGGGTGGGTCTGGCTGCGGGGGCGCTCAGTCGAACGAGATGACGACGGACTTGACCTTGGTGTAGGAGGCGAGCGCCTCGGGCCCGTACTCGCGGCCGAAGCCGGAGGCCTTGACCCCTCCGAAGGGCACTGCGGGGTCGAGCATCGCCCAGTCGTTGACCCACACGATGCCCGCCTGGAGCCGGTCGGCGACGCGGTGCGCGCGGGCGAGGTCGGTGGTCTGCAGGCCCGAAGCCAGGCCGTACGGCGTGGAGTTGGCCAGTGCGACGGCCTCGTCCTCGGAGTCGAAGGGCTGCACGGTGAGGACCGGGCCGAAGATCTCCTCCTGGACCACCCGGGAGTCGTTGGACAGGCCCGCGATGACCGTGGGCTTGTAGTAGAAGCCGCCGTTCAGGTCGAGGCGCTCACCGCCGCACACGATGCGGCCGCCCTCCTTGCGGGCCAGTTCGACGTACTCCTCGACCTTCCGCAGGTGCCTCTCCCCCGCCATCGGACCGACGACGGTCTCGGGCTCCCGCGGGTCGCCGACCGGTACGCCGGGGACGGCGTCGGCGAGGATGCCGACCACGGTGTTGTAGAGGGGGCGCGCGACCAGCAGGCGCGGGCCGCCCATGCAGAACTGGCCGGTGTTGAAGACGAAGCCCTTGATGACCGCGCCGATGGCCTTCTCGACGTCGGCGTCCTCGAAGACGATGTGCGCCGCGTTGCCGCCGAGCTCCATGGTGACCGACTTCAGGCCCTCTCCGGCGACGCTCGCCGCGTGGCGGCCGACCGCGGTGGACCCGGTGAAGGCGATCTTGTCGACGCCGGGGTTGCGCAGGAGCGCCTCGCCCGCGACCGGTCCCGTGCCGGTAACGACGTTGTAGACACCGTCCGGAACGCCCGCCCTCTGGAGCAGACCGGCCATGTAGAGGGCGCTGAGCGGGGTCTCCTCGGCCGGCTTGTGCACGACCGTGTTGCCGGCCGCGAGCGCCGGGGCGATCTTCGAGCCGGCGAGGATCAGCGGGAAGTTGAAGGGCGTGATCGCGGCGACGACACCGATCGGGCCCGGCTTGGTGTAGGCGAGGCCGTTGAGCGGGGTGTCCCTGGTCGCGCCGTCCAGGGTCCAGGCGAGGGAGGCGTAGTACTCGTAATCGTTGGCCGCGTTCGTCACGTCGACCGCGTGGCACAGCGTGATCGGCTTGCCGACGTCCAGGCTCTCCAGGGCCGCGATCTCGTCCGCGTTCTCCCGGATCAGTTCGGCGACGCGGTGCAGCACCCGGCCGCGCTCACGACCGCTCATCGTGGCCCACCGTCCGTCGTCGAACGCCTTCCGCGCGGCGCGTACGGCCGTGTCGACATCGGTGGCGGAGGCCTCCGCGACCGTCGTGATCACCCGGCCGGTGGACGGATCGAACACGTCCGTACGCGCTCCGTCGGCCGCCTCGCGCCACTGTCCACCGATGAACAGCTGCCCGGGCCCGCTCTCGAAGGTGGTCGTCATTGCCCACTCCTCAGCCTCGATCGCCAAGATTTCAACCAACAGGTTTCCTGTTGGTTCGCAGTCTCTTTACAGACAGGTTTCCTGTCAATGCCCTAGGCTGAACACATGGTCGTCACCAAGGCACCCCCATCACTCCTGTACATGGTCAAGCAGGTGGAACTCGTCGTGCGGTCCCGCCTCGACGAGTTGCTGAAGCCCACGGGGATCACAGCACTGCAGTACACCTCGCTCACCGTCCTGGAGCGGCACGACGGCCTGTCCGCGGCACAGCTCGCACGCGACTCGTTCGTGACCGCGCAGTCCGTGGCCGATGTGATCCGGTCCCTGGAGACCCGCGGCCTCGTACGGCGCGAGCGCAATCCCCGCAACCGCCGAGAGCTGCTGATTCTCCTCACCGAGTCTGGCCGCGATCTGCTCACTCGGCACGCCGAGCCCGTGCGGGAGCTGGAGGAGCGCATGGTCCGGGATCTCACGGCACACCAGACGGACCAGTTCCGGCAGGCGCTGTCGAAGGCATGGCAGTCGCTGTCCTGAAACTGACGGGCGACACGTCCGGTAAATCGAAGACATATGTCAATCGAACATGCTGAAATTCACCCCATCGAGGGTAACTTGCTGAGTGGGGAACGGTTGGGTGGCCTCCAGCCGCACACGGCCGCGTCTGCGCTCACAGAACGACGTCATCCTGGCCCCCGGTGACCCTGTTGGAGGTGATGTCGTCGTGCGCAACGAGTCCGCGCCGTTCACTCCTCATCTGCGTGTCCACCAGGACCGCGGGCACACCGTGCTGGAGTTCCACGGAGAGATCGACATCATCGCGGCGCTGGACATCGTCCCGGCCCTGGACGCGGCCACGGGACACCCGGCCGCGCGGGTCGTGCTCGACCTGCGGCACATCGACTTCTTCGACTGCTCGGGCCTGCGCCTGCTCTACCGCGCCCGGCGCCGGGTCCTCGCCCGGGGCGGGCAGCTGCACCTGGTCTGCACCCACCCGCTGACCCTGCGCATCCTGAACGTGACCGGGCTCGACGACGTGCTGCCTCCGCTGTCGAGCATGGACGAGGTCCTCGGCCGGCCCGAGGCCGCCTCGGAGTCCTTATGACAGCGCGCCGCCACCAACGATCCGACGCATGACTCACATTCGTTCCGGTGCCGAGACACCGAGCAGTTGCAGCCCGTTGCGCAGCACCAGCCTGCTGGCGTCCGTCAGCCACAGCCGGGCCCGGGTGCGGTCGTCCGGGTTCTCGCCGGCGCGTGGCAGGACCCGGCAGGCGTCGTAGAAGCGGTGGTACGTGCCGGCCAGCTGTTCCAGGTAGTGCGCGACGCGGTGCGGCTCGCGCAGGGTGGCGGCGGTGGCCACGACCTGCGGGAACTCGGCCAGCATGCCCAGCAGGTCGGCCCCCGTCCTTGACCAGGTTGACCAGCTGGCCGATCAGGATCTCCAGGTGCGTTTCCGGGTCATCGCCGAAGCAGGCTGCCATGGCCCGCATCCGGCCGACATGTCCGGCGTGGTCGGCGCCGAGCATGATGACGACCCGGTCGAAGCCCCGGGACCGCTTGTTGAGGTAGTACGCGCGGCCCACAGCACCTCGGAGCCACACACGAGCCGAAGATCCTCTCCCCTTGGATGCTCTGCGACTCCACTGGCGGGCCACCGTGCAGGAGTCGCCGTTGAAGTCTCACGTGACGTCTGAGGGCAGAGGAGCGGAAGACCCCTTGTGCGGCCGTCCGTTGCTCGTGGTGCGTCCCGGGTATCAGCCCTCGCACCAGGCAGTCACCGAGGTCCTTACGCAGTCAACCATTCGGTCAACACGCCTGTCTGGCCGGGGATTTGAGGGGCACTAGGAAGGAGGAAGGAGGACGGCCACATGACGACGTCCCTGAAGCGCATGCCCGGATGGGCCAAGATCCTGAGCGCGGTCGTGCTGGTTCTGGTGATACTCGGTGCCGGACTGCAGCTGAGCCTGCTGCCCGGGCTGCGTGACGTTTTCCGCGAGGAGACCCACGACCGGACAGGACCCACGCTCCTCAAGTCCATTCAGGACATGAGCCGTTACGACGCCGCCTCGGGCAACTTCCAGGTGGTGGTGGATCTGGAGAAGGACACCAAGTACCTCCCGGACGCGGTCCGTGGCACCCGCACCCTGTACGTGGGCGCGGGCACCGTGGACGCCTATGTCGACCTCGGAAAGATCCGCGACGAAGACGTGAAGGTCAACAAGGACCGCACGTCGGCCACGCTCAGGCTCCCCCACGCCGCCCTGGGCAAGCCCGCACTCGACCCCGACCAGTCCTACGCCGTCTCCAAGCAGCGCGGCCTCCTCGACCGGCTCGGCGACGTCTTCTCGGACAACCCGAACGACGAGCGGGCCGTCCAGCGGCTCGCCGCCCGGCACATCGGCGACGCCGCGAAGAAGACCGAGCTGACCGCCCGCGCCGAGGAGAACACCACCGGCATGCTCAAGGGGCTGCTGGGCTCCCTGGGCTTCAAGGAGGTGAAGGTGACCTACGGGTCATGAGCCTCGCTCCGTGACTCCGGCCCGTAACCTCGGCCCGCGCACGCTCGTCGACGCCGCCGTCGCCTCTCCGGACCGAACACACCGATCGCCCCGGCAGCACGAAGGAAGGCCGGGGCGATCGGCGACTCAGGCCCGGCACACATGTCCTCGGCATCCTCGACCCCTTTGGGGGTAATCGCCTGTCATCGGACGGCAGTTGAAAACTGGAGGGTTGAATGGCCCGCGCAGTGTCTCGCCCACGCACCGCACTACGCCTCCGCTCCACGTCTCATTCCGGCGCCAAGAAGCCCAGCCCTCGTACCAAGAAGTCGCGCTCTCCCGACAGCAAGTCCGCCCCCCGCTCGTCGACGGCTCCGGGCGAACGACGGCCACTCCCCTTTGTCGTACGGATCCTGGTCATGCTCGTCGCCTTCGCGGCCATGGTGGCTTTCGCCGCCGCGCTGGCGCGCATCACGTTGCAGCCGTCGCCGGCCTCCGAGGCCCTGACACACAGCAACCTGCATCCGGGCCGTTCCCTGCGCGCATATCTGGACCAGCCCGAACTGCGCGACGCGTTCAGGCAGATCGGCGGCAACCTTCTCCTCGGCATCCCCTTCGGGGTGCTGCTGCCCGTCCTGGTCCCCAAGGTGCGCGGGATCCTGCGAGTGCTCCTCCTCACGGCGATCGTGATGACGATGGTCGAGCTGGTGCAGGGGGCGGTGATCACCGGGCGCGCCTTCGACGTCGACGACGTCATCCTCAACACCAGCGGGGCGCTCGTCGGTTACCTGCTCCTCGGCCGTCGGCTGAACCGAGCGGTGCACCCGCGCAAGCGCCGCCGCAAGAAGTCGGAGGCGTGAACGTCCGAAGGCTCGAAGGCGTGGGGGCCGGCGTCAAGTGGTGAAGGAATGGTACGGACCAAAGTCTTGACGCCCCCTTAGCTCACCTCTTAAATCAAGAGTCGAAGCTTGCACCCCCCACCTCAGTCGGCACCCATCCCCCACAGGGATCGCCGTACGGAAGGGAGAGTCGTGGACTCCCCACGCCTGCTCCGCAGATGCCTCCTCGCCACCCTGTCCGCCGTGCTCCTCGCATCCGCCGCGGTTCTGCCCGCACAGGCGGACACCGGGCAGGCCGCCACCGGGCAGGCGGCTCCCGAGCCGAAGGCCGCCGCGGCCGTGACGTTCTCGGACACCTTCGACGGTCCCGCCGGTTCGGCCGTCAACTCCTCGAAATGGCAGATAGAAACCGGCGACAACGTCAACAACCACGAGCGGCAGTACTACACCTCCGGCGCCAACAACGCGGCCCTGGACGGCCAGGGCCACCTGGTGATCACGGCCCGCCGCGAGAACCCGAACAACTACCAGTGCTGGTACGGGCGTTGTGAGTACACCTCGGCCCGCCTCAACACGGCGGGCAAGTTCACGACGACGTACGGCCGGGTCGAGGCCCGGCTGAAGGTGCCGCGCGGGCAGGGCATGTGGCCCGCCTTCTGGATGCTCGGCAACGACATCGGCCAGGTCGGCTGGCCCAACTCGGGCGAGATCGACATCATGGAGAACGTCGGCTTCGAGCCCTCGACGGTCCACGGCACCCTGCACGGCCCCGGCTACTCCGGCTCGGGCGGCATCGGCGGCGCCTACTCCCTGCCCGGCGGACAGGCCTTCGCGGACGCCTTCCACACCTTCGCCATCGACTGGAGCCCCGACGCGGTCACCTGGTCCGTGGACGGCAATGTCTACCAGCGGCGCACCCCCGCCGATCTGGGCGGCAGGCAGTGGGTGTTCAACAAGCCGTTCTTCCTGATCCTCAACCTCGCGGTGGGCGGCTACTGGCCGGGCGACCCGGACGGCTCGACCTCGTTCCCGCAGCAACTCGTCGTGGACGAGGTGAAGGTGACGACGAGCGACGGCTCCGGTGGCGGTGCGCCCATCAGGGGGCTCGCGGGCAAGTGTGTCGATGTGGCGGGCGCGAGTTCCGCCAACGGCACGCCCGTTCAGCTCTACGACTGCAACAGCTCCGCCGCCCAGCAGTGGACCGTGGCCTCCGACGGCTCGATCCGGGCGCTGGGCAAGTGCCTGGACGTCACGGGCAACGGCACGGCGGACGGCTCGACCGTGCAGCTCTGGGACTGCGGGGGCGGGGCCAATCAACGCTGGGTGGTCAGCGCGGCGGGCGACATCGTGAATCCACAGGCCAACAAGTGCCTGGACGTGACGGGCAACAACTCCGCCAACGGCACACGACTCCAGATCTGGACGTGCTCCGGCGGAGCCAACCAGAAGTGGACCGTCGGCTGACCGGACGGCACAACTGACCGGCGCGGGAGCATCACGGGCCGGTGCGGGCGCACGGCCGACTGACCCGGAGGGTCGGCCGTTCACCCGCACCGGCCCGAACGACCGAGCCCGGCCGGGACCACCCGGCCGGGCTCAGGTTGTTCGGGCACAGTCGTTCGGGCACAGGCCGTTTGCACACGGCCCGTTCGGGCCCCCGGGTGCACGCCCGGGGCTCCTCCTCAGTCGGTCGCCAGGCAGTCCGTGTCCTGCAACTGGATCGGCCGCGTGGCGTCCAGGCCGACGTACGCCGTGAAAGTCGCCGTGTCCTGACCCTGCTCGCCCCAGTGCGTGGTCACCGTGGCGTAGCCGACACCCGCGGACTGTGCCGTGCTGACCGGGCCGATGTCGATGGACCGCGGCTCGTTCTGCGCGCAGAGCAGGACGTCGACGCCCTCGCTCTGCGCGACCTTCTCCTTCAGGTGCTCGGAGATGCCGTACTTCCGGGCAAAGTCACCGGGCCCGTGCTCGCCGTAGAAGTCCCCGAGGAAGGTGTGGATCTCCTCGGCGGTGTAGCGGTCGTTACCTTGCTGTGCCCATGAGTTGGGCTGGTCAAAGGAGCAGACCCGCCTCTCCCGGCGGGCGTTGTGCTCTCCTCCGTCGCTGTTTCCGTTCCCGGACGTTTACCGCACATTCGTCACGCACTGCGTCGTGCGACCTGTTCGTCGCGGCACGCCCGATCCCCCGGGCGTGCCACTCCCCTCCTGAGGTCACCCGCCGGGCGCGCGGCCGACGGCTGTCAGCAGTTCATGGCCCACGTGTGCGAGTCGCCGCGGTCGTTGGCCACGCCGTTGTAACCGACCTCCTGTCCTGGCGTGAGGCAGATCGTCATGTCGCCGCCCTGCCCGGAGTTCTCGTACACCCGGACGTGGTCCTTGATGCCGGGGCCGGAGATGCCGTGGTTGGCCCAGGAGGAGTCTGTGTCGGCGATCCAGCTCTCCCACCAGCCGTCGTCGCCCGACCAGTTGGCCCGCTGACCGGCGAAGTTCGCGTTCTCCCAGACGCAGAACTCGCCGCTCGGACAGCCGGCGGCGCCGGCGGGCGAGGCCAGGGCCAGACCGCCGCTCAGGGCGAGGACGGCCGCGGCGGCGGAGACGGCAAAGCGCTTGATGATCACGAAGGGGTACTGCCTTTCTCTCGGTTCTCCGGAACGGTCCGCCCGGCGTACAGATCGGCCGCGCGGTGCAGTGCGCGGGTGCGCAGCTGCCGGTAGGTGGTCAACTGGTCGCGCCGCTCGGCGCGGACCTGGTCCAGCAGGGTCGGTTCCAGCCGGGCGCGCACCTCGTCGAGGCCGCTCTCGCGTGCGCAGCGCGCGGCGACGGCGGGGGCGGGGCGCTCGGGCCCGGGCCCAGGGTCCGGTGTGGCGCAGTGGGCCCAACGGCCCTGCGCCGCCCGGTAGTCGGGGTCGCCCTTCAGCCGCAGCCCCACCTCCGCGCGGAGGTTGTTCACCACGACCTGGGCGCGGAACCAGCGCCGTTCGTCCCCGTACAGCTCGCGCTGCGCGGCGGCCAGGCAGCCGTCGGTGTGCGCCCTGACGGTGTATCCGGTGGCAAGGGTGATGGACAGCTCGGGACGGCCGCGGCCGAAGAGGGCGCCCTGCAGCCGCCGATCCGCGGCGTCGTCCTTTCCGTCCGCCCGCCGTTCGCCGGAGGCTCCTTTCGATGACAGCCCGCGCCCGGCCAGGCACCGTTCGACAAGCACCTGCTGAGCGGCCTTGACGAGGTCGTCACGCTCTCGCTCGGTCCTGGGCAGCGCAGGCGCGTCCCGTCCCGCGCCGGTCGGCGTGCCGCACCCGCCCAGTGCCACCAGCGCCAGTACGGCCAGGGCGGCGGCGCCGAGCGCCCGCAGCAGTCGCACGGCTCAGCCGACCTCGCAGCCCATCGTGGTGTCGGACACCCCGTCGAGCCGGGCGCCCCAGGGCCAGTTGTCGGCCAGGTCGTGCGCCCTGATCAGCCGGTGGTAGCAGGTGCCGCGGGCCCAGTCGATGGCGTACACGGCGGTGTCCGCGTCCGAGCGGAACGAGGCCGCCTTGTCGTGCAGGGGCTCCGGTACGTCCGTATAGCCCGGTGGTGTGTAGCACCAGGACGTGCCGTGCTGCCCTGCCCCGGTCCAGAAGCACACGGAGCCCACTGCGCGTGCCGTCGGCGCGGCCGTCGTGGCGGGAGCGGCGCCCAGGACGGCGACGGCGGCGAGCAGGGCCGCGGGCAGGGCGAGGCGACGGAACATGACGACTCCAGTCGTACGAGGGAGGGATACGCGCAGGGCAACCGGGCCGGATCGTGATCACGGTGACCGCCAAGATCAAAGTGCCCTCGTGGGAGCGGGCCCATGCGCGACCGCACTCGCCTCCCGATACCTGCCGATGCACGAGGCCATCCCGTCCGCGACGGCTCACCACGGCGCGAAAACCCCAGGTCCGCGCGCTCCCCCGAGCACGTTCACCCGAACAGCGGGCGAGAACCGGAGCGCGCCCCACAGGGGCGCGGGGCTGTGGCGTCAGGCGGCTCCGCGCACGGGGGCGACAAGCCCTCACCGGCCCGCGGTCTGCCCACGCTCCCCGGTGGAGCGCTAGCGCAGGTGCCAGGTCAGCTTGTCTCCGCCGACCCACCGCACCACCGCGGGGTCGTCGGCGTCATGCACCGGAATGCCGTACGCCGCGGCGGCCATCAGGACGTCCGTGAAGCTCTTGGCCTCGCCGATGACAGCGCCGTCGATCTCCACGATGCGGAAGGGCGGATCGCCGGGCTGGACGCCCAGGACCGTGATCCGCGGGTGCGAGATGTGGGGGCTTGCGATTTCAGTCATGATCCCACCGGTTCCACACGCGTGCCGCCGATAAGCCTGCCCGGGCGGCGCTGTCGGTCGTCGTGGCACTCGGCGGCGCCGACCTGGCCGGCGTCCGTACGAGGTCGCAGTTCATGGTGGCACAAGGAGGCCGTGTCGGCTGCCGTGCGGGCGGCGGCGGGCTGCGCCAGGCTGGAGGCATGGACCCGGCCGAGGCCCTGGACCGGATCGCGTTCCTGCTGGAGCGGTCCCTGGCCCCCACCTACCGCGTACAGGCGTTCCGCACGGCGGAGGGCGTGGTCACGGGGCTGCCCGCCGACGAGGTGGCCCGGCGGTCCGCCGAGGGGTCGCTGGAGTCGCTGAAGGGCATCGGGCCGAAGACCGCGCAGGTGGTGCGCGAGGCGCTGGCCGGACAGACGCCGGGCTATCTGGCGAAGCTGGAACAGGAACAGGAGGCCGCGGGCCCTCTCGTCCAGGGCGGTGAGGAACTGCGGGCGCTGCTGCGCGGCGACTGCCATCTGCACTCGGACTGGTCCGACGGCGGCAGCCCCGTCGAGGAGATGGGCCGTGCGGCGGCGCGGCTCGGGCACGAGTGGGCGGTGCTCACCGACCACTCCCCGCGGCTCACGGTGGCGCGCGGGCTGTCCCCCGAGCGGCTGCGGGAACAGCTCGCCCTCGTCGCGGAGCTCAACGAGCACTGGTCCCCCTTCCGGCTGCTCACCGGTATCGAGTGCGACATCCTCGACGACGGGTCTCTCGACCAGGAGCCCGAGTTGCTGGACCGGCTCGATCTCGTGGTCGTGTCCGTGCACTCCAAGCTGCGGATGAACGCGGGCGCGATGACGCGCCGGATGGTCGCCGCCGTACGCGATCCGCACTCCGACGTGCTGGGGCACTGCACGGGGCGGCTGGTCACCGGACGCGGGCGGCCCGAGTCGGAGTTCGACGCGGACGAGGTCTTCGCCGCCTGTGCCGAGACGGGCACGGCGGTCGAGATCAACAGCCGCCCGGAGCGGCTCGACCCACCGCGCCGGCTGCTGCGCCGGGCGGTCGAGGCGGGGGTGCTGTTCTCCGTGGACACCGACGCCCACGCGCCCGGACAGCTCGACTGGCAGGTGTACGGATGCGCGCGGGCCGAGGAGTGCGGCGTACCTCCGGAGCGCGTGGTCAATACCTGGACCGAGGAGCAGCTGCTGGCGTGGACAGGACGTCGTGAGACACCGTCGGGAGTGCCCGGCCTCTGACCACCGCCCGCCGACCGGGCGCCACGACGGCTCATCGACTCGACGGCTCGTCGGCTCGTCGGCTCGTCGGCTCGTCGGCTCGTCGGCCGCGACCGTTCCGCCTCCTCGTCCCGCTCCGCCTCTCGCGCGCTTCCGCGGTCGTGACACACGTCACGGGAAACGCCGTGCGGACCTGGGAACACTCGCCGGTAGTCTCCCGTTAAACCAGCTGTGGGTGCGGATGGGACAGTGTCCCCGGGCCTCACCTTCCGCCCACAGGGAAGATCGTTCGGCTGAAGCCCTGTGGAGCATTCCGCCGAGAGGCGACCGCCATCCGTGGCCACCCACAGACGGCCCCGACCGTGATTCCCCCGTCCGGTCGGGGCCTTTCCCGTTCTTCACGCACTTCCCATGCGCCACGCCGGGCCCGGCTTGACTTCGAGGGCGCTTCAATTCGTAGCGTCGGCCGTATGACCACTGCACAGCACAAGATCGGTTCGGGATTCGACCTCCGGAGCAGCGCGGACGACGTGCTCGACGGCATCGACCTCACGGGGAAGCTGGCGATCGTGACCGGCGGCTACTCGGGGCTCGGCCTGGAGACGACGCGCGCGCTCACCAAGGCGGGTGCCCGGGTCGTCGTCCCGGCGCGGCGCAGGCCGGTCGCCGAGGAGGCGGTCGCCGCCCTCGACGGTGTCGAGGTGGACGAGCTCGACCTCGGCGACCTGGACAGCGTCCGCGCCTTCGCCGAGCGGTTCCTGGCCTCGGACCGCACCATCGACATCCTCATCGACAACGCCGGGATCATGGCCTGCCCGGAGACCCGCGTCGGCCCCGGCTGGGAGGCCCAGTTCGCGACCAACCACCTGGGCCACTTCGCGCTCGTCAACCGGCTCTGGCCGGCGCTCGCACCGGGCGGTGCCCGCGTCGTCTCCGTCTCCTCGGCGGGTCACCACAACTCCGACATCCGCTGGGACGACCCGCACTGGCGGCAGGGCTACGACAAGTGGCAGGCGTACGGGCAGGCGAAGACCGCCAACGTCCTGTTCGCCGTACAGCTCGACGCCCTCGGCAAGGACTCCGGCGTACGGGCCTTCTCGCTGCACCCTGGCGGCATCCTCACCCCGCTCCAGCGGCACCTCGCCAAGGAGGAGATGGTCGAGCGCGGCTGGATCGACGAGAACGGCACCCCGCTGAACCCGGAGGGCTTCAAGACCCCCGAACAGGGTGCGGCCACCCAGGTGTGGGCGGCGACCTCGCCCCAGCTGTCCGGCATGGGCGGCGTCTACTGCGAGGACTGCGACATCTCCGAGCCCGCCCCGGCCGACGGCGAACGCGTCGGCGTACGCGACTACGCCGTCGACCCGGCGTCCGCGGCCCGCCTGTGGGCCCTCTCCGCGGAGCTCACCGGCGTGAACGCCTTCGCCTGAGCACCTCGGCACGACCGCGTCGGCTCAGGCCGGGGACTCCTCCGGCCCGGGGTGTTCGGGGTGCACGGTGCTGCTGGAGTGCTCGTCACCCCGTCGTCGCGTCCCCGCCTCGTCCGTGTCGGGAACGTCGGTGTCCGACTCCGGCGTGTCCTCGTCGGAGCCCTCGCTCCGCGCGGGGTCGGCGGGCGTGACGTCCCAGCGGTCCCCGCCCTCCTGGGCCTGCTGGTCGGGCATGTCCCGGGGGACGGGACCCGCGTCCTCCTCGGGCCTCTTCGTCCGGTCGTCGCCCACGGCGCGCTCCCCTCCTCGTCGGTGTACTTCCCGGCCGTCCCGGAACCCCTTGTCGTACGGAATTCCTCGTCGGACAGAACTCCGCCGGACCTCCGCGTCGGCCCTGGTGCGGGTACCTGCCGACGCGACCGGTGAAACCCCTGGAAGGCGTCAATGCGGAGCGCGTTCCTCCATGGCCGCGCGCCATGCCGGGAGCTGACTGTCGCCCGGTTCGGGGCCCGGGCGTCGTCCGCCGCGCGCGAAGAAGTCGGCGAGCGGGAGGATCGCGGCGCCGACCGTGACCGCGTCGGGGCCCAGGGCGCCGAGCTCGATGGTGACCCGCTCGGCGGGATGGCGCAGTGCGTACGAGACGGCGTGTTCGCGGACGGCGGGCAGGAAGCGGGAGCCCAGCTGGAGTCCGGCCCAGCCGCCGATCAGGATGCGCTCGGGCTGGAAGAGGTTGATCAGGTCCGAGAGGCCCGCGCCCAGGTACTCGGCCGTCTCCTCCAGCACGGCGAGCGCCATCGGGTCGGCCGCCGAGCCGTCGGCCGGGTAGGCGGCGGCGAGCATCGCGGTGAGGGCGGTCTCCTCGTCGACCCGCTCGGGTGGCCGTCCGCCCGCCTCCTCCCAGCGCTCCAGGAGGGCTTCGGCGCCCGCGTAGGCCTCCAGGCAGCCGAGCGCACCGCACCGGCAGCGGCGCCCCCTGACCCGTACGGTCAGATGCCCCCACTCCACGGCCCGGCCACGCTCCACGTCGTCCGTGACGAGGCTGGCGCCGACGCCGGAGCCGAAGAGGACCACTACCGCGTTGTCCGCGCCGCGTCCGGCGCCGAACCACATCTCGGCCTGGCCGAGCGTCTTGGCGCCGTTGTCGGTGAAGTACGGGACGGAGTCCGGAAGCCCGCAGGCGGTGCGGAGCAGGGACTCCAGCGGGACGGCCGGCCAGCCGATGGTCTGGCCGTGCACCACGGCGCCCTCGGCCGGGGTGCGCTCCACGATGCCGGGCACTCCGATGCCGACGCCCAGCAGCCGCTCGGGGGCGATCCCGGCGGCGGCGAGGACCTCCGTGATGCCGTCACGGATGTGGCCGACGATGACGTCGACGTCGTAGCCCTGATGCTCCAAGGGCCGTTCCGTGCGGGCGAGTTCGGTGAGGGTGAGGTCGAAGAGCTCGACGCGGACGCGGGTCTCGCCGACGTCCACGCCGATCATGTGGCCGCTGGCGGGGGCCACCCGCAGCAGGGTGCGCGGGCGGCCGCCGTCGGAGTCGACGCTGCCGGCCTCCTCCACCAGACCTTCGCCGACGAGCTCGGCGACGACGTTGCTGATGGAACCGGAACTCAGTCCGGTGGCCGGGCCGAGTTCGAAACGGCTCATCGGCCCTTCGAAGTAGAGCCGCCGCAGCACGGCTGTGCGATTGCCCCGCCGCAGGTCACGCACCGTGCGACCGTTCCGCCCCGCCATGTGGTTCCTTCCCGCCGACCCCCGACCTGCAAGATACCGCTGCGTCATCCCTTGACGCGAGTTTCTTCCGGGTCTTAACTCACGTTCTAAATTAAGCCGTGAGGGCGTTCGGGAAGTGAACGCGGCGCCCTTGCGCATCTCCCTCCGGGAAGGGACGCCAGACGTCATGCGCAGAACCCGAGCCGCGGCCGCGAGCGCGGTCACCGTCTCACTGCTGGCCGCCGTGACCGCCTGCGGCGGTGGCTCGTCGACGGACGGCGGGTCCAACGACTCGCCGAAGACGCTCACCTACTGGGCCTCCAACCAGGGGCCGAGCATCGAGGCCGACAAGAAGATCCTCACGCCCGAGCTGAAGAAGTTCGAGAAGGACACCGGCATCAAGGTCAAGTTGGAGGTCATCCCCTGGTCCGACCTCCTCAACCGCATTCTCGCCGCGACCACTTCGGGCCAGGGCCCGGACGTCCTCAACATCGGCAACACCTGGTCGGCCTCGCTCCAGGCGACCGGCGCGCTGCTGCCCTGGGACGCCAAGAACTTCGGCAAGATCGGCGGCAAGGACCGGTTCGTCGAGTCGGCGCTCGGCTCGGCGGGGGCGACCGGCTCGGATCCGGCGGCGGTGCCGCTGTACTCGATGGCGTACGCGCTCTACTACAACAAGAAGATGTTCGCGGACGCGGGGATATCCGGACCGCCCGCCACCTGGGACGACCTGGTCGCCGACGGGAAGAAGATCTCCAAGAACGGCAAGTGGGCGCTGGCCGCCGAGGGTTCGAACCCGTCGGAGAACATCCACCACGTCTTCGTCCTCGCCAAGCAGCACGGCGCCGACTTCTTCGACGCCGACGGGAAGCCCGACTTCACCTCCGACGGGGCCGTCGCGGCGGTCAAGCAGTACGTCGACCTGATGGGCAAGGACAAGGTCGTCGCGCCCGGAAACGCCGAGTACGCGCAGAACCAGTCACTGCAGGACTTCGCCAAGGACAAGACGGCGATGGTGATGTGGCAGACCGCCGCGACCACGCTCAAGGCGCACGGCATGAGCGACGACGAGTGGGGCGTCGCGCCGGTGCCGGTCCAGTCCGGCAGCCCGGGGGCGGACACCGCCGTGAACTCGATGGTGGCGGGCATCAACCTGGCCGTCTTCAAGAACACCGACAACATCGACGGCGCCCTGAAGTTCGTGAAGTTCATGACGAGCGACGCCGAACAGAAGACGCTCAACAAGACGTACGGGTCCATCCCTCCGGTCACGGCGGCTCAGGAGGATCCCGCGTTCAACACGCCCGCGCTCAAGGTGATCAGGGACACGCTCGCCAAGAGCGCGGCCCCACTGCCGCAGGTACCCAACGAGTCTCAGTTCGAGACGGCGGTCGGCACGGCCGTGAAGGAGCTGTTCGCGGAGGCGGCTGCCGGACGGCCGGTGACGACCGCCTCGGTCAAGGAGAAGCTCTCCGAGGCTCAGCAGCAGATGCCGAAGAAGTGAGCGTTCGATGACCGTGACCGCTCAACCCGCGGTCGGGGAAAAGGCGTTGCCCGGTGCGACGGGGCCCACCCCGCGCCGCCGCACCGGGCGCGTACGCCGTATCGCCCTGCCGTATCTGCTCCTCCTGCCCGCCCTGCTGCTCGAACTCCTCGTCCATCTGGTGCCGATGGTCATCGGCATCGTGATGAGCTTCAAGGAGCTCACGCAGTTCTACATCCGTGACTGGGGCGCCGCGCCCTGGGCGGGGTTCGACAACTACAGCCTGTCCGTGGACTTCGACGCGCCAGTCGGCGAGGCGCTGCTCGACTCCTTCTTCGTCACCTGCGCCTTCACCGTGCTGTCCGTCGGCCTGTGCTGGCTGCTCGGCACGACGGCCGCGGTCTACATGCAGGAGACGTTCCGCGGCCGCGGCTTCCTGCGGGCGGTCTTCCTCATCCCGTACGCGCTTCCGGTGTACGCGGCCGTCATCACCTGGGCGTTCATGTTCCAGCGCGACAACGGCCTGGTGAACCACGTACTCCACGACCAACTGGGCCTCACCGACAGCCCGTCCTTCTGGCTGATCGGCGACAACAGCTTTGTCGCGCTGCTCGTCGTGTCGGTGTGGAAGGGCTGGCCGTTCGCCTTCCTCATCGTGATGGCGGGCCTGCAGAACATCCCCAGGGAGTTGTACGAGGCGGCGGCGATCGACGGGGCCGGCATGGTCCAGCAGATCCGCCGCATCACGCTGCCCTCGCTGCGCCCGGTCAACCAGGTGCTGGTCCTGGTGCTCTTCCTGTGGACCTTCAACGACTTCAACACGCCGTACGTGCTGTTCGGCCAGGCGGCTCCGGAGGCGGCGGACCTGATCTCGATCCACATCTACCAGTCGTCGTTCGTGACATGGAACTTCGGGACGGGGTCGGCGATGTCCGTGATGCTGTTGCTGTTCCTGCTGGTCGTGACAGGCATCTACCTCGTCCTGACCTCGCGCGGACGGAGGGCCGCCGATGTCTAGCCAGCCGCTGTCCAAGCAGCCGGTGTCCAAGCAGTCCCGGCCCCAACCGTCGCTGTCCAGGCGGTCGCTGTCGGCGCGGCGCTCACCGATGGCCGCGCCGCGCTCCTTCCTCTGGTCGCGCCGGATCTTCCTCACCCTGCTGACCGGCTTCGTCCTGCTGCCGGTGTACGTGATGGTGTCCAGCTCGCTGAAACCGCTGCAGGACGTGTCGGGAGAGTTCCGCTGGGTGCCCAGCGGGCTGACGATCCGCCCGTACATCGACATCTGGTCGACCGTTCCGCTGGCGAAGTACTTCGTCAACTCGCTCATCGTGGCGGGCGCGGCGACGGTCTGCTCGGTGGTGATCGCGATCTTCGCCGCGTACGGGGTGAGCCGCTACCGCTTCCGCGGGAAACGCCTGTTCACCGTGACCGTGCTGTCCACCCAGATGTTCCCCGGGATCCTCTTCCTGCTCCCGCTGTTCCTGATCTACGTGAACATCGGCAACGCCACCGGCATCGCGCTCTTCGGCTCGCGGATCGGCCTGATCCTCACCTATCTGACGTTCTCGCTGCCGTTCTCGATCTGGATGCTGATCGGCTACTTCGAGTCGGTGCCGCGGGACTTGGACGAGGCGGCGATGGTGGACGGCTGCGGGCCGCTCGGCGCGCTCTTCCGGGTCGTCGTGCCCGCCGCGGTCCCCGGAATCGTCGCGGTCGCGGTGTACGCGTTCATGACCGCGTGGGGCGAAGTGCTGTTCGCGTCGGTGATGACCAACGACACCACCCGCACGCTCGCCGTCGGCCTCAAGGGCTATGCCACGCAGAACGACGTGTACTGGAACCAGGTCATGGCCGCCTCGCTCGTCGTGAGCGTCCCCGTGGTCGCCGGGTTCCTGCTGCTCCAGCGTTATCTGGTCGCCGGACTCACCGCCGGGGCCGTGAAGTGACCGACTCCTCCCCGCGCTCCAACTCCCCTTCCTCCGAAAGGACTTCTGTGACCATCGACCTCGCCGCGCTCCCCCAGGACTTCGTGTGGGGGACGGCCACGTCGGCGTACCAGATCGAGGGTGCCGTCGCCGAGGACGGCCGCTCGCCCTCCATCTGGGACACCTTCTCGCACACACCGGGAAAGGTGGACGGCGACGACCACGGGGACGTCGCCTGCGACCACTATCACCGGTGGCGCGAGGACATCGCCCTGATGAAGGAGCTGGGCACCAACGCGTACCGGCTGTCGGTGGCCTGGCCGCGCGTCGTGCCGGGCGGCGACGGTCCGGTGAACGCCAAGGGCCTCGACTTCTACGACGCGCTGGTCGACGGTCTACTGGAGGCGGGGATCACGCCGTCGGTGACGCTCTACCACTGGGACCTGCCGCAGGTGCTCCAGGACCGGGGCGGCTGGCCCGAGCGCGACACGGCGTACCACCTGGCGGCGTACGCGACGGCCGTCGCCGAGCGCCTCGGTGACCGGGTCAAGCACTGGACGACCCTCAACGAGCCGCTGTGCTCCGCGTGGATCGGCCATCTGGAGGGGAAGATGGCCCCGGGCTTCACGGACCTCACGGCGGCCGTCCGAGCCTCCTACCACCTGCTCCTCGGCCACGGCCTCGCCACGCAGGCGATCCGGGCCGCTGCCCCGGGCGCCGAGGTCGGCATCGTCAACAACCTCTCCAGTGTCGAGCCCGCGACGGACCGCCCCGAGGACATCGCGGCGGCCCGGCGCATGGACGGCCACACCACCCGCTGGTGGCTCGACCCGGTGCACGGCCGCGGCTTCCCGGCGGATATGCGCGAGGTGTACGGAGTCGAACTCCCCGAGCGGGCGGGCGACTTGGCGACCATCGCCCAGCCCCTTGACTGGCTGGGCCTCAACTACTACTTCCCGGCGACCGTCACCGACGACCCCGACGGCCCGGCCCCCTTCGCCCAGTCGGTCCGCCGACCGGGCGTCCCACGGACGGGCATGGACTGGGAGGTCGACGCGGCCGGCATCGAGAGCCTGCTGCTGCGCCTCACCGACGACTACGGCGCCCGACGGCTGTACGTCACCGAGAACGGCTCCGCCTACCCGGACGTCGTCCGCGCCGACGGCACGGTCGACGACCCCGAGCGCACCCTGTACCTGGAACAGCATCTGGCGGCCTGCGCGTCGGCCGTCCGCAAGGGGGCTCCCCTGGCGGGCTACTTCGCGTGGTCGCTGCTGGACAACTTCGAGTGGGCGTACGGCTACGACAAGCGTTTCGGGCTCGTGCACGTCGACTACCGCACGCAGCGGCGCACGGTGAAGGGCAGCGGGCGACGGTACGCGGAGATCATCCGGGAGCACGGCGGGAGGGCGCGGAAGGCGGCCTGAGCCTCACTGGCCGAGTCGGTCCGAGGCCCACCGCCCGACTCGGCCCGAGCCTCGCCGACCGAGCCCGACAGTTACTGACCGAGTTCGTCCAGGGCCGCGATGAGTTCCGGGGCGACGCGTTCCCTGACCCAGGCGACCTGTTCGTCCCCCGCGCCACGCGGGACGGTCTCGATGAGCATGATCAGGTAGAGATAGCTGCGGTAGAGGGCGAGGCGCCGGCGGGCCGAGTGGGTGAACTCGGCTCGTCCGCCCGCCTCTTGATAGCCCGTCAGGAAGTCGTGGTCCTTCCTGATGTCACCGAGGAGCGCCAGGGAGACGAAGTCCGCGAGCGGGTCGCCCCAGAACATGCGCTCACCGTCGATCAGCCCGCCGATCCCGGGCTCGCCGCCGCCTTCCGGGCGGTCGACCAGGATGTTCCCCTGCCACAGGTCGAAGTGCACCAGGCGCGGGACCGTGACCTCGTCCAGGGCGTCGTACGCGGTCTTGGCCGCGCGGGCCACCTCGTCCACCGGGCGCGGCAGCCAGGCCTCGTACCGGCGGGCGTCCTCAAGGACGGCGTCGTAGATGGCGATGAAGGCCGTACGCCAGTCGGCGGACAGGGGGCCGAGGGCCCCGGACGGGTAGCCGAAGCCGGGGCCCGTCACCTCGTGGAGGCGGGCCACGTGCCGCCCCAACTCCCGGCGCAGCGCTGCCTGTTCGGCGCCCGGGTAGGTGCCCCATGAGTCGCCTGGGCAAGCCGTCATCAGGAGATGGCAGCCTTCGGACGCGTCCAGGCCGACGTGCACGACTCGCGGCGCGGGCACGTCGACGGTGGCGGCGGCGCGGTAGAACTCCGCCTCCGAGACGAGGAGTTCACGCTCGTGGCTCATACCGGGGACGGCCGGCGGTGGCGGGATCTTCAGCACGTACCGGCTGCCGTCGGTGAGGCGGAGTTCCTCGACGGTGTTGTACGTCCCGCCGCTCATCGGACGGCAGCCGACGAGGCTGCCTGGCGGAAACCCCGCCGCCTCCAGGATCCGTCCGGCCCGCTCCTCCGACATCCCGCCCCACCCCGTTCTCGTCGTTGCGCCCGCCCGGTCGGCGATCCGCCGCCTCGCGGCTCACCCGGCCGCGTAGACGTCCTCCACATAGCGGCCCGCCGCGATCAGCTCGCCGAGCCACCGCTCGCAGGCCGCGTCGTCGGCGTCCTGTGTACGGTCCCGGTACAGGGTACGGAAGGCGTCGCGCACCCCGGGTGCCATTCGTGATCCGTCGCCGCAGACATGGACGCGGGCACCGGAGTTCAGCAGGTCCCACACCTCGTCCGCCTCGGCGGCGATCCGGTGCTGGACGAAGGTCACGCCGTCGACGGGAGCCGCGCTGAAGGCGGGGCGCAGGGAGACGGCTCCGGCGGTCTCGGCGGCGCGGAGTTCCTCGGCGTGCAGGAAGTCGGCGTCCGGGGCGTCGCAGCCGAAGTAGCAGAGAGCGGGCGCCAGTTGGGTGCCGGTCGCGGCGCGGTCCGCGATGGCCCCGCGGAAGGGGGCGAGGCCCGTTCCCGCGGCCACCATGACGACAGGTGCCGAGTGGTCGATGCGGAAGGCCTCCCGGCACGGCTGGACCCGGGCCAGCACGGTGTCGCCCGGCTTGACCGCGCTCAGGTGGCCGGAGCCGGTCCCCGTGTAGATGCCGTTCCCCGAGCGGGCCGGCGCCTCCAGCAACGAGACCATCAGGTCGGCGTGAGAGGGGTCGGTGGCGGGCGAGGACGAGATCGAGTAGGTGCGGGGGCGCAGCGGCGTGAGGATCTCTTCGAGCAGCAGCGGCCAGTCCAGTGCTCCGCGCAGCGCGGGGTACGCCTCGACGAGCTCGATCAGGGTCCGCGGATCGGAGTCCTGGACCTTGGCGAGGGCGGCCTGTTCGGGCGGGCACGGGTTGGCCGCGGCAAGCACGGCCAACCGCTCGGCGGTGGGGCGCTCCTGCAACTCCACGTGATGCGAGAGCAGTTGACGTACCGTCAACGGCCGGTCCACTGCGATGCCGTCGCGGCGCGGACGGCTCGCCCGGATGTCGAGCACGGCATCGAGGTCCACACCGAGCGCGACCGCTGCCCTCTCGACGAGTTCCGGCGAGTTCACGGGCAGCACGGTGAGGTGGTCGCCGGTTCGGTAGGTGGTGCCGTCGGTCAGCGCGAGCCGCACGAAGCGCTTCGCGCGCGGGTGGCCGGGGGCGGTGAGGTCGTAGGCCTCGGTGACCGTCATCGGGACGAGATCGTGCCGGGTGGCGAGCGCGTCGAGGGGGCCGCCGGTCAGCGTACGGACCTCGTAGGCAGCCGCAGTGCCGTCCGGTGCGGTGTCGTCCGTGGCGTCCGGGTCGCCGTACTTCTCCAGCAGGGCCGTGCGCAGCTCGGCGGTGAAGCCCCGGACGGTCCCGCCGAGGTCGCCCGAGGCGTCGACGGCCGTGCGGTCCAGGAGCCGGGTACCGCCCAGTTCGGCCAGCCGGTCGTCGATGCGGGTCGGGAAGTGCTGGTAGGTGGCTGCCCAGTTGCGGTCGCCGACGCCCAGGACCGCGTACGTCAGGTCGGCGGCGGCCGGGGCCTCGTCGAGCCAGGCGGCGAAGGCGGTGGCGTCGTCGGTGGGCCGGCCGTTGTAGGAAGCCGCGGTGATGACGACAGGGCGGTCCGTGGGCAGCCCGTCGGCGTACGCGTCCAGAGCCGCCACCTCGGTCTCGCACCCCAACGCGTCCGCCGCGTCGCCGAGTTGGGCGGCGAACTCACGACAGGTCCCATAGTTGCTGCCGTGCAGGAAGAGCACTCGGGTGCCGGGACGGACCCGGGCGGGCAGCGTCTTCTCGTCGGCCACGGTGTCCTGTTGCCGCGCGCCGCCCGGAAGTTGGGCGTGCTCCCGGTCGGCCGTCGTGCGCGGGGTGAGCGTGAGCGTGAAGCCGTCGGGCTTGAGCGTCAGCGTCTCCTTGACCGTGAGCCGGTAGTCGGCGTGGTCGTTCAGCCGGTAGCGGTGGACGAGCATCGCCAGCAGCATGGTCGCCTCGTGGAGCGCGAACTGCCGCCCGATACAGGCGCGTTCACCGGTGCCGAACGGCTTGAACGCGTGCGGCGAGCGCGCGGCCTCCGCCTCCGGTGTGAAGCGCGAGGGGTCAAAGAGCTCGGGGTTGTCGCCCCACACCGGCTGCCGGTGCAGCATCGGCGCGAGCACCATGACGCCCTGCCCGGCACTCAGCGGGATGCGCCCGCTGAGCAGCGTGTCCTCCCGTGCGTGCCGGCCGAACACGGCGGCCGTCGGCCACAGCCGCAGCGCCTCGTTGAGCACCTGCCGGGTGTACGCGAGCTGCCCGACCTCGTCGAACGTCGGCTCGGGGTCGGCCGTGTCGCCCCACAGCGCGTCCACCTCGCGCTGTACGAGCTGGAGCACGGCGGGGTGCTTGGCGAGGTGGTAGAGGGCGAACGACATGGCGCCGGACGTGGTCTCGTGGCCCGCGATCAGGAAGGTGATCACCTGGTTGCGGATGTTGGCGGTGTCGAGCGTGGTGCCGTCGACGGGGTGCTCGGCCGAGAGCATGAGTCCGAGCAGGTCCTCGGCAGCGTCCTCTCCTCCGGAGACCCGGGCCTCGATCACGTCGTCGACCACCTGCGCCAGGTAGTCGGCGTCGCCCTGGAAGGCCGCGTCCGCCGCGGAGTGGTCCTGGCCGGGGAGGCGGCCCAGCCTGGTCATGCTCCACTCCAGGCACCTGACCATGGCCTCGACGAACGGATGCGGCTCGTCCCGCTCGAAGGACCCGAAGTCGTAGCCGAACCCGGCAAGGCCGATGGTGTCGAGCGTCATCCGCGTCATGTCGTCGGGAACGTTCACCGGAGCCCGGTCGCGGGCCCCGCGGTCCCACGAGTCGATCAGCCTGCGCGCCACCTTCAGCATCACCGGGTGATACGTCCGCATCGACCCGAGCGCGAAGGCCGGCATCAGGATGTCGTGCGCCTTCGCCCAGTTCGGCTCGTCGTCGTACGCCGTGAAGAGCCCGTCCGCGGCGAACTCCCGCACGTTCTCCAGAGCGGGGCCGACATGCTTGGCGAACCGCGTCTCGTCGGCGAGTTCGGTCACCAGTTCAAGGTCACTTACGAACAGGGTGTCCCGCCCGTGCAGGCGCCGCACGAGCACCGGCCCGTGGGCCCGGCTCAACTCCATGACCTGCTGCAGTGGGGTGCGGCCGGGTCCAACGGCGGAAATATCGACAACAGGAACACCATCAAGGGTCCCGACGACTTGCGGATGCGACACGGTGGGGGTCATGACGCGACAACTGCCTTTCGTGGTACGGAAGTCACGGCCGTCCCAGCTTCAACCAGCCCACGCGGCCGTTCGCACCACAGGGCTACATGATCGTGTAGCGCTTTCTGCCTGGCGGCCCTTGCAACTGGGGCACCCCTTGCAACACCGGTCACCCCTCCCGCCCCCCTTCAGGGGCGCGGGGAACTGCGCGACCAGCCACAACCCACGCACCCGCACCCGCACCCGCATCACAACGCCCAGCACGCTTCCCCGCCGAACAAGCGGAGCGCATAGGCTCCGCCACATGGAACAGAGCGAGATCATCCTGCGTGCCATCGGCGTCCTCACCGAGACCCAGAAGATGGTGCGCAGGCTCAACGAGGAAGTCGAGGTCGACATAGACGCTGGAGAGGCGCAGCTCGGCAGACTGGTGACCGAGGTGTTCCCGTCGGTCGAGGTCCCCGGCGACGCGACCCCGGCCGAGGCGGGTCAGGCCGTCATCGACGCCCTGATGCCCGCGGCGATCTCCCTGGTCGGCGCCTTCGCCTTCCTGTTCTCGGAACTCGCCGAGGTCCACGACACGGGCCGGACCGAGATCAAGAGCACCGAACTCCTGCGCACCCTCGCGCTGCGCCTGTCCAACGCGGACGCGCACCCGGACGACGACGACAGCGACGACGACGCCTGACCATGCCCGACGTACCTCCCGAGTCCGCGGTGGTCTGGCGCAACCGTGCCATGACCCTCTTCGACCGCGTTCCCATGCCCATCGCGGTGTGTGACGTCCACGGGGCGATCATCCTGGCCAACCCGGCGATGGCGGCGGAATGGGGTGCGACTCCGGGCGGCCTCCGCGGCCGGGACGTACTGGATCTCTTCCAGCCCCAGAGGGCGACGCAGGTGGAGCGCATCGCCGAGGCACTGCGCCTGCGTCATCGCTCGCGCTACCAGATCTCGGTCCGCTGGCGGACCCCCGGCGGCACCGAGCGGTACGGCGAGCTGACCGCCGACCCGGTCAGCGACACCGTCGACGCGACCACCAACCTGCTCGTCCTGCTGCGGGTGCTCGGCGAACACGAGCCGGGGACGCCGGCACCGGCTCCCGCCGAACCGCCCGCCACTCCGGCCGAGGCCCGCGTCCTGGCCCTGCTCGCGAGCGGCGCCACCACCGCGCACGCCGCCCGCGAGACCGGCCTCACCGTGGACGGCGTCAACTACCATCTGCGCCGCCTGACCCGCCGCTGGAACGCGGCCAACCGCACGGAACTGGTCGCCCGCGCCTACGCCCTGGGCGTGCTCACCCCCGGCACCTGGCCGCCGACCACCGCTCCCCCCGACTAGCGAGCCGCCCGGCCCGCGGTCTCGCCCGTCGGGGCGGCTCGTCCGGCGGGCGCCCCGAACCTGGCCAGGCAGTGCCACACCTTCTTCAGGTCCTGTGGGTCGTGACGCCCCGTGCGGGCGGCATCGCCGATGACCCGCGGGTCGAGATGCCCGTCCTCGGCGATCCGCGCCCCCAGCTCGACGTACCGCGGACCGCGGAAGTCCGGGTGGCGGCTCAACTCCTCGACCGAGAGCCGGTACCCGGGGTGCCATTCGACCGGGCAGGGCAGCCGCCGGGCCGCGGCCTCTACGGCCGTGCCGCGGTAGCAGGGGTCCAGGACCAGCGCCTCCATGTCCCGGTCCAGGGCGCCCCGTCCGTGCACCTGCGCCTCGATGTAGTCGTCGAGGACGTCCCGGTCGTCCGCCTCGGCCAGGCCGATGAGGGACATCCCGTCGGCGACCCCGAACGCCGTCGGATCGACGGAGCTGTCCGGGTAGCAGAACGTGGCGCGCCACAGCGAGTCCGAGGCCAGCCGGAAGTGCGCGGAGCCGAATCTCGGCGCGGCGCCGATCACTTGGTGCCGGAAGTTCAGCGCGCCGTACACCGGCCGCTCGTGCGGGGCCGCCGCGTCGTATGCCCCGCCGAACATCCGGCTCTCCCAGCGCCATCGGTCGCCGCCGGGATGCGCCGTCAGGCCGCCGTTGCCGGTGCCCGTGACGAACTGCGAGTGGTACGTGCCGTCCTCGGCCAGCGCCTCCAGGATCGGGCGCCCGCGTGCCAGGCGGTCCGGGTGCAGATTCAGGGTCACCCTCAGTGCCGGGTCGAGGGCGGGCCCGGACGACAGCGCCGCGACATGACGCAGGGCGCGCGAATGCGGTGAGTGGGCGTCCCCGAAATTCACTGGATCTCCCTCGGCACGGCTACATACCCTAGGTCAAAACCTAGTACCCCTAGGTTTCCCCCAGCCGGCCACCGATTCGCCAGGAGAACCCTTCACGATGAGACCACTCTCCGAGCAAGACATCCGCAACTCATTTGTCAACTGCTCCAAGGGCGAGGCCAAACGCCTGGCCATACCACGCGATCTGGCGGAACGACCGTGGGACGACCTGGACTTCCTGGGCTGGCGAGATCCCGGAGCACCCGACCGCAGCTGTCTGGTGACCGAGCGGGCCGGCCGGCTCACCGGTGTGACCCTGCGCTTCCCCTCCCGGCAACGGGGCCTCCTGCACCGCAGCATGTGCTCGGTCTGCCTGACGACCCACCCGGGCACGGCGTCTCCCTGATGACGGCCCGCAAGGCGGGCGCGGCCGGCCGCGAGGGCAACTCGGTCGGCATCTACATGTGCGCCGACCTCGCCTGTTCCCTGTACCTACGCGGCAAGAAGCACCTCGACTCCGGGTCCCGCATCGAGGAGAGCCTCACCCTGGAACAGCAGATCTCCCGCGCGACCGGCCATCTGTCGGCCTTCCTGGACAGGCTGTACGCCTGACGGTTCGCCGCACCTAGCCGTCCCGCAGCCGCGAGGCCTCCACTTGGTCAGGGTGGATGAGGATGTCGTGGGACGGGGGTCAAGACGAATCCCCGTGTCAGACTGGCCGCTCGGCCTGGGCCTCCTTGCCGTCGTCTCGGGTGAGCTGCGCCGTCTGGACGAGTTCGGTGCGGCTGTGGAACGGGAAGTGCCCAAGGATGCGAGATGTACGTGAGGCGTGGGTCGCGGGCACTGTTCGGGTCGCGAAGTGGCGCCAAGAGCCAGTGATCGTCCAGACGGTCCGTTCCGCGGCCGCCGCGACGATCGCGTACGTGGTGGCGCTGCGGTTCAGTCCCGAGGCCGCTCCTCTCACCGCTCCCCTGACCGCGCTCCTCGTCGTCCAGGTCACGCTCTACGCCACCCTCACGACCGGCATACGCCGCGTCAACTCCGTGGTGGCGGGCGTCCTCGTCGCCATCGCCTTCAGCGCGCTCGTGGGGCTGACCTGGTGGAGCCTTGGGCTGCTCATCCTCGCCTCGCTGGCCGTCGGGCACCTCGTGCGGGTCAGCGAGTTCGTGCCCGAGGTGGCGATCAGCGCCATGCTGGTCCTCGGCGTCACCCGGGTCGGCGACACGGCCTGGGCGCGGATCCTGGAGACGCTGATCGGCGCTCTGGTGGGGTTCGGCTGCAATCTGCTGTTCGCTCCCCCGGTGTGGGTCGGTGCGGCCGGCCAGTCCATCGAGGATCTGGCGCGCCGGATGCGGCAGTTGCTGCTGCGCGTCGGCGAGGAGGCCGCCGGCCGCACTCCGGTGGCGGTCGCGGCGGCGCGGCTCCACGAGGCACGGGAGCTCGACCACGACATCGTCGAGGTGGACGCGGCCCTCAAGCAGGCCGAGGACAGCCTGCGGCTCAATCCGCGTGTACGGGAGGGACTGCTGCACCGGGTCGTGCTGCGCACCGGCCTCGACACGCTGGAGATCTGCACGGTGGTGCTGCGGGTCCTCGCGCGCACCCTCACGGACCTCGCCAAGGAGCGGGCGCCCGAGCCGTTGTTCGAGGCGGAGATCGGGGCGACCCTGGAGCAGTTGCTGGCGGAGGTCGGTGACGCCGTGGTCAGCTTCGCCGTCCTCGTCACCACCGATGTCAGTCACAACGCCGAGTCGGCGGAGTCCCGGCTCGCCTCCGAGCTCGTCGCCGCCACCGCCACCCGCGACAAGCTGGGCCAGCTCCTCCTGGAGGAGGTCCAGCGGGACGCCCGGCAGTGGCAGTTGCACGGGGCCGTCCTCACCGAGGTCACGCGGATACTCGACGAACTCGACATGGAGCACCGCTCGCGCCGGCTCCTGGAGGAGCTGGACCGCTGCACGCAGGAACAGCGCGAGCGCATGCCCCGCCTCGACCGCCTGCGCCGACGGCTGCGCTCCGCCCGACGGAACCGTACCGCCCCCTCACGTCGTACTACGTGACGTGCTGAGCGCCGTACGACATCCCTCCCGACGAGGGACGTACGCGCACGGCCATCGCAGAACGACATATCCACATGACGACAGAGGGAGATACGGATGGCCGACGGCACCGTGCGGATCGACGGGAACTCACTGCGGCTGGCGGGTGGGGTGCGGGTCCGGTTCATCCGCACCCTGCGCCTGCCCGAGACCGGTACGCATCCCCTGCCCCCGGGGCTCGGCGAGTTCCCGCTGCGGCGTGTGGAGGACTACCCGGAGACGGTGCCCGCCGAGTGGCTGGCGCGCGGCGGGGTGATGCTGCCGGTGTATCTGCGCGAGGCGATGTGGCTGAGCTTCGGCGGTACGTCGGAACCGGCCGCTCTCCAGGTGGGCGTCGGGAAGGTGTGCGCGGTCTCCGGCAAGCCGTGGAGCCCTCGGCCGGCACGGAACCCGCAGAACTACGTCGTACTCCCCCGCCAGCCGTGGCTCGACGGGATCAACTCCGGGAAGGGCACGGTCCGTCAGTTCGTGGCGGTCCCGCTGGGTCTCGGTGCCACGGTCGAGGGCCAGGTCACCGGCGAGGAGGTGTGGGGTGGCGTACAGCTGCAGTCGTTCCCGCTGAACGACACCGCGTTGCACGCCTGGCGTGAGGAGCAGCGCCGGCTGGCGGAGGCGGCGGAGCAGCGCCGCAGGAGCGCCGAGGCGGCCGGCTACGGCGCGGCGATGCCCATGGCACCCGGTTCCGCGCCCCAGTGGGGTGCTCCTGCTCCGGCGCCGGCGGCCAGCCCGCCGCGGGCCGCGGCGGCGATGGGCCTCGGTGTCGGCGGTTCGATGCGCCAGGAGGTCTACAAGGACGACCGTCCGCTGTCGGACTGGGCGACCACGGCGGCCGGCCGTGTCTTCGTCCACCTCGTGACGCCGCCCGAGTGGCGCCGCATCACCGGCGAGGCGCCCCCGCCGTCGCCCGTCGACCGCGCCGCCTACACCAGGGCCGGACTGCCCTGGTTCGACTACTACGACCAGGACGCCGCGGACCTCGATCCCACGGACGCGCTCGGCGAGGTCAAGCCGGTCGGCGACTGGCTCGGCGACGACCACACGCCGTGGCAACCGCCGTCGCCCCAGCAGGTCAAGCCGCTGGGAGACGCGCCGGGCAAGCCCGTCGTGGACGGCGAGTGGTGAAGGCGGCTCCGGCCCGCGGCCGGAGTGTTCACCTCACCCGTCGCCCTCCGTGCGCTGCCGCTGCAGCGCGCGCGGGCAGCTCGCGCTGCTCGCCTGCGTGAGCAGGACGTGCATGCGCTCGGTGAGCTGTCCGACGTCGTCGGCGGGCCGGTGGAAGGGCAGCCGTACGTCGCCGTGGCCGCGCGCACGCTCGATGCGCAGCGTCAGTCCGTGCCGGTCGACGGCGAGCGGCTGTACGCGCACGGCACCGTGCAGGCTGTCCGGTTCGACGAGACGGGTCAGCCGCTCGACCGCGTCCGGGTGGGCGTCGGCGAGGTGCGTGAGCAGCTGCGCCTCCGCGAGGGCCAGCGGGTCGGGTTCGGCGACGGCGAACTCGTCGAGGTCGACGACGACCGCCCCGCAGGGCTCGCGGAGCACGGCGCGTGTGGTGTGGAACGCCAGGTGCCCTTCCTCGGGCGCGAACCAGCCGGCCATCCAGAGCCTGGCGCGGATCCGGTTCCGTACGGGGACGGGCGCCACATCGGCGAACTCCAGGACGGCGGACGGCTCTCCGCTCGGCGCGCAGATCGCGGCCGCGGCGAGCGTACTGTCGTCCGGCAGGTGCAGCAGCACCCGGCCGTCCTCGGCGACGGTGTGCACGCCGATGAACTCCTCCCGACCGCCCTCCGCGGTCACCGCGCAGGACCATGCCGCGGCGAGCACCGACCGGGCACGCTGTGCCGTGGCCGGCGCGGCCGTCCAGCTGTGACGGTCACCCATCCCAAACCTCCCTTAGGTAAGCCTTGCCTAACCTATCGAAGATCGGGGTGTACGCCAACCACGTGGCACCGGTCGTCACACCTTGGTGACGGGGAATTCACGGAGTGATGGCGCCCAACAGCGCCCGTGCGCACAGGTCGCGCACCTGATCCCGGGACAGGCCGGGCTCCTTGAGCCACTCCAGACAGGCCGCCGCCATGAAGGCGAGCCAGCCCCGCACGGCGATCCGCAGTGCCGGCAGGTCCTCCTCGGTCCAGGCGGTCTCCGGGTCCGCCGCGAGCGCCTCCAGGATCTGCCGCTGCTGCGCGGCGAGCGTCTCGCGGTACACCCTGCGCACGGCCTGGTCCCCCGCCGCCTCGGCGCGGTGGAAGGCGCGGAAGCCGTGCGCGTGCGCCTGAACGTACTCCAGGAAGGTGTCGAGTCCGGCGTCGATCTGTTCGCGCACCGGCACACCGGGCACGGCGGCGGTGACCCGCAGCATCCGCCTGCTCTCGCGCTCCACGACGGCCGCGAAGAAGTCCCGCTTGGTCGGGAAGTAGTGGTACAGCAAACCGCGTGAGACGCCCGCGAGTTCGGCGACCTGCTCGATCCAGACGTCCTCGTACGGGCTCTCCGAGAACAGCCGCGCCCCGACCGAGAGCAGCTGCTCACGGCGCTCCTCGGTGCTGAGCCGACGGCGTGTGCGCTCCCCCTCGTTGGCGGCCATGCCCGCACCTTACTTGACGTCGGTTCAACAGCGGGATCACACTGGCAGTCGCTATTGAATCCGCGTACAACAAGCCCAACCGGCAGTCGGCACAAGGGAGATGGCGTGATGGCGGGGACGACGAGGAGCACGCTGCCGAAGGGGTTCCGCAGTGCCGAGCTGGGCTGGCCCGAGCTGCACCGCATCCCGCGCCCGCCGCACCGCGTGCCGTTGGTCGGTGACGTCGTCGGCGTCAACCTCCGCACCCCGTTGCAGGATTCACTGCGCGTCGGGCGACAGCTCGGGCCGATCTTCCGGCGCAAGGGGTTCGGCAAGGAGATCGTCTTCGTGTGGGGCGCGAAGCTCTCGGGTGAGATGGCGGACGAGTCGCGGTTCGCCAAGCACGTGGGGCTGGGGGTCGCCAACCTGCGGCCGGTCGCCGGGGACGGCCTGTTCACCGCGTACAACCACGAGCCCAACTGGCAGCTGGCGCACGACGTGCTGGCGCCCGGCTTCAGCCGCGACGCGATGGAGAGCTACCACGCGATGATGCTGGAGGTGGCGGGCCGGCTGACGGACCGCTGGGACGGTGAGCGGGCGGCGGGGCGGGCCGTCGACGTGCCCGGCGACATGACCAAGCTGACGCTGGAGACGATCGCCCGCACCGGCTTCGGCCACGACTTCGGCTCGTTCGAGCGCACCCGGCCGCACCCCTTCGTCACGGCCATGGTGGGCGCCCTGACGTACGCGCAGCGGCTCAACGTCGTCCCCGTGCCGCTGGCCCCGGTGCTGATGCGCTCCGCGAGCCGCCGCAACGACGCCGACGTGGCGTACCTCAACCGCACGGTCGACGACGTGGTCGAGGCCCGCATCAACGAGCCTGCCGGGGAAGGCGACCTGCTGGACCGGATGCTGGACACGGCCCATCCCGAGACCGGCGAGCGCCTCACGCCGGAGAACATCCGCCGCCAGGTCATCACCTTCCTGATCGCGGGCCACGAGACCACGTCCGGCGCGCTCTCCTTCGCCCTGCACTACCTCGCGCAGCACCCGGACATCGCCGCCCGCGCCCGTGCGGAGATAGACCGCGTCTGGGGCGACACACCTCAGCCCGCCTACGAACAGGTCGCCAGGCTCCGGTACGTACGGCGTGTGCTCGACGAGTCGCTGCGCCTGTGGCCGACGGCGCCGGCGTACGCCCGCGAGGCCAAGGAGGACACGATCCTCGGCGGTGTCCATCCGATGCGCCGGGGGGCGTGGGCCCTGGTCCTGATCCCACTGCTGCACCGCGACCCCGAGGTGTGGGGCGCGGACGCGGAGGGGTTCGATCCCGACCGCTTCGAGCCGGGTGCCGTACGGGCCCGGGCCCCGCACACGTTCAAGCCGTTCGGCACCGGTGCGCGGGCGTGCATCGGGAGGCAGTTCGCGCTGCACGAGGCGACTCTGGTGCTGGGGCTGCTGCTGCGCCGCTACGAGCTGCGGCCGGATCCGGCGTACCGGCTGCGGGTGGCCGAGCGGCTCACGCTGATGCCGGAGGGGCTGACGCTGCACCTCGACCGCCGCGCCCCCGCTGCTCCCGCGCGGTCGGAGATCCCGGCGGCGTCCGAGACGTCCTCGGCTTCACGGTGTCCAGTGACCGGGGCGGGTGACTGACGCCGGAAGTCTGGTGCCGCGGCTGCCCTTCGCGGCGTTGACCTGCGGCTGGGTGAGGAAGAGCGCACCGGTCAGGTCGGCGTCCGCGAGATCGGTGTCGCGCAGGTCGGCGCCGATCAGGTCCGCGCTCCGCAGATCGGCGCCCGTCAGGTCGGCGGCGATGAGGTACGCGCCGCGGAGGTTGGCGCCTCTCAGGTCGGCGCCCTTGAGCCGGGCGCCCATGAGGTCGGCGCCCCGGCGCTCCTTCTTCCTGCCCCGGCCGAGCCCGGCACGCGCCAGCTCACTTGCGCGCAGCAACAGGACGTTGACGTCCTGGCGGACCGACGACACGTCCAGCTCGGCGAGCTCCTCCGGGGCCCGGCGGGTGAGCGCCTCGGTCCTGTCGAGCTCGCGGCGCAGTTCGGGGTGGATCGGGCGGGCCGCGGTCAGTTCCAACGCCTCGGTGAGGTACCGGAGAAGCTCGTGGAGCTGTCGTACGACAGGGAACACGTCGAACATGAGCCGGGCCCGCTCCCCTGAGCCCGAGCGCCAGTCCGCGCCTTGGAAGGTGACCTGCGAGACCTTCTGGCCCGCGCCGAAGCAGTCGTAGACCGTGCAGCCGTTGAAGCCACGCTGCCGCAGTTCCGTGTGGATGCCGCAGCGGTTGTCCGTCCGGAGGTTCCGGCAGGGGCTTCCGGCTGCCTTGTCGATCGCGAAGTCCGCCGAGACGGAGAAGGGCAGCGCCACACAGCACAGCCCGAAGCACTGGGCGCAGTCCGCCTTCAGTTCGGTGGGGACGGGTGCTGCGGTGCCGGTTTCGTCTTGCATGTCCTCCACCCTACGCAGCGCGGGCTCGTACCGATCACCGGAGGCCGGAAGGCCGTTCGGCCTCCCGGACATCCAGCTCCCTCCCTGACATCCAACTCCCTTGCTGGCAACGAACTCACCGATGAGTTTTCGGCGCCGGAGGCGTCTCTAATACAGCTGAAAACAAACTCCGCTATCACGGAGGAAAGAGCCCCTTCACAGACCCCGGAGAGACGTCATGTGCACCCACTGGCCCACGTGCCCCACCGCCGACAGCCCCGACCACCACGACGCGGTCATCGTGTCCGCCCATCCGGAACAGGGCTGGAACCTGCTGTGCAACGGCACCATCGTCTTCGACGACACCGGTGAACTCCTGCCGGACGGACGCATCGTGGGCCCACTGCGCACGATGCGCGAGCCGGTGGCCGCCTGAGCCCGAGAGGGACCTCACGAGAGCAGGGCCAGGTCTGCGCTCCCCACCGGCTTCGTCCGACGGTGGCCGTCACTCATCGGCTGAAGAGCTCGAAGGCGACCGCGGGCTTCCCGCCGAAGCGTTCGCCGGTGGTCTGCGCGTAGCCGGTGAGGAAGGAGCGTACGTACGTCTCGGGGTCCTCACTCGTCAACACCTCGATGTACGTGCGGTGTTCGAGGAGGGAGAGCACCGCGCGCTCCATGCCAGGGGTCGCGTCCACGGCGTGTGTGGGGGTGCTGGAGCCCGCCACGGCGACCCAGCGCACTCCGTTCCAGGGCTCCAGGTCCAGCTCCGGGAAGATCCAGCGGTTGCCGGCGTCCCCGGCCGCGTCCAGGGTGGCCCGGCCCACGGCGACGTGATCGGGTGTGTTCCAGGCGACCCCGCCCCACGTGTCGCGGTGGTTGAGGGTGATCACCAACTCGGGGCGGTGCCTGCGGATCGCCGCGGCGATGTCCCGCCTGAGGGCGGTGCCGTATTCGACCACGCCGTCCTTGTGGTCGAGGAACTCCACCTCGGTGACGCCCACGACGGCGGCACTGGCCCGCTGCTCCTGCTCGCGCAGCGGGCCGCATTTCTCCGGCTCCAGGGTGTCGATCCCCGCCTCGCCCCGCGTTGCGAGGACGTAGGTGATCTCGCGGCCGCCGTCCGTCCACGACGCGATCGCCGCGGAACAGCCGTACTCCAGGTCGTCGGGGTGGGCGACGACGGCAAGCGCGCGCTTCCAGTCCTCGGGCATGGGCTTGAGCTGATCGTTCGTCGAGACGGTCATGGTCGCAGAATAGGCGTTTCGTCGGCCTCGTCATCCGAATTCCGCGGGCCGCATGTGGCTGAGCGCGCAGTTCCCGCGCCCCTGAAAGAAGCAAGAGGCCACGCGCCCTCAAATGGCGAGGCGTGCCAGTGTCACGCCTCGTCTCGCGCCAGTTCGATCAGGCGGTCCAGGACCCGTGGGCCGCCCGCCCGGACGCCGTCGTGTTCGAACTCGTTCGTCACGTAGGTGCGCAGACCGCGGATCGTGCGGGCCGTGCTCAGGGCGTGGTCGGTGTCGACGTACATGTCGTCGTGGTAGACGGCCGCGGCGACGGGGACCTCGTTGGTGGCGAGGCGGTCGGGGTCGTACAGCGAGGGCCAGTCGGTGCGTTCGGCGAGGAGGTCGGCCGTGTCGCGGAGGGGGCGCAGGGCCGGGTCGCAGTCGAAGGTCCAGGGGTGGACGGACTCGCCGGTGAAGAGGACCGGACCGTCGCCCGCGAGGGTCTTGGCGGCGTCGAACTGCGGGAAGTCGGCGCGGACCCGCTCGGCGGACCAGGCGGTGGGGCGGTCGTCCTGGGCGTAGCAGGCCTCGTGGACCAGTGCGTACAGCGGGTGGCCGGCGTACGAGAGGAGGGACTGGACGTCCTCCTGGAAGGCGTCGGAGAGGGCCGGGCCCTGGGCGGTGCGGACGAAGGCGTTCTCCAGGAGGTAGTGCAGGCGGTGGCTGCCCTCGCTGCCGCCGAGGAGGATGCCGAGGGACTGGAAGGCCTCGACGGTGAGGCGGTAGCCGCCGTTCAGGACGGGTTCGTGCCGCAGCAGGTGCTCGGCGATGCGCCGGGCCCGCTCGACGTCCTGGGGGTAACGCGCGTAGTGGGCGGCGACCTTGCGCTCGATGCGCGGGTAGGCGGCCCGGTAGACGTCGTCGGCGTGGCCGTCGAGGGTGGGCAGGCCGCCGGTGATCAGGGCGGTGCTGAGGCCCTCCGGCGCGGTGGAGAGGTAGTGGGTCGCGCAGAATCCGCCGAAGCTCTGGCCGAGGACGGCCCAGGGGGCGCCGCCGGTGACAGCCGGGCGGATCGCCTCGCAGTCACGGACGATGGAGTCGGCGCGGAAGAGCGCGAGGTAGTCGGCCTGTTCGCGGGGGCCGCCGCGCAGCGGGAGGGTCTGCCGGTTGGCGGGCGTGGAGCTGCCGGTGCCGCGCTGGTCGAGCAGCAGGACGCGGTAGTCCTCCAGTGCGCGCCCGAGCCAGGCCTGCTTGCCGACGAAACGATTCGCCCCGAAGCCTGGGCCACCCTGGAGATACACCAGCCAGGGCAGGTCCTGGTCCGCCTTGTCGCTGCCGACCATTTCACGGGCGTACAGCTCGATCGTCTCCCCGGAGGGGTTGTCGTGATCGAGGGGCACGGTGAAGCGGCGGTCACTGAGGACGACACCGGGCTGACGGTAGCTGGCGCTCAAAAGGGGCTCCCGAGACGGACGGATTCCTGACCGCGAACCAGTTCAGCACAAGTTCTCCGGCGAGCCGAGCCCGGGGATCAAGAAAATCGTACTGACCGGCCGATCAGGCCGGGAACCGCCTACGTACTGAACGACCGCTCAGCGCGGCGGAAGGCTGGAGCGCCGCACCACCAGCTCCGGCTGGAGCACCACGCGCTGGTGCTCGTGCGGGGTGGGTGCGGTCTCGGCCTCGGTCTCCTCCAGGAGGAGCGAGGCGGCGAGCGCGCCCATCGTCACGGCCGGCTGCCGTACGGAGGTCAGCGGGACGGCCGCCGCTGCCGCGAACTCGATGTCGTCGTAGCCGACGATCGCGAGGTCGTCCGGGACGCTCACCCCGGCCGCGAACATGGCCTGCAGGACGCCGAGGGCGAGCAGGTCGTTGGCGCAGAACACCGCGGTCGGGCGGTCGCCGAGGCCTAGCAGGCGTGCGCCCGCGTCGCGGCCCGCGGCCACATCGAGCCGCTCGGTGGGCAGCTCGCGCAGGCACTCCGGGCCGAGTCCCGCCTCGCCCAGGGCGTTCAGGGCGCCCGTACGGCGGTCCCTGACCTGGTTCAGGCCGGGCGGGCCGCTCACGTACGCGATGGAGCGGTGGCCCGCGTCGATCAGGTGCCGTACGGCCAGGGCGCCGCCTGCCACGTCGTCGACCGACACCGAGCACTCGGTGGTGCCCTCGGCGACGCGGTCGACGAGCACGAAGGGGATGCCGTGGCGGCGGAATGCCTCTATGTTGCGCCCGGTGGCGTCGGCGGGGGTCAGCAGGACGCCCCGGACGCGCTGCTCGGCGAAGAGGGAGAGATAGTCGGCCTCCTCACCGGCGCTCTGCGCGGTGTTGCAGACCATCACGCCGAGCCCGGCCTCGCGGGCGGCCCGCTCGGCGCCGCGTGCCACGTCCACGAAGAAGGGGTTGCCCATGTCCAGGACGAGGAGGCCCATGATCCGGCTGCGCCCGGCGCGCAGCTGGCGGGCCGACTCGCTGCGGACGTAGCCGAGCCGGTCGATGGCGGAGAGCACGCGGGCCCGGGTCTCGGAGGCGACCGTGTCCGGGCGGTTGATGACGTTCGAGACCGTGCCGACGGAGACTCCGGCGACTCGTGCGACGTCCTTGATACCCACCGACTGGGCCATCAGGCGGTTACCTCCGGGGAACGGGGAGTGGTGGGCACGCAGTCAGATTACCCGCGTGCCCACGTGGAACGGACTCCGTCATGCAGGCAGCTTGAAGTCGACGACATGGAGCGCCGAGGGCGTCGTACCGCTGGACTTCACCTGGTAGAGGACCGACAGCACGCCGTCCTGGGCGATCCGGGTCTCGTCGACCACGACCTCACCGAAGGCGTTGAGGCCGCTGCCGTCGAACAGTGTCGTCCAGTCGGTGTGCCCGGAGGCGGCCGACGCGGCGACGATCCGTCCGAAGGGCAGGACGGCGTACGCGTTGTCGTACTTGTCCAGGACCAGTTTGGTGCGCTGGCTGGAGTTCAGAGGGACCGGTATCTCGGTCTTGCGCCAGGTGCCGGTGGACGTCTTGCGGACATGGAAGGCACGGCCGTTGGCCGTCCGGTCGGCGACGTAGTTGGTGGTGCACTGGCCGAAGCGGCCCGGTACATAGCTGATGATCGCGTGCGGCCGGCCCGCCGAGTCGGTGAACTGGCTCTCCTGGTTCATCAGGGAGTGGTCCGGGTTGATCGCGTCGATCACCAGTCCGCCGTCGGTAACGGCGACCTTGTCGGAGCCGCCGGTGGTGCCGACCACCGTGCCCGCGTTGTTGCGCCAGGTGCGTCCGCGGTCGTCCGAGTAGACGTAGCCGGTGTCGTGGTTGGTGATGCCGCCGCCGTTGCACATCACGGCGCCGTTCTGCTCGCGCCAGGTGAAGAAGGAGTGCAGCCGGCCGTTCCTGTCGTAGTCGATGCCGTGCAGGTACATGTTGCGGACGGTGCTGGACCCGTGCTCGCTGGTGTACGTGCCGGTGGAGCTGGTCCACTCGCCGAGGCTGGTCCAGGACGTGCCGTCGTACTCGGCGAGGGCGTTGCGGCCGTTGCCGGAGACCGCGACCCGGTAGCTCAGCTGGAGCTTTCCGTCGGGTGTGGAGATGAACTGCGGGTACGTGAACTGCGAGGTGAGCGCGAGCCCGTCGAGGGTGGACTGCGGCGCTCCGAAGCGGCTCGCGGTCCAGCTCAGCCCGGCGGGGTTGTCCATGAGCCCGGCCACCGACTTCACGTAGGTGAAGCCGTCGCTGTGGGAGTCCATGTTGAGGTGGAGGCGGCCGTCGACCTTGGAGACGCCCATCGAGATGACGTTGTGGGAGTCGTTGTACCGCAGGGTGTGGCCGACCTTGACGGTGGACCAGGTGCTCCCGCCGAGGACACGGCGGCCGACGACGGCGTTGCGGTCGGCGGTGTACCAGACGGCGTACTGGTAGCCCTTGTAGGTCAGCAGGCCGTTCTTCTGGAACGAGTTGTTGTTGACGAGGCCGTCGTAGGAGACGAAGAAGATGGCCTGGGCGTCGAGCGTGGTGTTGCCCGTCTGAGTGACCGAGGGACCGGGGTCGGCGGCCCGGGCGGTACCGGCGATGCCGGGGGCCGCCACGCTGCCGAGCAGGGCGGTCGCCAGCAGGGTGCGTCTCTTCATGTTCGGGGCTCCTGATCGTGCGGGGAGGAGGAGAACGAGCGAGGGGAAGAGCGGGGCGAGCGGGGAAGAGCACGGTGGATCAGGCGAGGTGGAACACTTCGGTGAGGGGTTTCATGGCCTCGTCGGGCCTGGCGCCGTCCAGCGATTCGAAGAACGGCGCCATCTCGGCCTGCCAACGGGCGTTGACCTCGGCGGCCTCCATGCCTGCCTGCGCGGCCGCGAAGTCCTCGGTCTCCAAGTAGCCGACCAGCAGGCCGTCCTCGCGAAGGAAGAGCGAGTAGTTGTGCCAGCCGGTGGCCGAGAGTGCTTCGAGCATCTCGGGCCACACGGCGGCATGTCTCTCGCGGTACTCGTCGAGCCGGTCCTCGCGGACCTTGAGCAGGAAACAGACGCGCTGCATGAAGGGCAACTCCCGGGTGAGGGGGGATCAGAAGTCGTACTGGTCGATGTTCTTCTTGTCGAAGACGGTCGGCTTGCCGAGGTCGATCACACCGTCCTTGCCGATGGTGAAGCTGCCCATGTCACCGGCCTTGAAGGTCTCGCCCTCCTTGCCCGTGATCTGGCCGGACGACAGCGCGACGGCGGTACGCGCGGCCAGCTCGCCGAGCTTCGCCGGGTCCCACAGCTCGAAGGCCTCGACGGTGCCGTTCTTCACGTACTTGCGCATGTCGTTCGGGGTGCCGAGGCCGGTGAGCTTGACCTTGCCCTTGTACTTCGAGCCCGACAGGTACTGGGCGGCCGCCTTGATGCCGACGGTGGTCGGGGAGATGATCCCGGCCAGCTTCGGGTTCTCCTGGAGCAGGCCCTGCGTCTGCTGGAAGGACTGCTGGGCGTCGTCGTTGCCGTACGCGACCTTGACCAGCTTCATGTCCTTGTACTTGGGGTCCTTGAGCTCGTCCTTCATGAACTCGATCCAGGTGTTCTGGTTCGTCGCGGTCTGTGCGGCGGACAGGATCGCGATCTCGCCCTTGTAGCCGATCTGCTCGGCGAGGAGCTGGACCTCGGTACGGCCCAGGGCCTCGGCGCTGGCCTGCGAGACGAAGGCGTTGCGGCAGTCGGCCTTGGTGTCGGAGTCGTACGTGACGACCTTGACGCCGTTCTTCATGGCCTGCTTGAGCGCGGTGCACAGGGCACCCGGGTCCTGCGCCGAGACGGCCATCGCGTCGACCTGCTGCTGGGTGAGCGTGTTGACGTAGCTCACCTGGCCCGAGGTGTCCGTGGCGCTGCTGGTGCCGACCTCCTTGTACTTCGAGCCCAGCTCGGTCAGGGCCTTCTCGCCGCCCTTGTCCGCGGTGGTGAAGTACGGGTTGTTGACCGCCTTCGGCAGGAAGCCGACGGTCAGGCCCTTCTTGGTGGCCGCGTTCGGGTCGGCCTTGCCGGCCGCGGCGTTCGAGGCGCCCTCTTCCTTGACATCGTCCTTGGAGGTACCGCCACCGCAGGCGGTCGCTGCCAGGGCGAGGGAGGTGACGGCGGCCAGGGCCGCGCAGGCCCGGCGGAGTTTGGTGGAGGACATGGTGGTGGGAGCCTTTCGACAGGAGTTACGAGGTGGTGGGTGCAGAGGTGGGTGCGGAGGCGGCTCTGCGACCCGCCCTCGCTACGGAGATCTGCCGTGCGACCCGGGGGCCGAGCACGGAGAGGACGAGCAGAACGCCGGTGACGACGATCTGCGACTGGGCGGAGACGTCCTGGAGGCTCATCACGTTCTGCAGCGCGCCGAGCAGGAAGACTCCCGCGATCGCGCCGCCGAGCGTGCCCTTGCCGCCGTCGAAGTCGATGCCGCCGAGCAGCACGGCCGCCACGACGGAGAGTTCGAGGCCGGTGGCGTTGTCGTAGCGGGCGCTGGCGTAGTGCAGTGCCCAGAAGATGCCGGTCAGCGAGGCCATGAGCCCGGTCAGGGTGAACAGGATCAGCTTCTGCCGCTTGACGCGGATGCCGGCGAACCGCGCGGCCTCCTCACTGGCACCGATCGCGAACAGCGAGCGCCCGAACGGCGTGGCGTGCAGCGCGACCACGGCGATGGCGAGCAGCACGAGGAAGGGCAGGAACGCGTACGGGACGAAGGTGTCGCCGATGCGTCCGGACGCGAAGTCCAGGTACTGGGTGGGGAAGTCGGTCACCGCGTCCGAGCCGAGGACGATCTGCGCGATGCCCCGGTAGGCGGCGAGGGTACCGATGGTGACGGCGAGGGACGGCAGTCCGAGCCGTGTCACCAGCAGACCGTTGATCAGTCCGCACACCACGCCGAGGAGCAGGCAGATCGGGATGATCGTCTCGATCGTCATGCCCTGGTTCCACAGGGCGCCCATCACCGCGCCGGACAGACCGGCCGTGGAGGCGACCGAGAGGTCGATCTCGCCGGACACCACGAGCAGCGTCATCGGCAGGGCGATCAACGCGATGGGCAGCGTGTTGCCGATCAGGAACGACAGGTTGAGGGCGTTGCCGAAGCCGTCCACGGTGGTGAAGGACAGCAGCAGAACGACGATCAGGAGGGCGCCGACAGCTGAATCCCACCTTTTCAAGGAGGACCAGCGGACGGCGCGCGCGAGAGCGGAGTCAGCCATGGCGGGCGTTCCTCTTCTTCAGGGCGGTCGCCACGCGCAGGGCGACGATCCGGTCGACCGCGATGGCGAGGATGAGCAGGATGCCGTTGATGGCGAGCACCCAGACCGAGCTGACCCCGAGGGCGGGCAGCACGCTGTTGATGGAGGTCAGGAGGAGCGCGCCGAGGGCCGCCCCGTAGACACTGCCGGAGCCGCCGGTGAAGACGACACCGCCGACCACCACCGCGCTGACGACGGTGAGTTCGTAGCCGTTGCCGGTACCGGAGTCGACGTTGCCGAACCGGGCGAGGTACAGCGCGCCCGCGAGTCCCGCGAGGGCTCCGCAGAAGGTGTAGGCGGCCAGGATCCGCTTGCGTACGGGGATGCCGGCCAGGCGGGCGGCCTCCGGGTTGGAGCCGAGCGCGTACAGCTCGCGGCCGCTGCCGAAGTGCTTGAGGTAGTACGCCGTCGCGATCAGCACCACCAGAGCGATCATCGCCAGCCACGGCACGGCGGAGAGGCCGCCGGAGCCGAAGTCGATGAATCCGTCGGGCAGGCCCGCCGCGGTGATCTGCCGGGAGCCGACCCAGATGGAGTCGATGCCGCGGATGATGTAGAGCGTGCCGAGGGTGACGACCAGCGCGGGCACTTGGCCGAGGCTGACGAGCAGCCCGTTGACCAGTCCGCAGCCGATACCGAGCAGGACCGCGAGGGCAACGGCGACAACGGAGTTGCCGCCTCCCTGGAGGTAAGTGCCCGCCGCGAAGGCGCTGATGCCGAGCGTCGAGCCGACCGACAGGTCGACGTTGCGGGTGATGACGACCAGCGACTGGCCGGTGGCGACCAGTACGAGGATGGTCGCGTTCAGCAGGAGGTCCTTGATGCCCTGCTCGGACAGGAAGTCGCTGTTGCCGATCTGGGTGATGACGATCATCACCAGGAAGACGACCAGGATGGCGAGTTCACGCATCTTGAAGACGCGGTCCACCAGCCGGGTGCCGCTGGACTTGGGCACCTCGGCGGCGGGGGCGGGATTGGGAGCGGTGACCGTCACGCGGCTGCCCTCCCGGTGGCTGCGGCCATCACGGTTTCCTCGGTGGCGTCGGAGCGTGGGATCTCGGCGGTGAGCCGGCCCTCGTGCATCACGAGGACCCGGTCGGCCATGCCGAGGATCTCGGGCAGGTCGGAGGAGATCATCAGGACGGCGACCCCGTCGGCGGCCAACTGGCTGAGCAGCCGGTGCACTTCGGCCTTCGTGCCTACGTCGATGCCGCGGGTCGGCTCGTCGACGATCAGCACCTTCGGGCCGGTGGCGAGCCACTTGGCGAGGACGACCTTCTGCTGGTTGCCGCCCGACAGGGTGTTGACGGTGTCGGCGATCCGCGCGTACTTGACCTGGAGCTTGACGGCCCAGTCGAGGGAGCGGCTGCGCTCGGCGCGCGGGTCAATCAGCCCTGCTTTGACGGTCGTACGCAGGCCGGTGAGGCCGATGTTGCGCTCGATGGACATGTCCATCACCAGGCCCTGGGCGCGGCGGTCCTCGGGGACGAGGGCGAGCCCGGCTGCCATCGCCGTGGAGGGCGCGCCGTTCCTCAGCTTCCTGCCGTCGATCTCGACCTCTCCGGCGTCCCAGCGGTCGACGCCGAAGACGGCCCGGGCGACCTCCGTGCGCCCGGCGCCGACGAGTCCGGCGAGGCCGACGATCTCGCCGCGGCGGACGTCGAAGGAGACATCGGTGAAGACGCCCTCACGGGTCAGGCGCCGTACGCTCAGGGCGACTTCGCCCGCCCGGACGTCCTGCTTGGGGTAGAGCTCGTCGAGGTCGCGGCCGACCATGCGCCGGACGAGGTCGTCCTCGGTCATGCCGTCGATCGGCTCGCTGGAGATCAGGGCGCCGTCGCGAAGGGTCGTCACCTGCCGGCAGATCTGGAAGATCTCCTCCAGGCGGTGCGAGATGAACAGCACGGCCGAGCCCTGGTCGCGCAGGGTGCGCACGACTCCGAACAGACGGGCCACCTCGCTGCCGGTGAGGGCGGCGGTCGGCTCGTCCATGATCAGCACGCGGGCGTCGAAGGAGAGCGCCTTGGCGATCTCGACGATCTGCTGGTCGGCGATGGACAGGCCGCGGGCCGGGCGGTCGGGGTCGAGCTCGACGCCGAGGCGCTTCATCAGGGCCAGGGTCGACGCGTGCGTGGCCTTGTGGTCGATCCGGCCCAGCGCGCGCCGCGGCTGACGGCCCATGAAGATGTTCTCGGCGATCGACAGGTCGGGGAAGAGCGTGGGCTCCTGGTAGATCACCGCGATACCCGCGTCCCGGGCGTCGGCGGGACCGTGGAAGACGGTGGGCTCGCCGTCCAGGAGCACCTGACCGGCGTCCGGTCGGTGCACGCCGGCGAGCGTCTTGATGAGGGTCGACTTGCCCGCGCCGTTCTCTCCGGCGAGTGCGTGCACTTCGCCGGGGAAGAGTTCGAGGGACACGTCCCGCAGGGCGCGTACGGCACCGAAGGACTTCGAGATGTCCTTGAGTGCCAGCACGGGGGCCGGACCCGCGTCGGACCGGTGGGTCATGAGGGCTCCTCAACGACGCGGGCGATGCGGCCTCACGACGTCGTGAAAGGTTTCAACTAGGTTGCCGGGACGTTAGGCAGGTAGCCCAGGTCACGTCAATGGGTACAGGCCGAAATTTTCGATAGCCAAAGGTCACAACCGAGTCACGGAGAGACGTATTCGTCGGAGGGGTTGACAGCCTTTCGGGCTGCTCATAGCTTCAGCGTTCTGAATCGTTTCAGACTGGCCTCGCGCTGCACGTCGTGCGGAAGCCGCGCTGAAGCCGTTCGGACCCGATGTCACAACCGAAGTCACAGGAGCCCTGAAGTGACCGAGCTTGCCGCGGTGAAGGCCGCCCTCAAGACCCAGGCAGTAGAGACGCCGTCATGGGCGTACGGGAACTCGGGAACCCGCTTCAAGGTGTTCGCGCAGCCCGGAGTCCCGCGCGATCCTTTCGAAAAGCTGGACGACGCCGCGAAGGTGCACGAGTTCACGGGCGCCGCGCCGACCGTGGCGCTGCACATCCCCTGGGACAAGGTCGAGGGCTCCCATACATACGCAGAGCTGGCGAAGCACGCCGAGGAACGCGGCCTGAAGCTCGGCGCGATCAACTCCAACACCTTCCAGGACGACGACTACAAACTGGGCAGCATCTGCCACCCGGACGCGGCGGTCCGCCGCAAGGCACTCGACCACCTGCTCGAATGCATCGACATCATGGACGCCACGGGTTCGAAGGACCTGAAGCTGTGGTTCGCGGACGGTACGAACTATCCCGGCCAGGACGACATCCGCGAGCGCCAGGACCGGCTCGCCGAGGGGCTCGCCCGGGTGTACGAGCGGCTCGGCGACGACCAGCGGATGCTGCTGGAGTACAAGTTCTTCGAGCCCGCCTTCTATACGACGGACGTGCCGGACTGGGGTACGGCGTACGCCCACTGTCTGAAGCTCGGTCCCAAGGCGCAGGTCGTCGTCGACACCGGGCACCACGCTCCCGGGACCAACATCGAGTTCATCGTCGCCACGCTGCTGCGCGAGGGGAAGCTCGGGGCGTTCGACTTCAACTCGCGGTTCTATGCGGATGACGACCTGATGGTCGGGGCCGCGGACCCCTTCCAGCTGTTCCGGATCATGTACGAGGTGATTCGTGGGGGTGGGTTCAGTCCGGATGTGGCGTTCATGCTCGACCAGTGCCACAACATCGAGGCGAAGATCCCGGCGATCATCCGGTCGGTGATGAATGTGCAGGAGGCCACGGCCAAGGCGCTCCTGGTGGACCGCGAGTCTCTTGTCGTCGCCCAGCGGTCGGGGGATGTGCTTGCTGCGAACGCTGTCGTCATGGATGCGTACAACACGGATGTGCGGCCGTTGGTGGCCGAGGTTCGTGAGGAGCTGGGGTTGGACGCGGACCCGATCGCGGCGTATCGCCGCTCCGGATGGGCGGAGAAGATCGCTGCGGAGCGGGTTGGTGGGCAGCAGGCGGGGTGGGGGGCGTAGCCGCTGCACTGGGCTTGACCGGCCCACTCGCCGTAGGACTGCAGGTCGGTGGCTGACTGCGGGTCGTCTTCGGCTGATCGCGCAGTTCCCCGTGCCCCTAAAGGGGCACGCCCCCTACAGGGCACGAGCACACGTACGCACTCTCTTTAAGGACTAGGAACATGGCACCCCATCCCGAAGCCGCTGCGCTGCTGGCCCGGTCGAATCGGCTTGGCGCTGATCCGCGGAACACGAACTATGCGGGCGGGAACACGTCCGCGAAGGGCACCGACACGGACCCGGTGACCGGGGGTGACGTGGAGTTGATGTGGGTCAAGGGGTCGGGAGGCGACCTGGGGACCCTCACCGAATCCGGTCTCGCGGTGTTGCGGATCGACCGGCTGCTGGCGCTGAAGGACGTGTATCCGGGGGTCGAGCGCGAGGACGAGATGGTGGCCGCGTTCGACTACTGCCTGCACGGGAAGGGCGGGGCGGCTCCGTCGATCGACACGGCCATGCACGGGCTGGTGGACGCGGCGCATGTGGATCATCTGCATCCCGACTCCGGGATCGCGCTCGCCTGTGCGGCCGACGGGGAGAAGCTGACCGCCGAGTGCTTCGGGGACAGCGTGGTGTGGGTGCCGTGGCGGCGGCCGGGGTTCCAGCTCGGTCTGGACATCGCCGCCGTGAAGGAGGCGAATCCGCAGGCCGTCGGCTGCGTCCTCGGCGGGCACGGCATCACCGCCTGGGGCGACACGGCGGAGGAGTGCGAGCGGAACTCGCTGCACATCATCCGTACCGCCGAGGCCTTCCTCGCCGAGCGCGGGAAGGACGAGCCCTTCGGGCCGGTCGTCGAGGGGTACGCGGCTCTCGGCGGCGTCGAGCGCCGGGAGCGGGCCGCCGCCCTCGCGCCCGTGATCCGGTCGCTGGCCTCGCAGGACCGTCCGCAGGTCGGTCACTTCACCGACTCCGAGGTCGTGCTCGACTTCCTCGCGAGCGCCGAGCACCCGCGGCTCGCCGCGCTCGGCACCTCCTGCCCGGACCACTTCCTCCGTACGAAGGTCAGGCCGCTCCTCCTCGATCTGCCGCCGACCGTCGAACCGGACGAGGCGATCGCACGGCTGAAGGAACTGCACGCCGAGTACCGCGAGGAGTACGCCGCCTACTACCAGCGGCACGCCCTGCCCGACTCCCCCGCGATGCGCGGCGCCGACCCGGCGATCGTGCTCGTGCCCGGGGTCGGCATGTTCAGCTTCGGCAAGGACAAGCAGACCGCGCGCGTGGCCGGCGAGTTCTACGTCAACGCGATCAACGTGATGCGCGGGGCCGAGGCCGTCTCGACGTACGCGCCGATCGAGGAGTCGGAGAAGTTCCGCATCGAGTACTGGGCTCTTGAGGAGGCCAAGCTCCAGCGGATGCCGAAGCCCAAGCCGCTCGCCACGCGCGTGGCGCTGGTGACGGGCGCGGGCAGCGGTATCGGCAAGGCGATCGCCGAGCGGCTGGTGGCCGAGGGCGCGTGTGTCGTGATCGCGGACCTCAACGCGGAGAACGCGGCCGATGTCGCCACCGCGCTGGGCGGGCCCGACAAGGCCGTCGCCGTCACCGTCGACGTGACCTCCGAGGAGCAGATCGCCGAGGCATTCAAGGCGGCGGTGCTGGCCTTCGGCGGCGTCGACCTGGTCGTGAACAACGCCGGCATCTCCATCTCCAAGCCGCTCCTGGAGACCACGGCGAAGGACTGGGACCTCCAGCACGACATCATGGCCCGCGGCTCCTTCCTCGTGTCCCGCGAGGCGGCCCGGGTGATGATCGCGCAGGGGCTCGGCGGGGATGTCATCTACATCGCGTCCAAGAACGCGGTCTTCGCCGGTCCGAACAACATCGCGTACTCGGCCACCAAGGCCGACCAGGCCCATCAAGTGCGGCTGCTGGCCGCCGAGTTGGGTGAGCACGGGATCCGGGTCAACGGCATCAACCCCGACGGGGTCGTGCGCGGCTCCGGGATCTTCGCGGGTGGCTGGGGTGCTCAGCGCGCGGCCACGTACGGCATCGAGGAGGAGAAGCTCGGCGAGTTCTACGCCCAGCGGACCATCCTCAAGCGCGAGGTGCTGCCCGAGCACGTCGCCAACGCCGTCTTCGCCCTGACCGGCGGCGATCTCACGCACACCACCGGTCTGCACGTCCCGGTCGACGCCGGTGTCGCCGCCGCGTTCCTCCGGTGACGAACGTGACTCAGGAAACGACAGTGTACCTCAGGAGGCGGCTGTGAAGTCGTACGCCGCGGTCGACCTCGGCGCGTCCAGCGGGCGCGTCATGGTCGGCCGCGTGGGCCCCGACTCGCTGGAGCTGACGGAGGCGCACCGCTTCCCGAACCGGCCGGTGCGGACGCCCGAAGGGCTGCGCTGGGACATCCTCGCGCTGTACGCGGGCGTCCTCGACGGGCTGCGCGCGGCAGGGCAGGTCGACTCCGTCGGCATCGACAGCTGGGCCGTGGACTACGGCCTGCTCGACGCCGACGGGGCGCTCCTCGGCAACCCGGTGCACTACCGCGACGCCCGCACGCAGGGTGTCGCGGAGAAGGTGTGGGCCACCGTGCCCACCGCCGAGCTGTACGCGGCGACCGGGCTCCAGTACGCGCCCTTCAACACGCTGTACCAGCTGGTGGCCGCCCGCTCGTCGTCCCAACTGACTTACGCGAGCCGCATGTTGCTCATCCCCGACCTGCTGGCGTACTGGCTCACGGGCGTGCTGGGCACCGAGCTCACCAACGCCTCCACGACCCAGCTGATCGACCCGCGGACCCGCGACTGGTCGTACGACCTCGCGGAGCGCCTCGGCATCGACCTGACGCTGTTCGCGCCGCTGCGGCAGCCCGGGGATCCGGCGGGGCTGCTCCGGCAGAGCGTGCTGGACGAGACCGGGCTGACGGGTCCGGTGCCGGTGACGACGGTCGGCTCGCACGACACCGCCTCCGCGGTGGCCGCGGTTCCGGCCGTGGGCGGCGAGCGCTTCGCGTACATCTGCACCGGCACCTGGTCGCTGGCGGGTCTGGAACTGGAGGCGCCGGTCCTCACCGAGGCGAGCCGCGCGGCCAACTTCACCAACGAACTGGGCCTGGACGGCACGGTCCGCCATCTGCGGAACATCATGGGGCTCTGGCTGCTCCAGGAGTGCGTACGGGAATGGGGGGACCCCGACCTGGGAGACCTCCTGTCGGCCGCCGCCGAGGTACCGGCGCTGCGGTCCGTCGTGGACGCGGGCGACGCCGCCTTCCTGGCTCCCGGGCGGATGCCGGCCCGGATCGCGGACGCCTGCCGGGAGTCGGGGCAGCCCGTGCCCGAGTCGCCCGCCGAGATCACGCGCTGCATCCTCGACTCGCTCGCCCTGGCCCACCGCCGGGCCATCACCCAGGCCCAGGAACTGGCCGACCACCCGGTCGACGTCGTACACATCGTCGGCGGCGGCACCCGCAACGCCCTCCTGTGCCAGCTGACCGCCGACGCCTGCGGCCTCCCGGTGGTGGCGGGCCCGGCGGAGGCCGCGGCCCTGGGCAACGTCCTCGTACAGGCCCGCACCCACGGCCTGGTCGGCGACCGCACCTCGATGCGCCAACTTCTCGCTCGTACGCAGCCGTTGACCCGCTACGAACCCCGGGGCACCACGTCGGCATGGCAGGCCGCCGAGGCTCGCCTGGCAGGCCGATGACCTGTATCCCCGCCCCAGCACAGGCGCCCCATGGGGGCGCGGGGAACTGCGCGATCAGCCACCGACGACCGGCACCCGACCACCAACAGCCGACGCACCTCATTCCAGCAAAGCGCATCGCCGCGTACGCTGCACTCATCCGATGATCGATCTCAAGGGAGCCGCGATGCGTGTCGCTCTGTTCCTGACCTGTGTCAACGACACGCTCTATCCCGACACCGGCCGTGCCGTGGTGAAACTGCTGACCAGGCTGGGCGTGGAGGTCGACTTCCCGATGGCGCAGACGTGCTGCGGGCAGGCGCACTACAACACCGGCTACCGTCACCAGGCCGAGCCCATGGCCCGGCATTTCTCCGATGTCTTCGGTGGGTACGAAGCGATCGTGACCCCGTCCGGGTCGTGCGGCGCGATGGTGCGGGAGCTGTATCCGCGGATGGGCGAGCGGGCCCGCGCCGAGGGCCGCGGGGACACCCTGGCGGCAACGCTCGCGCCGGTCGTGCCGAAGACGTACGAACTCACGGAGTTCCTGGTCGACGTGCTCGGGGTGACGGACGTGGGCGCGTACTACCCGCACACCGTCACGTACCACCCCACCTGTCACGGACTGCGGAGCCTCGGGCTCGGCGACCGGCCGCGCCGACTGCTCCAGTCCGTCAAGGGACTTGAGCTGAAAGAGCTGCCCGGCGCGGACGAGTGCTGTGGCTTCGGCGGCACGTTCGCCGTCAAGAACTCCGATGTATCGGCGGCGATGGGTGCCGACAAGGTGCGGAACGCCGAGTCGACGGGCGCCGACGTACTGTGCGCCGCAGACAACTCCTGTCTCATGCACATCGGCGGCACCATGACCCGGCTCAGGACGGACATGCGTCCGGTGCACATCGCGGAGATCCTGGCGAGCACGGAGGAGGACCCCCTCGTATGAGCGGGACGTTCGTCGCTATGAACAGCCACAGCGGAGAGGAGCCGAACGCATGAGCGGTGGGACTTTCGTCGGGATGCCCTCCTTCCCCAAGGCCGCGCACGAGGCCGTCCACAACCAGACCCTGCGCGGCAACCTGCGCCACGCCACCCACACCATCCGTGCCAAGCGCGCGAACGCGGTCGCGGAGGTCTCCGACTGGGCCGAGCTGCGCGAGGCCGGCAAGCAGATCAAGGACCACACACTCCGTCATCTCGACCGGTATCTGGTGCAGTTGGAGGAGTCGGTCACGGCGGCCGGCGGCACCGTGCACTGGGCCGCCGACGCGGACGAGGCCAACCGGATCGTCACGTACCTCGTCAAGGCGACCGGCGAGAGCGAGGTCGTCAAGGTCAAGTCGATGGCCACCCAGGAGATCGGACTCAACGAGGCTCTCGAAGCCGAGGGCATCAACGCCTACGAGACCGATCTCGCCGAGCTCATCGTGCAGTTGGGCAAGGACCGGCCGTCCCACATCCTCGTGCCGGCCATCCACCGCAACCGCGGCGAGATCCGTGACATCTTCGCGCGCGAGATGAGCGAGTGGGGCCGCCCGGCGCCCGAGGGCCTGACCGACACGCCCGCCGAACTGGCCGAGGCCGCGCGCGTGCACCTGCGCGAGAAGTTCCTGCGCGCCAAGGTCGGTGTCTCCGGCGCCAACTTCATGGTCGCCGACACCGGCACGCTGGTCGTCGTGGAGTCCGAGGGCAACGGCCGGATGTGCCTGACCCTCCCCGAGACGCTGATCTCGGTCGTCGGCATCGAGAAGATCGTGCCGACCTGGCAGGACCTGGAGGTCTTCCTCCAGACGCTCCCCCGCTCCTCGACGGCCGAGCGGATGAACCCGTACACCTCCACCTGGACGGGCACGACGGATGAGGACGGTCCCCAGACCTTCCATCTTGTCCTCATCGACAACGGCCGCACCGACACGCTCGCCGACGAGGTCGGCCGCCAGGCCCTGCGCTGCATCCGCTGCTCGGCGTGTCTCAACGTCTGCCCGGTGTACGAGCGGGCGGGCGGCCACGCGTACGGCTCGGTCTACCCGGGCCCGATCGGCGCGATCCTCAGCCCCCAACTCCGGGGCACCCAGAGCGAGATCGACGCCTCACTCCCGTACGCCTCCTCGCTGTGCGGCGCCTGCTACGACGTCTGCCCGGTAGCGATCGACATCCCGGAGGTGCTCGTGCATCTGCGGGAGCGGGTCGTCGAGGGCGGCGTCGTGACCCGGGACGGCGCCAAGGTCGTACTCAAGCCCGCCAAGGGGCATGCCGCCGAGCGGGCGGCGATGCGCGCGGCGCGGTGGGCCTTCGGTCATCCGGGCGCGCTGCGCACCGGCCAGCGGTTCGCGTCCCGGACCCGCCGCTTCCATCCGCGGACGCTGCCCGGTCCCGGCAAGGCGTGGAGCGAGACCCGGGCGCTGCCGACGGTTCCCGCGGAGCCGTTCCGCGACTGGTGGCAGCGGACGCACGGTGGAAAGGACGCGTCGAAGTGAGCAGCAGGGATCTGATCCTGGCCCGGGTACGGCGCGCGCTCGCGGACGTGCCACGGGACGACACGCCGTACGACCAGGCCTTCGAGCGCGGGTATCTGCGCGAGCACGGGGACCGGAGTGTCGAGCAGACGGTGGATCTGCTGGCGGAGAACCTGGCGGACTACCGGGCGCGGGTGCACCGCTGTGACGCCGACGGGCTGGCGGCGACGATCGCCGGGCTGCTGGCCGCGCGGGGGTCGGCCTCGGTCGTCGTACCGACGGGCCTCGACCAGGACTGGCTCGCGGCCACCGACGTGACACAGGTTGCGGACCGGCTCGACAGCACCCCGGCCGAACTGGACCGCGTCGACAGCGTCGTCACCGCGTGCGCGGTGGCGATCGCCGAGACCGGCACCATCGTCCTGGACGGCGGCCCGGACCAGGGACGGCGCCGGATCACTCTGGTCCCGGACCACCACATCTGTGTCGTACGCGTCCCCGCACAGGTCGTGTCCTCCGTGCCCCAGGGCCTGGAGCGCCTCGACCCGGCCCGCCCGCTGACCTGGATCTCGGGCCCCTCCGCCACCAGTGACATCGAGCTCGACCGGGTCGAGGGGGTGCACGGTCCGCGCACCCTTGAGGTGGTGCTGGTGAGCGGAGGGTGACGGACGCGGTTAGCGTGAGGTCATGATCCGGTTCGAGCAGGTCACCAAGCGCTACCCGGACGGCACGACGGCCGTGGACGGCCTCTCGTTCGAGGTGTCCGAGGGCGAACTCGTCACGCTCGTGGGCCCGTCCGGCTGCGGCAAGACGACGACCATGATGATGGTGAACCGCCTCATCGAGCCGACGTCCGGCCGGATCCTCGTGGACGGCGAGGACATCGCGGCGGTGGACCCCGTGAAGCTCAGGCGCCGGATCGGATACGTCATCCAGCAGGTGGGCCTCTTCCCCCACCGGACCGTCCTCGACAACACGGCGACCGTGCCGACGCTCGTGGGCTGGAAGAAGGCGAAGGCCCGGGCGCGGGCCGCCGAACTGCTCGACCTGGTCGGTCTGGACCCGAAGACGTTCGGCTCGCGCTATCCGGACCAGCTGTCGGGCGGTCAGCGCCAGCGTGTCGGCGTGGCGCGGGCCCTCGCCGCCGACCCGCCCGTGCTGCTCATGGACGAACCGTTCGGCGCGGTCGACCCCGTGGTGCGCGAGCAGTTGCAGGACGAGTTCCTGCGGATGCAGGCCGCCGTGCGCAAGACGGTGCTGCTGGTCACGCACGACATCGAGGAGGCCGTCCGGCTCGGCGACCGCATCGCGGTGTACGGGCAGGGGCGCATCGAGCAGTTCGACACGCCGGGCGCGGTGCTGGGCGCCCCGGCGACTCCGTACGTGGCCGAGTTCGTGGGCGCCGACCGGGGTCTGAAGCGGCTGTCGGTCACCGAGATCGAGCCCGACGACCTGGAGCAGCCGCCGGTCGCGCGCCTCGACGAGCCGGCCGAGCGGGCCGCATCCCGGCTGAACGCGGACGGCTCCCGCTGGGCCGTGGTCCTCGACTCCGACGGCGATCTGCACGGCTGGGTGGGCGTCGACGAACTCGCCGCGGGCGGCACGGTCGGCGACCTGGCCCACCGCATGAACTCGTGGGTACCGGTGGGCGCCCCGCTGAAGCAGGCCTTCGGTGTGATGCTCCAGCACGACGCCGGATGGGTGGCCGTGCTGGAGGGCGCGCGGTTCCTCGGCGTACTGACTCCCGCGAAACTGCACGAGGCGCTGCGACGGTCGGTGGACGCGGACGCCCTGGGCGTGGCGCGAGGTCAGGTGGAGTTCGACTCGGTGGCGGACGCCTAGCTCTGCCCTTGCACGGGCGCCCGACCCCTGCCCTTGGGCGGACGCCTGGCCGCTCCTCTTGAGCCGGCGCCTAACCGCTGCCCTTGCGCAAGGTGGCCCCCCGTCCGACCAGTCCGTACGCCCAGCGCTCGTTGAACCCGGCCAGGAAGCCGATCGCGCCCCAGAACCCCCAGAAGGCGGTGCCCGCCGAGTCCGCACGTCCCTCCGCGGCGCAGACGTCGGTGATGTCGGCGGGTATCTCGATCACGGTGACGAGACCGCTGCCGAGCAGCAGATAGACGGCGATCGCGAGCAGCCAGCCGAGGAAGACCCGGTGGACCCCGCCGCGCCGCATGGCGCGGGCCTGTTGACCGGGCGGGACCGCTTCCTTCGACCCGTTGGCCTGTCGGCGCATCAGCTGATCGCCGCTGTTGCGCAGCCGTGTCAGGACGCTGAGCACCGCCCCGAACGCACCCGCTCCCCCGCAGACGAGTGCGCCCAACAGGCTCCATCGGTCGGTGCACTTCAGCGAGACGTCACAGAGGCCGAGAAGCTTCTCCCCCACCAGCAACGGCACGATCAGCAGGACCATCCCCAGCACGAATCCGCTGTTGAGCCCGCGGTTGACGGCCAGCTCGCCGTCCTGGTCGAGGCGGACCCGGATGCGCAGGATCTCCCGTTCCAGATAGGCGGCCAGATACTTGTCGGGCTCCGGACCTCCCAGCCGCTGGTCGCGCAGGACGTTTCTCAGCACGCGCTGGACCGTGGTCCGCAGCGACTGCCTGGTCTTCTCCTCGAAGGCGCGCTGCGCTTCGCCGTAGAGCGACTGCAGGTGCAGCTGCGCCTCGGGAAACGACCTGCCGAACTGCACGTACGCGTCCCGCAGTTCGGGCTCCACCAGGTCCGTCAACCCCTGCGGATCGAGATCGGTGTCCGCCCCCTCGATCGTCTCGCACACTCTCTTCCGCCAGTCCCGGCGGCTTCCCCCGTTTTTGTCCCCCATGAAGTACCTGTACCGACGGGCGCCGGACGCGGGAACCCGAGGCACCGCTCCAGTACGGTCACCGACGTCACAGACCTGTCACCTGAGGAGGCCCTTGTCCTCCAGGTACGTACGCGCCACGTCCTCCGGCAGGCGGCGCCAGCTGTCGACCTGCTCGTTCATGGACGCCAGATCGGCAGTGGTGAGTACGTCGTTGAGCCTGTCCAGTGCCCCGGTCACGCCCTCGCTGCCCGCCCTGGAGCGGTTCACGACCGGCACGATGTAGTCGGCGTTCTGCAGATCCTTGTCGTCCGCGAGCAGGACGAGTCCGAACTCGTCGAGCGTCGCGTCCGTCGTGGTGGTGAGCACCATCTGGTCCTGGCCGTTCTGCACGGCCCGTTTCGCCTGCGTAGTGCCGACGCCCTTCGGGTCCACACCGGTGATGTCGATGCCGTACGTCTTCCTCAACCCCGGTTCGCAGTACGGGCGTTGTACGCACTCGTCGCCCGCCGCGAGCCGCACTTCGAGGCCCGATCTGCCGAGGTCGCTCAGTGTCTTCAGATCGTGCTGCCGTGCGAACGCTCCGGTCACCGCGAAGGCGTTCTGGTCGACCGCTCCGCCGGGGTCGAGGACGGTGAGCCCGCGCGGGGTGGCGAGCTTGCGCAGCCCTGCCATCGTGGCCTTCAGGTCGGGCGAGCCGACGGCCGACGCGTCCGCCCCGTTGGTCTTGGCGTTGAGCCAGTCGGCGAAGGTCGCCGCGTACTCTGCGACGACGTCGATCTGCCCCGACTCCAGGGCGGGCTCGTACAGTTCGCGGTTGGCGACGGTGAGCATCGACGTCTTGTAGCCGGCCCGGTTCAGCAGCAGCGCGTACATGGTGGCGAGCAGATCGCTCTCGGTGAACCCGGCCGAGCCGATGGTCAGCTGCTTGCTGTCGCCGGGTGACTCGGTGACCTCGCCCTGGGTCTCCAGCGACGGACCTGAGGCGCAGCCGGTCAGCAGGAGCAGGCCCGCGAGCGCGGCGCGCCCCCTCATCTCGCGCCCCTCTTGGGCGCCAGTCGCTCGGCCACCTCGAAGACCCCTTCGACGAGCAGCGCGAAGACCGCCACGAGGATGGCTCCGGCGACGACCTGGGGCGTACTCGCGAGGTTGAACCCGGCGGTGATGATGCGTCCGAGACCGCCGCCGCCCGCGAGCGCGGCGATCGTGGCGGTGGCGACGAGTTGGACGGCCGCGATGCGCACCCCGTTGAGGATCATCGGCATGGCGAGGGGCACCTCGACCCGCCACAGCATCTGCCGCCCGGTCATGCCCATCCCGCGCGAGGCCCGCACGACGTCACGGTCGACCTCGCGCATCCCGACGTACGCGTTGGTGAGCAGCGGCGGCACGGCGAACAGGACGAGCGCGACGACGGTTGAGCCCTCGTCCCACTTGCCGATGGGGGTGAGGAGCAGCAGGACGAGGACGGCGAAGGTGGGGATCGCGCGGCCGACGTTCGAGATGTTGACGGCGAGTGCGCCGCCCTTGCCGAGGTGGCCGAGGACGAGGGCGACCGGCAGCGCGATCAGACAGCTGATGACGAGGCAGACCACGGTCAGCACGAGGTGCTGGGTGAGCCGGTGCCAGACGCCGTCGTCGCCCGCCCAGTTCGCGGAGTCGGTGAGCCAGTCCCAGGCGTCGGCCAGTGTGTTCACGCCCGGGCCGCCCGGGTCCACGGGGTGATCAGCCACTGCACCCCGAGCAGCAGCAGATCGGCGGCGACGGCGATGACGACACACAGCACGGAGGCGGTGAGGACCTGCGCCTTGAAGAAGGTGTTCATACCCGAGTAGATGAGGTTGCCCAGCCCTCCGAAGCCGACGATCGCGCCGACCGTGGCCAGCGACACGGCCGAGACGGTGGCGATCCGCAGCCCGGCCATGGCGGCGGGCAGGGCGAGCGGCAGCTCCACGGTGAGCAGCAGTCTGATGGGCCCGTATCCCATGCCGCGGGCCGCCTGCCGGGTCTCCTCGGGCACGGCCCGCAGTCCGGCCAGGATGTTCCGTACGAGCAGGGTCAGCGAGTACAGGACGAGACCGGCGACGACGAGGGCCTCCGACAGCCCGTAGACGGGCAGGAGCAGCGAGAACATGGCGAGCGACGGGATCGTGTAGAGGATCGTCGTCACGGCGAGCACCGGGCCCGCCGCCCAGCCCCACCGGCGTGCCAGCACGGCCAGTGGCACGGCGAGGGCCAGCCCGATGAGGACGGAGAGCGCCGTCAGCTGGAGGTGCTGGCCGACCGCGTCGAGGAGGATGTCGCGGCGGGTGCTGAGGTATTCACCGCAGATCCACTCGTTGCGCGCGAGGCAGTCGTCCGGGGGCGCGGTCACGGCTCCATTCCAGCCGCGCGGGCGCCGGGTGGCGCGTATTGATCGCCCGTACGGGGGCGTTGAACGGGTTTCGCGTGATCCCCGTACTTCAGGGGCAGCGGGCCCGACCCGTCTGCCGTGCTAGGAGGACCCGACCCATGACCGCACACCGCACCGCCGCCCTCCTCGGGACGGCCCCGCTCCTGCTCGCGGTGTGGGCCGCCGGGCCCGCCGCCGCGCACGGTGCGCCGACGGACCCCGTCAGCCGAGTGGTGGCCTGCACCCCCGGCGGGCAGCAGTCGCAGTCGGCGGCGTGCCGGGCGGCCGTCTCCTCCGGCATCGCGGCCTTCGACAATCTGCGCCTCGCGGGCGTCAACGGCCGGGACCGCCAGGTCGTCCCCGACGGCAAGCTGTGCAGCGGGGGCATCGCCGCCTACCGGGGCCTGGACCTGGCCCGGGCCGACTGGCCGTCGACCAGGCTGACCGGCGGGGCGAACATGACGCTCACCTACCGGTCGACGATTCCGCACACGGGCTCGTTCAAGCTGTTCCTCACAAAGGAGGGCTACGACCCGACGAAACCCCTCACCTGGTCCGACCTGCCGTCGCAGCCGTTCGCCACGGCGACCGACCCTGCGCTCGTGAACGGCGCCTACCGGATCAAGGCCAAGCTGCCGTCCGACCGCACCGGACGCCATCTGCTCTACACGATCTGGCAGAACACGAGCACGCCGGACACGTACTACTCGTGCTCGGACGTGGTCTTCCCCGCGGCGAAGGAGAACGCGGGGGCCGGTGAGGGCGGGACGGCGTCGAAGCAGCCCGCGGCGACACCGACGAAGGCCGCCGCCACCAAGGCCGCGGCGACTCCCACGCAGTCGGAGTCCCCGGCCGATGCCACCAGCGCTCCGGTGGAACCGTCGGTCACCGTGACCGACGCGGCCGGCGAGGCGGTCTCCTCGCCCAACTCGGGCGACGACAGCCAGTCCCTGGCCCTGCCTCTCGTCGCGGGCGGTGCGGCCGGGCTGTTGATCACGGCGGGCGCGGCGTTCACCCTGCGCCGCCGCCGGTGAGAAGCCCGAAAACCGTGACTGATAGCCTGCGCGTTCTTTAGTTATAAAAAGGAACCATCGCGTGGGAGACGTACGTGCGGACCTGGCGGAGTTGTCTGGAATCGGCAGGAGCGCACCAGGGCGCTCTGCGTGACGACTACATGAAGGTCGCGCGGTTCATGCAGCGGCGCGAGCCCGCCGGCTATCTGGCGGTGCGGCTGCTGGTGCCCGCCTCCCATCAGCCCCATGTGCTGGCCGGGTACGCGTTCGCGGCGTTCACCGACGACGTCTGCGACCGGGGGACGGTCCAGGAACGCACACGGCACTACGACGCGTGGGCCGAGCAGGTGCGTATGGCGCTGAGTACGGGAAGCGCCGCGCATCCCCTGCTGCGGGCGTTCCTGCACACCGCGGCGGAGCGTGAACTGCCGCGCCGCTGGGTCGACTCGTACCTGGAGGGTGCGCGGATCGATCTCGACTTCTCCGGGTTCAAGACCGAGGCCGACTACCAGCGGTATGTGGAGCAGCTCACCTGGCCGTTCCTGATGATCACGTCGGGGCTGGCCCATCTCGGGGGCGGGAGCGCCGAGTTCGCCGCCTCCTGCCGGCTGTTCGCCGACGCCGCCCAGCGCACGGACATCCTCACCGACCTGTCGGAGGACCTGCGCGGCGGGCGGCTGTATCTGCCCCTCAGCGATCTCGACCGGCACGGCATCACGCGCACCGACCTCGAAAAAGGGCGCGATCTGCCCGGAGTCCGCGCGCTGGTCGCGGCCACCGTCGAAGCGGCGCGCGCCACGCTCCACGAGGCCACCGTGCTTCTGGAGCACTGCTCCGAGGAGCACCGGCGGCTGATGCGGTTCATCCTCGACCTGCATCACCAGCGACTGGCGTCGGTGACGGCCCGCGGTGCCTCGGTCGCCCGCCGTCCGGTACGGGACCGTCCGGTGGCATGTCTCCGACTACTGGCCGGGCGTCCGGCACGGGGGCCGGTCCGCGCCACTGGGTGAGGCGGCCGGAGCGAGGGCCCGCGAGCGAGCAAGCAGAGCGTCAACGGGCCGACGAGCGCACCCTGTTGGCCTCGCCGGACCGGGCGCTGACGCCCGTGTGCTGTCCATCAACCCGGGCCCGGGCCGTCGAGCGGCCGCCCGTCCCGCTGGTCCGTCGGCAGGTCCCGGCCGGCGGGCACGATCGGTTCTCCGCTCAGTTCGTGGCTCCACAGCACCTCGCTCACGTGCTTCACCGCGGCCGTCAGATGCCGCCGATACGTGCTGAAGGACATTCCGAGGCGTCTGGCCACCGCCTCCTGGGTGGGCGCGGCCCTGCTGTACGTGGTCGTCACGACGCGGTGTCGTTTCTCCCCGCCGCGCTCCGCGAGGACGGTGTCGACGGCACACAGCAGGACGTCGTGGAGGCTCTGGCCGTGTGCCGCGACGAGGCGGCTACGACTGAGGGGGTTGGCCGCGAGCTCGTTGGGCCACCACAGCGCGCGCAGGGCGTCCCGTACGGCGGTGTCGAACTCCCGCCGGGACAGCACGACATAGTCCGTCCCCTCCCGCGAGGTCCCGTCCGAGGGCGCGGGCACCACCGCACCAGCGGCGGCACCGGCATGAGTGCCCGTGGCCGGGCATGTGCCGGTGCCTGCGCCCGTGCCTGCGCCGACATCGATACCGGCGCCGGCCAGCAGGGCCTTCTTCTTCTCCACCATCCACGCCAGGGCGGGCCGGGTACGCCAGTCGTGGGCGAACAGACGGTATCCGTGGCCGCCGACCACGGGTCCGGCGTCGGTCGGCAGCATGTCGCTGCGTTCGAGATAGTCGTCCCAGAAGCCGTCGTCCCGCATCACGACGAACGACCACGCGAGTTCGTCGGACCGGACGACCTCCCCGATCACCCGCCACTGGACCAGGTTCATGGCGGCCGAAGGACGCTGGTACGCCTGCGGGTCCACATGAAAACGCGCTACGGCCACACGCTCCCCCGCTCGCAGCGGCTCTGCCGTACGCACATGGGCCCAGGCGGCGGCCACCACCGGATCGACGTCCTCCCCCTCCCACTCGGCGAGTTGCAGCCAGGCGGAGAAGGCAACGATGTCATCGGTACCGGTCGACCGGTAGACGACGAACGCCTCGGGCTGCCGGTCCAGCCAGAGCCGGGCGAGCGCGGCGGACTCGGGGCCCTCCGCCTCGTGGACCAGTTCCACCACGCGTTTCTCGTCGGCGGGAGTGCACGGGAGCTCCCGCACCAGGCCGTGGGAGTGCCACTCGAAGCCCTGCGCGAGATGGCCGAGGGTCCGGTGCAGGTACACGAGCGCCTGCATCGCCGGGAGCATCTGCGCGGCGGACGCCTCCCTGACTCGGCCGAGCAGATACTCGTACATCCGTCGGCGCAGGGCGGCGAATCCGTCCGGGTCGCGCCAGCGCAGGTCGGCTGCCAGTACCTCGCGCACCACGTCGTGCGGGAAGAGCCCGGCCGCGGTGGATTCGATGAAGGGCTGGGTGCGCAGCCAGGCGAACAGTTCGGGGGCGCGCTCACCCATCATCGCCCGCAGGAGAGCCTCGGAGGTGACGTCGGCCTGGGCGCAGACCTCCAGCGCGGTGCGGTGTGCGGGGCTCGGCGGATCGCCGACGAGTCGCGGCAGCAGCGTCGCGATCACGTCCCGGCCGGGTGCCCAGTCGGCCGCCCGGGCCGTACCGTCCGCGTCCTGCCGCACGACGACCGCCGCGGCCAGGGACAGGGCCAGCGGATTGCCGCCGGTGAAGGACAGCAGCGCGTGGTGCGCCCCGGCCGGGACGCCGCGCACCCGCAGGAAGGTGGCGGCGTCGCCCCGGGCCAGGTTCCGCAGCGGTACGACATGCATCAGGTCGGCCCATCCCGGGTCGGCGACCCAGCGCGGGTCGGGGGCCGAGCGTGCGGCGACCACCGCGACCGTGCCCAGCGGCAGCCGCGGCAGGAAGTGCTCCCACAACCAGTGCTCCAGGCCCTGGCAGTGCTCGAAGGCATCGACCAGGAGCACCGATCCGGGCTCGCCGATCGCCTTTCCCGCGGCCTGCTCGAAGTCGTCGGGCGTCGCCGGAACCGTACGGCCGTCGATCTCGACCACCAGCCGTCCCGCCTCCCGCGCCTCCAGCGCGAACCGCCTCAGCAGCGTGGACTTGCCGATTCCACCGGGCCCGTGCAGATACAGCACCGGCGAACCCTGGGGGTCGCCCGCCAGCGCGGACCGGAACATCGCCCGTTCCGCCGCCCGCCCGACGAACGCCCGGTCCCGCGCCGCGACCACGAGGTCGCCTAACGAGTCGCCGTCCCCCATACCCCTGAGCCCCTCATGAACCGAACCGAATCTTTCATGACCGGTCACATTACGTCGTTCGCCGCAAGGCAGTTGAAGGGTTGGGGCGCGCGTCGCCGTGAGTTTGGTTCACGGCCGGAGAGGGGCCGGTTCCGTCATGTCCTGGGTGCCGATGACGGACAGGAGCCGCAGTTGCTCGGCGGCCCGGCTGCCGGGCGGCGCCGTGAACCAGAGGAGGCGCTGGCGGCCGTCCTCGCTGAAGAGACTGAGGCATTCGACCTCGATGACGCCGAGACCGGGGTGGACGATGCGTTTGTGGTCGTTCCTGCGCAGGCCCACCTCGTGGGTGTCCCACAACTCGGTGAACTCCGTACTGCGTCGGCGTAGTTCGCGGATCATCCGGGTCACCTCGGCGTCCCGGCCTCGTCGGGCGGCAACCACTTGCAGGTCCGCCACGAAGGCCCGGGACTGGCGGGGATGGTCCGGGGCCGGGTAGAGGGAGCGGGCCGCGGCGTCGGTGAACCACCGGTGGACGAAGCTGGCCGCCGGTCCGCGGACGGCCGGAGGACGGCCGATCAGGGCAGCGGCCGCCTCGTTCTGGACGAGCGTCTCGTGGAGGTCGGTGATGACCTGCGCGGGCGTGCCGGTGAGCTGGTCGAGGAGGCGGAGGAGCGCCGGCTGGACGTGGGCGGCGGGGCCGTGCGCGGCCGGGGGTACCCGTCGGTCCGCGAGGTGGTAGAGGTGGTCGCGCTCGTCACCGGCCAGCCGCAGAGCGCGGGCGAGAGCGGCCAGGGTCTGCTCCGAGGGCTGGGCACCGCGCCCCTGCTCCAGTTCGGTGTAGTAGTCCGCCGACAGGCCGGCCAGCTGGGCGACCTCCTCCCGGCGCAGCCCCGGTACGCGCCTGCGGGGGCCGACCGGCAGCCCCACATCACCCGGCTTCACACGGTCGCGCCGGGACTTCAGGAATGCCGCCAGTTCGGGAAAGGTCACCCCGCCATCCTCACTCGCGCACGTATCGGGAGCCAGGGGATGCCAACCCCAGGGTGGAGACAGCCCTGGTTAACGCGGGAAGAGCCGCCGATGGTGGATCTCGGGGCGCCCGTGGAGAAAGCCGCGGAACAGCGCTCACGGGTATCGCAGAAACCTCAGAAACCTCAGCAAGGAGCCATCACCATCATGTCCAATCCGAATCCGGTGGGGACGCAACCGGTGGACGCGAATCCCTCGGAGAACGTGCACAACCCGGAGGTGCCGGATGCGCGCGCCCACCCCCGCGTCGCCGTCGTCACGGGCGGCTCACGCGGAATCGGCCGCCGGGCCGTGGCCCGCCTGGCGTCCGACGGGTTCGCGGTCGTGGCCGGCTACTCGCGCAACGCGGACCTCGCCGAAGCCGCGGTCGAGGAAGTCACCGCGGCCGGCGGCCGGGCCATCGCCGTACGCGGGGACGTCGCCGACGAGAACGACATGTGCGCGCTGTTCGACCTGGCCGAATCCACGTACGGCGGTGTCGACGTGGTCGTCCACGCGGCGGGCCGGGCCCACACGGCGGCCGTCGTCGACCTGGACCTGGCGGATCTGGACGCGCTGCACCGCACCAACATCCGCGGCACGTTCGTCGTCGCCCAGCAGGCCGCCCGAAGGGTCCGGCCGGGCGGCAGCATCATCACCTTCTCCACGTCGGTCGTCGGTCTCGCGTTTCCCACGTACGGGGCCTACAGCGCGAGCAAGGGAGCGGTGGAGGCCCTGACGCTGGTCCTCGCCCGCGAACTGCGCGGCCGGGACGTGACGGTGAACGCCGTCGCCCCCGGTCCCACCGCGACCGATCTGTTCCTCGACGGCAAGGACGAGGAGACCATCGCCCGGCTGGCCGCCCAGCCTCCGCTGGAACGCCTCGGCACCCCTGCCGACATCGCCGAGGTAGTCGCGTTCCTCGCCTCCCCGGCCGGCCACTGGATCAACGGCCAGGTCGTCCGGGCCAACGGCGGCATCGTCTGACGGCCGCCCCATCCGGCACCACCGATAGCAGCCACCGCTCATCAGCAGTCAGCAACCAGCAACCACAGGAATGAGTACGAACATGCCGTTCGCGAACTTCAAGGTGCCCGCCGACACCCTCACCGAGGCGCAGAAGGAGCAGATCATCACCCGCACCACCGAGCTCTATGTCGAGATATACGGCGAACGCGCCCGCGCCACCACCCTCGTACTGGTCGAGGAGGTCACCGACGGCGGGTGGGGAATCGGCGGTGACGTACTGACGCTCGCGAAGCTTCGGGCGCCGGCGCGGGACTGATCTCCGCGCCGACACCCGTCGGCACCACATCGGCACCGTGTCGACGTAGGTCTCAGGACCCGGTCGCCGCCGCCGCGGCCCGTCCCGCCGTGCGGCCGGAGAACAGGCAGCCGCCGAGGAACGTGCCCTCCAGGGAGCGGTATCCGTGGACGCCGCCTCCGCCGAATCCCGACACCTCTCCGGCCGCGTACAGACCGGGTACGGCTTCTCCGGCAGCGTTCAGGACGCGGCCGGAGAGGTCGGTCTGGAGGCCGCCGAGGGTCTTGCGGGTGAGGATGTTGAGGCGTACGGCGATCAGCGGCCCGGCGCTGCTGTCCATGATCTTGTGGGCGGCGGCCGTGCGGCTGAGGGTGTCCCCGGGGTAGGAGAGGGCGTTGCGGATGCCCATGACCTGGGTGTCCTTGGAGTAGGGGTTGTCCATCTCCCGGTCGCGTGCGTCGATCTGCCGCTGGAGGTCGTTCAGGTCGATCAGGCCGTCCCCGGTCAACTTGTTCATGCCGCGGACGAGTTCGGACAGTGTCGTGGCGACGACGAAGTCCACGCCGTTCTTCTTGAACCTCTCGATCGGCTCCGGGGTCTGCCAGATGCGGGAGAGGAGCATCCAGATGTTCTTCTCGGTGAGGTCCGGGTTCTGCTCGGAGCCGGAGAGCGCGAACTCCTTGGCGATGATCTTCTGGGTGGTCACGAACCAGGAGTAGTCGTACCCGGTGTCGGTGATCGACTTGAGCGTGTGGAGGGTGTCGTAGCCGGGCATGTCGGGTGCGCTGAAGCGTTTGCCGGTGGCGTCGAACCACATGGACGACGGACCGGGCAGGATGCGGATGCCATGGCCCGGCCAGATCGGGTCGTAGTTCCTGAGGCCCTCGGTGTAGTGCCACATGCAGTCCGGGTTGACGATCCTGCCGCCCGCCTTCTCGGTGATCGCGAGCATGCGGCCGTCCACGTGGGCCGGCACGCCGTCGGCCCATTGAGCGCCGTGCTGTTGCCGGTGCCGATCACGGCGGTGAGTCTGGTTCCGAAGCCGGTACACCGGCATGGACAAGGAGACCGTCAATGACGACCTGGCCGAATGACGAACTCGCCCGGATCGGGGGCGCCGAGGAGCTGCGCGTCGTCTCCCTGCGGCGCGACGGATCGCCGGGCAGCTGGCGGACCATCTGGGTCGTCCGCGTCGGCGACGACATCTGCGTACGGTCCGTCAACGGGCCGACGGCCGCCTGGTACCGGGGCACCCGTGCCCGGCTGCAGGGCCGTATCCAGGCCGGTGGCGTGGACAAGGACGTGACCTTCGTCGACGCCGATCCCGCCCTCAACGACGAGGTCGACGCCGCCTACCGCGCCAAGTACGGCCACTACGCCGCGGACATCATCAAGGCCATCACCGGCCCCGAGGCGAACTCCACCACGATGCGGCTCGTCCCCCGCCCGGCGGAGTCTGCCGCCTAGGCCACGGAATCCGCCGCTTGGGCCACGGATTCCGCCGACGAGGTCACCGGCCGGCCGTCAGGAGTCGAGGTCGTCGGCGAAGTGCCGGAACCCGTGCCGGTCCTGATGGATCCCCCACAAGGTGTCCGCGAGCACGGCGGGGTCCTTCCTGTGGTGTCCGGCGATGATCGCGCCGGGGACGATCAGCTGGGCCACATGGATGCCCTCGCCGCCGAGCGCGTCGTGCAGCAGATGGCCGTACGCGCTCTCCGCGGCGAAGGCGATGGACGTGCCGGCGCGGTCGGGGTGGGGGACGACCGCGGTGCCGCCGTTGACGAAGAGGACGGTGCCGCGGCCCAGGGCGCGCATACCGGGGAGCACCTGCTGCACGGCGACGACGGGCCCGTAGACGGAGAACTCCACCGGGCCGGTGAGATCGGCGTGGGTGGTTTCCAGGACCGGCAGCATGAAGTCCCGTTGCGGGATCGGGCTGTACTGCAGGACCTCGACCGACCCCAGAGTCGCGTTCGCCGCGTCGAGGGCGGCCGCGAGGGCCTTCGGGTCCCGTACGTCGGCGGCGAAACCCCGGGCCGTGACGCCCTCGCGGCCCAGCTCGGCGGCGAGGGCGTTCGTCCGCTCGTGGTCGCGGGCGATGAGCGCGACGTCGAAGCCCTCACGCCCGAAGCGCCGCGCGACGGCCGCGCCCAGTCCGGGTCCGGCTCCGATGATGGCGATGCTGGTCATGGTCCTCCTCGATCTCCGGGGTCGGTTCGGCATGGGGGCGTCACTCCTGCTCAACGCCCTGTGAACCGCCGGCCGGGGCCGTCGTCGGCCGTGCGTCGCAGCAGCGCCGAGAGATGGTGCTGCATCGGCTGCCCGACCGCCTCCAGGTCGTGGTCGAACGTGAGCGTGTCGTCGTCGGTCAGCGTGTAGCGGCGGCGGGTGGCGTCGACCTTCTTGGCGGTGGGGGCGAGAGCAACCTCGTGGGTGGAGAGGTCGACCGTCTTGTCGGCCGCTCGGCCGACCATGATCTCGACGATGCCGGTGGGCTGGGTGATCAGTGCCTCCACCCGGCCGTCGGGCTGCAGCCGCCACCAGCCACTCTCCCGGGCCGACGGACGCAGCGGAGCGTCGTCCGCGTCGATGAGCCAGGCCCTGGCCTCGTAACGCAGGAAGGGGCGGCCGTCATGACTGAAGGTCACCTCCTGCGCGTACGCGAAGTCCCCGGTGAGCGTGGGGTAGCCGCCCTGGCCCCGGCCGCGCCAGGAACCCAGGAGGCCGAGCACGGGTTCGAGCAGTGCGTGCGGCGTCGGCGCCTCGTCCGGCCGATGACCGTCGGGGTACGGGTGCTCGGGTGCGGGGTCGAACACGGTGTGCGCTCCTGGGGTGGGTGCCGGTTCCGGTGCCGACCGGAAGCCTAGGCCGTCGACCCACTCGGCGCCCTGAAAGCGGCGGCGCAGGCGTGAACGCGGCGGGGTGGACGCGAGAGCGCCGGGCGCCAGGCGCCGGGGTGGGCACGAACGCAGCAGGGTGGGCGCCGTTCGCACGACGCCCACCCCTACCTACGTACTACCTACCGATGACTGGACCCGCTGTTCGGGCTCAGCTGCACCTGCGTCCGGAGTTGATGCACTGGACCATCTTGTCCTGCACCTTCTTGTCGAACACGTTGATGAAGTCACCATGGTCCGTGATCGGCTTGTGCGCCTGCTCGGGGAACCCGTCCAGGGAGAAGAACGGACGGGTCTTCCCGTTGTCCTTCAGGCTGGGCGCGTCCACGTCGTACACGAGCCGCTGAACCAGCTGCGGAATGGCCTTGAAGCCGGCCGGGCAGTTGCCCTTGGCGTCGGCGAAGGCCACATGCGTACGGTGGTTGGCGCTGTCGATGTTGGTGCCGTCCCAGCAGCTCTGGAACTTGAAGGTGCGCACCACGTCCCGGCCCGACGGGCAGAGGGGGTACTTGTCCTTCAGCTGCACCTTGTTCTCGAAGCCCGTGCAGCTCCAGGAGGCGTTGGCGTTGCCCGGGCCGTTCGTGAACGCCTTGGCGTCACCGGTGATGATGCGCAGGAGCTGCGGCATCGCCACGACCTTGCCGCGCGGGCTGCCCACGAAGTCCAGCGTGGCCTGCTTGGCCGTCAGGATGCGGCCGGTGTTGCCTTCGGCCCCACCGCCCAGCCGATCGGCGTCGAACTCCTTGGTGCCGTCCTGCAGACGCAGCACCGGCCAGTAGTAGGACGACTTGTCGCCCTTGTTCTTGCAACTGGTGTTGGCCTTCAGGAAGTCCTGGTCGCTGGTGAAGGCGTCGTTGTCCTGGCTGCCGACGTAGTCGTGCACGTGGTGGGCGCCGTTGGTGACGCCGGGGGCGACGATGACGTTGTCGCTGTTGTACAGCTTGTTGGCGTTCACCCCGCACTTGGTGACGAAGGTGCCCTTGGACGCCTTCGACGACTTGCGCGGCGTACTCACGTTGGGCTTGACCTTGGTGATGTCCACGAAGTCGGCGGCGACGGGCCCGTTGCCCGCGGCGGGCTGACCGGCGGCCGGCTGGCCGGAGGGCTGGCCCGAAGCGGGCTGACCGGAGGCGGGCTGGCCGGAGGCGGGCTGGCCGGAGGGCTGCCCCGCGGCGGGCTGGTTGCCGGTGGAGCGCAACGTACAGGCCGCCAGCGCCTCAAGGCCCTGCGGCTTGGTGCCCACACGGCCGATGGCGATGACGATCCGGTCGATCGTGGCCTTCCGCTTGTCCTTCAGCGGATTCACGATCGCGTTCTGCGCGAAGTTCGCGTCCTGCTGAATCGCCTGCTGAGAGGTGGAGAGGCGCTGGTAGGCCTCGGACACCTGCTTGTCGAGCAGGGCGAGCTCCCTGTCGACCTGGGTTCGGGCCTTGGCGGGCACCGCCTTCAACTGCTGGCCGACGTCGGGGCAGTCGATCGTGGAGGATCCGGCCGCCAACGCCTGGTTCTGAGCGTTCTGGGCTGTGCCCTTCGATGCGCCGGTTTCGTCGGCAGAGGCATAGATGTTGGCCGCGACGAGTCCGCCGGCCCCCATGGCCAGTGCCGCCGCAGCGCCCACCACCCGAACGGTGGTCTTCGACTTCTTCCGCGTGTTGCGTCTCATCAGGCCTCTCTGAACATCCTCGGAACCGGCGGGACTTCCGGTGTGGGCGAAGCTCTCCTTCGATACGGATGTGGTCGCAGGATGTTCACTGAATTCTCAGATTCATAGTTTCCTCCACCCGCAATCCGGGCATAGGAACCCGACTCGGGCGCCGGAACGACCACGTTCTCCGCGAGGGATCCACGACCTTCACGCGTTCGCCGCTCGCGAAGTCGGGGCACCAACCGGCGGAAAACGGGCATTCATGAGGCACCAAGGCGGCGCTTGTTGTCAGAGGAAGTCCGGGCACTCCTCGGCAAAGCCCTGTGAGACGGGCTACCACACGCCGTGATCCTCACGCACGCTCAGTCGATCCGCTTCCTCCGCGGTCTCGATCAGCTGAGTGGTGGTCAGGGAAACAGCCGCCGCGAAGACCCGCCCGAGGTGGCGGCAGTGCACCATCGGGCGGAGTCCTTCCGGGTACGGCTCATCGGCGACCGCGAAGAGATCAGGCAGGGTCCAGCCCAGCGGACCCGCTACGGCGGACAGCTGCTGCCGGCGGTGCGGACTCGGGTCCCAGCGCCACATCATCCCGTGCAACGTGCTGAGGGACAGTCCCATGAACGGCAGTTCGCGGATGCCGAAGCCGCGGTTGCGGATCAGCGCGCCGAGCACGGCGGCCGACCTGGTCTCGGCGGGACGGCGGCCCGGCCACGCCGGCTGCACGAAGGGTTCTGGAGCGGCGACGCGGGGCAGCGAGCGGACGAAGGCCTCCAGCCCGGCGAGCTGTGAGTGGTTGCAGTGACTGACGCGGTATGCGAACTGCCTCATGACCCTTGCGTCGCGCTCCGGAGGAAGGAGTTCCGCCGGCACCGGGTGGCCCGCGACAACGAAAAGGTCGGCGGCCGGTAGGTCGAGTTCGGCTGCAAGTTCGTTCAGTCGCTGCGGGGCGGTGCCAGTTCCGCCCGCCGCGAGGCTGCTCAGGATAATGGCCCTCTCCATGTGAGGAACGTAGCGGGTGGGCTGCCAGGACGGCCGGGCGCCGCCCCACGATGATCTACTGGCGGTCCTGCGGGTAGTTGCGGACTCGCGGCGCCTGCGGGGCTTGCGGTGAACACGGGTGGCGGCCTCTACAGTTGGAGCTTCTGACCGCCCACCCTCGAAGGCGCCTCACGTTTGACGCCGCTGCACGCCAAGAGCTCGGTCCCGGTGGCGTTGAGATACAGCGTGAAGTGCCACGACCGGTCTGCTGCGTCGATCATGCCGTGCGGAACCGCTCGTCGCGGTGGTGAGCCGGGATCTCAAAGGTCTCGTCGAAGGCGGAGGGTCGTCAGGCCGATTTTCAACGACCGCCTCAGCCTCGCTGCAGCGATCCGCAGCCGGATGAACGGAAAGTGCCTCGACATCCTGGGAGGCCGGCCTGAGAACGGCCAACTCCTGGTAAGCGGGAGCTGCAACGGAGCGCGGAGCCAGAGCTGGGACTTCTGAAGGGTGGCCCGGTCCGGCACATGGTGTGCCGGACCGGGCCGCTGTCACCTGGTGACGTGTGCCGCCCGGCTCGGCCGCACAGTTCTCGCGTGGATCGCGCGTGCCGACCCGAGGTTGCGCGGGTCACAGGTGGCGTAGATGCGATGGAGCTCGCTGCGTACGCGAACCGCCGCTGCGGTGAGTGCGACCACGCCTCGACCGCGTCTGCCACGAACTCACGTGTCTGCTCTTCGGTGTTCGGCCCCCAGGCCTGGAAACGGCAGGCCTGATCGAGGGAGGCTCAGGAGTGGACGGCTCGCCAGTCCGCGAGCCGGATTCTGCTCAGGGTCACCACATGTCGCGACACAAGCAGATGTTGTCAGGTGAGGTCGCGTCGATCCATCCGTGCGAAAACAGGTGCTGAGCTTGTCCTACGGTTCTAGCCACATCCCGTCGCGCATGATGACTCTCCCGCGCAGTTCCGGCTCGCCGCGCCAGGCGCGCACAGTCCGCGGGACCACTCGTACATACAGGAAGGAACCCTCTTCCACGCGTGGATCCCACCCGAACTTGTCGGCGAACGCCTCCGCCGCGCCTGCGGGCACCTCTTGGTCCGGGAAGCACTCCGCCTCACCCTGGAGGAGCACCACGTCGAAGGTGTCCGGCAGCGCCAGGCGCAGGCGCGGCTCCTCGCGGACGTTCCGCGCGGTCACGGAAGTGGCGCCGGTGCACATCCACACCGCTCGCCCGTCCCACAAGAACCACAGCGGCACCTGGTGCGGCCCGTGATCGGGGTGAGCCGTCGACACCCACACATCCCGCTCGGTGACAAGCCGCTCCAAAGCGTCGTACGTACGCTCCGCCGTCCCGCGGCGAACGATCCCCGTGCTCTCCATGACGACCGACCCTAGCCAAGCAGGCGCGATGCGCGCCTGAGGCGCAGGACCTACTCCCAGCGACCGACGAACCCCTCAGCCTTTGGCTCGGGGCGACCAACTGCCCTGCTCAGGTCGGCTTCGTCTGGTGGCGGTTTGTCAGGTGGTGCCGGGCGGCGTCACCTCCACGAGGTGGGCGGAGGAGAAGCGCCAGCGGAGCCACAGGACGGATTCGATGTCCCAGTAGGGAGGGGCGGTCGCTCCGCCTTTGACCGAGAAGCGGAGGCCCTGGGTACCGACGATCGCGCGGAGGGATACGTGCACCCCCGCATAGTCCCGGGCAGCCGCGTTCCAGTCGGGAAAGACCGCGCCGCCGTGCACGAGTGGGTACCGTCCGACGAAGGCTGCCCAGTCGCCGGCCCCCGTGATCTCCAGAACTGATGCCGCGGGTCCGTCACCTGGAGTTCCCACGTGTGCCAGGGCCCTCTCGTTGCGCCGTGAAGGTGTAGAGGCCCGGGTGGAACGGGCTTCGTGCTGCGAGGGATTCGCACCGTCGAGGGAGCGGTGAACCATTCGCGGTCCGGGGTGAGTCGCCGTGACGGCATCAGCTCGTGGCGGCTGCTGCGGATCCAGTGCCGGCGCGTACGGTCCAGGGGGCCGTGGACGATGCTCGGCTCATCGCGTGCGAGGTGCCTCAACAGCAGGCAGCACGGAAGGTGGCCGGCCGAAGCGTTGCCGTTCGAGCGGAGACCAGCGGGATGACGGCCAGGACGGGGATGACTACCCCGCCCTCGATGTGCGGGGCACATGGCGTTGTGGGCTGTCGCGAGGGGCCGGCGGCGCAGCCGTGCGACGGCTCCCGGATTCCCGCAGTTCAGCGCACCCTTCCACGCGGCTTCAGCGGCACGGGCGGAAGTTCGGGAGCGGGCAGTGCGGCCCCGCCGTACCCCACCACCTCACCGAACCGCGAGCCCGTCATCCAGTCCGCACGGGCCTGGGTGATCTCCTCCTGGGAGCGGCCGATGAAGTTCCACCACATGATCAGCTCCTCCTCGAACGGCTCACCCCCGAGGAGCATGAGGCCCGCGTCCGACTCGGCGCGCAGGGGGAGTTCGGAGCGGCCGCAGCCGAGGTAGAGCATGGAACCGGGCAGCAGCGGTACGCCGTCGACGTGGGCCTCGCCGGACATGGACAGCACGGCGTACTCGAAGTCCGGCTCCAACGGGAGGCGTACGTCGGCGCCCTGAGCCAGGGCCAGGTCGGCGCCGACGATCGGGGTGTACGTCGTCCCGGGCGAGGCCGCCCCGTCGACGCTGCCGAGGATGAGCGTGGCCTCGATGCCGGGTGCGGTGACGACGGGCAGTTCGGCGTGGTGCTCGAACAGCGGGTCGGCATGGCGGTCGCTGTCGGGGAGCGCGACCCACAGCTGCGCGCCATGGAGGAAACGGGCGTGCGACTTGGGGCTCTCCTCCGAGTGGCTGATCGCCCGGCCGGACGTCATCAGGCCCAGCTCGCGCGGGCGGATCGTCTGGAGGCTGCCGGTGGAGTCGCGGTGCAGGACCTCGCCCTCGTGGAGCCAGCTGACCGTCTGCAGGCCCATGTGCGGATGCGGCGGAACCTGCATGCCGGGCTCTTCGGCGATGTCGTCGGGGCCGTAGTGATCGACGAAGCACCAGGCGCCCACCATGCGCCGGCCCAGGTTGGGCAGCAGACGGCGGACTTCGCTGGACTCGCCCAGCTTGACCCGGCGGGGACTGAGGAGTTCACGCACCGGCTCCGCCACCACGAAACCCCGGCCGCCGCACAGAGCGGGAACTGCCTCGCGATCAAGATTGCTCATGGCCCACAACCTAGCCCCGTGAGGGACTTTTCGTCAGTCCATCCACCCGCCGACCGACGGCCACGGCGCCCGCCCCATGGATACTAGCCATGTACATAGTAGCCATGTACCGTATCCCTCGTGAGTATGAACCCCGAGGGCGCGACGCCCGGTTTCCTGGTGTGGCGTCTGTCGATGAAATGGCGGGTCGCCGTGGACCGGGCGGTGGCGCCGCTCGGCCTGACCCACGCGCAGTATTCGCTGGTGGCGTCGCTGTACGGCATGCACCGGACCGGGCTCCGCCCCAGCCAGCGGCAACTCGCAGACCACACAGGGCTCGAACCGCTGTACGTGTCGAAGCTCGCCCGCGCCCTGGAGACCGCCGGACTGGTCGAGCGCACGCGGGACCCCGCCGACCCCCGCGCGGTGCAGCTGACGCTCACCGATCAGGGTCGCGAGGTCACCCGCCGCGCGCTCGGGATCGTGCACGGGCTGCTGGAACAACTGCTGACGCCACTCGGAGGCCTCGACGGCCCACGCACGAAGGCTTTCAGCCGCGAGCTGGCGACCCTGCTGGACGTACCACTCGACCCGCCGACCGAGAACGAGACGGAGCAGTCATGACCACCGCCACGCCCACCACACCCGCCACACCCACTGTCAACGGCCGCGTCATCGCCCTGGCCCACTACGCGGGCCGCGCCGTCCTGGAGCGCGTTCTGACGCGTACGGGCAACACCTTCCACCAGTCGGTGACCCTCAGGGTCGTCGCCGCCGAGGACGCCCCCGTCGAGCGAGACAAGGTGGCAGCCGAGGTGACCGGCTCGCTGAAGATCGAGGAGTCGGCGGTGCAGACCACCATCGACGAACTGGTCGCAGCGGAGCTGGTCGAGGAAGTCCCGTCGGACGGTTCCCGGCTGCGGTTCACACCGGCCGGCCGGGAGCTGTACGAGCGGGTCACCGCCGAGACGAGCGAGATCTCCGCCCGGATCTACGCGGGCATTCCCGCCGAGGACCTGGCGACGGCAGGCCGCGTACTGACACTCGTCAACGAACGGGCGAACGCCGAACTGACCCGGATGTAGCAGCCACCGGCATCCCCTTTGGGCGCGCACGAGAGTTGTGGAATATTCAACGAAACGGCGTCGTTCTGCCCGTCGAAGGAGGTCGGAAGTGGACACGACGTACTACGACCACGGGACGCCCGCGGAGCGCTGGGAGCGCGCCCGGATGTTCTTCGACGCCAAGGAATACGCCGCCTCGGCGCGCATCCTCGACGGCCTGGTCGAGGAGGTGCCGGAGCAGGTGGGCCCGCGACTGCTGCTGGCCCGCGCGTACTACCACTCGGCCCAACTGGGCCGCGCGGAAACCCAGTTGCGACTGCTCGTCGAGCGCGACCCCGTAGAGCACTACGCCCGACTGATGCTGGGCCGCACCCTCCAACGCCAGGGCCGAACCGACGAGGCCGAACCCCACATCCGCCTCGCATCGGCCCTCGCGGGCGAGTTCGAGGCCTTGTGAGTACCGGGAGGAACGGGAGCGGCTAGAGGCGAGTGGCTCGCAGCGGCGGGCTGAGCGCGGTCGCGGCCGCAAGGACGCAGATCGCGCCGCACCCGGCGAAGAAGGTCGCCGTACCCCAGAGTGCGGCGGCCAGGCCGGTGAGCGGGAAGAGCAGAGGGCTGAGCCCCAAGGTGCCGAGGGTCGTCACGGAAGTGACGCGCCCGAGGTACCGGGGCTCGGCCTCTTTCTGCAGCAGGGCGTTTCCCAGAACCATCGCGACGCCGCTCACCGCACCGAGAAGCCCGCTGAGCACGACGGCTGTTGCTGGTGTCGTTGCCCTGCCCAGCATCGTGACCAGACCGGCGGTGGCGGCGAGCGAGACCGCCAGAACCGCTCCGGCGCGTGGTACCCGGCGGACTGCGGCCATCGCCAGGGCACTGATGGCTCCGCCGACGCTGAACGCGGCGAGAATCCAGCCGAGTGCGGCGGCGTCCCAATTCCGTTCATCGGCAAGAAGGACGAGTCCGGCCGCGAGCGGGCCGCTGAAGCACATCTCGCCGAGAGCGATGACCCAGACGAGGCGGCGCAGCCGCCGGTGACCGCGCAGATAGCGAAGGCCGTCGCCCAGATCGGCCGACAGAAGCCGGGGCGCAATGGCTTCGACGGGACCGCACCGACGCTGCGCGGGCTCGACGTCCCCCTCCATCGGCGCCGTGGCGACCGCCGTCGCGACGACCGGTGTCGTACGCACCGCCGACAACAGCCCCAACGACACCCCGAACAGCACTCCCACCACGGCGAATGCGCCCGTCGCTCCCGTCATGGCCAGGGCGAAGGACCCGACCAACGGCCCCACCGCGTTGCTGAACCGCACCGCCAGGACCCGCATGCCCTGTACGCGGGCCAACTGCCCCTGGTCCGTGAGTCTCGGCGGCAGGGCACCCACCGCCGGCATGAACACCGCGTCGACAACGCCGAAGAGCACGGACAGGACGTACAGCAGCCATAGTTGAGGGCCGCCGGCCCAGGTCCCGGCGGCGGCGCCGAGCAGCACACCGCACCGTACGAGGTCGCTGCCGATCAGGACGCGGCGCGGGCCGAAGCGGTCGGCGAGCACACCGCCGCCCAGCATGAGGACGGCACGGGGTATCGCGCCGACGGCGAGAACGACACCGACCTGTGCGGGACCAGCGACCCGCGCAGTGGCCCAGGACAGGGCCATGAAGTAGGCGACGTCGCCGGTGACCGAGGTGGTGTAGGCGCCCAGCCAGCGCAGGACGTTGGGATCGCGGAAGGTCGGCCTCGTGGTCACTTCTCTTCGGTGAGCAACGGGAACATCTGCAGCTGAACGGCCACCCTCTCGGCCCCCTCGGTCGGCTCCCCCGTCCGGTACCGCTCGATCACTGCCGCCAACTCCCGCTTCATCGCGTCGAGTTCAACCGGCGTCAGCTGCAGTGCCTGACTCATGAACGTGCTGACCCCGAACCACTCGTCGGGCAGGACCGGTACGACCTCGCCGGCCACCCTGCGCAGCGTCTCGCCGTCGGTCAGGGCCAGAGCCTGTACGTACGCGCGGCTCTCGGTCGCGTCCGGTGATGTGGACGGGTCGTGCATCGAGATCCGGTGCCGTGCACGCCACCACCGGTCCCGCCTCGTCCCCCGCTCCGCGTCCTCCTCGATGAGCCCGCCCGCCGCCAGACGCCGCAGGTGATAGCTGGCCGCGCCGGAGTCCAGCTCGAAGTGCATGGCCAACTGCCGCACGGTCGCCGGGCCTTGCCGGCGCAGGCGGTTCAGCAGTGCGAGCCGCATGGGGTGCGCCAGTACACGTAGTGCGGCCGTGTCGAGGGTGATGTCGTCGTCCGCCATGGGGCGCAGCGTAGAACGCGAAGAACTCTTCCGGAAGAGTTCTTCGCGAACATCTCTTCGTGATCACGTCGTTGCGGCCGGGCCCCTGCCTGAGGGACCCGGCCGCGCGGGGAATGGCGAGCCGCTACTTGGCCGTCGTGTACGTCCGCTTTCCGCGGCGGTGTGCGATCTCGCCCAGTACGACGTCCACGGCGATGAAGGCGGCCAGTGGGATGCCGAGGAGGGGGACGAAGTAGCCGAGGACGGCTGTTGCGGCCATCAGGGGGACGAGGACGTGGGCGGGGACCTGTTGCCAGGCGCCGCGGGGGATGGGGCGGCCGAAGGCGGAGGCTCGGCCGCGTTGCCACCACATGCGGTAGCCCCAGAGGATGAGGAGGATCAGGCTGAGGGCCAGGGCCATCAGTACGAGTTGGTTGCCGAGCCCGAACAGGACTCCGGTGTGGGCGTCGATGCCCCAGCGGGTCAGCTTCGCGAGGACCGGGTAGTCGGCGAACCGGACCGTGTCGGTGACCTCGCCGTTCGACGGGTCGACGGCGACCGCGTCCTGCTTGGTGGGCCAGCTGCGCTGGACCTGCCGCACCACGTACCCGGACTCGGCGTCGGCCGGCGGGACGATCTCCACCGGGTCGCCCAGGCCCTCCGCCCGCGCGGACGCCAGCACCTTGTCGAGGCCGACGCCATGCTCGACGTCCTCCTCCGCCGAGGCGGAACCGTGGCCGGAGTGCTCGCCGCCCGCGGCCGCCGACACCGCGGGGGTGGCCTGGTGGAGCGAGGTGCGCAGTTCGTCGATGTGCGCGCCGGCGTACGTCGACCAGGTCAGTCCCGTCGCCGCGAGGAAGAAGAACCCGAGGGCGGCCCAGACGCCGACCGTGCCGTGCAGACCGAGCGTGCGACGGCGGCCGGTGGTGCCGCGTATCTTGCGCTGCGTACGGCGGCGGCTGAACCAGAGCACCAGACCGCCGCCCGCTGTCACCCACAGCCAGCTGGCGGCGAGTTCGCTGTAGAGCCTGCCGTTCTGGCCGAGTTGCAGGTTGGCGTGGAACTCGTCGATCCAGGTGCGCAGCGGCAGGGCGCCGGTGGATCCGTACTGTTCGAGCGAGCCGCGCACCTTGGCGGTGTACGGGTCGACGAACACCGCGAGGGTGTGGGTTTCACCGATGCCGGGGACGCCCGACAGCATCACCCTGGTGGTTTCGTCGTCCTTCGGCGAGGGGCGGACGGCGGAGACCGTGCCCTCCGGGTGCGCCTTGCGGGCGGCGGTGACCTGCTCGGATATCGGCAGCTTCTCGTCGCCGACGGGGACGGTCATCTCATGCGAGTAAAGGATCTTCTCGGCCTGGAACGACGCCGCGTAAAGGAATCCGGTCGTGGCGGCGACCAGGAGGAACGGGGCGACGAGCACTCCGGCGTAGAAGTGCAGCCGCAGGACCAGGGGGCGCAGCGGCGACCAGAGGCCGCGTTTCGGGGAGGGGGCGACGGCTTGCGGGGACTCGTCCGTCTCGGTCGTGGGAGCGGTGGTCATCGGCGGGCTTCTCCGGTGGGGCTGGGGACGACGGGCCGTGCTCGGCCGTTGCGGTGCAGTAGTCGGTGGGCGGGGGCGTCGAGTTCCCGGAGGTTCGCGTGGCGTGGGTCACATCGCGAGGCGCATATCGGGGCTCCGGCCATCCGAACGCCCTTGTACTGGCACGATGCTCGCCATGACCTCCGGGATCGCCTTCCGCCTCGCGCGTGCCGCTGTGTTCGCGGCCGTGTGCGTGGTGACGGCGGCCCTGGGGCACGCGCTGATGTCCGGGGCGGGTCTGCCGTGGTGGGCCGTCGGATACGCGTTCGCGGCGACGACGGCGGCCGCGTGGTGGCTCACCGGGCGAGAGCGCGGCGCAGGGCTGGTGACGGGAGCCACGGTCGTCGCGCAGCTCGGGCTGCACCAGCTGTTCGGACTTGCCCAGAGTGCGCGCCCGTCGGACACCTTCATGTCCACGACGTCCATGGACGCGGGCCATACGCACCCGATGGGCCCCGAGCCGGCGGACACCCTGCTCATGGGTGGTGACCTCGGCATGTTCGCGGCCCACCTGCTCGCCGCGCTCGTCTGCGGTGTGTGGCTGTGGCGCGGCGAGGAGGCCGCGTTCCGCACGACCCGGGCGCTCGCCTACCGGACCGGCCGGCTGCTCGGCACCGCGCTCTTCGAGCCGCTGCGGCGGGCGTTGCGGGTGTCGGCGGCCATGCGGCCGGCCGGACCCGTACGGACGCCCGCGTTCGTCCCGGTGCGCCCGTTGCGCGGAGTTCTGCTGGAGTACGCCGTCGCGCGGAGAGGGCCGCCGGTCGCACCGGCCGCCCGCTGACCGTCCGTCCCGCACCGGTGACGGGCGGATCCGCGGCGTACGTGCCTGCCGTCGGCGGACGGCTCGCGTGCCCGGCGACCAACTCCCGGTCCCTCTCGTAGGCCGGTCCCGGTCATCCTCATGGACCGAGTCCTGGTCCTTCTCGTGGAACCGGATCCTGGTCCTTCTCGTACTGCGCCCAGGCGTCGTACGAAGCCACGCACGCGTGCCGTCGCCGTAGGTCCACGCGCGCGTGCGACGGCCCCTTGGTCCACGCGAGGCCCACGCGCGCGTGCCTCACGCGCGCCTTCGGGTCGCGTGGGCCGTACGCCGCTCTCCTCACTCCGCGCTTCCCTTCACCGAAGGACCACCTGCGATGGCTTCTGCCCTGCTTCAGGCACACGACGACGAACGGATCACCCGCTGGGCCCTGGCCGCCGGGGCCGGCGACCCCGACGCGGTCGAGCGGTTCGTGCGGGCCACCCACCGGGATGTATGGCGTTTCGTGGCCCACCTCAGCGGCGATGTGCACGGCGCCGACGACCTCACCCAGGAAACGTTCCTGCGCGCGCTGACCGCCCTGCCGGGGTTCTCCGCCCGCTCCAGCGCCCGCAGTTGGCTGCTGGCGATCGCCCGCCGCACGGTGGCCGACCGCTTCCGCACGGCCGCGGCCCGGCCGCGTATGTCCGACACCGGCGACTGGCAGACGGCCGCCGAGCGCGCGCAGCCGCGCGGGCTGCCCGGCTTCGACGAGGGCGTGGCCCTCCTCGACCTGCTGGAGACCCTGGACGCCCCACGGCGCGAGGCGTTCGTCCTGACCCAGCTGGCGGGCCTGCCCTACGCGGACGCCGCGTCGGCGGTGGGCTGCCCGGTCGGAACCGTACGGTCGCGGGTCGCGCGCGCCCGGGAGAGCGTGACGGCGCTGCTGGAGGCCGCGGGATAGGAATCCAGGGAGGGTCCGGATTCCAGGGAGGCGCTCTCCCCCAGAGAGCCGCCTCGCACCCCGGCATCCCGCTTGGCATCCTGGCGAGATGGCTTCCACCAGTGACCCCGTGCCCTCGTCCCTCAGCGATCAGGTGGAGGAACTGCTCTCCCGTACGGGCCCGTTGCCGATCGTCGCCGCCGGTGACCCGGTGCTGCGCCGCCCGGCCGAGCCCTTCGACGGCCAGCTGGACCCGACGCTCCTCGCACGCTTCGTCGCGGCCCTGCGCGACACGATGCACGCGGCACCCGGCGTCGGGCTGGCCGCACCCCAGGTCGGCGTACCGCTGCGCCTCGCGGTGGTCGAGGACCCGGCACCGGTGCCGGACGAGATCCGCGCGGCACGCGGCCGGGTGCCCCTGCCCTTCCGCGTCCTGGTCAACCCGGCGTACGAGCCGGTGGGGCCCGCCCGCGCCGCGTTCTTCGAGGGCTGCCTGAGCGTGCCGGGCTGGCAGGCGGTGGTGGCCCGGCCCGCCGAGGTGCGGCTCCTGGCCCAGGACGAGCACGGCCGCCCGCTGGACGAGGTGTTCACCGGCTGGCCCGCCCGCATCGTCCAGCACGAGACGGACCACCTGAACGGCACCCTCTACCTCGACCGCGCCGAACTGCGCTCGCTCTCCTCCAACCAGGCGATGCTGGAACGGTGGTCCCACCCGACACCGAGGCAGGCGGCCACGGACCTCGGCTTCGAGCTGCCGCAGGAGAGCTGAGGCAGGCGGAGCGATGCCACCGACGGGGTGGCACCGCTCCGCCTGCGCCCCCTCTACTTGCCGTCGCGATACGCCTCCAGCAACCGCAGCCACACCTCGCTCACCGTCGGATACGCCGGCACCGCGTGCCACAGCCGGCTCACCGGGACCTCGCCGGCCACCGCGATCGTGGCGGAGTGGAGCATCTCACCGACGCCGGGGCCGACGAAGGTGACGCCACGGAGGGTCTCGGTGTCGAGGTCCACGATCATGCGGGCGCGGCCGTGGTAGCCCTCGGCGTAGAGGCCGGCGCCGGCGACCGAGGAGAGGTCGACATCGACCGCCCGGACCCGGTGACCGGCCTGTTCGGCCTCGGCGAGGGAGAGACCGACGGAGGCGGCCTCCGGGTCGGTGAAGACGACCTGGGGAACGGCCGCGTGGTCGGCCGTCGCCGAGTGGGCGCCCCAGGGGTCGGTCTCCAGGAGCGGGACACCGGCCGCGCGGGCCGCGATGGCGGCGCCGGCGATACGGGCCTGGTACTTGCCCTGATGGGTGAGAAGGGCACGGTGGTTGACGTCGCCGACCGCGTAGAGCCATTCGCTGCCCGTCACTCGGCAGCTGTCGTCGACCGACAGCCAGGAACCGGGGTCCAGGCCGATCGTCTCAAGTCCGAGGTCGTCGGTGCGCGGGGCGCGGCCGGTGGCGAAGAGGATCTCGTCGGCCTCGATGCGGTCGCCCGCGGAGGTGGTGACCACGACCGTCCCGCCGTCCCGGGTCACCGCCTCGACCGACGTGCCCGTACGCACGTCCGCGCCCGCCTCGGTCAGCGCCTCGGCGACGAGTTCCCCGGCGAAGGGCTCCATCCGGGGCAACAGGCCCTTGCCGCGGACGAGGACCGTGACCTGGGAGCCGAAGGCCTGCCAGGCGGTGGCCATCTCCACGCCGACGACCCCGCCGCCGACGACCACGAGACGGCCCGGCACTGCGTGCGCGCTGGTGGCTTCGCGGCTGGTCCAGGGCTTGACCTCGGCGAGCCCTGGCAGGTCGGGAAGGACGGCACGGGTGCCGGTGCTGACGGCCACGGCGTGCCGGGCGGTCAGGACGTGCCGCTCCCCGTCGGGGCCGTCGACCGTGACCTTGCGTGGTCCGGCGAGCCGTCCGTGGCCGCGGTAGAGGTCGGCGCCGATGCCGTCGAGCCACTGGACCTGGCCGTCGTCCTTCCAGTGCGAGGTGTAGTCGTCACGATGGGCGAGGACCGCGCCGACGTCGAGGGGGCCCTGCACGGCCTGGCTGAGGCCCGGCACGCGGCGTGCGTCCGCACGGGCGAGGACCGAGCGCAACAGGGCCTTGCTGGGCATGCACGCCCAGTAGGAGCACTCGCCGCCGACCAGCTCGCTCTCCACGATCGCGGTGGAGAGGCCTGCCGCGCGGGCGCGGTCGGCGACGTTCTCCCCCACGGGCCCGGCCCCGAGCACCACGACGTCGTACGCGATGGATTCCGATTCCGTCATGGGGTCAGTCTGGTCCTTGGTGTGGGCCGTGGCCACACGGGTACGTGCGCGGAATACGCCACTGATCGACGCCGTTGTGGACAGCGGCAAGGCCCCGACCCCAGGAAGAGGGATTCAACGCCATGAGCAGCACCGTGGAGCTCACCAAGGACAACTTCGACCAGCTGGTCACGGACAACGAATTCGTCCTGATCGACTTCTGGGCGTCCTGGTGCGGCCCGTGCCGCCAGTTCGCCCCGGTCTACGAGAAGGCCGCGGAGGCCAACCCCGACCTGGTCTTCGGCAAGGTGGACACCGAGGCGCAGCCGGAGCTGGCCGCGGCCTTCAACATCCAGTCGATTCCGACGCTGATGATCGTCCGTGACCAGGTTGCCGTCTTCGCCCAGCCCGGGGCGCTGCCCGAGGCCGCCCTTGAGGACGTCATCGGACAGGCCCGGAAGCTGGACATGGACGAGGTCCGCAAGTCCATCGCGGAGCAGGGCCAGCAGGCCCAGTGATCCGCCGGTCCTCCTAGGACCAGTACCTCGTCGGCGCCCCTAGAAGGGGTAGCCCGCCACGTCCCCTCGCACCGTTGTCCAGCGCAGGTCGGTGAATGCCTCCAGGTTGGCCTCGCCGCCGAACCTGGCGCCGGTGCCGGAGGCGGCGATGCCCCCGAAGGGCGCGACGGCCTCGTCGTTGACGGTCTGGTCGTTGATGTGGACGATCCCGGTGGGGACGCGCTCGGCGAGGTCGAGGCCACGTGCGGTGTCCCGGGTGACGATGCCCAGCGAGAGGCCGTACGGCCCGTCGGAGGCGAGGGCGGCGGCCTCGTCGACGGTGCTGAAGGAGCGCACCGGCGCGACCGGTCCGAAGACCTCCTCGGCGTACGCGGGGGTCGAGTCGTCGACCCCGGCGAGGACCGTCGGGCGGTAGAACAGCCGGTCATGGGTGCCGCCCGCCGCCAGCTTCGCGCCGCGCGCGGTGCTGGACTCCACCAGGCCGTGGATCTTGGCCAGTTGGGTGTCGTCGATGATCGGTCCGAGGTGCACGTGCTCCCGGTGCGGGTCGCCGACGGCCAGCGAGTCGGCCTTCGCGGCGAGCCGCTCGATGTACTCCTCGTAGAGGGAGGCGTGCACCAGGTGGCGGCCCGTGGTCATGCAGATCTGGCCCTGGTGGAAGAACGAGCCCCAGGCCGCCGTGGAGATCACCGCGTCGATGTCGGCGTCCTCCAGCACGATCAGCGCGGAGTTGCCGCCCAACTCCAGGTGTACGCGCTTGAGATGGCGCCCCGCGGCCTCACCCACCGCTCGCCCGGCGGCCGTTGAGCCCGTGAAGGAGATCACCGGTACCTGCGGGTCGGCGACGAGCGCCTGCCCTGCTTCCGGACCTCCGGGCAGGACGTGCAGCAGCCCCTCCGGCAGGCCCGCCTCGGCGAAGACCGCGGCGAGCGCGAGGCCACCGCAGACCGCGGTGCGCGGATCCGGCTTCAGTACGACGCCGTTGCCGAGCGCGAGCGCCGGGGCCACCGAGCGGATCGAGAGGATCAGCGGGGCGTTGAAGGGCGAGATCACTCCCACGACACCGACCGGGATCCGGCGCGTGTACGACAGCCGGGCGGCCTCCGACGGCAGGACCTGCCCGGCAGGACGCGACGCGAGCGCCGCCGCCTCGTAGCATTCCTGGGCCGCGACATGCAGTTCGAAGTCGGCCTTGCCGGGTATGGAGCCGGACTCGCGCACGATCCAGTCGCGCAGTTCGTCGGCGTGCGCGGTGAACAGGTCGCCGGCCTTGCGCAGGACGGCGGCGCGGACGAAGTGCGGGGCGCGGGCCCACTCGGCCTGGGCCGCACGGGCGGCCCCTGCGGCTGCCGTGACGTCCTCGGCCGAGGCAAGCGTGACGGTGCCGAGCGGCTCGCCGGTCGCGGGCTCCGTGACGGCGTACTCACCGCCCGCCAGGTTGTGGGACTGCCAGTTCTCCGGGTCGAGCAGCGGCATGTCGGCTCTCCGATCGGTCAGTGGACACCGGTGGGACCCACAGCGCGAACGGTGGCCGCGAGCGGGAGTCCCGTGTAGTTCGCGGCCAGTTCGGCGGCCGCGGGGCGGGATGCCGCGATCCGCCGCAGTCGCGCGAGCTGCAGCCGGTCCTCGAAGGCATCCCCATCTGGTTGAGCATGCAACATCTTAGTCATGTCGTACGAGAAACGTGTCGCCTGCCAGACCCGGTCGAGGCACAACTCCGAGTAGGCGTCGAGGAGTTGGGCCGAACCCGAGCGGTGGAGCTCGGCGAAGCCGCGGGCCAGGACCCGGACGTCGGACACGGCCAGGTTCAGCCCCTTGGCGCCCGTCGGCGGCACGATGTGTGCTGCGTCCCCGGCGAGGAAGAGGCGTCCGTGGCGCATCGGCTCGTGGACGTAACTACGCATCCCGGTGACCGACTTGGCGGCGATCGGGCCCCGCTCCAGCCGCCAGTCGCCGTCGATCGCGAAGCGCGCGTCGAGCTCGTCCCAGATGCGTTCGTCGGGCCAGTCGTCGGCGTCCGTGCCGTTCGGGACCTGCAGATACAGCCGAGACACCGACGTCGAGCGCATGCTGTGCAGCGCGAAGCCGCCCGGGCCGCGCGCGTAGATCAACTCCTCGCAGGAGGGCGCCACATCGGCCAGGATCCCGAGCCAGGAGTAGGGGTATTCGTGTTCGTACGTGCGGCTGACCGCGGCCGGGAAGGCGTCGCGGGCGATGCCGTGGAAACCGTCGCAGCCGACCACGTAGTCGCAGGTGAGGGTCTGTTCGCGGCCGTCGTGCACAAAACGCACGAGCGGTGCGCCGCCGCCCGGCTCCTCGGCGGCGTTCTCGACGGCCAGGACCTCGGCCTCGAACAACAGCGGTGGCCCGTCGGCGAGTTGGAGCTCCACGAGGTCCTTCACGATCTCCGTCTGGGCGTAGATCGTGACCGTGCGGCCGCCGGTGAGCACGGGAAAGTCGATGCGGTGCCGCTCGCGGTCGAAGCGCAGCTCGATGCCGTTGTGGACCAGCCCCTCGACCTCCAGCCGGTCGGCGGCGCCGCACTCGCGCAGGGCGTCCACCGTGCCCTGCTCCAGCATCCCCGCGCGCTGCCGCTGCTCGACGTACGCGCGGGTCCTGCTCTCCAGGACGACGCAGTCGATCCCCGTCCGGTGCAGCAGCCGGGCCAGCAGGAGCCCGGCCGGGCCTCCGCCGATGATGCCGACCGTGGTCCGCATGACGCGCCTCCCAGGTGTTCAGCTCGATTCGCGGTGCACGACCGTCGCTCCCAGCACCTCGTGCGCCTCCGGCGGGGCGCTGGGCTCCCGTACGGCGCGGTCGACCAGCTCGGCGAGTTCCCGTCCGGACGGCAGGTCGATGTGGACGGTGCTCAGCCGGGGACGCAGCAGTCGGCCGAGCATCAGGTCGTCGGCGCCGATGACAGCAGTGTCCCCCGGGATGCCGATGCCTTCATCCTGAAGGGCGCGCGTCAGCAGCATCGCGTACTCGTCGTTGTACGCGAACACGGCGTCCAGGCCCAACGAGCGCCAGCGCGCGGCGAGTTGGGACGCGGCCTCCTCGTCGTAGGCGAGCGACACCTCGGTCACCGACGCGTCCGTGCCGCCGAGGGCCTGCCGTACGCCTTCGAAGCGGGGCTTGGAGAAGATCTCCAGGCCGGGGTCCTCGGGCACCACGACCCCGACGCGGCGGTAGCCGCGGGCCCGCAGGTGGGCGCCCGCGCTCCGGCCGACCTCGTGGTGGTCCATGATCAGGGCGTGCGCGCCCTCGACCCGGTCGGGACCGAGGGTGACGACGGCCCGGGCGCCGGAGCGCTTGAGGACGGCCACGCCCTCCGAGCCGAGTCCGCCGCCGGGCACGAGCACGGCGACCGGGCGCAGTTCGGCCCAGGCGCGGGCCGCCTCGTCGCCCTGGAGGCCGACACTGCCGTACTGCACGACGGTGTAGTCGAGGCGGCTCAGGGCCCACTGGAGTTCGTTGAAGAACTGGCCGTAGAGCGGGCCCACGGGCACGTCCGGCGCGGGCATCAGGACCATGCGGCTGTGCCCGGCGCGCAGGCTGCGGGCCGCGGCGTGCGGTACGTACCCGAGTTCCTTGGCCGCCCGGTGGACACGGCGACGGGTGGGCTCGCTGATCCGTACGGCGCTGGTGTTGTTCAGGACGTAGGAGACGGTCGCGCGCGAGACCCCCGCCAGGCGGGCCACATCGGCACTCGTGGGCACCGAGTGCGGCGCGGGCGACGTAGGGGCGGATGTTTTCGGTATCTGCACCATGACGTACGGCATCTTTGCAGAAGCCGGGGACGGGCCCGGGGCCGGGGGCGCCGCACGTGCCGGACCTGCGGAACCGCCGCCCCAGGCCCGGTACGGCCCAAATCCCGGGCCTACCGGGGCAGTTCCGTACGCGTCACGCGCGCCACCAGGTCGATCCATCCCGCCTCCAGGCGCTCCATCGGCATCCCGCACTCCTTGGTCAGGTGGTGGATCAGGGCGGGGTCGAGATAGCCCATCAGGGCCTGGGCGAGGAGGGCGCAGTCGGCGTCGGGCACCGCCTGGCGCAGCAGCAGGGTGACGTGACCGGACAGAAAACGCTGGGGCGGGTTGGAGTAGCGGCGGGCCGCCTCGGGCTGGGCCGCCAGCTGGAGCTCCAGGTGGTCGGCCGCCTGACGCAGGACGGCCTGGCCGAACGCCCGCAGCCGCTCGGCGGGCGGCGCTCCGGGACCCAGTGGCGGCGGCCCGCTGAGGAAGGCCGCCTGGAGCTGTTTCGCGGAGTGGTCGAGCAGGGCCGTCAGCAGGCCGGTGCGGTCGCCGAAACGGCGGAAGACCGTCCCTTTGCCCACCGAGGCCGCCACGGCCACCGCCTCCATCGTGACCCCGGCAGCTCCGTGCTCCTCGATCAGTCGTGTGGCCGCCTCAAGCAGCCGGGCCCGGTTGCGCGCCGCGTCGGCGCGCAGGCAGGGCTCGTCGGCGGCGGCGGTGGTGAGCTCCAGCAGGACGGGCTCGCCGGTCGGCTCCTGGGACTGCGGGAAGGGCGGCAGGGAGGCGGACATGAACACAGCGTATCGCCCCGGGAAGAAAACTGGACCGCGGTCCGTTTAGGTGCTACAACTTTAAACGGACCCCGGTCCGGATCGTAACGGCAATGTTTCAGCCCCCCTTGGAGTTCCCCATGTCTGTTCGCATCCTCGCGCTCGTCGGCAGCCTCCGCGCCGGCTCCCACAACCGCCAGCTCGCCGAGGCCTCCGTCAAGCTCGCCCCCGAGGGCGCGGAGGTCGACCTGTTCGAGGGCCTCGCCGAGATCCCCTTCTACAACGAGGACATCGACGTGGAGGGCAACGTCCCGGCCGCCGCCGCCCGGCTGCGCGAGGCCGCGGCCTCGGCCGACGCCCTGCTGCTCTTCTCTCCCGAGTACAACGGCACCATCCCGGCCGTCCTGAAGAACGCCATCGACTGGCTGTCCCGGCCGTTCGGCGCCAGCGCCCTGAAGGACAAGCCCCTCGCCGTCGTCGGCACCGCCTACGGCCAGTTCGGCGGCGTCTGGGCGCAGGACGAGACCCGCAAGGCCGCGGGCATCGCCGGCGCCAAGGTCCTCGAGGACATCAAGCTCTCCATCCCCGGCTCCGTGGTCCGCTTCGCCGAGACGCACCCGGCGGACGACACCGAGGTCGCCGCCCAGCTCACCGAGGTCATCGGCCGCATCCACGGCGAGGCCGACGCGCCCGTCGCCGCCTGACGACGGCAGGCTCCCGCGGCTCGCCGCGAGGGCGGGAGGGGGCCGGAACCGACCTGGTTCCGGCCCCCTCCCATGCGTTCGTCCGGTGGCCGCCTCCCGGCACCACCGGTCCCCACAGCCCGGCCGGGCCCTCGCTCCGGCCCGGAAGGCACCGGTTCACGATGACGACGACGCCCGACCCGGCCTCCGATCCCGCCACACCGCCGAAGCTCGTGGCCACCGACCTGGACGGGACGCTGCTGCGCAGCGACGGGGCCCTCTCCGGACGGACGGCGGCCGCGCTCGCGGCGGCCGAGGCGGCCGGAATCCGCCTCGCCCTCGTCACCGGCCGTCCCCCGCGCGGCCTTCCCGCCCTGCACCGCGGCATCGGCCGGCACTTCGCCGTCACCGCGAACGGCGCCGCCGTGTACGCACCCGACGGCACGCCCGTACGGCTGTCACCGTTCCCTGCCGCCTCCGTGGCCCCGCTCGTGGCGCGCGTGCGCACGGCGGTGCCGGGTGTGTCCTTCGCCTTCGAGTACGAGACGGTCTTCGGCCACGAACCGGCGTACCCCGCCTGGTCGTACGGCGAGTCCGAGGTCGAACTCATCGGCACCGCCGAGGAGTTGCTGGCGAGCGACCCCGGCCGTCCGGTCCTCAAGATCCTGGCGCATCATCCGACGCTGTCGTTGCACGACTTCCATGCGCGGGCACACGCCGGCGCGGGCACGGACGCCGAGACCACCCACTCCACGGGGCTCGCGCTCGTGGAGCTCAGCGCTCCGGGAGTCACCAAGGCCAGCGCGCTGACCGCCTGGAGCGCCGGGCTCGGCATACGTCCCGACGACATCGCCGCGTTCGGTGACATGCCGAACGACCTGCCCATGCTCAGGGCGGTGGGCCGCTCGTACGCGATGGCCAACGCCGATCCGTCGGTCAGGAGGGCAGCGCGGTTCCACACCGCCTCCAACGACGAGGACGGGGTGGCCCGGGTGCTGGAGCAGTTCGTCGCACTGGCGCGCCACCAGCCCGCGTAGTCCGCGCGCCAGAAAAGGTTTGTGGTTCAGCCGAGTTCGGCCAGTCGCCCGACCGCCGGGGCCACCCTCTGCTCGATCCACTCGGCCGGCTCGTCCACGCGCGGGCCGAGGATCACGGTCTCGATGCCGAGCTTCGCGTATCCCTCCAACTCCCGGGTGAAGGCGTCGAGTTCGGCCGCGCCCCGCGGGTCGCCCGAGTGGGTGAGCGTCTTGTGGATGTCGGCGTACTCGCGCCCCACGGCGTCGCAGTGCCCGCGCAGGACGTCCAGCTTGTGCGCGACCTCCTCCGGGGTCGAGGCGAAGAGGTTGCAGGCGTCCCCGTACTGGGCGACCAGCCTCAGGGTCTTCTTCTCGCCGCCCCCGCCGATCATGATCCGCGGACGCGGAGTACTCACCGGCGCCGGTACGCAGAGGGTCTCGGCGAGCCGGTAGTGCTTGCCCTCGAAGGGCCCGTCGGCCTCCGGGTCCCACATCTGCAGGCAGATCCGCAGTGTCTCCTCAAGACGCTCGAAGCGCTCCGCGAGCGGCGGGAACGGCACGCCCAGGCCCTCGTGCTCGCGGCCGTACCAGGCCGCGCCGATGCCCAGGGTGGCCCGGCCGCCGGACAGGACGTCGAGCGTGGTGGCGATCTTGGCGAGCAGTCCGGGATGGCGGTACGTCACACCGGTCACCAGCGTGCCGAGCTGGACCGTGGAGGTGTGGGCCGCGAGGAAGCCCAGGGTCGTGTAGGCCTCCAGCATGTCGCTCTCGGCGCCGCCGTTGAACTCCATCTGGAAGTAGTGGTCCATGACCGACATCCAGCTCACGCCAGCCGCTTCGGCGGCGGCGCCCGCGGCGGCCAGCTCGGGACCGAGCGCGGCCGCGCCCCGGGGGTGGTTGAACCGGTTGATGTGTACGCCGACCCGCATGTCCGTCTCCGTCACCCTGGGCTCACCGTCGGACCGTCACCGACTGTCCTGACGGTAGATCTTGAAGCGCGCTCGAAGTCAAGGTCCGACGCGCCGTCCGACCGGCGGGAGCGGCGCCGTGGACGGGCGAATCACCGTCCTGGCGAGGGAAGTTTCCCTTCCCGTACCGCTGAGCCCGCCTTGACGTTACCGTTCAGTAGACAACGCGCTTCCGGAGGTGGACGTATGACTCCCGTGACTCCCGACCGTGCCGCGGGTCTCGCGGAGTGTGCCCGCGCCCTGGCCGATGGAACGGTGTCCTCGCGGACGCTCGTCGAGGAGACCCTCGCCCGGATCGAGGCCTCTCAGGGCACGCTGAACGCCTTCCGGCTGGTGCGTGCCGAGGCCGCGCTCGCCGAGGCCGACGCCGCGGACAAGGAGCTGGCGGCGGGCGAACGCCGACCGCTGCTCGGGGTGCCGGTGGCGGTCAAGGACGACATGGACGTGGCGGGCGAGCCGACCGCGTTCGGCTGCCGCGGGGAGTTCCCGCCGGTGGCCGAGGACGGCGAGGCGGTGCGGCGGCTGCGGGCGGCCGGGGCCGTGGTCGTCGGCAAGACCAACACCTGCGAGTTCGGACAGTGGCCCTTCACCGAGGGGCCTGCCTTCGGTGAGACCCGCAATCCGTGGCACACCGGGCACACGCCGGGCGGTTCGTCCGGCGGTTCGGCGGCCGCGGTCGCGGCCGGCCTGGTGCCCGCCGCGCTGGGCTCGGACGGCGCGGGCTCGGTGCGGATCCCGGCCTCCTGGACCCATCTGATCGGCATCAAACCGCAGCGCGGCCGCATCTCGACCTGGCCGCGCGCGGAGTCCTTCCACGGCATCACGGTCAACGGCACGCTCGCCCGTACGGTCGAGGACGCCGCGCTTCTGCTTGACGCGGCGAGCGGCAGCCACGAGCGCGATCTGCACCGCCCGCCCGCGCTGCGCGTGTCGGACGCGGTGGGCCGGGAGCCGGGGAGGCTGCGCATCGCGCTCTCGCTGAAGCCGCCGTTCACCGCGCTGCCCGCCCGGCTGCGGCCCGACGTACGCGCCCGGGTCCTCGCGCTCGCGGAGCGGCTGGCCGCGCTCGGCCACGAGGTCGAGGAGGCCGATCCGCCGTACGGGCAGATCGGGCTGGCCTTCATCCCGCGCGCCACGGCCGGGATCGCCGAGCGGGTCAGCGAGACACCCCATCCCGGCCTGCTCGACCGGCGGACCCTGGAAGCCGCCCGACTGGGCCGGCTGCTCGGCGGGGCCCCGCTGCGGCTGGCCCGGCGCGCCGAGGCGAGGCTGCACCGGCGCATCGGCGCGCTCTTCGACACGTACGACGTGGTGCTCGCGCCGACCACCGCCGCTCCCCCGCCGCGCATCGGCGCCCTGCACGAGCTGAGCGGCTTCGGCACCGACCGGGCCATGATCGCCGCCTGTCCGTACGCCTGGCCGTGGAACGTGCTGGGCTGGCCCAGCGTCAACGTCCCCGCGGGGTTCGTCGACGGCTCCCTGCCGGTGGGCGCGCAACTGCTCGGGCCCGCGAACAGCGAGCCGCTCCTGGTGTCGCTGGCCGCGCAGCTGGAGGCGGACCAGCGCTGGTACGAGAGCTGGCCGAGCGGTGAAGTGGACGGCGCCGTACCTGATTTCGGGGCGCCTGCCGGCCCGTAGTGTGGGGACCATGGACGACGCGTCGATGGTGGGCCTCATGGGACGGGTGACCGGCACGATCGGGCCGGGGCTCGTCGGCGAGGTGATCGTCCGGGTCCGCGGCGGCGCCGAGCACTTTCTCGCGTATCCCGCCTCCCCGAAGGACCGCATCGAGTCGGGCACGGTGGTGATGGTGGTGGAGTACCTGCCGCCCCGGACGGTGTACGTGTCGGCGGCGTACGACAGTTGAGTCGGCCGTGAGCCTCTGTGCCATGTGAGCGTGTCGTGCTCGTCAAGGATGCGCCAAAGAGCCGTCAGCGTCTGTACCGCCGGACCCGACCGGGCGCACACTCCGTTCGTTCGGTGCCGAAAGGGCACCATCCAACAGGGGGCGAATGCCGATGGTTGTCGGCGTCGTGGCGGGGGCAGCGGTCCTCGCGCTCGTATTCATCGTTGTGGTCTTCAAGCTCATGTGGCGTGTCGCCGAGCCCAACGAAGCACTGATCATCTCCGGTTCGAAGCACCGCACCGAAGGCCTTGAGGAGGGCATGGGTTTCCGTATCGTCACCGGGCGCGGCACGCTCGTGCTGCCGGGCGTCCAGGCGGTGCGCAAACTCTCGCTCGACCTCAACGAGACCGAACTGTCCGTGGACTGCGTGACCCACCAGGGCATTCCGCTCAAGGTGCGGGGCGTGGTCATCTTCAAGGTGGGCGACGACTTCGTGTCGATCGCCAACGCGGGCCGCCGCTTCCTCGACCAGCAGAAGCTGATGTCGGAGCGGGTGCACAACGTGTTCGCAGGTCATCTGCGGTCCATCGTCGGCGGATTGACCGTCGAGGACATGATCCGCGACCGCGAGAAGCTCACCGGGCAGACCCGGGCCGCCTGCGGTACGGAGATGGAGAAGCTGGGGCTGATCGTCGACTCGCTGCAGATCCACGAGATCGAGGATCCGACGGGCTATATCAAGAACCTGGCCATGCCGCACGCGGCGGCCGTGCAGCGGGACGCCCGGATCGCGCAGGCCGAGGCCAACCGGCGGGCCACCGAGGCAGAACAGCAGGCCGCCGCGCGGATGTCGGAGGCGACCCGGGACAGCGAGATCCTGCAGGCCGGGTACCAGGCGGAGCGCGACAACGCCTCCGCCAAGGCCCGGCAGGCCGGACCGCTCGCCGACGCGGCCGCGCGCCAGGAGGTCGTGGTCCAGGAGACACGTGTCGCCGAGCTGGAGGCGCACCGCCGTGAGCAGCAGCTCCAGGCGGACGTCCGTAAGCCCGCGGACGCGAAGGCGTACGAGAAGCGCACGCTGGCCGAGGCCGAGCGGGACGTCCGGATCTCCGCGGCGCAGGCCAAGGCCAAGGAGACGGAGCTCGCGGCCGCGGCGGAGGCGACCCGGGTCACGACGGCCGCGGGTGCCGAGGCCGAGGCGACCAAGGCACGTGGTGCGGCCGCCGCGACGGCGACGCGGGCCACCGGTGAGGCGGAGGCCGCCGCCCAGCAGGCCAAGGGCCTTGCGATCGCCGAGTCCGCGCGAGCGAAGGGGCTCGCGGAGGCCGAGGCCATCAAGGCGCGGGCCGCCGCGCTGGCAGAGAACCAGGAGGCCGTTGTCGCGCAGCAACTTGCCGAGAACTGGCCGGAGATCGTGAGGGCGGGTGCTGGAGCGTTCGGGAACGTCGAGCACATGGTGCTGCTCAACGGGGCCGATGGGATGTCCGACATGTTCGCCAAGGCGTTGACGATGGGGGGTACAGGGTTGGGGCTGGCTCGGCAGTTGCTGTCGTCGATGGGTCAGGATCAGAACGGGCAGGTCGGTAAGGACAGTTCGGCGGTGAACGGGTTTCCGGCGCCGCCGGCTGCTTCGCAGAAGGTTCCGGTGGACGGGGAATCGTAGAACGGCTGGTGGCCGGGTGCGGGTTGTGTGTGGCTGAGTACGCAGTTCCCCGCGCCCCCAGGAAGGCAGTTGCCCGCAGCCCTGGCCGAAGGGGTGCGGGCACTTGCCGAAGGGGTGCGGGGGCTCGTCAAAAGGGCGCGCGTTAGCGTGTGCCCCGTGACTGCCTCTGCCGAGCAAGATGTTCCCGGGCGCTCCGGGCCCGCTGCCACCGTCGAAGCGGATCCGCGCCGGGTGGGTCAGGTGCGTACCGAGTACTCGCCCGCGCACGACGGGGACCCGGACCCGGGCGAGATCGTGTGGACGTGGGTGCCCTATGAAGAGAACGACGGGCGGGGGAAGGACCGGCCGGTGCTGGTCGTCGCCCGTGAGGCCGCCGGGACGTTTCTCGCCGTGCAGCTGTCGAGCAAGCGGCACGACGGTGACCGGGAGTGGGTGCCGATCGGCAGCGGGCCGTGGGACCGGTCGGGGCGCGACTCGTGGGTGGACGTGGACCGGGTGCTGCGGCTGCACGAGAAGGGGATGCGCCGGGAGGCGTGCGCGCTGGACCGGATGCGGTTCAACTCTGTGGTGCACCGGCTGCGGGAGCGCTACGGCTGGCGCTGAGCCGCCTTCGCCTCCAGTACCTCTGCCTCCAGTACCTCCCGGAACGCCCGCTCGAAGGCGCTCCGCACCACCGCGCCCTTCGTACGGTCCAGGACGCCGAACACGACGTGCTCGAAGGAGCCGGCGAACCGGCCGCCGTCCGTGAGCAGGGCGCGGAACGCGCCTGCCACCTGCGCCGGATCGTTCTGGAAGACGCCGCAGCCCCAGGCTCCGAGCACCAGCCGTCGGTAGCCGTGCGCCGCGGCCGTCTCCAGGACCCGTTCGGCCCGTGACGCCAGGGCGCCAGGCAGCTCGGGCGCGCGCTCCGGCGCCGTGCGCAGGACCACCCCGGCGTTGGGCGCGGCCGCGGTCAGGAATCCGGCGGTGTACGGCTCGTCCAGGAGCTGTCCCCGGTCGTCGCGGAAGACCGGGACGGCGGGTGAGTGGATCACCCGATCGGTGTAGAAGGGGTCGCGGTGTGCCCGGTGGTGGTCGTAGAACTCCCTGGCCTCCACCACGCACGTGTACAGCGCTGAGGCCCGGCACAGGGCCTCTTCCTGGGCCTGCGCGCCGTTCAGATAGCCCCCGCCGGGGTTGCGGGCCGATGCGAAGTTCAGGACCGCGACCGGGCCCGGCAGCCGGCGCGCCGCCTCCAGGCTGCTCTCGCCCGTGACCTCGAAGAACGTGTCCACCGGGCCGACCTGCGAGGGGCCCGCAGGGCTGAGCCGCGAGGGCGCCGCGGAACTCGTCGGCGTGGATGCCTCGGGGCCGGTCCGCGCCACGGCCACTGGGCTGGTCGGTGGTATGTCCACGGGCCCCGGCCCGTACATCCGCGTGCCCTGCCGCGCGGCGGCCACCGCCGCGGCGATCGACACCGTGCGTCCGTCGGACGCGCGGTACGAACCCGCCGCGACGATCTCCTCCGTCTGCCGCGCGATCCCGCGCAGGCGCGCACTCATGGCGCCACCCCTGTACGCGCCATGATCGCGTCCCGCGCGATCTCCCCCGACTCCCCCGTCGCATCCCCCGTCGTGCTCATGAACGCATGGTGAGCGATCCTGGTATAGCGCCGCAACAGAGTTTCCCGGCCCCAAAAGCGACGATACGCACCCTTGTGCGAGGCGCCGTAAGGGTCTTGGGTGGGACGAGCGACTGTCGGCCCGGCCCATCCGATGCCGGGCCGACGGCATGGATGGAATCTCAGGAGGATCCCGACATGTCCGATTCGGTGAGTGACTGTACGGAGCGCCGCCGCTCCGCCGTCACCGAGGCCGAGGTGGAGGCGCTGGTCCGCGGTATCTGCTTCAAGACCGGCCCACCCCGGTTCCTCGGTGTGGAACTCGAATGGCTCGTCCAGGATTCGCGCTCCCCGCGACTCCCCGTACCACCAGAACGTCTCGAAGCGGCCTACGCCGCACTGCGGGCCCTGCCCCTGAGTTCGGCGCTCACCGTCGAACCGGGTGGTCAGCTGGAGCTCAGCTCCGCTCCCGCCGCCTCCCTGATGGAGTGCGTGGGGTCCGTGTCAGCCGACCTCGACGCCGTACGCGCGGTACTGCGCGAGGCGGACCTGGCCCTCAGCGGCCTCGGCCAGGATCCCTGGAACCCGCCCACCCGCTTCCTCCATGACCCGCGCTACGACGCCATGGAGACCTACCTCGACCGCACGGGCCCCGAAGGCCGCGCCATGATGTGCACCTCCGCCTCCGTCCAGGTCTGTCTGGACGCCGGGTACGAGGAGCCGGGCCCGCTCGGGCACGGGCGGCGCTGGTGGCTCGCGCACCAGCTGGGCCCGGTCCTGGTGGCCGCGTTCGCCAATTCCCCGATGGCCTGTGGGCAGCCCACGGGCTGGCGCTCCACCCGGCAGTCCCTGTGGGCCGCGATGGATCCGGGCCGCACCAGCGCCCCGCCCCTCGACGGTGATCCTCGGACGGCCTGGGCCCGGCACGTCCTGGACGCGCCGGTCATGTGCGTCCGGGCGCCCAGCGGACCCTGGGACGTGCCGGAGGGGCTGAGTTTCCGTGCGTGGACCCGGTCCGACGCACCGCCCGACCGGGAGGATCTCGACTACCACCAGACGACGCTGTTCCCGCCGGTGCGGCCGCGCGGCCATCTGGAGCTGCGCATGATCGACGCGCAGCCGGGCGAGAACGGCTGGATCGTGCCGCTCGCCGTGACGGCCGCGCTGTTCGACGACGCGGAGGCCGCCGAAACCGCCTACCGGACGGTCAAACCGCTCGCCGAGCGGGCCGGCTCGCTGCCCGCGCCGCGGAACCCGCTGTGGACGGCGGCCGCCCGCGCGGGTCTGACCGACCCCGAGTTGCGCGAGGCCGCCGTCACCTGTTTCGCGGCGGCCGCCGACGCCCTGCCCCGGATCGGCGCGAGCGCCGAGGTGCAGGAGGCGGTCGCGGAGTTCACCGACCGCTATGTGGCCAGGGGCCGCTGCCCCGCCGACGACATCCTCGACCACGCCGACGGCACCGACCGACTGTTCAACGGCACGGAACTCCGGAGCACGGAACACCTGCTCCCCGGGAAGGACATCCGCACATGACCGACCCCGACACCCACTCCTCCCCCACCGACCCGGAGACACTCAGGAAGCGCGCGCTGGCGGCGCTGACCACGGCCCGTGACCGCACCGCGCTCCTGACCTCCTGCGTGGAGGATCCCGAACTGACCGCCCAGCACTCGCCGTTGATGTCCCCGCTGGTGTGGGACCTCGCGCACATCGGCAACCAGGAGGAGCTGTGGCTGCTGCGGACGGTCGCCGGCCGTGACGCGATGCGGCCCGAGATCGACGGCATCTACGACGCGTTCGAGCACCCGCGCTCCGAGCGGCCCTCCCTGCCGCTGCTGCCGCCCGCCGAGGCCCGCCACTACGCGGCCGAGGTGCGCGGCCGGGCGCTCGACGTCCTGGAGAGCGCCTCTTTCCAGGGCACGGGCACTCAGCTGACCGAGGCGGGCTTCGCCTTCGGCATGATCGCCCAGCACGAACAGCAGCACGACGAAACGATGCTGATCACCCATCAGCTGCGCAGGGGACCGGCGGCGTTGACGGCGCCGGACCCCATGCCCGACCCGGCGTTCACCGGACCGTCCGAAGTACTGGTCCCCGGCGGCCCGTTCACGATGGGCACGTCCACCGAGCCATGGGCGCTGGACAACGAACGGCCCGCGCACCAGCGCCTCGTGCCGCCATTCCACATCGACACGACTCCGGTCACGAACGGCGCGTACCAGGCGTTCATGGCGGACGGGGGCTACACCGACCCGCGCTGGTGGACGCTGGACGGCTGGGCCCACATCCGGGCGCACTCCATCGAGGCGCCGCTGTTCTGGCGCCGCGAGGGCGGCGAGTGGCTGCGGCGGCGCTTCGGCGTCACCGAGCTCGTACCGGCGAACGAGCCCGTGCTGCACGTCAGTTGGTACGAGGCCGACGCGTACGCCCGCTGGGCGGGCCGGCGGCTGCCCACCGAGGCCGAGTGGGAGAAGGCGGCCCGCCACGACCCGGTGGCCGACCACTCCACGCGCTACCCGTGGGGCGACGCCGACCCGACGCCCGAGCACGCCAATCTCGGCCAGCGCCATCTGCGGCCGGCCCCCGCAGGCAGTTACCCGGAGGGCCAGTCCCCGCTCGGCGTACGGCAGTTGATCGGTGATGTGTGGGAGTGGACGTCCAGCGATCTGCTCCCCTACCCGGGCTTTGCGGCCTTCCCCTACAAGGAGTACTCGGAGGTCTTCTTCGGGCCGGAGTACAAGGTGCTGCGCGGCGGCTCGTTCGCGGTCGACTCCGTGGCCTGCCGGGGGACGTTCCGCAACTGGGACTACCCGATCCGGCGGCAGATCTTCTCCGGGTTCCGTACCGCCCGGGACGCCGATCCGGAGACCGTCTGATGTGCCGTCATCTCGCGTTCCTGGGACCCGAGGAGCGGCTCGGACGGCTCCTCGTGGACCCGGCGCACAGCCTCTTCCGGCAGTCGTGGGCGCCACGGCGGCAACAGCACGGGACCGTCAACGCCGATGGTTTCGGGGTCGGTTGGTATGCCGAGGGCGATCCGGTGCCGGCGCGTTACCGGCGTACCGGGCCGATCTGGGGCGACCGGTCGTTCGCCGATCTGGCGCGGGTGGTGCGCTCGGGCGCGCTGCTCGCCGCGGTGCGCGACGCGACCGTGGCGAGTGCGGACGGGGAGGCCGCGGCGGCGCCGTTCGCCGCGGGGACCTGGCTGTTCAGCCACAACGGCGCGGTCGCCGGCTGGCCGCGCTCGCTCGCCCCGCTCACCCGGACCCTGCCGGCCGAGGACCTGCTGTCGATGGAGGCGCGCTGCGACTCGGCGCTCGTCTGGGCGCTGGTCCTGAACCGGCTGCGCGGCGGCGACGAGGAGGGCCAGGCGCTCGCCGACACGGTCCTCGACGTCGCGGCGGCGGCCCCCGGTTCACGGCTCAACCTCCTGCTCACCAACGGCGAGGTGATCGCCGCCACCGCCTGGGGCGACACGCTCTGGTATCTGACCGAGCCCGGCCGGCGCACGGTCGTGGCGTCCGAGCCGTACGACGACGATCCGCACTGGCAGGAGGTGCCGGACCGCACGCTACTGGCCGCGAGCCGTACCGACGTCCTGCTCACGCCGCTCAAGGACGTGGAAGAACACCTGGCATCCGTCCCACCCAAGGAGCCCAGTACGTGAGCCCGTTCCTCGTCACCCGCACCCTGCCCGAGGACGCCACCGACGCCGCCCTGCGCGCCGACGTCCTGCACGGCCTGACCCGCACGCCCAAGACGCTCCCGCCCAAGTGGTTCTACGACGCGCACGGCAGCGAGCTCTTCGAGAAGATCACCGAACTGCCCGAGTACTACCCCACGCGTGCCGAGCGCGAGATCCTCGTCGGCCGGGCCGCCGAGATCGCCGGGGTGACCGGCGCGCGCACGCTCGTCGAGCTGGGCTCCGGGTCGTCCGACAAGACCCGTCACCTGCTCGACGCCATGCCAGGCCTGCACACGTACGTACCGGTCGACGTGAGCGAGAGCGCGCTCACCCAGGCAGGCCAGGCGCTGATCGCGGAGCGTCCCTCGCTGAACGTGCACGCGCTGATCGCCGACTTCACCGGCGGTCTCGCGCTGCCCGGCACACCCGGTCCGCGGCTCGTCGCGTTCCTGGGCGGCACGATCGGCAATCTGCTGCCCGCCGAACGCGCCGCGTTCCTGGCGTCCGTACGCTCCCTGCTGTCGCCCGGCGACGCCCTGCTGCTCGGCACCGACCTGGTCAAGGATGAGTCGGTCCTCGTCGCCGCCTACGACGACGCGGCCGGGGTGACGGCCGCGTTCAACAAGAACGTGCTGACCGTGGTCGACCGCGAACTCGGCGCCGACTTCGACCCCGACGAGTTCACCCATGTCGCCCTCTGGGACGCCGAGCAGGAGTGGATCGAGATGCGGCTGCGCGCCCGTTCGGCGCTGACCGTGAAGATTCCCGCGCTCGACCTCGCCGTGGACTTCGCGGAGGGCGAGGAGATGCGCACCGAGGTGTCGGCGAAGTTCCGTGAGGAGGGCGTACGTACGGAGCTGGCCGCGGCCGGTCTCGACCTCACGCACTGGTGGACGGACCCCGAGGGGAGGTTCGCGCTGTCGCTGAGCACGGCCCGGTGACCCGCACCGGGCAGGAACCCGTACGGACCCATGTCCCTCGGGCCCACATATCGCGGTCCCCCGCCTCGTGCGGCACCGTGGAATGACGCGTGGCACACGGGCCACGGCGGAGAGGAGTACCCGCATGTCCGACCACACCTACCGGATCACCGAGATCGTCGGGAGCTCGCACGAGGGCGTCGACGAGGCGATCCGCAACGGCATCTCCCGGGCCTCGCAGACCCTGCGCAACCTCGACTGGTTCGAGGTCACCCAGGTCCGCGGCCAGATCGAGGACGGGCAGATCAAGCACTACCAGGTCGGCCTGAAGGTCGGCTTCCGCCTGGAGGACGCGGGCTGACCTCTGAACCTCCACCGCCGCGGCGAGCGGGCCGGCGAACCCCTCAGGTCCGCCCCTCCCGCTCCTGCGCCACCTTCAACGCCTCGGACGCGGCTGCCCAGCGCGCCCGTACGACGGTGAAGCCGGCCCGCTCGGCGTCCTCGCACACGAGCTCGTCGTCGTCCACGAGCACCCGGACCTCGCGGTCCCGGGCCAGCCCGCGGAGGATCTCCAGCTTGGTGCGCCGAGCGGGCCTGCGGTCGTCGTTGCGCCGCATCCGGATGCGGCCCTCGGGCAAGCCCTGCGCGGCGAGCCAGGCCTCCGTGTCCTTGCGACAGCGCTCGGGCCGCCCGGTCAGATAGAGGATCTCGCACTCCCGCGCGTGCTCCAGTGCGAGGGCGACGCCCTCCGCGAGCGGCGGATCGTGGGGCGCCGCCGCGAAGAAGGCGTCCCAGTCGCGGGGCTTGCGCTCCAGGAACTTCTGCCGGTGCGCGGTGTCGGCGAGGGTGCCGTCGAGGTCGAATACGGCGAGGGGCCCGCGCCCGCCGACGTCGGCGCGCGCGTCGGATCCGGGGCGTGGCCTGCTGGTGTTCGTCACTCGGCCCACCCTAGAGCGCCGCTTTCCTCGCGGGCCCACGGCTGGGGACCGCTCCGGCAGGCGCTCGCTACGGCACGGGCTCCGTCTCCGAGTCCGTCTCCGCCTGCTGTTTCTTCGAGGCCCGCAGGCTGGTGAAGGTCGTCACCGCGAGCACCAGGACGATGAAGCCGAGCGAGAACGGGATGCTGATCTCCGGGACGTGCACTCCGGACTCGTGCAGGGCGTGCAGCACCAGCTTGACGCCGATGAACCCGAGGATGATCGACAGCCCGTACGAGAGATGGACGAGCCTCTTGAGCAGGCCGCCGATCAGGAAGTACAGCTGCCGCAGGCCCATCAGCGCGAAGGCGTTCGCGGTGAAGACGATGTACGGCTCCTCGGTCAGGCCGTAGATGGCCGGGATGGAGTCCAGGGCGAACAGGACGTCCGTGGAGCCGATCGCCAGCATGACCACCATCATCGGGGTCATCACCCGCTTGCCGTTCTGCTCGACCCACAGCTTGGTGCCGTGGTAGCGGTCGGCCACGCCGAAGCGCGTCTCTACCGCCTTGAGCAGCTTGTTCTCCTCGTACTCCTCGTCCCCGTGGCCCTTTCGGGCGTCCTGGACGAGCTTCCACGCGGTCCAGATCAGGAACGCTCCGAAGATGTAGAAGACCCAGGAGAACGTCGAGATGATCGCGGCACCGGCGGCGATGAAGATCGTGCGCAGCACCAGCGCCACCAGCACGCCGACCATCAGCACGCGCTGCTGGTACTGGGCCGGCACCGAGAACTTCGCCATGATCAGGACGAAGACGAAGAGGTTGTCGACGCTGAGCGACTTCTCCGTGATGTAGCCGGCGAAGAACTCGCCCGCGGGCCCGCCTCCGTGGACCACCAGCAGTCCGATGCCGAACGCCACCGCGAGGGCGACCCAGACCGCGCTCCAGATGCCGGCCTCCTTGAGGGAGACCTCATGGGGTTTGCGGCCGATGAAGAAGTCCACGGCGATGAGCGCGCAGAGCACTGCGACAGACAGCGCCCACACGCCAAGGGAGACGTTCACTGTTCCTCCGGGGGCTGATGGTGCGAACTGACAGCGTTGTCAGACATCAGGAGTAAAACCACCCCCAGAAGGTAAACAAACGCCTACGTCCGGGCATACGCACCGCACCGTTGCGTCGGCGCACTCGTTCAGATCGCGGTGGCCTCGCGCCACAGGCTCCACGCGAGTCCGAGGCCGGCGAGGGCGATCGCGATCCGCAGCGGGGCCTCGGGCAGGCGCCGTACCACGGCGGGTCCCATCCAGGCGCCCACGAAGCAGCCCAGGCCGAGCGTGAGGGCCGCGCTCCAGTCGACCGGGGCGAGGAAGACGTAGGCGACGGCCGCGGTGACGTTGGCCGCGCCGGTGGCGATGTTCTTGACGGCGTTGGTCACCCGCAGGGGCTCCGTCGCGGACAGGGAGAGGACGGCCAGCATGAGGACGCCCGCCGCGGCGCCGAAGTAGCCACCGTACAGGCCGACGAGCAGGACGGCACAGGCCAGCGGGAGCCTCGGCAGGGAGTCCCGGCCGGGGTTGAGTCTCACGGTCAGCCGTCGCAGGGGTTCGCGGGCCAGGATCAGGACCGAGCCGAGGGCTATGAGCCACGGTACGACCAGTTCGAACGTCGAGGACGGGGTGCCGAGGAGGAGGGCCGCGCCGGTCGCGCCGCCGAGCGCCGCCGTGAGGGCCAGGGGGATCAGTCGGGCGCGCCGGCCGCGGAGTTCCTCGCGGGAGCCCACCGCGGTTCCGACCGTGTTGGAGAAGAGGGCGACCGTGTTGGTGACGTTGGCCGTCACGGGTGGGAGGCCCGCGGCGAGGAGTGCGGGGTAGCTGAACAGGGAGGCCAGGCCGGCGATCGAGCCGGCGAGGCCTGAGGCTACGCCTGCGGCCAGGAGCAGCAGTGTGGCGCCGGGGGTGGGCTGGCCGGCGATCAGCACTTGCACGTGGCCCTCTTTGTCTTCGCGGGGTGCGGTGGCGTTCTGGCACGCCAGGCTTCGGCGTTCCATATTAGAGACGCCATCTACATATACAGACGGCGGGCCTCTTCTTCGCGTCGGCATCCCGCGGGGCTCGCGGGTTTTCCGCCCCCGCCGCCCCTACCCATTCCCGCCCCCTGGGGGCTTCGCCCCCAGACCCCCGCATCGCGCTGAACGCGCTCGTCCTCAAACGCCGGACGGGCTGAAGATGTCGGCCCGGGCCGGATTGAAAGCGTGTGCCCCTCAGACCGCGAACGGTGCCAGCGGTACACCCGGCGGCATGTTGTACGGAGTGACCACCTGGATCGCCGAAGGCAGGAAGGGGCCCTCGTCCGGGAGGGCCTTGTGGGCTCGCATGATGGTTTGGCAGGCTCGGCGCATGTCCTGGCGGAGGTCGTGGTGGAGTACGGCGGAGAGGCGGCGTTCGCGCAGGAAGCGGGTGTTGTCGTGGTCCAGGTCGTGGGCGATGAACACCGCGCATTCCCGGCCGAGGGTGTCGAACGCGTCGAGGGTCGCGGCGTTGCCGCCACCGGCCGAGTAGACGGCGACGATGTCCTCGTCCCGTTTGAGGGCCTCCAGGACGAGGTCCCGCTGGGTGGCGTCCAGGCCGTCGCTGTCGGTGACCTCCACCAGGGAGCGCCCGGGCTGCGCGATCCGCATCGCGCTGCGGAAGCCCATCTCGCGCTCCTCCTCACCGCGGAAGGAGCCCCGGCTGATCGTCGCGAGGACGTTGCCGGGCCGGTCGCCGAGCCACTGCCCGATGAGGTAGGCGGCGGTGGCACCCGCGTCCCGGTTGTCGATTCCCACGTACGCCATGCGCGCACTGCTGGGCAGGTCGCTGACCAGCGTGACGACGGGGATGCCGGTCGCGACCAGTCGGCCGACGGCCGCGCCGATCTCCGGCAGGTCGGGGGCCTTGAGGATCACGCCCTGCGAACCGCGCTTCGCGATCTTGTCCATGGTCGCGATCAGCTCCGCGGCGGGACAGGTCTCCCGGAAGTGGAAGCGCGATCGCACCACGGCGGGGTGCAACGACGGCAGTTCGACTTCCAGTGCGTTCCGTACGGCGGTGGAGAACCGCTCCGGCGTCTGCATCACGATGTCGATCATGAACGTACGTCCACCGATGCGTACCTGGGTCCGCTGACGGTCCAGATCCTTGATCGCCTGGTGCACCTCCATGACGGTGCTCTCCCGTACGCCGCCCCGGTCGTTGAGGACTCGGTCGACCGTGGCTTCGCTCAGACCCGCTTGACGGGCGATCTCTCTGATCGGATAAGGATGTCGCATGGCGGTCCCCGAAAGCATAATGATGGACTTTTGATGGGTCTCTGCGGATTGAATGACGGGCTCTGGTTCACAAGACTGGCAGAAAAGCAGGCATGGCGAAAGGACCCTGGATGTCCCCCACGGAGGCGGGAGCACCGATGTGGCTGAGCGAGGACGACTGCGATCTCGACGCGTTCCGCTCGCTGGTCGAGCAGAGCACCGATCGGCAGCTGTATCCCACTGCCGAGCGGATCGAGCAGAACGTCCTGGTCTACGCCAGTGATCGGATCCGCGACCTCGCGGTCACCACGCGGGGGCGCCGGGAGGTGCAGGCCGAGTTGGCACGGGCCCTGCTGGACGGGCCCGGAGTCGTCGTTTTCAAGGGCGCGTTCCCGGACCCGGCAGTCGTGGACGCGGCCTCCGACGCCTTCAACGCGCTGATCGAGGAGGAACGTTCGAGCAGCACGTCCCGCGGTGACCACTTCGCCAAGCCCGGCGCCAACGACCGGGTGTGGAACGCCCTGGACAAGGTGGCCGTGCGCACGCCGGAGGTGTTCGCGGACTACTACGCCAACGACATGCTGGCCCTGATCTCCGAGGCCTGGCTCGGCCCCGCCTACCAGGTGACCTCGCAGATCAACGTGGTCAACCCGGGCGGCGCCGCGCAGAGCGTGCACCGCGACTACCACCTGGGCTTCCTGAGCAACGACGTCGCCGCCACGTACCCCGCGCACGTCCACCGCCTCTCCCCCGTACTGACGCTCCAGGGCGCGGTCGCGCACTGCGACATGCCCGTGGAGTCCGGGCCCACGTTGTATCTGCCGCACTCGCAGAAGTACGAGCCCGGCTATCTGGCCTGGCGGCGCCCGGAGTTCATCGCGTACTTCGAGGAGCATCACGTCCAGCTCCCGCTGGAGAAGGGCGACGCGGTGTTCTTCAACCCCGCGCTCTTCCACGCCGCCGGGCACAACCGCTCGGCGGACATCAAGCGCATGGCCAACCTGCTGCAGGTCTCCTCCGCCTTCGGCCGCGCCATGGAGTCCGTGGACCGGGAGGCCATGGCCGTCGCCCTGTTCCCGGTGCTGCTGCGCCGCAAGGCGGAGGGCGCCCCGGAGAGCTGGCTGCGCCGCGTGGTCGCCGCCACGGCCGAGGGCTACCCCTTCCCCACCAACCTGGACCTCGACCCGCCGGTCGACGGTCTCGCTCCGCCCTCGCAGGCGGACACCCTCTGGCAGGCAGTCGCCGAAGGCTGGGCCCCGGCCCGGCTCCGCCAGGAACTACAGGCGGGCACCAAGCGCCGCCGGAGCTGAAGGAGAGAACAGCACTCATGGGACTGCTTGAGGACAAAGTCGTCCTCGTCAACGGCGGCAGCCAAGGCGTCGGCGCTGGAATCGTCCAGGCGGCCGTACGCGAGGGCGCGACCGTCGTCTTCACCGGACGCCGGGCCGACGTCGGCGAGAAACTCGCCGCGGACACCGGTGCCCACTTCGTACGCGCGGACCTGTCGGACGCCGCACAGGCGCGCGACAGCGTCGTACAGACGGTGGACACACACGGACGCGTCGACTGTCTCGTCAACGCGGCGGGGCTCACGTCACGTGGTTCGCTCCTGGACACCACACCGGAGCTGTTCGACGCGCACATCGCGATCAACCTGCGGGCGCCCTTCTTCGCCATGCAGGCCGCGGTCGCCGACATGACGGCCCGGAAGACGCCGGGCACCGTCGTGAACATCATCTCGAACTGCGCGCACGGCGGCCCGCCGCACCTGGCGCCGTACTCCACGGCGAAGGCCGGCCTCGCCGGGCTGACCCGCAACGCGGCCCACGCGCACCGCTGGGACCGCGTCCGCATCAACGGCCTCAACATCGGCTGGACCGACACCGAGGGCGAGGACGCCACCCAGCGTGCCTTCCACGGGGCGGGCGACGACTGGCGGGAAAAGGCCGCCGCAGCCCAGCCGATGGGCAAACTCGGGCAGGTCGACGAGATCGCCGATTTCGTCGTCTTCCTGCTCTCCGACCGCAGCGGTGTGGTGACCGGCTCGGTCATCGACTGGGACCAGATCGTCTTCGGCGGACTCGACTGAACCGCCCCCTGGGCTGAAGGAGCAAGATTCTCATGCGTATTGGCATCATGGGGCTGGGCCGGATCGGCGCGTTCCACGCGGAAACCCTGGCAGGACTCGAAACGGTGGACTCGCTGGTGGTCACCGACCCGGTGGCCGCGGCCGCCTCCTCCGCCGCGGAGCGGTTCGGGGCCACGGCGGTGGACTCCCCCGACGCGGTGCTGGCCGCCGGCGTGGACGGAGTGGTGATCGCCGCCGCGACCAACGCACACCCCGAGCTCATTCTCGCCGCCGTCAAGGCGGGCATCCCGGTCTTCTGCGAGAAGCCCGTGGCCCTCGGCATCGAGGAGAGCCTCGAAGTGCTGCGCGCCGTGGAAGGCGGCGGAGTCGAGGTGCACATCGGCTACAACCGGCGCTTCGACGCCGGCTGTGTCGCCGCGCGCGCGGCCGTGGTGAGCGGCGAACTCGGACTGCTGCACACCGTACGGTCCACCACCCTGGACCCCGCGCCGCCGCCCCCCGCGTACGTGGCCGTCTCCGGCGGCATCTTCCGCGACTGCAGCGTGCACGACTTCGACATCGTGCGCTGGGTCACCGGCCGCGATGTCGTCGAGGTGTACGCGACCGGCGGCAACCGGGGCGCGGACTACATCGCGGCGGCGGGCGACGTCGACACCGCCTCCGCACTGCTCACCTTCGACGACGGCACGATCGGCGTCATCTCCAACTCCCGGCACAACGCCCGGGGTTACGACGTCCGCCTGGAGGTGCACGGCATGAAGGACAGCATCGCCGTGGGCCTGGAGGACAAGCTGCCGCTGCGGTCCGTCGAGCCGGGAGTCACTTTCCCCGCCGGCCCCCCGCACCACTTCTTCATGGACCGGTTCACCGACGCCTACCGCGCCGAGCTCACCGCGTTCACCGAGGTCGTGGCGGGCTCACGCCCCTCCCCCTGCACCGTGGCCGACGCCCTCGAAGCGAGCTGGATCGCCGAGGCCTGCACGCTGTCGCTGCACGAGCGCCGGCCCGTACGACTGGAAGAGGTGCGCAAGGTATGACGGACGAACCCCTACGGATAGGCGTTCTGGGCGCGGCCCGGATCGCTGAGCTCTCGATCGTCGGCCCTGCCCGTGTGACCGGCCACCGCCTCGTCGCGGTGGCCGCCCGCGACCGGTCCCGCGCCGAGGCCTTCGCCGCCGAGCACGATGTCGAACGGGTCCTGGACTCGTACGCCGACGTGATCGCCGACCCCGAGGTCGAGGTCGTCTACAACCCCCTCGCCAACGGTCTGCACGGGCCCTGGAACCTCGCCGCCATCGCCGCGGACAAGCACGTGCTGACGGAGAAGCCGTCCGCGAGCAACACGGAGGAGGCCATCGAGGTCCGGGACGCCGTCGCGAAGGCGGGCACGGCCTTCATGGAGGGCTTCCACTACCTGTTCCACCCGGTCACCCGGCGCCTGCACGAGCTGCTGGACAGCGGGGAACTGGGCGAACTCCGGCACGTGGAAACCACGATGCTCATGCCGGCGCCCGAGGACGACGACGTGCGCTGGTCGCATCCGCTGGCGGGCGGCGCGCTCATGGACCTGGGCTGCTACAGCCTGCACGCCCAGCGTGTGCTCGCGCCCTGGGCGGGCGGCGCACCGCGGCTCGTCGCGGCTCGCGGCGGGGAACGGCCGGGCGCGCCCGGAGTCGACGAATGGCTGGACGCCGAGCTGGCGTTCCCGAGTGGTGTCACGGGTACCGCCCGCTGCCACATGGCGTACCACGAGTGGGAGATGAGCTACCGGATCGTGGGCTCCCTCGGTGAGGCCACGGCGACGAACTTCGTCCAACCGCATCTCGACGACCGGGTCCTGGTCCGCACGGCCTCGGGCGAGCGCACCGAGATGCTCGGTCGCCGGTCCTCGTACACCTACCAGCTCGAAGCCTTCGCGGCCCATCTGCGGAGGGGCGCGCCGCTGCGTCTGGACGCCGATGACGCGCTCGCCACCATGCGGCTCATCGACGACTGCTACGAGGGGGCCGGGTTCTCGCCCCGGCCGCGAACGGTCCTTCCGACCTCGGGCTGAGAGGAACGAACGGGAGAGGGCGGTGCCTTCCGGCACCGCCCTCTCCCGTTCTCCCGTTGTGCGATCCATACCTCTGCAGATCTGCCGTCTACCGGTAGAAGTCGGGCCGCTCGATCAGCTCGACCTCGACGCGCCGGCCCTCCTGCTGGGCCCGCACGCCCGCCTCGCACACCGCGGCCGCCGCGTATCCGTCCCAGACGCTGGGCCCGGTGACCTCGCCGCGCCGGGTGGCGTCCACCCAGGCCCGTACCTGACGGTCGTACGCGTCCTCGAACCGCTCGATGTAGTCCGGTGTGACGCGGCCGCCCCACCGGCCGTCGGCGCTGAGCCGTGGTCCGTGCTCGTCACCGATGCCCACCACGCCCCGCTCGCAGACGGCTTCGGCCCACACCTGGTATCCGTAGCCGCAGTGGCCGAAGATCTCGACGTCGACGAGAGCCCCCGACTCGGTCTCGAACAGGACGAGTTGGGGGTCGCTCATGCCTTCCGGCGCCAGTGAGGACGGAGTCGGCTTGAGGACCGTGACCGCGGTGATCTCCTGATCGAGGAGCCAGCGGGTCACGTCCATCTCGTGCACCACCGAGTCGTTGATGAGCATCTCGGTGGTGAACCCCGACGGCATAGAGGGGTTGCGGTGCCGCTGATGCACCATCAGCGGCCTGCCCAGTTCCCCGCCGTCGAGCAGTTGCTTGAGCTTCACGTACTCGGAGTCGTACCGGCGCATGAAGCCCACCTGCACCCGGCGGTGCCCGAGCCGCTGTTCCGCCTCCAGGACCCGTAGCGCGGAGGCCGCGTCAGGGGTGAGCGGCTTCTCGCACAGGACCGGCAGGTCACGGCCGAGGGCTTCGAGCAGGGCCGCCTCGTGGGCGGGCCCGGGAGACGCGATCAGCACGGCGTCCACGTCATCCGCGGCCAGCGCGACCGCGGCTTCGGTGTACGCCGTGCAACCGTCCAGCGAGTCGGCGAGGGCCTTGGACCGCTCCGCGTCGATGTCCACGACTGCGGTCACCCGCGCCCCGCTGATGACGTGCTGGAGCCTTCGGACATGATCGGCCCCCATCTTGCCGGTGCCGATGACTGCTACGCCGAGTACTCCCTGAGGTGACATATGTGCAGTGTCTCTCCCATACCTGCGGATCAGTCCTGTGACTGAGGATCAGTTGCCTTCGGACGAGGGTCAGTTGCGCTGCGCCCCGACCTGAAGCTCTGCCTCTTCGGGGAGTTCTTCGACGTCGACGCCGCGGACCTGGGCCAACTCGTGTTTGAGTGCGGCGAGTTCGGCGCCGCCGGCCATGTGGTTGGTGAGTTCTTCGAGGCTGACGTCGGCGCGGGCGGCGGAGAGTTCCATGGTGCCCAGGCGCAGGACGCTGAAGTGGTCGCCGACCATGTAGGCGTGGTGGGGGTTGTGGGTGATGAAGATGACGCCCAGGCCGCGGTCGCGGGCGGCGGCGATGTACTTCAGGACCACGCCGGACTGTTTGACGCCGAGGGCTGCGGTGGGTTCGTCGAGGATGAGGACGCGGGCGCCGAAGTAGACGGCGCGGGCGATGGCCACGGACTGGCGCTGGCCGCCGGAGAGGGTGCCGATGGGCTGGTCGAGGTCGTCCAGGACGATGCCCATATGGCGCAGTTCGGTGTCGGCGGTCTCCTTCATCCGCTCGATGTCGAGGCGGCGGATCGGCCAGGGGCCCTTGGTCATCTCGGAGCCGAGGAAGAAGTTCCGCCAGACCGGCATCAGCGGGACGGTGGCGAGGTCCTGGTAGACGGTGGCGATGCCCTTGTCGAGGGCCTCGCGCGGGTTGCTCAACTGCACCGGGTGGCCGTCGATGAGGAACTCGCCCTCGGTGTGCTGGTGCAGGCCGGAGATGATTTTGATGAGGGTGGACTTGCCGGCGCCGTTGTCACCCAGCACACAGGTCACCTGGCTGGGATACACCGCTAGGTCCACGCTGTGCAGGGCCCGGACGTTGCCGTAGGCCTTGCCCGCACCCTTCAGCTCGACGGTGGGTGGGCCGTCCGCCGGCGCGGTGTTCTTGGGGGCCGTCCCGTTGGATGAGACCGGCCCGTCGGCGGTGATGGGGTTGGTGGTCATGGCTTTACCTCCGGGTGGCCTGGCGGCGGACCCACAGATTGACGAGGGCGGCGAGCAGGAGCATGACGCCGAGGAAGGCCTTGAACCAGTCGGGGTTCCAGTTGGCGTAGACGATGCCCTGGGAGACCATGCCGAAGATGAAGGCACCGATGACCGGGCCGATCGCCGATCCGTAGCCGCCGGTGAGCAGGCAGCCGCCGATGACCGCGGCGATGATGTACAGGAACTCGTTGCCCACGCCCTCGCCGGACTGGACGGTGTTGAACGAGAACAGGATGTGCATCCCGACGAACCAGGCACCCGCCCCCACCCCCATGAACAGGGCGATCTTGGTGAAGGTGACCGGCACACCGACCGCACGGGCCGATTCCTTGTTGCCGCCGGTGGCGAAGATCCAGTTGCCGAACTTGGTGCGCAGCAGCAGCCAGGTCGCCGCCGCCGCGAACACGAACCAGTAGAACACCGTGATCTTCACATCGACGCCGCCGATGCTGATCTCGGACGCGAAGACCTGCTTGGCCTGGTCGAATCCGTCCATGTCACTGATCGAGTCGGTCGCCACGTTCCCGGTGAAGATCTTCGTGATGGCGAGGTTCGCGCCCTGCAGGATCAGGAACGTGCCCAGTGTGATCAAGAAGCTGGGAAGGCCGGTGCGTACGAGCAGGTAGCCGTTGAACGCGCCGATCGCCAGGGACACCAGCAGGGCGACGATGACGCCGGTCCACACGTTCATGGAGAGCTGGAAGCTCCACATGCTCGCGGTCAGCGCCGAAGTCGTCACGGCCACACCGGCGGAGAGGTCGAACTCGCCGCCGATCATCAGCAGGGCCACCGGCAGGGCCATGATGCCCATCACCGAGGACTCGTAGAGCACGTTGGCCAGCGAACCGGCCTCACGGAAGGGGGAGGCGACCGCGAAGAAGAACACGTACACGGCGATCGCCGCGATGAGTGCGCCGATCTCGGGGCGGGCCGCCAGCCTGCGGGACAGGGACCGTTGTGAGGTCCGGCCGTCCTTGGGGGCGGCCGGCGGAGCCGGCGACGAGGAGCTCGTCGCCGGTGCCGTTGCCTGGGACATGGAAATCACCGAGTGCCCTTCGCGGCGAACTTCGCGATGGTCTCGACGTTCGACTTGTCGACGAACGCCGGACCGGTCAGCACCGGCGCCTGACCGCCACCGCTGAAGTTGCCGTTGGTCTTGTAGAGCCACAGGGAGTCGACCGAGAGGTAGCCCTGCAGGTACGGCTGCTGGTCGACCGCGAACTGGATGTCGCCGTCCTCGATGGCGCCGATCAGGTCCTTGTTGAGGTCGAAGGTCGCGACCTTGGCCTTGCTGCCCGCGTCGTCCACGGACTGCACGGCGGTCAGCGAGAACGGGGCACCGAGGGTGACCACGTAGTCGATCGCCGAGTCCTGCTTGAGCTTCGCGGTGATCGTCGACTTCACGGACGGCATGTTCGTGCCGTTCACGTAGAGGATCTCCGTCTTGCCCTTGAAGCCTTCCTTGACGCCCTTGCAGCGCGCCTCCAGGGCGACGTGGCCCTGCTCCATGATCACGCAGATGTTGTGCTTGGCCCCGACACCGTTGAGCTTCTCGCCGAAGGCCTTGCCTGCGACGTACTCGTCCTGGCCGAAGTACTCCAGCAGACCCTGCTCCGCCCAGTCGTCGACGCCTCCGTTGAAGCCGACGACCGGGATGCCCGCCGCCTTGGCCTTGGCCACCGTGGACTTCATGGCGTCGGGCTTGGCCAGGGTGACCGCGATGCCGTCGACCTTCTGGTCGATCGCGTTCTGGACCAGGTTGGCCTGCTTGGCACCGTCGGGGTTGCTGGAGTAGATCAGCTCGACGTTGTCCTTGGCGGCGGCGGCTTCCGCCCCCTTGCGGATCGTGTCCCAGAAGGTGTCGCCGGGGGCCGCGTGGGTGATCATCGCGACCTTCATGCGGGGGGTGTCGGCCTTGCCGGCCGACGCGGCCCCCGTGTCCTCCTCGGCCTTCTTGCCACCGGAGTCACTGGAACAACCGGTGACTATCAGGGCCGCCGCGGCGGCCGCGGCGACGAGGGCGATTCTGCGGGAACGGGGGTGGATAGAGCGGTTCATCTTGCCGGCACCTCACTGTGCAGGGGAAAGGAGCAGCGCCCGACCGGGCAGAGGCTCCGGTCACATACCGTTAACACGGCTGTTGCCTATGACGGGATACAAGCCCCAGTAGCACCTCAGCGTCAATATACGTAAAGGCATCATTTACCCATCAAGGGAAAACGGTAGAACATCTCCTTGACGACGGTTCCGTGTGCCATCTACACCTGAAATGGCCGGGGTCACTGTCGGCCTTTCCGATTCAGGGGTCCTCGTGTCTGGCCGAGCGCTCAATAAATCACTCGCGCGATACCGGCCTGCTCAATGTGATCGCTATGGAGCGGCTGTGAATCGGCCTGCCCACCCATGTGAGAGGAACCTCGTGAAGACCATCGCCCATTGGATCAACGGCAAGCCCGCGGAGGGCGTTTCAGGACGTCAGAGCCCTGTGTACGACCCGGCAACGGGCATCCAGGCCAAGCAGACCCCCCTCGCGACCGTCGACGAGGTCGACGCGGCGATCGCCGCCGCGAAGGACGCCTACGCGACCTGGGGCACCTCCTCGCTCGCCAAGCGGTCCACGATCCTCTTCAAGTTCCGGGCGCTGCTGGACGCGCACCGTGACGAGATCGCCGAGCTGATCACCGCCGAGCACGGCAAGGTCCACTCCGACGCGCTCGGCGAGGTCGCGCGCGGCCTGGAGATCGTGGACCTGGCGTGCGGGATCACCGTGCAGCTCAAGGGCGAGCTGTCGACCGAGGTGGCCTCCCGGGTCGACGTCGCCTCGATCCGCCAGCCGCTGGGTGTGGTGGCCGGCATCACGCCGTTCAACTTCCCGGCGATGGTGCCGATGTGGATGTTCCCGCTGGCCATCGCGTGCGGCAACACCTTCGTGCTCAAGCCCAGCGAGAAGGACCCCTCCGCGTCCGTCAGGCTCGCGGAGCTGTTCGCGCAGGCGGGGCTGCCGGACGGCGTGCTGAACGTCGTGCACGGCGACAAGGTGGCCGTCGACCGTCTCCTGGAGCACCCGGACGTCAAGGCGGTCTCCTTCGTCGGCTCGACCCCGATCGCCCGCTACATCCACACCACCGCCTCCGCCAACGGCAAGCGCGTCCAGGCCCTCGGCGGCGCCAAGAACCACATGCTGGTCCTGCCCGACGCCGACCTGGACGCCGCCGCCGACGCCGCGGTGAGCGCGGCGTACGGCTCGGCGGGCGAGCGCTGCATGGCCATCTCGGCCGTCGTCGCCGTCGGCGCCATCGGCGACGAACTGGTGGAGAAGATCCGCGAACGCGCCGAGAAGATCAAGATCGGTCCCGGCAACGACCCGGCCTCCGAGATGGGCCCGCTGATCACCGCCGCCCACCGCGACAAGGTCGCCTCGTACGTGACGGGCGCGGCCGCCCAGGGCTCCGAGGTCGTCCTGGACGGCACCGGCTACACGGTCGAGGGACATGAGGACGGCCACTGGATCGGGCTCTCGCTGCTCGACAAGGTGCCGACGAGTTCGGACGCGTACAGGGACGAGATCTTCGGCCCGGTGCTGTGCGTGCTGCGCGTGGACACCTACGAGGAGGGCGTGGCCCTCATCAACAGCTCCCCGTTCGGCAACGGCACCGCGATCTTCACCCGGGACGGCGGCGCGGCCCGCCGCTTCCAGCTGGAGATCGAGGCGGGCATGGTCGGCGTGAACGTGCCGATCCCGGTGCCGGTGGGCTACCACTCCTTCGGCGGCTGGAAGGACTCCCTCTTCGGGGACCACCACATCTACGGCAACGACGGCACCCACTTCTACACCCGCGGCAAGGTCGTCACCACCCGCTGGCCCGACCCCGCCGACGCCCCCACCGGCGTCGACCTCGGCTTCCCACGCAACCACTGAACACCCCGCACACCCGCGTCGGGCCGTCCGGAATTCCGGGCGGCCCGACGCGTTTTTCGCGGGGTTCCAAGTGCTCGTACACGCCTGAGAGCCGCGCACCCGGCGGGCGGCGGCTGGCAGGTGGCGGATGGCGGATGGCAGGACGGAAACCGGGGTGGCGGAGACGACCGTGGTTTCGTCCCCGCCGCCCCGGCGGCCTAGTTCAGCACCGACCCGACGTCGCTACTTCAGCACCGCCGCAGCGGTCTTGAACGCCGCCTCGGCGGCCTCCCGCACCGGAAGCGCGCGGTGCGTGTCGGACAGGATCTCCACCCCCCACGGACCGGACCAGCCGGCCGTGCGGAGCGCGGAGATGATCCCCGGCAGGTCGAAGGAGCCCTCGCCGCACAGGCGCCGGCGCCGGACCGTGTCCTCGAAGAGCGTGCCGATCACCTCACTGTCGGCGTCGTTGAGCTCCACACCGACGATGCGCGACGCCGGTACGTCCGCGAGGTCGGCCGGTGGCGTGTGGGCGCGCTCGGTGTGCCAGACGTCGATGATGAGGCCGCCCGCGGGATGCCCGGCGGTCTCGACCAGCCGCAGACCGTCGTGCACGGTCTTGAGGTTGGACCAGGGCAGGAACTCGATCGCGAGCCGGGCGCCCACACCGTCGGTCTGCGCAGCCAGCGTGGCGAATTCCTCGGCCCAGTGGTCGAGTTCCCAGGGCCGGTCCTCGACGTCCGGTCCGATCTTGAGGTGGTGGGCGCCGAGTGCCTCGGCCGTCCGCAGAAGATCCAGACGGACGGCGTCCGACGCGGCACGCCGTGGCCCGTCCGCCCACCAGTCGACCAGGAGCTCCAGCTCCAGGTGGACCAGTCCGTTGTCCTCGAAGAGGGACCGGACGCCGGACAGTCCGTACGTGCGCTCGGCCTCCACCAGGTCCGCGTGCAACAGGCCGAAGCCCTTGAACCCGGCGGCGCTCGCCGCTTCCACCCGCTCCCGCAGCGTCAGCGGACTGCGCCCGTCGGGCTGCCCGGGCGCGACATCGCCCGCGGTGGTCCAACAGGTGGCCAGCAGGTCTTCAGTAGTCATACCTGTTTCCTCTTCATAACGATTTCAGGGAACCCGTCCCGGCCACGGTCATCGTCAAGGCCATTCCTTATCAAGGCCATTCCGATGATTCTCATCCGCGTCAATACGGCGAACAGCTGATAAATCCAAGCCGCTTGACATCGGCCCGGCTCCCTTTGATTCCACCCCGAAAGGCAAATCTCGGCAACCCGTCAAAAACACATCACAGATGTGCGTCGCTCAGCACGGTGCGCAGGTGCTCCGCGCTGGCCCACACATCGTCCACGGGCCCCTTGCCGGCGGGCTCTTCGGTGAGGATGGTGTCCTGCTCAAGGACGTACCAGCCGTCGTAGCCGCGAGCACCGAGGTGGGTCACGATGGCCCGGACGTCCACGTCACCGGCGCCGAGCGGGCGGTACATGCCCTCCCGGACGGCTTCCGTATACGTGAGGCGCCCCGACTGGACCTTGGCGGCGAGGGCGGCGTTCACGTCCTTCATGTGGGTGTGGGCGATCCGCTCGGGTGCCTGCCGGGTGAGCTCGGCGGGGTCGGTGCCGCCTATGAGCAGGTGGCCGGTGTCGAGGCAGAGGGCGATCGAGGAGTGCTCAAGGACGCGCTGGACCTCGTCGCCGTTCTCGATCATCGTGCCGACGTGCGGGTGCAGCACGGCCCGTACGCCGCGTTCCGCGGCCAGTGCGGTCAGCCGGTCGAGGTTGGACAGCAGCAGCTTCCAGCCGTCGGCGTCGAGCTCGGGCCGGGAGTCGTAGCCGTCCCGCCCCGTGATGGCCGACAGGACGAGGACGTCGGCCTTGGACGCGGCGTAGCTCTCCAGGAGCGTCTCGACCTCGGGCAGCGGGTCGTGCCCGGGCACGTGCAGCAGGAGCGGGGTGAAGCCGCCGACGGCCCGGAGGTCGTGGTGGGCGAGGACCTGCGCCATGGCCTGCGGCTCGCCGGGCAGGAAGCCCTCGGGTCCTATCTCGGTGGCGGCGAGACCGACCTCGCGCATCTCCTTCAGGACCCGCTCGGGCGTCAACTGGTAGCCCCAGCCGGGTACTTCGCACACGCCCCACGAGATGGGCGCTCCGGCGATTCGCTGTGCTTGGGTGTTCATGCCGTGGCCTTTCGGTGGTTCCAGTCGGGGTTGGCGACCGCGGCCGGCGGACGCCCGGCGAGCACGTCCGCGACGCCGCGGGCGGCGTCGACGAAGGTCAGGGCCATGGCCCTGCTCGTCATGCCCATCAGATGCGGGGTGAGGACGACGTCCGGGTGGTCGAACAGCGGGTGGTGGACTGCCGGCTCGGGATCGAAGACGTCCAGTCCGACACCGGCCAGCCGACCGAGCTCCAGGGCGATCAGGGTGGCGTCCGGGTCGAGCAGACCGCCCCGGCCGCAGTTGACGAGGATCGTCCCGGGCTTGACCCGGGACAGCAGGTCCTCGCCGACCAGGTGGTGCGTGCTCTCGGTGAGCGGGACGTGCAGGGTCAGTACGTCGCTCACTTCGGCGAGCTCACCGAGATCGGCGCAGGCCACCTCGGGCGGGGGCGGGCTGTACGGGTCGTACGCCAGGGTGCGCATCCCGAAGGCGGAGGCGAGTTCACCGACGCGGCGGCCGATGCGGCCGTAGCCGACGATGCCCATGGTGGCGCCGTCGAGGTCGCCGACGGGCACGGTGTTCCGCTCGGCCCAGCGGTTCTCGCGCACCAGGTCGGTGAGCTGGCGCAGCCGTTTGGTCAGGTGCAGGGTCATGGCGAGGACGCCCTCGGCCACGGCCCGTGAGCCGCTCTGCGGGGTGATGACCACGGGGATGCCGCGGGCGGTCGCCGCGGCCACGTCGACGAGGTCCACACCGACTCCGGTGCGGGCGATGACGCGCAGCCGCGGCGCCCGTGCGAGGAAGTCCTCGTCGACGTGGCGGTCGGCGCGGACGATGGCGCCTTCCGCGACCGCGAGGTCGTCGGGCGTGGGGTGGGTGACGAAGGTGACCCGGTCGCCGAGGATGCCGCAGACGGTGTCCGGGTCGACCGGGCCGAGGGCCACTACGACATGCCCGTCCACGCGATCAGCTCCGTGCCTGGTGACCGAAGGTAGCCCCGGCGACGTCCGGCACCGGCTCCCAGGCGCCGCTCTCGGCGGAGGCGGCGGCCGCGGAGATCACCTCGGCGACGGCGTGCGCGTCGTCGATCGTGGAGTTATGGTGTTCGAGGCCGGCCACGGCGGCGAGGAACTTCTTCGCCTCGATGACCTTCAGGTCGTCGTAGCCCATGCTGTTGCCGGGGCCGGGCTGGAAGCTGGCGTAGTCGCCCATGTGGCCGTTGCCGAGCACGGTGGTGTAGCCCTGGTGCGGGCCACTGCGGTCGAGGGCGACGCGCAGCTCGTTCATCCGCTCGAAGTTCCAGGTGAGCGAGCCGTCGGTGCCGTAGATCTCGAAGCCGATGCCGCACTGCGGGCCGACGATGGTCCGGGACGCCTCCAGCGTGCCGACGGCGTCACCGTGGAAGCGGACGAGGGCGGCGGTGTAGTCGTCGTTCTCGACCTGTGCCATCTCGCCGTCCTCGATGACGGCGAAGTGCGTGCCCGAGCCCATCGGGAGGATCGGGCGCTCGGTGTAGACGGTGCTGGTGAGCGCGGAGACCTCGCGGATCGGGGCGACGACGTAGCTGACCAGGTCCACGACGTGGCTCATCAGGTCGCCCAGCGCGCCGTGTCCGGCCAGTTCCCGCTTGAAGCGCCAGGACAGGGCGCCCTTGGGTTCGGAGGCGTAGCCGGAGAAGAACGTGGCGCGCACGTTGGTGATACGGCCCAGCCTTCCCTCGGCGACGAGCTCCCTGGCCCGCTCGACCGCGGGGGCGTGGCGGTAGTTGTAGCCGATGGACGTCACCACTCCGGCGGTACGGGCCGCGGCGGCGACCTCGGCGGTCTCCTCCGCACCGCGTCCGACGGGCTTCTCGATCCAGAAGGGCTTGCCCGCCTTGGCGGCGGCGATGCCTATCTCGTGGTGGAGCATGTTCGGCGCGCAGATCGACACGACCTCGACGTCCGGGTCGTCCAGGACGGCGCGGTAGTCGGTGCCCGCCTTCTCGTAGCCGAGTACGTCACGGGCGTAGGCCGCGCGGTCCTCGGCCGTGTCCGCCGCGTGGACGAGCCGGGGCTTGAGGCCCAGCTCGGGGTAGACGGAGGGCAGTGCCTGGTAGGCGCGGCTGTGCAGCTTGCCCATCCAGCCGACGCTGATCAGTCCGACGCCGATCTCGCGTGCGGCGCCCGAGGGGGTCGTGGTCATGAGTGTGTCTCCTGGTGGTCCCGGGGCTCCGGCCGGGCCTCGCCGAGGGCGGCGGACAGGGCGGCTGCGAGCAGGGTCGAGTCGGATCCGATGGCGATGAACGTCCAGCCCTCGGCGCGTTTGGCGGCGGCCGCCGGGCCGTCGGGTACGAGGAGTCCGCACGCCTTGCCGTGTGCGGCGGCGGCCTTGCGTACGCGTTCCAGGGCCTCGCGGTAGACCGGGGCCGCGAAGTCGCCCGGCACGCCGAGGTCGTGGCTGAGGTCGCGGGGGCCGACGAACAGTACGTCGACGCCGTCCAGTGCGGCGATCGCCTCGACCTCCGCCAGGGCGCTCGCCGACTCGATCTGGACGACGCCGAGGATCTCGCCCTCACGGTCCAGGGCGGCGGAGTCGAGTCCGAAGCGACAGGCACGGTTGTACGTGGCCACGCCCCGATCCCCCGCGGGCGGGTAACGCAGGTGCCGTAGCGCTTCCCGGACCTCGGCCGCCGTGTCGAGGCGCGGCAGCATGATCCCGGCGACGCCCAGGTCGAGTACGCGGCCGATGCGGATGCGGGCCGCGGACTCGACGCGTACGACGGTGGGAACTCCGTAGGCGGCGGCCACCGGTACGGTCGTGCGGGCCTGTTCCTCTCCCCCGGCGCCGTGTTCGAGGTCGAGGAGGAGCCAGTCGGCGCCGGCGGCGGCACACACCTCGGCCGTCATCGAGGAGGCCGTTCCCACGAAGGTGCCCAGGGTGAGCTCTCCCGCGGCGAGTCGGGCGCGCAGCCGGCCGTGGTCCAGCGGTGAGCGGTTCATCCGTACCACCTCTGGGAGGCCAGGCCCTCTTCGTACTCGCTGCGCAGCTGGGTGACCGACTCCTGCTCGGACACCTCGGCGGGCGCCACGTCCCACCACACACCCGCGCCGGGCAGGTCCGCGTGCGGGACGACGGGTACGACGAGGACGACGGGGCCCGCGTGGTCGCGGGTCTCGGCGAGTGCGGTGCGCACCTCGTCGGCGGTGGTGGCACGCATGGCGCGGGCGCCGAGTCCCGTCGCGGTCTGGACGAGGTCGACCTTGAGGTAGTCGCCCTCCAGGCGGGCCGGCTTGGTGTCGCCGCCGGCCTCCGCCAGATGGAGGCCGCCCTCCCGATAGCGGAACTCGTTGCCGAACTCCCGCCCGTTGCGCAGCATTTGGAGGCGGTGGATGACCTGGTACCCGTGGTTCTCCGGGATCACGATGGTGAGCGGGAGCTTCTCCTGGGCCGCGGTGACCAGTTCGGTCGGCGCCATGAGGAAGGTGCCGTCGCCCAGCAGGGACAGCACGCGCTTGGCCGGGTCGGGGGTGGCGAACCGTACGCCGATCGCCGCGGGCAGCTCGTAGCCCATGCAGGAGAAGCCGAACTCCAGATGGGCGCGGCGGCCTTCGGTGGCGTCCCACACCTTCTGGAGGTCGCCGGGCGGGCCACCGGCGGCGGCGATGATCGTGTCGCCGTCCTGTGCGTGCTCCTGTAGCAGGCCGATCAACTGGCCCTGGGTGAGCACCGCGTCGGTGTCGCGTACTACGTCCGAGTCGTCCGGCAGGGCCGAGACGTCGAAGGGTGTGTCCGGGTCGAGGGCAGCGGCGCGCTGGGCCCACCATGTCTCGTGCAGCGCACGCGCCTTGTCCTGCCAGTCCGTGGAGGTGGTGGTGCCGTTCGCGCGGACCGCTTCCGTCAGTGCGGCGAGGGCCCGCTTGGCGTCGGCCACGATCCCTGTGGCGCCCAGACGGCTCACGTCGTGCACGTTGACGTTGACGGCGGCGAACCGCACGTCCGGGTTCTGGAAGATCGAGTGCGAGGCCGTGGAGAAGTCCGTCAGCCGCGAGCCCACGGTCAGCACGAAGTCGGCTTCCCTGGCCAGGGTGTTGACGGCCGGGGTGCCTTCCAGACCGATGCCGCCCAGCTGCCACCAGGCCCGGCGCTGGACCGCGCCCTTGCCCGCGAACGTCTCCGCCACGGGGATCCCCGCCGCGTCGGCCAGCGCCTCCAGCTCCTCGGTGGCACCGGAGTACACGACACCGCCACCGGCGATGATCAGCGGCTTCTCCGCCTCGGCGAGCATCCGGGCCACCGCGGCGACCTCGTCGGCGTCCGCCGCGGGCCGCCGGATCGGCCAGTCGCGCTCGGCGAAGAACTCCACCGGGTAGTCGTACGCGTGGGACTGGATGTCCTGCGGGAGGGAGACGACGACCGCGCCGGTGTCCACGTCGGTGAGGGCGCGCATCGCCGCGGGCAGCGAGGTGAGCAGCTGCTCGGGCCGGGTGATGCGGTCGAAGAACCGGGAGACGGGCCGGAAGGCGTCGTTGACGGAGGTGTCGGCCTCGACGGGGTGCTGCAACTGCTGGAGTACGGGCCCCTGGTGGCGGGTCGCGTAGGTGTCGCCGGGCAGCAGCAGGACGGGCAGCCGGTTGACGGTCGCGAGTCCCGCGCCGGTGACCATGTTGAGGGCGCCCGGGCCGATGGAGGCGGTGACCGCCAGGGTGGCATGCCGGGTGGACGCCTTGGCGTAGGCCGTGGCGATGTGGACGAGGGCCTGCTCGTTGCGGCCCTGGACGAAGGGGAGTTCGTCGCTGAGCTGGTCCAGCGCCTGGCCGAGTCCTGCCACGTTGCCGTGGCCGAAGATGCCCAGGGCGGCGGGTATCAGACGGCGTCGCTCGCCGTCGGCCACAGAGTGCTGGCGGGAGAGGTAGGTGACGAGTGCCTGGGCCACCGTGAGGCGCACGGTGCGCCGGGTCGTCGGGTCAGTCATGGTCGGGCTCCTGTTGGGGAGATGCCCACGGCCCTCGGGCGGCGTGGATGTCCGGAGTCGGATGGGGAGGGGGGATCGGAGTGCCGCGAGCTCACCAGGGACGGCCGTGCAGCACGATGGTCTTCACCTCGGTCATCTCACTGACCGCCGCGCGCGGGCCCTCCTTGCCGTAGCCGCTGCCCTTCAGGCCGCCGTACGGCATCAGGTCGGCGCGCCACAGCGGCGTCCAGTTGATGTGCACCGAGCCCGCGTCGATCTCGCGTACGGCCCGGATCGCGCCGGCCACGTCGGAGGTGAACACGCCCGCTCCCAGGCCGTACGCAGTGCCGTTGGCCTGGGCGATCGCGGACTCCCAGTCCGCGGCCGAGCTGACGGCGACGGCAGGTCCGAACAGTTCCTGCTGGCTGAAGGCGGAGTCGGGGTGGACGTCGGCCACGACGGCGGGGCTCACGACGGCCCCGTCGCGCTCGCCGCCGGTCAGGATCCGGGCGCCGTCGGTGCCGGCCTGGGCGATGGCCCGCTCCACGCGCTCCGCCTCGGCGGTCGTGATCAGCGTGCCCATCGTCGTCTCGGAGGACGACGGGTCGCCGGTCCGGATGGCCTTGACCTTGGGGACGAGCGCGTCGAGGAAGTCGGAGGTGATCGAGGGGTGGGTGATGACCCGCTGGACGGAGATGCACACCTGCCCGGCGTTCACATAGCCGCCCAACGCGACCGCGCTCGCGGCGAGTTCGATGTCCGCGTCCGGCAGGACCACGACCGGGCAGGAGGCGCCCAGTTCGAGGGAGAGCTTCTTCACCCCGGCGACCCGCGCGATGTGCTCGCCGGTGGTGGTGGAACCCGTGAAGGAGATCTTCCGCACCCGGGGGTCCGTGACGAGCAGGTCTCCGAGCACCCCGCCGGAGCCGACGAGCACCGAGAGGACGCCCTCGGGAAGCCCGGCGTCGACGAAGCAGGAGGCGAGTTCCAGCGCGGTCAGCGGGGTGGAGGTGGCCGGCTTGAGGACGACGGCGTTGCCCGCCGCGAGAGCCGGTGCCAGTTTGTGCAGGACGAGCAGGGCGGGGTAGTTGAAGGGCGTGATCGCCACCACGACACCGCAGGGCTGGCGCAGGGTGAAGCCGACCTTGTCGAAGCCGGTGCCGCGGTTCGCGTCCAGGGGCAGCGTCTCGCCGTAGAGCTGGGTCCCCTCGAAGGCCGCGAGCCGGATCAGGTCACCGGAGCGCGATGCCTCGCCGGTGGCCTCGGTGATGGTCTTGCCCGACTCCGCGCTGATGGTCTGCGCAATCTTGCTGGCTCGCTCGTCGGCCAGTTCGGCGGCTCGCAGCAGGATGGTCATCCGCTCGTGGGCGGGCGTGCGCCGCCACACCGCGGCTCCTCGTTCGGCCGCGGCCAGGGCCACGTCGACGTCCTCAGGGCCGGCGAGTGCCACGGTGCCGACGGGCGAACCGTCGAAGGGTGACTTCACTTCCCGTGTCCGTCCCGGCCCTGTCGACGCTTGCCACCGGCTTCCGATGAGCAGCTCCGTCGGTGCCATCGCGTTCTCCCTTCAGACAGCCGTCAGCTCTGGAACGCGGCTCTCGCGAGATCCCGCGGGTGAGCGGGAAGGGGCGAGGGCCGACGGCCAGGCCGTTTACGTGGGCGCAACGTTAGGTGCGTTCCGGCGGAATATTGAAGGGGTGGGATCCATCAATAGACCATCATTGGTCCCATCTTTTTCCCGTCATCGGGATCACCGTCCCGGCGGGCGCGGAAGAAAACAGCGGAACGGCTGTTGAGAGAACAGAGCCCAGTTCTTCCAGCGGAGAGACCATGGTGAACGAGCAGCATCACGAAGCCCGACCGGGCCCCGACCTGGGCTCTCGTCTCGGAGGGGCACGGTTCTCCGTCCTCGACCGCTCGCGCACCCGGGAGGGACACGACGCCCCCGAGGCGCTCCGCGACACCGTCGGGCTGGCACGGGAACTGGAAAGTCTCGGCTACCACCGGATCTGGGTCTCGGAGCACCACGGCGTGCCGGGTGTGGCCGGTTCCGCGCCGACCGTGCTGGCCGCCGCGGTCGCCGCCGCGACCCGCACGATCCGGGTGGGCACGGGCGGGGTGATGCTGCCCAACCACCAGCCCTTGGTGGTGGCCGAGCAGTTCGGCGTTCTGGAGTCCCTGTTCCCCGGCCGCATCGACATGGGCCTGGGCCGTTCCGTCGGGTTCACGGACGGCGTACGGAAGGCGCTGGGCCGGGACAAGGACGTGGCCGAGGACTTCGAGGCCCAGCTGGACGAGCTGCTCGGCTGGTTCCGCGGCACGTCCCCGACCGGTGTGCACGCACGCCCCGCCGAGGGCCTGACCGTGCCGCCGTTCGTGCTGGCCATGGGCGAGGGCGCCACGATCGCCGCCCGGGCCGGCCTCCCCATGGTGATCGGCGACCTCAGGAACCGCGACAAGATGCGCCGCGGCATCGACCACTACCGCGAGACGTTCCGGCCGTCCGCCTGGGCGCGGGAGCCGTACGTGGTCATCTCCGGCACGGTCGCGGTCGCGGAGAGCCCGGAGGAGGCTCGGCGTCTCCTGGTCCCGGAGGCCTGGTCGATGGCGTACTCGCGCACGCACGGCACGTTTCCGCCGCTTCCGTCCGCCGAGCGCGTCGAGTCGCTGACGATGACGGAGAGGGAGCGCGGTTTCTACGAATCCGGCCTCGCCGGCCATGTCGTCGGCACGGAGGAACAGGTCGCTCACGAGCTGGAGACGGTGATCAAGGAGACCGCGGCGGATGAAGTGCTGGTTACGACCAGCACGTATGACCGGGCGGCGCTGGTGGACTCGTATCGGCGGTTGGCGGGGGTTGTGGGGCTGGTCCCCTCGTGAGTGCTCCACTGGGGTCATCGGCCCTGCCTCGCCCGTCGTACCTCACCGTCGTACCTCAGGAGTCACCCCATGCACAGCCCCCACGACCCCTACGTCCGTGTGCGTGGTGCCCGTGAGCACAATCTCAAGGGGGTCGATGTCGATGTTCCGCGGGATGTGCTGGCGGTCTTCACGGGTGTGTCCGGGTCCGGGAAGTCGTCGCTCGCCTTCGGGACGATCTACGCGGAGGCACAGCGGCGGTACTTCGAGTCGGTGGCCCCGTACGCGCGGCGGCTGATCCATCAGGTGGGGGCGCCGAAGGTCGGGGACATCAGTGGGCTGCCGCCGGCGGTGTCGTTGCAGCAGCGGCGGTCGACGCCGACCTCACGCTCTTCGGTGGGTACGGTCACCAACCTCTCCAATTCGCTTCGGATGCTGTTCTCTCGTGCGGGCGACTATCCGCCGGGCGCCGAGCGTCTCGACTCGGACGCCTTCTCGTCGAACACGGCCGTCGGGGCCTGTCCCGAGTGTCATGGGCTCGGTCGGGTGCACCGGACGACCGAGGGGTCGCTGGTCCCCGACCCGACGCTGTCGATCCGCGAGGGCGCGATCGCCGCGTGGCCGGGCGCCTGGCAGGGCAAGAACCTGCGCGATGTCCTCGACGCGCTGGGGTACGACGTGGACCGGCCGTGGCGCGAACTGCCCGCCGAGCAGCGTGAGTGGATCCTGTTCACGGACGAGCAGCCGGTCGTGACCGTGCATCCGGTGCGGGACGCCGAGCGGATCCAACGCCCTTACCAGGGCACGTACATGAGCGCGCGGCGCTATGTCATGAAGACCTTCTCGGACTCGAAGAGTCAGACGTTGCGGGCCAAAGCCGAGCGGTTTCTGGAGGCCGCGCCCTGTCCCGTGTGCGGCGGCAGCCGGCTGCGGCCCGAGGCGCTGGCGGTGACGTTCGCGGGCCGCACGATCGCGGAGCTGGCCGCGCTGCCGCTCGTCGAACTGGCCCAATCCCTCACCGGGCATGGTGATTCGGAAACCGCCCGCGTACTCACCGAGGACCTACTCGCACGTATTGCCCCCGTCACCGAGCTGGGCCTCGGCTATCTCAGCCTCGACCGCGCCGCGCCCACCCTTTCGGCCGGCGAGCTCCAACGGCTGCGTCTGGCCACGCAGTTGCGCTCGGGTCTCTTCGGGGTCGTGTACGTCCTCGACGAGCCGTCGGCGGGACTGCACCCGGCGGACACGGAGGCGCTGCTCACGGTCCTCGACCGGCTGAAGGCGTCCGGCAACTCGGTGTTCGTCGTGGAGCACCACCTCGACGTCATGCGCGGCGCCGACTGGCTCGTCGACGTGGGGCCGAAGGCGGGTGAGCACGGCGGACAGGTGCTGCACAGCGGCCCGGTGGCGGAGCTGGAGCGTGTCACGGAGTCGGCGACGGCCCGGTTCCTCTTCGACCGCTCCCCCGCTCCCGTACGTGAAGTCCGGGCGCCGCGCGGCCAGTTGAAGGTCGGCCCGGTGACACGGCACAACCTGCGCGGGGTGACCGCCGAGTTCCCGCTCGGCGTGCTCACCGCGGTCACCGGCGTCTCCGGCTCGGGCAAGTCCACGCTCATCGGGGAGATCACGGAGGACCTTCCGGGTGTGGGGCGGCTGGTCAGTGTCGACCAGAAACCGATCGGCCGTACACCCCGCTCGAATCTGGCGACGTACACGGGACTCTTCGACGTCGTGCGCAAGGTCTTCGCGGCCACGGAGGAGGCGCACCGGCGCGGATACGGCGTGGGGCGGTTCTCGTTCAACGTGGCGGGCGGACGCTGCGAGACCTGTCAGGGCGAGGGGTTCGTCAGCGTCGAGCTGCTCTTCCTGCCCAGCACCTATGCCCCGTGCCCGGACTGCGGCGGGGCGCGCTACAACCCCGAGACGCTCGAAGTGACGTACAGGGAAAGGAATATCGCGCAGGTGCTGGACCTGACGGTCGAGGCCGCCGCGGAGTTCTTCGCGGACACTCCGGCCGTCGCGCGCAGCCTCGCCACGCTCCTCGATGTCGGCCTCGGCTATCTGCGGCTCGGCCAGCCGGCGACCGAGCTGTCCGGCGGCGAGGCTCAGCGCATCAAGCTCGCGAGCGAACTCCAGCGCGTACGCCGAGGTCACACGCTCTATCTCCTCGACGAGCCGACGACCGGTCTGCACCCGGCCGATGTCGAGGTCCTGATGCGGCAGTTGCACGGTCTGGTCGACGGCGGGCACAGCGTCGTGGTCGTGGAGCACGACATGGCGGTGGTGGCGGGCGCGGACTGGGTGGTCGACCTGGGGCCGGGCGGCGGCGACGCGGGAGGCCGGATCGTGGCGGCGGGGCCTCCGGCGGAGGTCGCACGGGCGGAGCCGAGCATCTCGGCTCCGTACCTCGCCCGCGCGCTGGGCACCGGGGGCTCTCAGTCCCAATAGGCCTTCCTGAGCTTGGACTTGGCCAGTTTCCCGGTGGGTGTGCGCGGCAGCGCGTCCGTGAAGTCGACGCTGCGGGGCGACTTGTAGTGGGCGATGCGGTCGCGGACGAACTCGAGGAGCTCGTGTTCGAGTTCGGGGCCGGGGGTCGCGCCGGGGGCGGGCTGGACGACCGCCTTGACCGCCTCGCCCATCTCCGCGTCCGGGACGCCGACGACCGCGACATCGGTGACCTTGGGGTGCAGGGTCAGACAGTCCTCTATCTCCTGGGGGTATATGTTCACGCCGCCGGAGATGATCGTGAAGGCCCTGCGGTCGGTGAGGAAGAGGTAGCCGTCCTCGTCGACGTGGCCGATGTCCCCGGTGGTCGTCCAGTTGGGGTGCTCGGGGTGCTGTGCCTCACGGGTGCGCGCGTCGTCGTTGTGGTACCTGAACGGGAGTTCCTCGCGCTCGAAGTACACGGTCCCCGTCTCCCCGACGGGCAGCACCTTGCCGTCCTCGCCGCAGATCCGCAGCTCACCGAGGAGGCCGCCGCGGCCCACGGACCCCGGCTTGCGCAGCCATTCCTCGGGACCGATGAAGGTGATCCCGTTGGCCTCCGTCGCCGCGTAGTACTCGTACAGGACGGAACCCCACCAGGCGATCATCCGCCATTTGACCTCGACGGGGCAGGGCGCGGCGGCATGTATGGCGACCTTCAGCGACGACACGTCGTACGCGTCCCGCACCTCGCGCGGCAGCTTCAGCATCCGTACGAACATGGTGGGCACCCACTGGCTGTGCGTCACCCGGTGCCGTTCGATCGCCTCCAACGCCCCCTGCGGATCGAAGGAGTTCATGAGGACGACCGTGCCGCCGGTAGCCGTGACGACGTAGCAGAAGCGGAGGGGCGCGGCGTGGTAGAGCGGGGCCGGGCAGAGGTAGACGGTGTCCTCGCCGAAGCCGTACATGGGCTGGAAGAGCAGCTGGTACGTGCTCATCACCTCGCGGACGTCACCCTCGGGGAGCGTCGGCGCGATGCCCTTGGGACGGCCGGTGGTGCCGGAGGAGTAGAGCATGTCGACGCCGCGGGGCTGGTGGGCCGGGGATTCGGACGATGCGGCGGCCAGCGCCCGCTCGTACGAGCCGTCGTCGAAGCCCAGGTACGAGGTCGGACCGGGCACCAATTGCCGTATCTGCTCCCCGAGTTCGGTGAGCGGTCCGGAGACGACGAGTGTTCTCGCACCGCAGTCGCGGACGATGTACGCGGCCTCGTCGGCGGTCAGGTGATGGTTGACGACGGTGAGGTAGAGGCCGGAGCGCAGGGCCGCCCAGTAGACCTCCAGGACGCGTGGGTCGTTGTCGGACAGGAGCGCCAGATGGTCGCCCGTGCGCAGTCCGGCGGTCCGCAGGTGGTCCGCGAGGCGCAGCGAACGCTCTTCGAGTTGGCCGTAGGTGAGGGTCCGGCCGCCGTCCGCGGTGACGACGGCCGGCCTGGCGGGGTCGTACGCTCCGGGATACATGCGGGGACGGTACCCCGCGCTGGTGACGGCACGTCAGAGGTGTGCATACGCCTTGGAGTTCGCGTTCCTCCGGTGGGCGTCGGCGGTTTCGACGACGCCCGTCCCGGTGTGGGCCGCCTCGGTGGTGGCCGTCTCGGCGGCGAGGGCGAGTGTTCGCCGGTCGGGTGCGCTGCCCGCCGGGAGCACCGGCTCCACGCGCACCTCGGCCACGAGGGCGCGGGCCGACACGACCCGCCAGACCGAGGTGAGCAGCGAGTCGCTCCCGACGAACGCGGGCGCGGTGGTCGCCGCTCCCCCCTCGAACCGGTAGTGGAGGTGCACCGGCTGGACGGGCACGGCGGCGTCCAGGGCGGCCTGGAAGGCGGCTCTGCGGAAACGGCCCTGGGCGCGGCCGCACCAGGTGCTCCCCTCCGGGAAGACCACGACCGCCGATCCGCCGCGCAGGGAGTCCGCGATCCGTTCGACGGTCCTCGGCAGCGCGCGCAGGCGGTCGCGCTCGATGAACAGCGCGCCGCTGCTCGCGGTGAGCACTCCGGCCACGGGCCACTGCCTGATCTCCGCCTTGGCCAGCATCCGGGCAGGGCGGACGGCGGCGAGCAGGGGGATGTCCAGCCAGGAAATGTGGTTGGCCACCAGGAGCAGTCCGCCGCCGGGCGGGGCCGCCCCGGTGATCCGCAGCCTCACGCCCGCGGCACGCACGATCGTCCGGCACCACACCCGGGTGAGCCGGTCGCGCCACACGGCGGGGAGCCGCCCCACGACCGGGATCAGCACGATCCCGAAGAGGAGTACGGCCAGGAGTGCGGCGACCCGCAGCAGGGCGCGCGGCACGGCGGCCGGGGACCCCACGGACTCCACGCAGACCCGCGAGCACGGGGCGCTGGGCAGCCACGCGCTCACCGGGGCGGGCGCCGAGGGCACCGCGCCCGGACGTCCCCCTGTCCCGCCATGCACCCCGCCGCGGCGTGGGCGCGGCACCTTCCCGAGGCCCGGGCCCGGGCCCGGGCCCGGGAACACCGGAGTGCTCGCGCCCGGGCTCACGAGCGTCGTGGTGCCACCACGACGCGGGCGGAGTTTCACGGCCACGCGGGACACACCCGTCGCGCCCATCGCACCCATCGCACCCATCGCACCCATCGCACCCATGCGGGACATGGTGATCACGCCGGTACGAGCGACAGGAAGTGCCGCAGGTAGCGCGGATTGACCCGGCGCATCGACAGCAGCACGTACAGGTCGGCGACGCCGAAGTCGGGGTCGTGGGCCGGTTCCGCGCAGACCCAGGCGCCGAGCCGGAGGTAGCCGCGCAGGAGCGGGGGCAGCTCGGTGCGGGCGGGGCGGGTGACGCCCTCGGCGCTCCACGGCAGCAGCGGCCGTACCCGGTACTCCTCGGGCGCCAGGTGCTTGTCCCGCACCCGGTCCCAGGTGCCCGCGGCGAGCGTGCCGCCGTCGGCGAGCGGGATGGAGCAGCAGCCCGCCAGCCACTCGTGACCGCCGTCGACCATGTAGCGGGCGATCCCGGCCCATATGAGACCGATGACCGCGCCGTCACGGTGGTCGGGGTGGACGCAGGAGCGGCCGACCTCGACGAGCCCGGAGCGGATCCCGGCCAGCGGTCCGAGGTCGAACTCGCCCTCCGAGTAGAGTCGTCCGGCGACCGCGGCACGGTCGGGCGGCAGCAGCCGGTAGGTGCCGACCACCTGCCCGGTCGTGGTGTCGCGTACGAGCAGGTGGTCGCAGTACGCGTCGAAGGCGTCGACGTCGAGACCCGGCTGCGCGGAGGAGAGCAGGGCGCCCATCTCCCCGGCGAAGACGTCGTGGCGCAGCCGCTGGGCGGCGCGGACGTCCGCCTCGTCGCGGGCGAGGGTGACGGTGTAGCGGGTGGGGGCCGTCGACAGTGGGGGGCTGTCGAGCGTGGAAACGCCGGTCATGGCACTCTCCTGGTCACTGGCCGGTTCGGCGGAGCGGCGCGGCGGACCGAAACGAACGGTCCGTGCGCTCCTGTTCTTCCGACGCCGGCTGACCGGCGAGTAACCCCCGGAGAGAGACCGGGTGTGAGCTTGTTGAATGCCAGGGGTGCCTGGTAGGGCCGGGGCTGAACACCACGCCGGCCACTCGTCCGCACCCTAGGCGAACGCCCACTAAAGCCCCCGTAAGGCCGCGGCAAACCGTGCCCCGAAAGGGGCGCGGGGAACTGCGCACCGTAAGGGGCGCGGGGCTGTGTCGATCTGCGGCTCCGCCGCGGGGCGCGACCAGCCCCTCCCTCCCCCCGCAGCCGACCAACACCCCACCCAGCGGAGCGCTACCGCTTTCCGGCCTTCCGAGTCGCCCGCAGCCACTCCTTGTTCATGCCCGTGATGGAGACCAGCGGGATTCCCTTGGGGCACGCGGTGGCGCACTCCCCGGCGAGCGTGCACCCGCCGAACCCCTCCTCGTCCATCTGCGCCACCATGTCGAGCACCCGCGTCTCGCGCTCCGGGGCGCCCTGCGGCAGGACGTTGAGGTGGTTGATCTTCGCCGAGGTGAAGAGCATCGCCGCCCCGTTCGGGCAGGCCGCCACACACGCCCCGCACCCGATGCACTCGGCGTGCTCGAAGGCGAAGTCCGCGTCCGGCTTGGGCACGGGCGTCGCGTGGGCCTCGGGCGCGGCTCCGGTCGGCGCGGTGACGTAGCCGCCGGCCTGGATGATCCGGTCGAAGGCGGACCGGTCGACGACGAGGTCCTTGACGACCGGGAAGGCGGAGGCCCGCCACGGCTCGATGTCGATCGTGTCGCCGTCCTCGAAGGACCGCATGTGCAGCTGGCAGGAGGTCGTGCGCTCCGGCCCGTGCGCATCGCCGTTGATGACGAGCGAGCACGCGCCGCAGATGCCCTCGCGACAGTCGTGGTCGAAGGCGACCGGGTCCTCGCCCTTGAGGATGAGCTCCTCGTTGAGGGTGTCCAGCATCTCCAGGAAGGACATGTCGGCCGAGATGTCGTCCACTTCGTACGTGGACATCGCTCCGTCGGCGTCGGCGTTCCGCTGCCGCCAGACGCGCAGGGTGAGCTTCATGCGTAGCTCCGCTGGGTGGGGTGGACGTACTCGAAGACGAGGTCTTCCTTGTGCAGGACGGGGGCTTCGCCGGTCTCGGTGAACTCCCAGGCGGCCGCGTACGAGAACTCCTCGTCCCGGCGCTCCGCCTCGCCGTCCGGGGTCTGGGACTCCTCGCGGAAGTGGCCGCCGCAGGACTCGTCGCGGTGCAGCGCGTCGAGGCACATCAGCTCGGCGAGCTCCAGGTAGTCGACGATGCGGTTGGCCTTCTCCAGCGACTGGTTGAACTCCTCGCCGGTGCCGGGGACCTTGATGCGCCGCCAGAACTCCTCGCGGATCTGCGGGATGCGCTCCAGGGCCTTGCGCAGCCCCGAGTCCGTACGGGCCATTCCGCAGAACTCCCACATCAGCTCGCCGAGTTCGCGGTGGAAGGAGTCGGGGGTGCGGTCGCCGTCGACGGCGAGGAGCAGCCGGAGCCGGTCCTCGGTGTCGGCCAACGCCTCCTGGACGACGGGGTGTTCGTCGGTGACCTCCTCGTGGTGCGGGTTGCGGGCGAGGTAGTCGTTGATGGTCGAGGGAAGGACGAAGTAGCCGTCGGCGAGGCCCTGCATCAGCGCGGACGCGCCGAGCCGGTTCGCGCCGTGGTCCGAGAAGTTGGCCTCGCCGATCGCGAAGAGACCCGGGACGGTCGTCTGGAGGTCGTAGTCGACCCAGAGACCGCCCATCGTGTAGTGCACGGCGGGGTAGATCCGCATCGGCACCTCGTACGGATCCTCGTCGGTGATCCGCTGGTACATGTCGAAGAGGTTGCCGTACTTGGCCTCGACGGCCTTGCGGCCCATGCGCTCGATGGCGTCGGCGAAGTCGAGGTAGACGCCCTGGCCGCCGGGGCCGACTCCCCTGCCCTCGTCGCAGACGTTCTTCGCGGCGCGGGAGGCGATGTCGCGCGGGACGAGGTTGCCGAAGGAGGGGTAGATGCGCTCCAGGTAGTAGTCGCGCTCGTCCTCGGGGATCTCGTTCGCCGGGCGGTGGTCGCCCTTCGCCTTCGGGACCCAGATCCGGCCGTCGTTGCGCAGCGACTCGCTCATCAGCGTGAGCTTGGACTGGTGCTCGCCGGTGCGCGGGATGCAGGTGGGGTGGATCTGCGTGAAGCACGGGTTGGCGAAGTAGGCGCCGCGCCGGTGGGCCCGCCAGATCGCGGTGGCGTTGGAGTTCATGGCGTTCGTGGAGAGGTAGAAGACGTTGCCGTAGCCACCGCTCGCGAGCACCACGGCGTCCGCGTAGTACGTATCGATCTTCCCGGTGATCAGATCGCGGGCGACGATGCCACGCGCCCGTCCGTCGACCACGATCAGGTCGAGCATCTCGGTGCGCGGATGCATCTCGACGTTGCCGGCGGCGATCTGGCGGGACAGCGCCTGGTAGGCGCCGAGCAGGAGCTGCTGGCCGGTCTGGCCGCGGGCGTAGAAGGTGCGGGACACCTGGACGCCGCCGAAGGAGCGGGTGTCGAGGAGGCCGCCATACTCACGGGCGAAGGGCACGCCCTGCGCGACGCACTGGTCGATGATCTCGACGGAGATCTGGGCGAGCCGGTGGACGTTCGACTCGCGTGCCCTGAAGTCGCCGCCCTTGACTGTGTCGTAGAACAGCCGGTGGATCGAGTCGCCGTCGTTGCGGTAGTTCTTGGCGGCGTTGATGCCGCCCTGCGCGGCGATCGAGTGGGCGCGGCGCGGGGAGTCCTGATAGCAGAACTGCACGACGTGGTAACCCTGTTCGGCGAGCGTGGCGCCGGCGGAGCCGCCCGCGAGACCCGTACCGACGACGATCACTGTGTGCTTGCGGCGGTTGGCCGGGTTGACCAGCTTGGCCTCGAAGCGGCGGGTGTCCCAGCGCTCACCGACCGGTCCCTCGGGGGCTTTGGTGTCGACGACCGGCTCTCCGGTCGTGTACTCGGCGAATTCAGCGGTCATGTCAGCTCACCACTCCGGTCATCACGCCCACGGGTACGGCGATGAAGCCCGCCGTCAGCACCAGCGCGAGCACGTTGGCGATGGTCTTGAAGGCCCGGTCGCGGGTACGGCTGCCCACACCGAGGGTCTGAGCCGCGCTCCAGAAGCCGTGCCGTACGTGCAGGCCGAGCGCGAGCACGGCGACGATGTAGACGACGTTGCCGTACCAGGTGGAGAAGGTGTCGATCACGTTCTGGTACGGGTGTCCGGGCTGGAAGCCGTTCGGGTGCGCGGTGCCGGTCGTCAGGTCGAGGATGTGCCAGACGATGAACAGGCCGAGGATGATGCCGCCCCAGCGCATGGTGCGGGTGGCGTAACTGGCCCGGGGCTTCTTGTGCACGTACTTGGTGGGGCGCGCCCTGATGTCGCGGCGGCTGAGCTGGTACGCGGAGACGGCGTGCGCGACGACGGCGGCGACCAGGACCACGCGGATGATCCACAGCGCCCACTCGTAGTGCAGGAAGGGCTCGCCGATGGTGCGCAGCCAGTGCGCGTAGTGGTTGAACTCGTCCGACCCGAAGAAGATCTTCAGGTTGCCCAGCATGTGGACGACCAGGTACCCCAGCATGATCAGACCGCTGACGGCCATCACGGTCTTCTTGCCGACGGACGAGTCCCACATGGTGCGCGTCATGGACGGTTTTCGTTCCGTCCGCGTTGCCAGAGCCATGGAACGCACGCTAGAGGCGGGAGGGCCGATCGGTCCAAGACATGGTCCGGCTCGTTTCGATAGGTCCTGGCTATCGTGGGCGTATTCTTGAGGGATGCAGTTCCAGCAGCTCCAGTACTTCGTGGCCGTCGCCGAGACCCGGCACTTCACCCGGGCCGCCGACCTGGTCCATGTCGCCCAGCCGTCGCTCTCCCAGCAGATCAAGGCGCTGGAGCGGGAGTTGGGCGCCGACCTCTTCCTCCGGGCGCGCGGGAACATCACGCTCACGGACGCGGGCGAGGCGCTGCTGCCGCTGGCCCGCCGCATCCTGGCCGACGCGGACACGGCCCGGCACGAGGTTCAGGAGCTGGCCCAGCTGCGCAGCGGGCGGGTCAGGCTGGGCGCGACACCGAGCCTGTGCACGGGCCTGCTGCCGGACGTGCTGCGCGCCTTCCACGACCGGTATCCCGGCATCCGGCTGCTGATCGAGGAGGGGGGCTCGCACGATCTCGTACGGGAACTCGCGCGCGGGGCGCTCGACCTTGCCCTCGTGGTGCTGCCGCTCCCCACGCCGTCACCCGCGCTGACCACGGTGGAGGTCCTGCGGGAGGACCTGGTGGTGGTGTCGTCGCCGGAGGCGTCGGCACCGGGGGGTGGGCGGCGGACCGTGCGGGTCTCCGACCTGGAGGGTGAGCGGCTGGTGATGTTCCGGCACGGGTACGACCTGCGGGAGTTGACCGTCGCCGCGTGTCGCTCCGCGGGGTTCGAGCCGGATTTCGCGGTGGAGGGCGGGGAGATGGACGCGGTGTTGGGGTTTGTCCGGGCGGGGTTGGGGGTGGCTGTGGTGCCGCGGATGGTGGCGGCTCGGACCGGGCGGGGGCTGCGGGTGACTCCGCTGGCCCGGCCCGGGCTGGCTCGGACCATCGCGCTGGCCCACCGCAGTGATGTGGCTCCGCCGCGGGCGGCTCGGGAGCTTCAGCGGATGTTGTTGGAGCGGTGAGGCTCCGCCGGGGGTGCCCGGGGCGGTGTTTTGGTGGAGCGGCGTTCGTTGGTGCGGGTCGGCTGTGGCTGGTCGCGCAGTTCCCCGCGCCCCTGGGTGGGTGGGGGTCGGCGGGGTGTGTTGGGTGCGGGTTGGTTTGGGCTGAAGCGCGCCGTTCCCCGCGCCCCTGGGTAAGTGGGAGTCGGCGGGGTGTGTTGCGCGCGGGTGAGTTTCGGCTGAAGCGCGCCGTTCCCCGCGCCCCTGACGGCGAAAAGCCAGGGGCGCAGCCCCGCTTTTCAGGGGCGCGGGGAACTGCGCGGCCGGCCACAGCGCACCCGCACCCCAAAACGGCGCTCCCCGGCACGGCACTCCCGACGAGCGGCCACGCTCACCCAGTCGCGTCCACCAACGCCAGTTCGTGGAGGCGGTCCGGGGGCCCCGGGCGGGCGTAGTACCAGCCCTGGGCCGTGTCGCAGCCCAGTATGCGGAGTTGCTCGGCCTGGGCCGCAGTTTCGACGCCCTCGACCGTGACCGCGAGGTCCAGGCTGTGGGCCAGAGTGACGATCCCCTCGACGATCTTGAGGTCGACGGGATCGGCGGGGAACTGCTGCATGCCCTGGGTGAAGGAACGGTCCAGCTTGAGAATGCTCACCGGCAGGCGACGCAGGTTCGCGAGGTTCGAATAGCCCGTGCCGAAGTCGTCGAGAGCGATGTCGACACCCATCTCGGCGAGCCGGCGCAGCGGCTTGAGCAGATCGTCGTCGGCGCCGATCAGGGCGGACTCGGTGACCTCCAGGCAGAGCGAGGACGGTTCGAGTCCGATGCGCTCCAGGATGTCGACCGTGTCGGCGACCAGACCGGGATGGGTCAGCTGGCACGGCGAGAGGTTCACGTTGATGCGCAGCGGACCCGCGTCGGCGTGACGTTCCTGCCACTCGCGGGCCTGGCGGACCGACTGCTCAAGGACCCACCGGCCGAGCGGCACGATCAGGCCGGTGTGCTCGGCGAGCGGGATGAACCGGTCGGGCCCGAGCACGCCGTGCTGCGGATGCAGCCAGCGCACGAGGGCCTCGGCGCCGCGCACGCTGCCGTCGCCGAGGTGGACGAGCGGCTGGTACTCGATGAAGAACTCGTTCCGGTCCAGGGCCGCGGGCAGCGCCGTGGTGAGCCCGTGCCGGGTGATGGCACGGGCGTCGGCCTCGGGGTCGGCGAGCTCGTAGCGGTTGCCGCCCGCCGACTTGGCGCGGTACATCGTGATGTCGGCGCTGCGCAGCACCTCGGCCGGGCCGCGCTCGCCCGCCGGGCCCTCGACGATGCCGATGCTGCCGCGGACGGTCAGTTCCCTGCCGTCGATGCGCACCGGTGTGATCAGGGCGTTCATGATGCGGTCGGCGAGCGCGTCGACCTCGCTCTCGGTGTCCGGCCCGGTGGTCAGGGCCACGAACTCGTCACCGCCGAGCCTGGCGACCATCTCGCCGGGCGCGGTCGCGCAGGACTGCAGCCGGTCGGCGACCTCGACGAGCAGCCGGTCGCCGGCCGCGTGCCCGAGGCTGTCGTTGATGGTCTTGAAGCCGTCGAGGTCGAGGTAGCAGAGACCGAAGCGCATGCCGTCGCCCGCCGCGAGCGCCTTGTCGAGCCGCTCGAAGAACAGCGTCCGGTTGGGCAGTCCGGTGAGCGCGTCGTGCGTGGCCTCGTACCGCAGCCGCAGGTTGAGCAGCCGCCGCTCGGTGGTGTCCTCCATGAGGGCGAGCTGGAACTGGGGCCGGCCGTCCGCGTCACGCAGCAGGGAGACGGTGAGGTTGGTCCACAGAACCGTTCCGTCGGGGCGGTAGAAGGCTTTCTCCACGTGGTAGTGCTCGCGGTCGCCGCGCACCAACTCCTCGTAGAGCCGCCACACTTGGGGGGCGTCCTCGGGGTGGGTCCACTCGGTGACGTTGCGGCCGCGCATCAGCTGCTCGGTACCGCCGAACATCCGCAGCAGGGCGTTGTTCACCTGGAGGATGTTGCCGTCGAGGTCGGCGACGCCGATGCCTATCGCGGCGCCCTCGAAGACCGCGCGGAAGCGTGCCTCGGTGGCGTGCAGGGCGTCCGCCACGACGCCCTGGGCCTGGAGGGCGGCGCGCGCGATGGACTCCTGCTCGGCAAGCGTCCGTTCCCGCAGGGCGTGCGCGAACCCGGCCGCCATGGCGTGCTGCAGCCGCGAGGAGCGGGTGCGCAGGGCCTCCTGGGATCCGTCGCCGCCGCAGTAGAGCACCAGGTAGGCGTCGACGCAGTCGAGTGTGCGGCTGAGCGCCTCGGGTTCGGTGCAGTGCGCGTCGATGAGCGCGGCACCGACGGCCCGGCCCTCGGCCGCGTCGAACGTCCTGGCCCGCAGCGCCTCGCTGAGCCGCCTGGCGAGCGGCATCAGGCGCTGCTCGAACTCCGGCCGGGTCAACGACGTAGCGGTCGCCGGGAACACGGCCCGGCTCCAGATCGTCGCGAACCTGCGCAGTCTGTCCTCCGGCCCGTCCGGCTCGGCGGTCACGCCTTGCGCCCCACGCCCGCGAAACCCGAGTAGGAATAAGGATCCTCGTCCTCGGACGCCGAGTCGGGCCGCCATTTCGCCATCGGCACCAGTCCGGGTTCCACCATGTCGTACCCCTCGAAGAACCGCGCGACGTCCTCGCGCGAGCGCATGATCAGCGGGTTGCGGATGTCCTTGTAGACGTCGACGGCGCCCTCGGCCCGCTCCTGGGGGAGCGGGAGTCCCTCGTACGAGGCGTGCGAGACGACGAACAGGCTGCCGGGCGCAAGCGCGTCCCTCAGCTCTGCCACCGCCCCGTACGGGTCGTCCGCGTCCTCCACGAAGTGAAGTATGGCAACGAGAAGGAGTGCGACTGGCTGATTCAGGTCTATCAGGCGCTGAACCTGAGGGCTCGCCAGGATCTCCTGGGGCTTGCGGAGGTCGGCGGTGACCACGTCCGCGTCCTCGTTTCCGGCCAGGACGGCCGTACTGTGCGCGACGGCGACCGGGTCGTGGTCGACGTACATGACGCGTGCGCCGGGGCGGGCACTCTGCGCCACCTCGTGGACGTTGCCGAAGGTGGGGATGCCCGAACCGATGTCGAGGAACTGGGCGATGCCCTCGTCGGCCGCGAAGCGCACGGCGCGGCGCAGGAACGCGCGGTTCGCCTGCATGATCTTCGGAAGTCCCGGCATGAACTCCATGGCCCGGCGCGCGGCTTCCCGGTCGACCTCGAAATTGTGCGATCCGCCCAGGTAGTAGTCGTAGACGCGGCTCACGCTCGGCACCGAGATGTCGATGCCACGTGGGGCCCAGGCGGGACGCTCCATCTATCTCTCCAAGGCGTAGACGATCCGGTGTTCGAGCTGAGGCTACTGATCGCCCGCCAAAGGAGCGAGCAGAAACGGAAATTGACCGTCCGTTCCAGGTCACTGCCTCCGGCACGTGCCGAATTGGCCACCTTACGAAATCGCACCGAAGCATTCCAAAGAGTTCCGGGGAAACTGCGCAGCGTTACGAAGAGGCGTGCGGAAAACCGTTCACGCGACCGGCTCCGGCCGGATGTGAAAAAGCCGCTTCGCCCCCTCCGTGCGGTGCGGAGGGGGCGAACCGGTGGTTGTACACACGTTTTCCGAAGTTTCGGCACTCTCCTTCTCTGTGCGTTCACGTTCTCCGTGCGTTCACAACCTTCCGCGCTTCGAACGTCGCCTCCCCTCCGCGCTTCGTGATCGGTGTCTCGGTGACCAACCTGGGGAAGTGGTCGTCTCGTTGGCTGCTTCGGCCGGGCTACTTCGGCTTGCCGAGCGGCTTGCCCTCCGGGGAGATGGCGTACCACGTGCCGCCGACGCCCTGGCCGTTGGTGTCACCGGGCTTCTTGTCGCCCGCGAAGGTGTAGAGCGGCCAGCAGTCGATGCTCTGCTGCGTGAGGCCGTCCGGACGGTTCAGGACGACGTAGCCGCGCCGGCCGTCGTTCTTGTTGTCGATGCCCTTGGTGTCGGCGGCGGCCACCGGCGCGACGACCGGCCACTTCTCCAGGCACTCCCCGATGCAGGCCGACTTCATCGGCCACGGGGTGTCCTTCTCGAACCGGTAGACCGTCATACCGTTCTTGTCGACGACGACCTCACCGAGCTCGGGGTCGTTACGGGTCGACAGACCCGGCAGGTCGGCGGCTTCCGCGCTGCCGCCGGCCGCGGCCTCCCCGCCACCGGAGGCCTTCTTGCCGTCGGGGGCCGTCGCGTACCAAGTACCGCCCACACCCTGGCCCTTGGTGTCACCGGCCTTGGTGTCCTTCGCGAACCGGTACAGCGGCCAGCCCTCGTACGTCAGCTGCTTGGTGCCGTCGGTACGGGTGACCTCGCCGAGCAGGGTCTTGTCAATGCCGATCGGCGCGGTGGCGCCCGAGGCCGGAACCGGAGGCCAGGCAGTGGCGCAGTCGCCGTCACAGTTCGACTTCGGCGGCTCGGCCGTGTCCTTGTCGAAGCGGTAGAGCGTCATGCCCGCGCTGTCCGTGACAACCTCACCGAGCTTGTCGGTGTCCGCCACGGCAAGCTGTCCGGCGCTCTGCGTCTGGGCGCCGGCACCAGCGGCACCGGCCCCGGTGCTCGGGCTGGCCGCGGCCCCCGCCGAGCCGTAACCGTTGGCCGCGGGCGCCGCGCCCACGTTCTGGCTGCCGGTCGAAGTGTCCGCCTTGTCCTGACCGCACGCCGTCGTCAGCACCAGCACTGCCGCAGCTGACGCTACGAGTGAGGCGCTCCGCCAGGAGGTCTTCATTGGTAACTCCCGCTGTCTGCTTAGGTGTTGCGGCGCTGATCCACACCGCGTATGGCCCTAGGTACGGGTGGGAGTGCGGTGAGTGTTCAAAGCGCGCTCAAATTTCTTTCTGGTAACGCCCGTGAACCCTGCTTTTGGTGGGGCGCGGGAGGCCGGTTCGGGCGCGTGACGGCAAGCGCGTAAGCCCCCTTGTCCCTCCTTCGGGGCAACCTGGGCGCACTCTCGCGCGCGCGAGCGCGGGGGGACCGATGATCTCCGTCGTGCCTGGACCACTACGAACTCAGCCACGGACCGGATGCGCCCTCGCCATACGCCTGCTGATGCTGCTCGCGCTGACCTGGATCGCCGGTGGCGCGCCCGCTCCGGCGGCCGCCGACTCCTGCGCGTACGCCGCCACGGGGCCCGGCGGCAACGGCACGGTGGCGGTGGCCGTCGCGGGGACCTGCCCCACGCCGACACCGACACCGACTCCGACGCCCACCCCGCCCTGCCCGACTCCGGAACCGTCCCCTCCGCCGAAGCCCCCGCCCAAGCCGACTCCGACGCCCACACCGACGCCCGACCCGCCGCCTCCCCCACCGAAGCCTTCCCCTGCCCCGCCGACCGTGCCACCGCCCGCGCCCGCCCCACCCCGGCCGGCCCCCGTCGTACCGCGCCCGGCGGTTTCCGTGCCGGCTCCGAAGCCCGCTCCGACACCGACGCCGACCCCCACCCTGCGTCCCAGCCCCTCGCCGACTCCGGTGAGTTACCCGCCGTACCGCACCAGGGCGCGCAAGGCACCGCCCCGCGGCGGTCCGTCCCTGGTCTCGCTCACCCTGCTCATCACCGCGCCCGCGGTGTTCGCCGTCGCCGCGCTGCGCCCGCGCTGACCCCTGGAGGAATCCTTTGTCGGAATGGCTTGTTCTCGCCCTCGCGATGGCGGCGGCCAGCGTCGTCGTCCTCATCGTCACCGTCGTGCGGCACCACACCGCCGCCGAGGACGACGATCCGTCCGAGACTCCGGACGTGATCGAGTACATGACGATGATGATCGGCGTGGTGTACGCCATCGTGCTCGGCCTGGCCATCGCCGGTGTCTGGGAGGCGCGGGGCGTCGCCCAGGATCACGTCCAGAACGAGGCGTACGCGCTGCACGAGATCTCCGAGCGCGTACGGGTGTACCCGCCCGAGGTACGCGACCGCATCCGGGACGACGTCAACGTCTATGTCGGCCACGTCGTCACCACCGAGTGGAAGGCCATGGCCGACGACGGCAAGGTCACCGAGCAGGGGACGAAGCTGCTGGCCAAGATCCGCAACGACGTCACCGACTACGAGCCGCGGACGGACTTCGAGGCCCAGGCCTACCAGCCGCTCCTCGACCAGGTCACCGCGGCGGACAACGCGCGCACGGCACGCGCGGAGTCGACGGCCCCGACCATGCCGGGCGTCGTGTGGTTCGGTCTGATCACCGGAGCCGTGGTCACCGTCGGGCTGATCTTCGCGCTGCAGATCCGCCGCACCCTGCGCGAGGTGATCCTGGCGGGCCTGTTCGCCGCCCTGATCGCCTTCCTGCTCTTCCTGATCTGGGACTTCGACGCTCCCTACAGCCGCGGCATCACGGCGACGGCCGATCCGTTCCTGACGCTCTTCCCGAAGGCCGGTGAGTGACGGACCCCTACGAGCCGACTTCGCCGGGGGACGGACGCCACGCCGGGCCGTCCCCCAATCGCACGCATCCGATACCCGGTTCGGCCCACACGGTTGCCCCATTCGCGCGACAGCGATCGCGCCGGCGCCCGCACCTTCCTAGCGTTTCGATCATCGAGGTGCATGTACGGCGCAGCGGAAAAGGTCCGCGGCTGCGCCTCGGGGACCCGGAGGACTCACCATGCGCGCGATACGCGTCGCTTGTGCCGCACTGCTGGGCATGACCGCCCTGACCCTCACCGCACCCGTCGCCGCCGCCCGGGACGACGGCGAGCGCAACATCACCTCGTTCGGCTTCAACGTCTCGCCCACGACCATCGCCGCGGGCGGCCGGGTCTCGCTGTCGGTCAACGGCTGCAAGTCGGACACCAAGGTCTCCTCGGGCGTCTTCAACACGGTGACGATCCCCAAGGGACAGGGCTCCGCCACGGCCACCGTCGACTGGGACGCCAAGCCCGGCGCGGTGTACGAGGTGACGTTCCAGTGCGGAAACGAGTCAGGCCACACGGACCTCACCATCGCGACCGGCCGCCCGAACGACCCGACGCACACCCCCGTCCACCGGGGCGTCAAGGCGGGCGTCGGCGGCAGCGCGGACGGCTTCGACCTGAGTGAGATCGGCCTCGGCGCCGCACTCATCGCGGGCTCGGTCGGCGCGGCGTACTACTGGTCGCGGCGGCGCACCGGCGAGCACGGCGGCTGACGTACCGGATACACCGGACGCACCGGACAGCCCTTCGCCCCGGAACCCTTGAGGGTCCGGGGCGAAGGGCTGTGCACGCTCAGATCTTGTTCTCGGAGCGGCGGCGCATCCAGAACACCCCGCCGCCGATGAGGGCGAGGCCGACGAGGCCGCCGCCGATCGCGATGTCGGTCGGTGTGGCACCGGTGGAGCTGCTGCCGCCGAGACCGCCTCGGACACCACCGATGACGGTGAAGGCCTGCGGCTTGGTGAGGGTCTTGCCGCTGCAGTGGACCGTGATGTCGTACGAGCCCGGGTTGGCCGAGCTGTTGATGGTGGCGGTCCCCTTCGCGGTCTCGTTGTTGCCACCGGTCGACGAGAGTCTGGCCTGTGGGAACGCCGTCGACGTCATGGAGCCGCCGTTCGGGCAGCCGTCCACGCTGACCGACAGCTGGCCTCCCCGGGCGATGACGCTGGGCGTGGCGGTGATGTTGCTCGGGTTGTCCCAGGCCGCGGCCGTGGGAGCGGCGATTCCGACGGCGGCGAACGCCGCCGCAGAGACCGCCAGGGCACGAGTGGTACGCATGTGATCCTCCGCGGAAGGCGCCCCGGGAACCCGTCCCCGAGTCGATCGGCGAGAAAACGCCTCCCAGACAGACCCTCAGTTGCCGTGCACAGGGCCGCATTTCGAGAATGCTCCGTACCGGTGAGAGGACACGCCGACAGAAAGGAACACAATCGGATATTGCCGCAGGTCACGGACCGTCAGAAATTTCCTGGCGATGGCAACTCGGATGGCGCACGGCAGTCCGCTCCGCCACCCGTTCGCGCTTCTCCCGTCGCCCTGTGAGCGCGCTGCGCTTAGCGTTCTCGTATGCGCGACGGACGTGGCGACGGCCACGTCGAGAGGGGATTGCGAATGTCCGTGTCCGAGCTGGCGGAAGAGGAGGAGCGCCCCAGGAGGCGCGCTCCTTGGGGCGTGATAGCGCTTGTCCTGCTGACCGGCCTCGCTCTCATTCGGAATGGTTCGGGAGAGTTCGACGTCGGGCCCCCGCAACCCGCGACGGCCGCCGCCGCGGACGACCACGTCACCGACAACACGATGCGCACGGGCGCTCCGGCCCCCCTGCCGTTCTCCGTGGCCGACCGCATCAGGATCCCGGCGATCCGGGTGGACGCCCCCACCACGCCCGTGGGCCTCGACATGGAGGGCTGGGTGGACGCGCCGCCGCCGGAGGACCCGAACCTCGCGGGCTGGTTCTCGGGCGCGGTCTCGCCCGGCGAGAAGGGCACGGCCGTCATGGTCGGCCACGTCGACAACCGACAGGGCCCCGCCGTCTTCTACGGACTCGGGGCCCTCAAAAAGGGACATCGCGTGGAGGTCCTGCGCAAGGACGGAAAGACCGCCGTGTTCGAGATCTACGGCATCGAGGTCTTCGAGAAGAACAACTTCCCCGGAGACCGTGTCTACGGGAACACCGGAACCCCCGAAATTCGCGTCATCACCTGCGGAGGCGGTTTCTCCAAGCAGAACGGCTACGACGGGAACGTCGTCGTGTTCGCCCGCCTGATCGAGGTTCGCTGAGCGTTCCCCGGCCCGGCGGGCGAGATCCCGCGAAATCCACGGAGTTCCACGGAACCGAAAGGGTTCCGTGGAACTCCGCGGATCTATGTGGACTGCCGCCGGGGCACGATGATGTGGTATCCCGAGTCCAGCAGCCGCGGCAGATAGTCGCGCAGCGCCGTCACACTCTGCGTACGGTCCCCGCCGGCGTCGTGCGCGAGGACCACGACGCCCGGGGACGCGCCCTTGATGACCCGGTTCTCGATCGCGCCGGCGCCCGGCGAGGTCCAGTCGAGGGTGTCGACGGTCCAGGCGAGCGGCTCCATGCCCAGTTCGGCGCCGATCTGGAAGGCGGCCCGGTTCCAGGCTCCGTACGGCGCACGGAACCAGCCGGGCCGCTCTCCGGTTCCCTCCTCGATGACATCGCAGGTGCGCTCCATCTGGGAGCGGATCTCGGACCGGGTCAGCCGGGTCAGCAGCGGGTGGGACCAGGTGTGGTTGCCCACCACGTGTCCCTCGTCGGCCATCCGGCGCAGCAGGTCCTTGTGGTCGGCGGCCATCTCCCCGCACACGAAGAACATGGCACGCACGTTGTGGGCCTTGAGCGTGCGCAGCATCTGGGGGGTGTAGCGGGGGTCGGGCCCGTCGTCGAAGGTCAGCACCATGCTCTTGCCGCGCCCCGACATACGCAGGAACGGCTCGTGCCGTACGAGGGTCCGCGCGGCCGTGCCGCGGACCGGCCCGTATCCGGCGATGGGCTGAAGACGGTAGGCGGAGGGTCTCAGGGCCGCGCGCCTGGCCTGAGCACCGGCGGCGGGAGCGGCGGAGGACCGGACCGGGGAGCCCGGGTCGGCGGTGAGCACCTGTACGGTGCCGGCCGCGCCCGCCGCTCCCAGCACGGCGGCACCGGCGAGCAACGCCCGGCGCCGCGAGAGGAACTGATCCTTATTCATGAGTAATCAGTCGCCCGGCCGACGTGTGCCGCAGCACATGTCCACCGATGCGGACGCACGAAAGCACCCGTTGAGAGCAGCTCCCGGGGGCCGGGAACGGCTCAGCGGCGGCGTACGAGCGGGAAGGGCAGCGTCTCGCGGATGGTGAGTCCGGTGAGGAACATGACGAGCCGGTCGACGCCGATGCCGAGCCCTCCGGTGGGCGGCATGGCGTACTCCAGGGCGTCGAGGAAGTCCTCGTCCAGCTCCATCGCCTCCGGGTCTCCCCCGGCGGCGAGCAGCGACTGCGCCGTGAGACGCCGGCGCTGCTCGACGGGGTCGGTCAACTCGGAGTAGGCGGTCCCCAGCTCCGTGCCGAAGGCGACGAGGTCCCAGCGTTCGGCGAGTCGCGGGTCCACGCGGTGCTGGCGGGTGAGCGGGGAGACGTCGGTCGGGAAGTCCTTGTAGAAGGTCGGCAGCTGGGTCTTCTCCTCCACCAGGCGCTCGTACATTTCGAGGACGACGTCGCCGCGGCCGTGCTCGGCGGTGTACGGGACGTCCGCCCGGTCGCACAGCCGGTGCAGGGACTCCAGGGGCGTGTCGGCGTCGATCTCCTCCCCCAGCGCCTCGGAGATCGCTCCGTAGACCGTCCTGACGGGCCAGGGTCCCGAGATGTCGTACTCGGTGCCGTCCTTGCGGGCGATCGGCGAACCGAAGGCCGCGGTGGCAGCGCCCTGGATCAGTTCGCGGGTGAGGTCGAGCATCACGTCGTAGTCGGCGAAGGCCTGGTAGGCCTCCAGCATCGTGAACTCGGGGTTGTGCTTGTAGGAGACGCCCTCGTTGCGGAAGGTGCGGCCCATCTCGAAGACCTTCTCCATGCCGCCGACGCACAGCCGCTTCAGATACAGCTCGGGGGCGATCCGCAGATAGAGGTCGAGGTCGTAGGCGTTGATGTGGGTGTGGAAGGGCCTGGCGTTGGCGCCGCCGTGGATCTGCTGGAGCATCGGCGTCTCGACCTCCAGATAGCCGCGCTCCAGAAGGCCCTGGCGCAGGGCCTGGACGGCGGTGGACCTGGCGCGTACGACGTCCCGGGCGTCCGGGCTCGCGACCAGGTCGAGATAGCGGCGGCGCACCTTGGCCTCGGGGTCGGCGAGGCCGCGCCGCTTGTCCGGCAGCGGGCGCAGACACTTGCCGATGAGCTGCCAGGAGGTGGCGAAGACCGTGGGCTGCCCCTTGTCGCTGACCCCCGTCAGTCCGGTGGCGGTGACGTGGTCGCCGATGTCGACGTCCTTGCGGAACCGGTCGAGGGCGGGGCCGGCGTCCTTCCGGGTGAGGGCGAGCTGGAAGTCGCCGGACCAGTCGCGCAGGACGGCGAAGAGGATGCCGCCGAAGTCGCGTACGAGCATGACGCGGCCCGCGACGGTCACGTGCTGCCCCTCGCGGACCTCGGCGAGGGTGTGGGTGCGGGGCGGGATGCCGACCGGGTAGGCGTCGATGCCGTCGGCGCGGAGCCGGTCGAGTTTGCGGTGCCGGATGCGGACCTGTTCGGGCAGTCCCGCGGTCGGATCGGCGGCCTCGGCCTCGGCCCCTCCGTCGAGGCCGAGCGCCGACAGCGACGGCAGGCCCTCGGTGCTCGCCGGTTTCGGCCCGCCCTTCGCGTGCCCCCTGCCCCGGAGCGTGCGCAGCGACGGTACGGAGACGAAGCCCTCCGCGATGCCGGAGGCGAGGCCGATCCGGGCGAGGGCGGCAGTGTCTCCGTAGCAGATGAAGCGCGGATACCACTCGGGGTGGTACTTGGCGTTGGACCGGTAGAGGGCCTCAAGCTGCCACCACTTGGAGAAGAACAGCAGCAGGCGGCGCCAGAGTCTGAGGACCGGTCCGGCGCCGATGCGGGCGCCCTCCTCGAAGACCGAGCGGAACACGGCGAAGTTCAGCGAGATCCTGCGCACACCGAGTTTCCCGGCGACCGCGCACAGCTCGGCGACCATGAACTCCATGACGCCGTTGGGCGCGCTGCGGTCCCTGCGCATCAGGTCGAGCGAGACGCCGTCGCGGCCCCAGGGCACGAGGGACAGCAGCGCCAGCAGTCTGCCGTCGGAGTCGAGCGCCTCGACGAGGAGGCAGTCGCCGTCCTCGGGGTCGCCGAGCCGGTCCAGGGCCATGGAGAAGCCGCGCTCGGTCTCGGTGTCCCGCCAGGCGTCCGCCCTGTCGACGATCGCCTCCATCTCCTCGTCGGTGAGGGTGGAGTGCCGGCGTACGCGGCAGGTGGCGCCGGTGCGGCGGACGCGGCCCACCGCCTGTCGGGCCACCCGCATGTCACGGCCATCGAGGTCGAATCCGGCGACGTGCAGAATCGCCTCGTCGCCGAGCTGTAGAGCGCCGAGCCCGGAGCGCGCATACGCCTTCGCGCCCTCCTCGGAGGCGCCCATGACGGCGGGGGCCCAGGCGTAGCGGCGGGCCACGTCGAGCCAGGCGCCGATCGCGTGCTGCCAGGTCTCGCGGTCGCCGACGGGGTCACCGCTGGCCAGGCACACCCCGGCCTCGACGCGGTAGGTGACGGCCGCCTTGCCGCTGGGCGAGAAGACGACGGCCTTGTCGCGGCGGGTGGCGAAGTAGCCGAGCGAGTCGTCCGCCCCGTACGCCTTCAGCAGCCCGCGGATTCGGCGCTCCTCGTCGCCGTGCAGGGCCGCCTCCATGCGCTGGGAGCGGAAGAGGGTGGCGGCCGCGTTCAGCAGGGCGAGCGCGCCGAACAGGCCGAGGAAGAAGAACAGCGGGCGGGGTGGCCGCCCGTCGAAGGCGCCGCCCGAGATCAGTCCGCCGCAGACCCGGTCGGCGGCCCACAGCAACCGCTGGCCGCGCGGCAGTGTGCCGGGGAAGAGCTCGACGAGCCCCCAGCCGACGAGGATCGCCACGGCCAGCCCGGCGAACAGCACGCCGAGGGCCCGGCGCACCGCGGCCCTGCGCGAGTCCGCGTAGAACTCCCGGCGGGCCACGATCAGCAGGCCCAGGGCCAGCGCGCAGACCACGAGCGAGGGGACGGAGTCGGCGTACTGGCCCATCGCGGTGCCCAGCGCGTCGACGAGGACCAGCAGTCCGAGGTAGACGACGACCAGCCACCAGGCGATCTTCTTGCGGGCCGCGATGGCGGCGGCGAGGAGGAAGAGGAAGACGGCGTACGCGAGGTTCGCGCTGACCGGGACCACGACCAGGTTCAGCACGTGGACGACCGGGCGCAGCAGCCGGCGCAGCGGCGGGATGAAGGCCAGCACCAGGCAGAGCAGGCCGAGGGCGGCGAAGAAGACCGCGAATCCCTCGGGCACCTTGCTGAGGAGACCGTCTCGCGACGGGCGTATCGGCCCTGTCGTGTCCTTCGGGTCCCTCGGGGCTTCCGCCCGGACGCCGGCACTCATGCTCTCGACTGTAGGAAGAGCGGGGCCCGGCCGCCTGTCGAGCGCGGCCGGGCGAGATCCCGGGCGGCTGCGGGAGAGGGCTGTTCCGATAGCCTCTGCGCCGTGACGGAACAGCACTCCCACCAGTTCGAACGGGGCACCGACGGGCCCAAGGTCATCGTGGTTGGCGTGGACGGCTCCGACTCGTCCCTGCGCGCCGCCGCCTATGCCGCGGGGCTGGCCCGGCGGCAGCGGGCGCTGCTCGCTCTGGTGTACATCCAGCCGGTGATGGCGGCCGGCGCCGCGCTCGGCGTTCCGGTCGCGGAGACGACCGACCAGATCGCCGAGGATCTGATCCAGCAGATCCGGGAGGGGACCGAGCAGGTCAAGGGCATATTCGACGTGCGCTGGGAGTTCCACACCTTCCGCGGCGACCCGTACAACGGGCTCGTCTCGGCGGCGGACCAGCTCAAGGCGGACGCCGTCGTCGTGGGCGCCTCCGAGCAGGCGGGCCACCGGATCGTCGGCTCCGTCGCGATCCGCCTGGTGAAGGCTGGGCGGTGGCCGGTGACGGTGGTGCCGTAGAGCGCCGAGCGCGGCGACCGAAGCAGGCCGTGCCATCGGTGCGCGCGCCGGGGTGACGGCAACGCGCTCCCTCGGTCTGGACGCCCGGGAGGTGCTTCAACGCGCCCCGCTGCTCCGCCTACTGCGCCGGTTTCGCCATGACCAGGCCATCCTCGGCCGCGCCCCGGCTGAGTACGACGCGGCGGATCCGGTCGCGTACGGCGCTCACGTCGGCTCCTTGGCCGATCGCGCTGTTGAGGTCGACCACGCGGCCCGAGTCGACGTCGAACCACTGGGGTACGAATTCGGCCTTCTCGACCCGCCAGCGGTCGCCGGCCTTCTCCGGCGGGGCGAAGGTGAAGCGGCCGATCGTGCTCTCGTTGCCGCGGGGATCCTGGGCGCCGCCGTGGTTGGTCATCCTGCCGGCGATCTGGTCGCCCATCCCGTAGATCACCCAGGTGCCGTTGACCTTCTCGTACGCCTGGGGGACGTGGGCGTGGGTGCCGAGGATCAGGTCGATGTCGGGACGGCCGTCCGTGCGGGCCCCGGTGAGCCGCTTACTCAGGGTCAGCTGCCGGGTGTCGGGCTCGTCCTGCCATTCGGTGCCCCAGTGCAGGGAGACGACCACGACGTCGGCGCCCGCCTTCCGGGAGGCCCGGGCGTCCGTGACGATCCGGTCGGGGTCGATGAGGTTGACGGCCCAGGGTTCGCCGGCCGGGAGTGGGAAGCCGTTCGTGCCGTAGGTGTACGCGAGGTGGGCGACCTTGGCGGTGCCCGTCTGCATGATCGTGGGCGCGTCCGCCTCGGCGGCGCTGCGGGCGGATCCGGCGTGCCGCACCCCGGCCCGGTCGAGCGCGTCGAGGGTGCGGTGGATACCGGCGGAGCCGTCGTCCAGGGTGTGGTTGGAGGCGGTCGAGCAGGCGTCGTAGCCGGTCGCGGCGAGGCCCTCGGCCACCTGCGGCGGGGACTTGAAGGTGGGGTAGCCGGTGTAGTGGCCGTCCGCTCCGTAGACCGTCTCCATGTGACAGATCGCCAGGTCGGCGCGGGCCACGACGGGTTTGACCCCCGACAGCATGGGGCGGAAGTCGTAGCCGTAACCGCCCGCGTCGGCCTTCGCCCGGTCGATGATCGAGCTGTGCGGGAGGACTTCACCGGAGGCCACGAGTGTGAAGCTCTGCGCCGACGCTCCGCCCCCGACCGGGCTCCCCCGGCGTTTCGGCCCGTCCTGCCCTTGACAGCTCGCCACGACAGCGGCGCAGCACAGGACCGCGAGAACTGTTGACGCCTGACGGGTGCGCGGTGTCCTCGCCATTCTCGGCCTCGCTCCAATGCGGCTCAATACCGCTCAATGCGGTCGTATTTAAGTACGAACCGATATGTATCCGGATAAGAGTGCCGACGCGAGTCGAGAAGGCGCCACCGTCACTACCCCGAACGAGGTTCCAGGACGGGGCCATTGGGGCGAACCGAGATGCGGAGGCGGAGCCTTCCGTCCCGGTTGACCGTTCGTCGTACCGTTCGTCGACGGGTTCGACCGTCTGCCGACGAGCCGCGTCCGTGGCCTGTCCCGGCGGGTCACGCTGCGCTGGCATACGGCCATGACGGCCGCCACAACCATGACCAGCAGGACGACCGCCGAGCACGAGCTGGCCGAATTGCAGCGGGAGCACGGCGCACCGCTCTTCGCCCTGATGCTGAGGCTCTCCGACGGAGACCGCCAGCGCGCCGAGGATCTGGTGCAGGAGACGTTCGTACGCGCCTGGCAGCATCCCGAGGCGCTGCGCGCCGACGACTTCGACTCCGTACGGCCCTGGCTGCTGACGGTCGGCCGGCGGCTGGCCATAGACGCGCGGCGGGCCCGCCAGGCGCGGCCCGCCGAGGTCGGGGACGCCGTGCTGGAGAGCGCGCGGGTCGCGGCCGATCACGCGGAACGCTCGGTGGCGACCCTCGATGTGCGGGAGGCTGTGAAGACACTCACTCCGGAGCACCGTGAAGTCCTGGTGCAGGTGTATTTCCGGGGGGCGAGTGTGGCGGAGGCCGCCGAGGCCCTGGGGATTCCGCCCGGTACCGTGAAATCTCGCGCGTACTACGCGCTGCGCGCCCTGCGCCGGGTTCTTCCGGGATACGCGGCCGACCTGCGGTGAAACCGGAGGCTAGGTCAAGCCTCCGTAAAGCGCCTTGCCGAGGACCATGGTTGAGCAATCAGCTGTCTTCATCCGTGTTCCGGACTGGGGCCCGGGGTCGGGCGACGCGCACGCACCGGAGGAAGGCAGGAAGGGATGCTGCACAGAGGTCAAGAGAGCACGGACGGCGCGGGCGGTGGTGAACTCACCGTCCCCATGGCGTGGTTGTACGCCGAGTACATCGCCGACGAACTGCTGCGGACGGGCGACCTGATGCCGCCGACGTCCTTCGAGTTCCGCGCCGGGCGCGACGCCCTGGCGCTCACCATCTTCCTGTCGGACACGAGCGGTGAGCTCTCGGGCATCCGGGTCGTCTCACAGCTGGAGACGTGGCTGTCGCTGACGGCGTACGACCAGCCATGGCAGGACTGGGTGCGTGAGCGCATGGCCGGACTCGCCGCCGAGGCGATCGACGCGGGTGGTCCGGCGCCGGACCTGGACCTGGCGACGGCGGCTTGGCGCTGGCTGGAGGAGACCGAGCTGCTCGCGCCGGACCTGGACGCGGTGCCGGGCGGCGGTCCGGTCATCGGGGAGGACGACGGTCCGAAGGTCTGGACACCCGCCTGGCAGCTGGGGCTGCCGCTGGGGCACCTGGCGATCCATCTTTTCTGAGCGATTTTCCGACACACTTCCGCCTCCAACTACCCTGACCAGTTTTTTCTGAACCTCGACCAATCCGCGGGCCCGTCCGCTCCGAATCTCTTGGTTCGTTTCCTACGGGACTTGAGTGATTCGGCGGTCTCCTGCGTACCGGTGGGCAAGCAACTACTCCCCGCACACACACCCCATCGGCACCGAGGATTTGGTATGAGGTCGCTGGAACGCCACCGCGACGTCGGCGCATATGCGCTCGGCGTGCTGGACGAGGCGGATGCCTTCCGCTTCGAGGACCACCTCACGGAGTGTCCCCAGTGTGCGGTTCAGATACATGAACTGGCAGCCACCACACGGTCGTTGCGGGCATACGCCCAGGCGACGCCACGTGCGGTGCATCCCATGACGCAGGCCGGGCCGGCCCTGCTGGACCGGCTCCTGGACGATGTCGTCGCGACGCGTCGCAGCGGACGGAGGCGCTGGCTGTACGCGGTCGCCGCGGCCGTGGTCTTCGCCGTGGGCGGCCCCGCGGTCGCGGTCTTCACCGGGGACGAGGGCTCCGGCGGCGAGACGGTCGCGGCGACCGACCCGTCGTCGGGCGTATGGGCCGAGGTCACGACCCTGAACCGCGCCTGGGGCAGCGAAGTGGACCTGAAGGTCAAGAACGCGCCGAGTCTCCTGCGCTGCCAACTCGTCGCCATCGGCCGCGACGACTCGGAGCAGGTCGTACTCAGCTGGACCGTGCCCGAGAAGACCGGCGAGACCGCCGAGGGCCAGCCGTCCGAGCCCATGCAGGGCGCGGCGGCGATGCATCCCGGCGAGGTCGTCCGGTACGAGGTGCGCAACCCGGACGGGAAGGCCCTGGTGACACTCAAGGCCCCCTGAGGCGGAGGTGTCCGACGGCACCGTCCACTGAGTCCCGACGGCCCCTGCGCGGGCGCCTGACGGCCGGTCACGGCCCACCGTGGGTTACTTCAGGAACTTCGACATCCTGCGGTCCGCGAGGGGCTTGCCGCCCGTCTGGCAGGTCGGGCAGTACTGGAGGGACGAGTCGCTGAAGGAGACCTCGCGGATGGTGTCGCCGCAGACCGGGCAGGGCTGTCCGGTGCGACCGTGGACGCGCAGGCCGCTCTTCTTCTCGGCCTTCAGCCGGCCCGCGGCGAGTCCGCGGGAGCGCTCGACGGCGTCGGCGAGGGTCGTCCGCAGGGCCTCGTACAGCCGCCCTGTCTCCTCCGGCGTCAGGGCCGAGGCGAGCTTGAAGGGCGACATCTTCGCGGCGTGCAGGATCTCGTCGCTGTAGGCGTTCCCCACTCCCGCGATCAGGCTCTGGTCGCGCAGGGCACCCTTCAGCTGCCGCCGCTCGCCGTGCAGGAGCTTCGCGAAGCGGGCCTCGTCGAAGTCGTCGGCCAACGGGTCGGGGCCGAGCCGGGCGACACCCGGGACCTCACCCGGATCCCGTACGACGTACACGGCCAGCCGCTTCTGGGTGCCCGCCTCGGTGAGGTCGAAGCCCTCGCCGGTCTCCAGGGCGACGCGCATCGCCAGCGGGCCCTTGCCGGGGCGCGGCGGCCCGTCCGGAAGCCGGTCCTTCCAGTGCAGCCATCCGGCACGCGCCAGATGCGTGACGAAGCGCGGCCCGCCGTCCGTCTCCAGGTCCAGAAACTTCCCGTGCCGATGCACCGCCACGACCTCACGCCCTTCGAGGGCGCTGAGCGGCGGCTCGTACGTCTTCAGCACACTGATCGCGACGGGCAGCACCCGCACGATCTCGTGACCGACCAGGTGATCACCCAGAAAGTCCTTCAGGGCTTCGACCTCAGGCAGCTCCGGCATAGAACCAGGGTGCCACCAGCGCCCCTCTGCGGCGCGGGGCTGTGACATGACGCGGCTCCACCGCGGGGGCGCGATCAACCCCGACGCACCCGCACGTCACAACGCACCCCCAAACCCTCACTCACTCCCGGTCGGGCACAAGGAACTCGCACCACACACACTTGCCACCGCCCCGCGCCTCCACGCCCCACACGTCCGCGAGCCGGTCCACCAGCAGCAGTCCCCTCCCGGAGACCCCGGACTCCCCCGCCTCCCGCCGCCGCGGCAACGCACTGGACGCGTCCTCGACCTCCACACGGAGCCGCCGGTCGAGGCCGGTGAGGACACGCAACGTCACAATGGCGGAGCCCTCCGTATGCATCAGGGCGTTGGTGATCAGCTCGTCCGCGATCAGCTCGATCTCGTCGGCCCTCCCACCCGCGCCCCAGGCGCGTACGGCCGCACGGATCATGTGCCGCGCCTCGGCGAGCGCCTCGGGGTCGCCGGGCCCGACGTGCTGCTGGAGACGGCCTCCGGGGCGCTGCGCGTCGAGGCCGAGGCGCCGCATCAGGAGCAGCGCCACGTCGTCCTCGCCGCCGCGTTCCTCGGCCACGTCGATGAGCCGGTCCGCGAGGTCGCGTACGTCGTCGGGGCCGGTGGAGATGAGCGCGCGCAGGGTCTGCATGCCGTCGTCGAGGTCGATCCCGGGCTGTTCGACGAGGCCGTCGGTGCACAGCAGCAGGGTCTGGCCGGGGTCGAGTTCGAGGGTGTTGACCGGGTATTCGAGGCGCCCGAACAGGGCGGACAGGCCGAGTGGCAGGCCCCCTTCGACGGGCAGCCTGCGGCAGCTGCCGTCCGTGTCACGGACGAGCGGGTCGATGTGGCCGGCCCGGACGACCTGCATCACACCCGTGGACAGATCGACCTCCGCGTACAGGCAGGTCGCGAAGCGCTCGGTGTCGAGCTCGTGCAGGAAGACGGAGGCGCGGGCCATGACGGTGGCGGGGGTGTGGCCCTCGGCCGCGTAGGCGCGCAGGACGATACGCAGCTGGCCCATGACGGCGGCCGCGTGCGTGTCGTGGCCCTGGACATCGCCGATGACGGCCCCGACGCGGCCGCCGGGCAGCGGGATCACGTCGTACCAGTCGCCGCCGATGTCCCGCCCGAGGGAACCGGAGCGGTAGCGGACCGCGATGTCGGCGCCGGGGACGCTGGGGATGGAGCGCGGCAGCATGGCCTGCTGGAGTCCCTGGGCGAGGTCCTTCTCCTGCTCGTAGAACATGGCCCGCTGGAGGCTCTGCGCGATGCTGCTGCCGAGCGCGACGAGGACGTTGCGGTCCTCCGACGAGAAGCCGTGCCGGTCGTTGTAGAGCAGCCCTATGGCGCCGATGGGTCTGGCCTGGGCGATGAGCGGCAGATAGGCGGCCGAGGTGATCTCCAGACCCGTGATGTGCGGCCAGAGCAGCGGGTACCGCTCGGCGAACTCCTCCGGCGACTCGATGAAGCGCGGGGCGAGCGTGCGCACGGCCTCGCTCATCGGGTACTGCTCGTCGATACGGGTGACCAGCGTGCCCGGTACGAAGCTGCCCTCGGGGCCCTCGGCGACCAGCCGGATGCGGCCGGCCTCGACCAGGCCCATGACGAGGCTCTTGGCACCCAGGTGGGTGACCCCGTGGGTGTCCTTGAGGACGTCGATGACGTCCTGGACGGTGTGGGCGTGCGCGAGGGCCGCGGTGGTGATCTGCACGACGTTCGTCTGCTGGCGGCGTGCCTCGTCCTGGGCGGCCTGCTCGCGGCGGGCCTCGGCCTCGCCGAGTTCCTCCGTGGCGTCACGGACGATGCCGATGATGCGGCGCGGACGGCCCGTCTCGTCGCGCCGGATGTAGCCCTGGGTGTGGGTCCAGCGCAGGGTGCCGTCACGGCGGCGGACCCGGAAGTACGCCCCGTAGTTCTCGCTGCCGTCCTTGATGGCCTGGGAGACGTGGGCGTCCAGGCGGCGGCCCTCGGTCGGTGGCACCCGGGGGCTCAGCGATTCGGGACGGCCGTCGAACTCGTCGGGGCGCACGTCGAAGATCTCGTGGGCCAGGGCGTCCATCTGAAACGTTCCGGCGTCCAGGTCCCAGTCGAAGCTGCCCATGCGGTTGAGCGCCAGGATCGGGTCCGGGTGGGCGGGCCAGTCGTCCGGGAGTGACAGGGCGCTCGCTCCCCGATCAACCATGGGCCCACCTTGCCAGGATTTGGGCGATTCCTCGACCCGTGGGACGCCCCCGGGGACCGCTCGGCCGAGGGATGTACGGCAGGTTGCGCACGGCTCGGCCTAGTCGGGGATCAGGCCGCCGCCGGGCAGGTCGGGGCCTTCCGGGACGGTGTCGGGGCCGGCCTCGCTCTCCGGGGTGTCGGCCGGGGAGTCGTCCAGCGGCGGTTCGGGCTGCTCGACGGTGGGCTCGTCGGGGACGTCCGTGTCGGGCGGCGTGCCCGTGTCCGTGCCGTCCGGGGGTGACACCAGGTCGTCGGAGGGGTCAGGGGTGGCCGTCACGGTGACCGTGGGGCAGTCCGAGGGGTCCGGGGACGTGGTGTCCGTGAAGTCGTCCGTCGGAGTGCCCTCGGTGGTGCCGGGGGTGACGGTCACGGTCGGCGTCACGCAGTCGCTCGCGGATTCGTCGGCGCCTTCCGAGGAGCTCTCCGACGACGATCCGTCGGGCGACGACCTGTCGGGCGACGACTCGTCCGGCGGCAGCGAGGATCCGTCCGGGCGCGGGCTGTGCGGGTCGACGACGGGCGCGGGCACGATGCGGTCCTCGTCGCCGTCGTGGTCACCGATCCTCCGCTCGATCCAGGTGTTGTTCTGGATGTTGATGATCGTGATGTTGACGATCACCCGTGGGGCCGGAGTGACCACGATGACCTTGGTGGGCTCGTAGCCGGACCACGGGCGGCCGTTGTGTCCGGGGGTTCCCTGGAGGGCGACCGGCGGCTTGAGGGGGTTCCCGCAGGCGCAGCGCACGCGCGGTGCGCCCCGGTTGTCGACGAGGACGGCGGTGCCCGCCTGGAGGACGGCCTGGTACTCGGTGGCGCGCCCGTCCCGGAAGCCGTGGTTCGTGACCCTGGTGTCGGCGCGCAGCACGACCGAGGTCAGTCCCCGCAGATAGTCGGGGATGCCTGCCTGGGCGATGCCGGCGGCCTGTGCGAAGGCTCGCGCCTTGACCTGGTCGGCGGTGAGGAAGCGGATCTGCCGCTCGACGTCACAGCTGCCGACACGCTCGGTACCGCCGTAGAGGCCCGGTGTGCCGCCGGAGACGGACCGGACGCCCTCCGCCGTGGCGCTGCCGGTGGGGGCCGTGGACCGGGGCGTACGGGTGACGGGTGGCGGGGTCGTGGTCGTGGTGGCCGTGGAGTCGGTGAACGGGTCCGGACCCTGGGCCGCGACCGGCTGGAGGAAGACCTCTCCGCCGGAGGTGGTGGAGTCGGACGCCTTGTCCCCGTCGCCGCCGCATCCCCCGGTGAGGAGCGCCGCGGAGAGCGCGCAGGCCGTGACGAGGGTTCTGGTGGGTATGCGCACCACGTTCTCCCGTCCGTCCCGGTCCACCCCGGGCAATATGTCCACCATTGTCTGCGTCGGTCCTGGGAACTCCGCAAGCCGGAGAGAGTCACACAGCGTCACAATGGAAGGGAAGGGAGCGGGCTCCGTGGAGTGGTTCACAGCCCCCGAGTACTGGATGAGCCGGCTGGTCCTCCAGAAGGCTCTGGCCGTGATCTATCTCGTCGCGTTCCTGGGCGCGGCGCTGCAGTTCCGTGCGCTGATCGGCGAGCGCGGGATGCTGCCGGTGCCCCGGTTCGTGGCGCGGGTGCCGTTCAGGCAGGCGCCGAGTGTGTTCCATCTCCACTACTCCGACCGCTTCTTCGCGGCCTGGGCGTGGACCGGCTGTGCGGTGTCGGTGGCGCTCGTCGCCGGGCTCGACGGCCGGCTGCCCCTCTGGGGTGCCATGCTGCTCTGGCTGGTGCCCTGGGTCCTGTATCTGTCGATCGTGAACGTCGGCCAGACCTGGTACTCGTTCGGCTGGGAGTCCCTGCTCCTGGAGACCGGCTTCCTCGCGGTCTTCCTGGGCAACGACGAGGTCGCCCCGCCGGTCGTGGTGCTCTTCCTGCTGCGCTGGATCCTGTTCCGCGTCGAGTTCGGGGCGGGGCTGATCAAGATGCGCGGCGATGCGTGCTGGCGCAAGCTGACCTGCCTCGACCACCACCACGAGACCCAGCCGATGCCGGGCCCGCTGAGCTGGTTCTTCCACCATCTGCCGAAGCCTCTGCACCGGGTCGAGGTGGCCGCCAACCACTTCACCCAACTCGTCGTGCCCGTACTGCTGTTCACCCCTCAGCCTGTCGCCACGGCCGCCGCCGCCCTGATGATCCTCACCCAGCTGTGGCTGGTCCTGTCCGGCAACTTCTCCTGGCTGAACTGGATCACGATCGTGCTGGCCCTGTCGGCGCTGGAGCTCCCGGGCACGGCCCCGGACGTCCCCGGCGCCCCGCTCTGGTACGAGGTCGTGGTCCTCGCGGTCGCCGCGCTGCTCGTGACGCTGAGCTACCGCCCGGTCCGCAACATGGTCTCCCGCCGCCAGGTCATGAACCGCTCCTTCGACCCCCTCCACCTGGTGAACACCTACGGGGCGTTCGGCAGCGTCAGCCGCATCCGGTACGAGGTGGTGGTCGAGGGCACGGCCGACGCCGTACCCCACGAGGACTCCGACTGGCGGGAGTACGGGTTCAGGGGCAAGCCCGGCGATCCGAGGCGCTGGCCGCGTCAGTTCGCCCCGTACCATCTGCGGCTCGACTGGATGATGTGGTTCGCCGCCCTCTCCCCCGCGTACGCCGAATCGTGGTTCGGCGCCCTGGTGGAGCGGCTCCTGGAGAACGACCGGGACACGCTCCGACTGCTGCGCCGCTCCCCGTTCCCGCCGGACGCACCGCCCCCGTACGTCCGGGCCCGCCTCTTCCGCTACCGGTACACGACCTGGCAGGAACTGCGGGAGACGGGCGCCTGTTGGGAGCGGACGTATGTACGGGAATTCCTACCGCCGACGCGGCTCGACTCGGTGGCTCAGAAGTCGTAGATGCGGGTCGGCACCGTGCTTCAGAGGCCGTAGACGCGGGTGGCGGTGTCCGCGAAGATCTCCTCCTGTTCGCTCTCGCTGAGTTTCCCGGTCAACTGACTCGCGATATCGGCCACTTCGGCGTACGAGGCCACGAGGGAGCACACCGGCCAGTCGGAGCCGAACATGAGCCGGCCGGGACCGAAGGCTTCCAGCGCGGTGTCCGAGTAGCGGGTCAGGTCGCCCACCCTCCAGCCGTTCGGGTCCGCCTCCGTGACCATTCCGGACAGTTTGCAGACGGTGTTCGGCAGGGCGGCCAGCGCGTGGATGCCGGTGGCCCAGGGTTCCAACTCGCCCGCGGCGATCGGGGGCTTGCCCAAGTGGTCCAGGACGAAAGTGAGTTCGGGGTGGCGCTCCGCAGCCCTTGCGCAGGCCGGGAGTTGCTGCGGGAGGACCACCAGGTCGTAGACCAGGCCCGCTTCGGCGACCGCCGCCAGTCCTCGGCGTACGTCCTCGAGCAGGAGCCATTCGGGGTCCGGTTCGCCCTGGACCTGGTGGCGGATGCCCTTGAGGTGGCGGCCGCCCGGCAGTTCGCGCAGCCGGGCCAGTTCGTCGGCTACGCCGGGGCTGGTGAGGTCGGTCCAGCCGACGACTCCGCCGATCAGGTCGTGTGCCTCCGCGAGGGCCAGGAACTCCGGGGTCTCCTCCACCACCGTGACGGTCTGCACGAGGACGGTCCGGGAGACTCCGACGGCACGCGCCTCCGGTTCCAGGTCCTCGACGGTGAAGTTCCTTCGAAGGGGCGCCAGTTCGGGCCCGGTGATCCAGTCCTGGTCCCGTACGGAGAGGTCCCAGACGTGATGGTGGGCGTCGACGGCACCCGTGCGTACCGTCACGGCAGCTCCCATACGACCGGCAGCTCCGCCCGCGAGCCCTCGGCCGAGTAGTCGTGGACCACGTCGAGGAGTTCCGCCATCCGGGCCTGCCAGGCGACGTTGATGGGCAGTTGCTCCAGTTCGGCGAGGAGTCTCGGGTAGTCCTCGCACTCCAGGACGTGGAAGAGGTCGGTACCGCTGCGCCAGATCGTCCAGGAGGAGGCTCCCGCGGCGCGGATCGCGTCCGTGAGCTTCTCGGGGACCTCGCGGTGGGCGGCGTCGTACTCGGCGATGCGGTCGGCGCGGACCTTGGTGTGCAGGGCCACTCTCATGACGGCTCCTTCATGACGGCTCCTTCGGCTTCGACGCGTTCTCGCCGGGTACGGGGGCGTCGGCGGGAAGGAGGTCCGCGTCCCGCACCTCCTGCCAGAAGGCGGCGGGCACGGGCGCCGCGAACTGCTCGGCGCAGTCGCGGACTTCGTGCGGCGACTTGGCTCCCACGAGGACGCCGGCGACGGCCGGATGGGCGGCGCAGAAGGCCAGGGCGGCAGCACGCAGGGTGGTCCCGTGCCGTTCGGCCATGGCGTTGAGAGCGAGGGCGCGGTCCAGCATCTCGGGCGGTGCGGCCGCGTAGTTGAACGTCGCTCCCGGCCTCGGGTCGGCCAGCAGACCGGAGTTGAAGGCGCCGCCGATCACCACCGAGGTCCCGCGCTCCTGCGCGGCCGGCAGCAGTCCGGTCAGCGCGCCCTGGTCGAGGAGGGTGTAGCGCCCGGCGCAGAGCACCACGTCGACGTCGGTGTCGACGATGAAGCGGGTGAGCATCCCGGCCTGGTTCATACCCGCGCCGATCGCGCCCACCACGCCCTCCGCGCGGAGTTTCTCCAGCGCCGGATAGCCCTCCCGGAAGGCCTGTTCGGCGTGGTCGTCCGGGTCGTGGAGGTAGACGACGTCCACCCGGTCGAGGCCGAGCCGTTCCAGGCTGGCCTCCAGGCTGCGCCGTACACCGTCAGCGCTGAAGTCCCATACGCGGCGGTGTGTGGCGGGCACGGCGAAGCCGTTGGCGAGGTCGTCGCCTCCCGCGTCGCTTGGCTCCAGACGGCGGCCCACCTTGGTCGAGATGGTGTACGCCGACCGGGGGCGCTCGCTCAGAGCCGCGCCCAGGCGGCGTTCGGAGAGGCCGATGCCGTAGTGGGGCGCGGTGTCGAAGTACCGGACGCCCGCGTCCCAGGCGGCGCCCACGGTCTCCTGCGCCTGCTCGTCGGGGACCTCGGTGAAGAGGTTGCCGATGCCGGCCGCGCCGAGGGCGAGTGCGGTGATCTCGACGCCGCTGCGGCCGAGCCTGTTCACCGGCTCACTCACTGACCCGTTCACTGGGCCGCCGGACGCAGTCGCAGCCCCTGCATACCGCCGTCGACGGCGAGCGCGGTGCCGGTGGTGGCGCCGGACAGCGGGCTCGCCAAGTAGGCGACGGCGCCCGCGACTTCGGACGCGGTGACGAGGCGGCCGGTGGGCTGGCGGGCCTCCAGGGCGGCCCGTTCGGCGGCGGGGTCCGTCGCGGCGTCGAGGAGGCGGCCGACCCAGGGGGTGTCCACGGTGCCGGGGTTCACGCAGTTGACGCGGATGCCCTCGCGGACGTGGTCGGCGGCCATGGCGAGGGTCAGCGACAGGACGGCGCCCTTGGACGCGGAGTACAGGGCGCGCTGCGGGAGGCCCGCGGTGGCCGCGATGGAGCAGGTGTTCACGATGGCCGCGTGCGAGGACTTCCGCAGGTGCGGCAGGGCTGCCCGGGCGGTGCGGACCATGCCGAGGACGTTGACGTCCAGCACGCGGTGCCAGACCTCGTCGTCGTTGTCCTCGACGGTGCCCTGGGCGCCGATGCCCGCGTTGTTGATCAGCACGTCGAGACCGCCCAGGTCGGCGACCGCGGCGGCGACGGCCCGGCGTACGGAGTCGTCGTCGGTGACGTCCGCCTGGTAGCCGAGCAGGGGCTTCTCGACGCTCGTGGGGTCCAGGTCGAGGACGGCGACCTGGGCGCCGCGGGAGGCGAGGAGTTCCGCGGTGGCCCTGCCGATGCCGGAGGCGCCGCCCGTCACCAGGGCCTTGAGGCCCTCGAAGTCGCTCATGCCGCCTGCTCCTTCTGCCGGTCGAGGTCGGCGGCCCAGAAGGTGCCGCCGGGGAACGTGAACTCCGCGATGGACTCCGGCCGCATGGTCGCCGAGAAGCCCGGTGAGGTGGGTGCCATGTAGTGACCCTCTCTGATCACCACCGGGTCGAGGAAGTGGGCGTGCAGATGGTCCACGTACTCGATCACGCGGTCCTCGGTCGTGCCGGACAGTGCCACGTAGTCGAACATCGAGAGGTGCTGGACCAGTTCGCACAGGCCGACGCCGCCGGCGTGCGGGCAGACCGGCACGCCGAACTTGGCCGCGAGAAGCAGGATCGCGAGGTTCTCGTTGACCCCGCCGACACGGGCCGCGTCGATCTGCAGGACGTCGATGGCCCCCGCCTGGAGCAGTTGCTTGAAGATGATCCGGTTCTGTACGTGCTCGCCGGTGGCGACCTTGACCGGGGCTATCGCCTTGCGGATGGCGGCATGGCCGAGGACGTCGTCGGGGCTGGTGGGCTCCTCGATCCAGTACGGGTCGAACTCGGCGAGCGCCTTGGTCCACTCGATGGCCTCGTCGACGTTCCAGCGCTGGTTGGCGTCGATGGCGACACGGATGTCGGGGCCGACGACGGAGCGGGCCACCCGGCAGCGGCGTACGTCGTCCGCGAGGTCCGCGCCGACCTTCAGCTTGATCTGGGTGAAGCCGTCGGCGACGGCCTGGCGGGCCAGCCGGGTGAGCTTCTCGTCGGAGTAGCCGAGCCAGCCGGGCGAGGTGGTGTAGCCGGGGAAGCCGCGCTCCTTCAGCAACGTGGCGCGTTCCGTCGCGCCCTCCCGGCCCGCGGTCAGCAGGCGAAGGGCGTCCTCGGGGGTGAGGACGTCCGCGATGTAGCGGAAGTCCACCTGGGACACGAGCCATTCGGGCGTGGCGTCGGCGAGCAGCTGCCAGAGCGGCTTCTCGGCGCGCTTGGCTGCCAGGTCCCAGACGGCGTTGACGACGGCGCCGATCGCCATGTGCATCACGCCCTTCTCGGGCCCGAGCCACCGCAGTTGGCTGTCCCCGATCAGGTCCCGGCTCAAGGCGCCCGGATCCGCGCACAGTTCGTCCACCGGCCGGCCCAGTATGTGCGGGCGCAGCGCCTCGATCGCGGCGACCTGGACATCGTTGCCCCGCCCGATGGTGAAGGTGAATCCGTGTCCCTCCAGGCCGTCGGCCGTGTCGTCACTGCCTGTGCGCAGCACGACGTACGCGGCCGAGTAGTCGGGATCCGGGTTCATCGCGTCGGAGCCGTCGAGCTCACGCGAGGTGGGGAAGCGGATGTCGTAGGTGTCGACCGCGGTGATGCGGGAGGCGGCGGATGCGGACACAGAAGTGCCTTTCGGTCAGGGACAAAGGGAAGCGGACGGCTGAAGTCCGGTGCGGCACGGCGCCCCCTAAGGGGCGCGGGGAACTGCGCGACCTGGGGGCACCTCCCGGCCGAAGGCTGGGGGACCACAACGAACCCGCACCTGCACACCACGCCTAGTCCTGCGCACGGCCGGTCGTCACGCGGGCGATCATGAGGGCGACCAGGATGATCCCTCCATAAATGGCCTGGATCCAGAAGGACGGCACCTGCGCAAGGGTGAGCAGGTTCTGGACCACCCCAAGAAGGAGGACGCCCGTAAGGGCGCCGAACATCGTGCCCTTGCCGCCGTCGAGGCTGATGCCGCCGATGACCGCGGCCGCGAACACCGTGAAGATCATGTTCTGACCCTGGTTGGCGTTGATCGCGCCGACGTAGCCGGTCTGCATCAGTCCGCCGACCGCGGCGAGCGTCCCGGCGACGACGAACACGCCGAGCATCACGCGCTCGACACGGATGCCGGCCGCGCGTGCCGCGTCCGCGTTGCCGCCGATCGCGTAGAGCGCACGCCCCAGGCGGTGGTACTTGAGGAAGAACCCGGCGACCCCGAACGACGCCGCCGCCAGCCACACCGAGATGGGAACGGTCAGGAAGGTGGTGGTGGCGAGCGTGTAGAAGGCGTCGGGCATCCCGAACAGCGTCTTGCCCTCGGTCGCGCCGACCAGCAGACCGCGCAGGATGATCAGCATCGCGAGCGTCACGATGAACGCGTTGAGCTTGAGCTTCACCACGAGGATGCCGTTGAAGCCGCCGATGATCGCGCCCACCACGAGGATCGCGAGCAGGGCGACTCCGGCGGGCAGTTCCGTGCCCCAGCCCGACTGTGCGGCGGGCAGCAGCAACAGCGCGCCGACGGCGGGCGCGATGCCGACGACCGACTCCAGCGACAGGTCGAACTTGCCGGTGATGAGCACGAGCGACTCGGCGAGGACCACCATCGCCAGGGCCGCCGAGGCACCCAGGATGGAGATCAGGTTCTGCTCGGTGAGGAAGGCGTCGTTGACGAACGCACCGAGGACCAGCAGCAGCAACAGGGCCGGTACGAGGGCGAGTTCGCGTGCCCTGCGCAGGAGTACGGCCTTGGCGTCGGCCTTGCTCTTCAGTGGCCGTAGGGGGGTGGAGGCCGAGGCCGACGGGGCCTTCGTGTCAGCCATGGTGGTCCACTCCTTCGATGGAGGCGATCAGCTCGTGGTCGCGCCAGCCCGCCGGGTGCTCGGCGACGACGCGGCCGTGGAAGAGGACGAGGACGCGGTCGCAGCGGCGCAGGTCGTCGAGTTCGTCGGAGACGACGAGGACGGCGGTGCCGTCGTCACGGGCCGAGTCCATGCGGGAGAGCAGGGACTCCTTGGACTTCACGTCGACGCCCGCGGTGGGGTTGATCAGGACCAGCAGCCGGGGGTCGGAGGCGAGGGCCCGGGCCATGACGACCTTCTGTGCGTTGCCGCCGGAGAGGTCGGACACGGGCTGGTCGGGCCCCTGGGTGTGGATGTCGAGGCGGTCGATCAACTCGTCGGCGAAGCCCCGCTTGCGGTCGGTGCCGACGAATCCGTACCGGCCGAGGCGGTCCAGGACGCTCATGGTCGCGTTGTCGCCGACGGTCATGCCGAAGACGAGACCCTGCCCGTGCCGGTCGCGCGGTACGCAGCCGACACCGGCCCGCAGAGCGGCCGTCACATCGCCGAACGGCAGTTGCCTGCCCTCCAGTCGGGCAGTGCCGCCGGTCGGTGTGTGCAGTCCCGCGAAGGACTCGGCGAGCTCGATCTTGCCGCTGCCGCTGGATCCGGCGAGGCCGACGACCTCACCACCGCGCACGGTGAGGTCGATGCCCTCGTACGCATCCGACGTGAGCCCGTGTGCTTCCAGGACGACGGGCGCGCCGGCGGCCACGTCGCCACGGGCGGCCTTCTCCTCCACGGCGGCGATGGACTCCCCCGCCATGGCCTCGACCAGGGCCGCCCGCGGCAGTTCGGCCACCGGGGCCGTGGTGATCCAGCGGGCGTCGCGCAGGACCGTCACGGTCTGGCACACCTCGTACACCTCCTGGAGGTGGTGCGAGATGAACAGGAACGTGACGCCGGACTCCTGGAGCGCGCGCATGCGGGTGAAGAGGCGCTCGATCTCCCGGTTGTCGAGCTGGGCGGTCGGTTCGTCGAGGACGATGAACCGGGCACCGAAGCTCAACGCCCGGGCGATCTCCACCATTTGACGGTCCTCGACCTTGAGGTCGGCGGTCCGCGCGTCCGGGTCGACGTGGACGTCCCAGGTGTCGAGCACCTCGGCGGCCTCGGTCCTCAGCCTGCGCCAGCTGATGAAGCCTCCGCGGCCCTGCGGCTGCCGGTTGATGAAGAGGTTCTCGGCGACCGTCAGTTCGGGGACCACGGTGGGCTTCTGGTAGACGCAGGCCACCTTGCGCCGCCAGGCGTCCCGGTCGGTGAGGGCGGGCGCGGGCTCGCCGTCGAAGCTGACCGTGCCCTCGTCGGGGGCCTGGAGGCCGGTGAGTACGGTGACGAGGGTGGACTTGCCCGCGCCGTTGCGGCCGACGAGGGCATGGGACTCGCCCGCGTGCACGGTCAGCTGTCCGTCGGCGAGGGCGACCGTGGGGCCGTACCGCTTGGCTATGCCCCGCGCCTCAACGAGTGGTGTGCTCATTTGACCGTGTTGCCCCACAGCTCGGGGTCGTCGACGTTCTCCTTGGTCACCAGCGGTGCGGGCAGCTGGTCCTCCAGGATGCCGCTGGGCAGCTTGACGATCTCGGAGTCGTGGTCGGTCGGGCCCGGCTTGAAGGTCTTCCCCTCCATCGCCGCCTTGATGTAGTACATGCCGTACTTGGCGTAGAGGTCGGCCGGCTGCGAGACGGTGGCGTCGATCTGGCCCTTGCGGATGGCGTCGTACTCCTGCGGGATGCCGTCGTTCGAGACGATCGTGATGTGGCCCTTCTGGCCGACCGTCTTCAGCAGCCCCTTGGACTTCAGGGTCTGCAGCGTGGGCGCGAGATAGACGCCGCCCGCCTGCATGTAGATGCCCTTGATGTCCGGGTTGGCGTTGAGGAGCGTGTCCAGCTTGGAGGCCGCCGTGTCGGACTCCCACTTGGCGGGGATCTCCAGGACCTTCAGCTTCGGGAACTTCTCCTTGACGCAGGCCCGGAAGGCCTCGGAGCGGTCCCGGCCGTTGACCGAAGCCAGGTCGCCCATGATCTGCACGACCTTGCCGGAGGGGATCTGCTTGCCGAGGTACTCGCAGGCCTTCTCCCCGTACGCGACGTTGTTGGCGCGTACGACCATCGCGACCTTGCCCTTCTCGGGCGCCACGTCCACGGCGACCACGGGCACGCCCTTGCGCTCGGCCTGGTCGAGACCGGCGGAGATCGCGGCGCTGTCCAGGGGGGCCACGACGAGGCCCTTCACGCCCTGGTTGAGCTGGTTGTTGATGTCCGTGATCTGCTGCGACGGGTCGCTGTTGGAGTTCACGGTCTTGAGGGCGTCGACGTCCTCGGTCTTCGCCATCTTGGGTACGTAGTCGTTGTACGACTGCCAGAACGGCGAGGTCAGCAGGGGCAGGATGACGCCGACCTTGCCGCTGCCGTCGCCTCCGCCGTCGCCCTTGGAGGCGACGTTGTCCTTGGTGCTGCCGCATGCCGCGAGTACGAGCGTGGCGCAGGCGGCCACGGCCGCCGCACGTATCGCCCGTGAGGTGTTTCGACCGTTCCGGTACCGCACTGTTCTGCCGGCCATGTATCGGCTCCTCGTTGAGCGTGATCGAGCAGGTGCCACGCATATTTATCAGACCACTTCCCCCTGACAACACCCCTGGACCGCAATTTTCCCTGGTTTTCATACGTAGTGGTCCGACCACCTGAGTGGTTAGACTGCGGCGCACCCGGCAACAGGAGGACATGGCGTGGACGAGAGCCTGCCCCAGGGGACGACGGCGGCCCCGCAGAAGGGGACCGTGACGCAGCGCGCGATAGACCAGATCAAGGCGATGATCGGCGAGGGCCGTCTGGAGCCGGGCGCGCGGCTGCCGACCGAGCGGGATCTGGCGTCACAGCTGGGCATCTCGCGCAGTTCGATGCGCGAGGCGATCCGGGCGCTCACGGTCCTGGGCGTCCTGGAGGCCCGGCACGGGTCCGGGATCTACGTCACGCAGTTGGAGGCCGGGGACCTGCTGGAGACCTTCGGAGTGGTCGCGGACCTCTCCCGGGGGCCGCGGCTGGTCGAGCTCCTCGAAGTGCGGCGCATCCTGGAGTCGACGGCGACCGCGCTCGCGGCCGCACGGATCACTCCCGACCAACTGGCCGAGGTCGAGAAGCACTTGACGGCCATGAACGCGACGGACGATCCGGAGGAGATCCTCTCCCACGACCTGGCGTTCCACCGCGCCATCGGGGTCGCCGCGGGCAACGACACGATGGCGGCCATCCTGGAGGGGCTCTCCTCGCGCACGTTCCGTGCCCGGGTCTGGCGCGGTTACCAGGAGGAGGGGGCGTTCGAGCGGACCCGGCGGGAGCATGCGGCGATCCATCGTGCGCTTGTCGCCCATGATCCGGAGGCCGCGCGGGCCGCTGCGGCGGCCCATGTCGGTGAGGTGGAGCAGTGGTTGCGGACCCAGCTCCAGCCTTGAGGGCCGGAACCGGGTCCGAGATGATCAACCTGCGGGCCGGTGGGGGCTTGTCGCGCCCAGGCGGCGGAGCCGCACATGTCACGGCCCCGCCCCTGAGAGGCTGCGCCCCCTGAAAAGGTCAGGCTCGCTTGAGCCTGAGCGTCACCAGCTCGAACGGGCGGAGTTTCAGGGTCAGCCTGCTGCCGTCGCGGTCCGGGGCGGTGGCGTCGGGGAGCGGGCGCTCCAGCAGGTCCGTGACCGTGGCGGAGGCGACTTCGAAGCCCGCCGTGAGCGTCGCCCGGCTGCGGCCGCCGCGTGACTCGTGGAAGCGGACGATCACGTCGCCGCTGCCGTCGTCGGCGAGCTTCACCGCGGTGACCACGACCGCGTCCTGGGCGACGGCCACCAGGGGCGCGACCTCCGAGGCCCCGCCGACGACCTTGCGCTCGGGCAGGTTGATCCGCCAGCCCTCACGCACCGCGTCGCCGATCGCGGCACCGGGCACCAGCGCGTGCCGGAAGCGGTGGACGCCCTGGTCGGTCTCGGGGTCGGGGAACCGCGGGGCGCGCAGCAGCGAGACGCGGACCGTGGTGGTCGTACCACCGTCGTCGCGCACGGCCCGCGTCACGTCGTGACCGTACGTCGAGTCGTTGACGACCGCGACGCCCCAGCCGGGCTCCTCCATGTGCACGAACCGGTGGTTGCAGGCCTCGAACTTGGCGGCCTCCCAGGACGTGTTGGTGTGCGTCGGCCGGAAGAAGTGCCCGAACTGCGTCTCGGACGCGTACCGCTCGGCGTGCACGTCGAGCGGGAAGGCCAGCTTCAGGAACTTCTCCGTCTCGTGCCAGTCGACCTCGGTGTCGATGTCGAGCCGCCACTCCCCCGGCGCGAGCGACAGCACCTGCGTGACCTTCGACTCGCCGAAGGTCCGCACGATCCGGACCGAGACGCCGTCGTCACCGGGGGCGACCTCGTCGGCGTCGACCAGGTCGGTGACCGTGTTGCGGTAGAACTCGTCGACGTCCCAGGCGTCCCACATGTTGGGGAAGTCGGGGTGGATCTGGAGCAGGTTGGCCGCCTTGCCGGGCGCGAGGGTCTCGCGGTCCGCGGCGAGGTCGAACGCGGAGACCACGAGTCCGCGCTCGTCGATCTCGATCCGAAGCCGCCCGTTCTCGATCACGTAGCCGCCGTCCGTGCGCGGCACCAGTGTGCACTCGCCGCCGACGGCCGGGGTCCGCGCTCCGCCGGCGGGCACCCCGTCGCGGGTGTGCGGCGCCGAGTTGAAGGCGAGGGCGGTCGTCCCCTCACCGGCCAGTGCGCGTTGGGCGGAGCCGATGATGCCGTTCAGCTCCTCGGCGACCGCCTCGTACGTCTTACGGGCCTCGCGGTGCACCCACGCGATGGACGAGCCGGGCAGGATGTCGTGGAACTGGTGAAGCAGGACCGTCTTCCAGAGGCGGTCCAACTCCTCGTACGGGTAAGGGAATTTGGTGCGCACGGCCGCGGTCGCCGCCCAGAGCTCGGCCTCGCGCAGGAGGTGCTCGCTGCGTCGGTTGCCCTGCTTGGTCCTGGCCTGGCTGGTGAGCGTGGCGCGGTGCAGTTCCAGGTACAACTCACCGACCCAGACAGGGGCGTTGGGGTACTCGGCCTCCGCCTTCTCGAAGAACTTCTCCGGGGTCTCCCAGACCACGGTCGCCGAGCCTTCGAGGTCTCGGAGCCGGGCCGCCTTGGCGACCATCTCGCGGGTCGTGCCACCACCGCCGTCGCCCCAGCCGGTCGGCGCGAGGGAGTGCCGGGCGGCGCCCTTGTCCTTGAAGTTCTTCGCCGCGTGGGCGATCTCGCTGCCCTTCATCGAGCAGTTGTACGTGTCCACGGGCGGGAAGTGCGTGAAGATCCGCGTGCCGTCGATGCCCTCCCACTGGAAGGTGTGGTGCGGGAACTTGTTGGTCTGGGACCACGAGATCTTCTGTGTGAGCAGCCACTTGGAACCGGCCGCCTTGATGATCTGCGGCAGTCCGGCGGCGAAGCCGAAGGTGTCGGGCAGCCACGCCTCCTCGTTCTCGACGCCGAACTCGTCGAGGAAGAACCGTTTGCCGTGCACGAACTGACGGGCCATCGCCTCGGAGCCCGGCATGTTGGTGTCCGACTCGACCCACATGCCGCCGGCCGGTACGAACCGCCCGTCGGCGACCGCCTTCTTCACCCGGGCCCACACCTCGGGCCGGTGCTCCTTCACCCAGGCCCACTGCTGGGCCTGCGACATGGCGAAGACGAAGTCGGGCTCGTCCTCGATAAGGGCCGTCATGTTGGAGGTGGTCCGGGCGACCTTGCGTACGGTCTCGCGCAGCGGCCACAGCCATGCCGAGTCGATGTGGGCGTGGCCGACCGCGCTGATGCGGTGGGCGGAGGGGACGGCGGGGGCGGCCAGCACCCCTTCGAGGTGCGAGCGGGCCGCGGCCGCCGTGCCGCCCACGTTCTGCAGGTCGATGGCGTCGAGGGCCTTCTCCACCGCCCGCAGGATGTCCCAGCGGCGCGCGGACTCCACCGGCAGCTCGGCCATCAGCTCGCCGAGCACCTCCAGGTCGATGACCAGCTGCCACACCGTCTCGTCGAGGACGGCGAGGTCCATCCGCTCCAGCTTGTACTGCGGTTCACTGCCGGCCGTCTCCTTGTCGCCCAACTGCGTGGGCCGGAAGGGGTGGTAGTCGAGGATGACGGGGTTGGACGCGGCCTCGACATGCAGCCGCACCTCCTCGCCACCCTCGACGGGGGCGCCGATGCGCACCCACTGGTTGCGCGGGTTGAGGCCCTTCACCGGGGTGCCGTCGGGCCGGTAGACGAGGCCCTCGCACTGAAAGCCCGGCATGTTCTCGTCGAAGCCGAGGTCGAGGATCGCCTCGACGGTCTTCCCGGCCCATTCCGCGGGCACGGTCCCGGTCACCCGGAACCAGCTGGTGCCCCACGGAGCACCCCACCGCGCGCCCGCCTCGATCGGTTCGACCGGGGCGGAGAGCCCTTCGTCGACCGGCACCGGCTCGCCGGGCGCGTGCCACACCGCCACTTCCAGGGGTACCGACTCGGGGTACACGGCGGGTCGTATGCGCTCGTCGAGCACACGCTTGAGGCGGGCTTCGACCAGGCTGCGGTCGTCATGCATGTGAGGTGCTCCGTAACTCCGTTGTGCGGATTGCTGCTCGGTGTCGGTGGTCAACACCGGCTTTCGACGGTGACCACCTGGTCGGCGGTCACCAGGTGTGTGTGACGGTAGCGGGGGCCGACGCGGTGTAAAGCTCCCCCACGGCCCGCAGTTCGAACCTCGCCGTGGACTCACCGCCCTCGGGTGTCAATCCGCCGACGAAGAAGGCCCGCTGGGCGGTGCCGCCGAGGAAGCGCCGGGTGCCGTCGGGCAGGACCCGGTGCAGCGTGTAGTGGCGTACGTCGCCGGGGACGGCCCGCCACGCGAAGCGCAGGTCGCCTCCCGAGGCGCCGGTGATGCTCAGGTCGGCCGGGACGGACGGGCTCTGGGCGGCCTGGTTCCGTACGGCGAGTCCGCCGAGCCGCCACTTCACGGCGCCGCCGGACCCGGTGAGCCGGACACCGAGGCCGTGCACGGTGCCGCCGGCCGGCAGACCGGTCAGCCGTACGGTCGAGGTCCCCCAGCCGCTGCCTACGGTGACCGGGAAGTACGTGTACGCGTACGGCTGGCCCGCGCCCGACGGTTCGGCGGTGGCGACGGCCAGCTCGACCGTCGCACTCCCCGAGTCGACGCGGTGGGTCAGCTCGACGACCGTGTCCTCGCCGATCGGGAGCCTGGTCGCGTACAGGTCGAGGGTGGCGGGCGCGTCGAGGGCGCCGGTGACCAGGACGCTGCTGCCCCCGCTCCAGGCGTCGGCGAAGTCGAAGGTGACGGCGGGGCGCGCGCCCGTCGTGCGCACGACCCAGCGCCGGGACGGCAGCCGGTCCTGGAGGCCGAGGTGGTTCCAGGGAGCCGTCGAGGTGACCTTGCCGTCCTCGTACCAGCGCAGTCCGTGGCCGGTGTTGAAGGTGCTCGCGAAGGGGACCGAGGTCACCGTCGAGCGGTCGGCGACGGACACGGCGGGGGCCCGCCAGGTGTCGGTGGCGTCGGGCTTCGCCGGATCGAGCGAGCGTCCGGTCCAGAAGCGGTCGTCGGCGGCGTGGAAGTCGCCGGGGGTGCGCCCGGCGGGCAGGTGGTTGCGGGTCCACTCGGGCCGGTAGAAACCCACCGAGACGACATGGGCCGAGCCGCTGGGCACCATGGCGTCCCAGTTCACTGAGCGGTTCCAGCCGTTGGCCTCCACATCGACGCCGGCCCACAACTCGTAACGGCTGCGGCCGAGTTGCTGGGCCGTCGTGCCCGAGGAGGCCAGACTGCTCGACGACCAGCGGAAGTCGACGAACATCGAGTCGGCGGCCTGGAAGAACATCCTGTTCTGGTTGTTGAGGGCGCCCTGCCAGCTCACCGAGCCGCTCACGGTCATGGAGTCGTACCAGGTGACGCGCTGCCCCTTCGCCGTGCCGAGCGTCTTGAGCTCGGTGAGGAAACCGAGCATGTCGGTGGCGAGGGCGGCGTTCCCGCCACTGGTCTCGGCGTTGATGAACCAGCCGTCGAACCCGTACGCCTCCGCGACCGCCACGAGCTGGGCGGCGAGCGGATAGTGCCCGGACGCGTCCTTCTGCACCAGGTCCCGGGTCCACTGCAGCTGTCCGCCGTACGCGACGGGCGGCAGGAAGACATTGCCGAGGACGGGCACGCCGTGCCGGTGGGCGGCGTCCACGATCGGCGCGTTCGGGGCCAGGATCAGGCCCTCGCCGGAGGAGCCGCCCCAGAAGATCAGCTCGTCGACGTACGACCAGTGGGTGAGTGCGTAGTAGTCGGCGTTGGCCGCGCCCTGCGAGGGGTTGCTCGCGGTCGGGCCGAAGGAGACCAGGGACTGGATACGGGCCTGGCCCGAGCGGGCCGTCGTGTTCGCCGGTGTCGGGGTGAAGCGGGCGGCGAGCGGCACGGACGCCGCGTTGAACGCCAGGTCGGTGTCGTCGGCGGCACGCCAGGCCTTCAGGCTGCGCCAGGTGATGCCCGCGCCCGGGGAGCCCGAGGGGAACGAGTCCGGGTACCAGTAGGACGCGTACGGCTGGAGTGCCGCTGCGGCCTTCGGCCCGGCGGTGGCGGGTGAGGCCGGGAGCAGGGCTGCCGCGGCTCCGGTGCCGGCGGCGAGCAGGACGGTGCGTCTGGTGGGGTTCACGAGCAAGTGCCTCCTTGTGGGAGTTCTTGTGGGGGTCTACGGAACCTGTTCGGGAGTGACGACTTCGGTGATGCCACGGGCGGCGAGGTGTTCCTCGTCGTCCGCGCGTGAGGCGAGCACGGTGGCCGGGCGGGCGCCGTCCGCGGTGAGCCGGAAGAACGCCTCGAAGACGGGTCCGCCGGGTGCGCAGAGCGAGCGGCCGGCGGGGCTGTCGGGGACGACGAGCGCGGTGGTGCGGGTCTTGGGCGCGTAGGTGTGCTCGCGTGCCGAGCCGGCCATGCGCGCGAGCGCCCGTGCGCTGTCCTTGGGGCGGCGGTCATTGGTCAACAGGCCCAGCCCGTACTCGAGTTCGGGGAAGTCGGCGAGATCGCGGGACACGTCGTGGGAGCACCACCAGGTGATGCCCCACAGGTCGGTGCAGTCGAGCGCGTTCGCGACGGTCGCCTCGGTGAAGGCGGCGGCGTGTTCGGCGGGGACCAGCGGCGCCGGTGCGCCGACCTCCTGGAGCCAGACCGGCCGGGACGGGTCGTCGGCCCAGGCTTTGGACAGCTCGATCAGATAGGCGGCGTGGTGCTCGGTCGCGACTCCGGTACGTCCGTGCCGCTGGGCCGTGCCGTTGAACACCCACGAGTGCACGGCGGTCACGGCGCCGCGCCGGGCGGCCTGGGCCGGGGTGAACGGCATGTCGTCCTGGTACCAGGCCGCGTCGTACTCCGCGTGCAGATGCAGTTTGCCCGGCGCGCCCTTCTCACAGGCGGTGAGCATCCGCTCCAGCCAGGCGTCGATCTGCGCGGGCTCCGCCCGGTCGGGGTCCGGATGGGGGCCCGCCGAGAACTGGTTGACCTCGTTGCCGACGGTCATGCCGATGAAGTTGGGCCGGTCCGCGAGGGCCGCCGCGAGAGTCCGCAGGTACTCCGCCTGCCCCTCGACCACCTCGGGGTCGGTGAACAGACTGCGCCGGTGCCAGGTCTGCGTCCACGCGGGCAAGAAGTCGAAGCTCGACAAGTGCCCTTGCAGACCGTCGACGTTGACGTCGAGTCCGCGCTCGGCGGCCGCGTCCGCGAGGTCCACGAGCTGCTCGACGGCCCGCGGGCGGATCAGCGAACGGTTCGGCTGGAAGTAGGGCCAGATCGGGAAGACCCGGATGTGGTCCAGGCCGAGTGCGGCGATGGAGTCGAGGTCGGCCCGTACGGAGTCGAGGTCGAAGTCCAGCCAGTGGTGGAACCACCCTTCACTCGGGGTGTAGTTGACGCCGAAGCGCACGACAGAAGGCGGCATGCGGGAGTCCTGGTTCTGGGGTGCGTACGTGGGGGTGTGTGGGACTTGCGGGCGGCTCAGCCCGGGGTCGGTGTGGGCGGCTGAGCACGTGGTGGTGTGGGCGGGTGAGCCCGTGATTGCCGGGCTCAGCCCTTCACCGCACCCTCGCCGACCCCGCGGAAGAAGTACCGCTGGAGGCAGGCGAAGAGGGCGATCAGCGGTGCCACGGCGATGATCGTGCCCGCGGCGACGAGCCGTTCGTCGTTGGCGAAGGTGCCGTGCAGATAGTTGAGGCCGATGGTCAGGGTGAACTTGTCCGGGTCGCTGAGCACGATGAGCGGCCACAGGAAGTCGTCCCAGGCGCCCATGAAGGCGAAGATCGCGACGACGGCGAGGGTGCCCTTCACCGAGGGCAGGGCGATCCGCAGGAACCGCTGCCAGACGTTCGCCCCGTCCACGTAGGCCGCCTCCTCGATCTCGTAGGGGAGGTTGAGGAACGCGTTGCGCATCAGCAGGACGTTCATCGCGCCGATGCAGCCGGGCAGGACGACCCCGATGAGGGTGTTGTTCAGACCGAGCTCACGCATCGTCGTGAACTGGGCGATGATGATGCCCTCCACGGGCACCAGCATCGCGAGGATGAACACGAGCGTGGTCACCTTGCGGCCGCGGTAGCGCAGCCGGGCGAGCGCGTAGCCCGCGAGCGCCGAACCGACGCAGTTCGTCACGACGTTGGCGGTGGCGACCTTCAGCGAGTTGAACGCGTAGTCCCATACGGGGATGGTCTCGGCGACCCGGTCGTAGTTGTGCAGGGTCGGTTCGCTCGGCAGGAACTTGGGCGGCGAGCTGAAGATGTCCTCGGTCGGGCCCTTCAGCGAGGTGGACAGCTGCCACACGAACGGCCCGACGGTGAGCGCGAGGACGGCGATCAACAGCAGGTAGCGCAGGGCGAGTTCCCACACCCGGACGCTCCGGCCGTGCTCGTCGGTGACGCGCTTGCGGCGGGGCGCCACCTCCACGGCGGCCGGTGCCTCGCGCACCTTCTCGGCGATGCTCACGCGTCCTCCTTCCGGTCGGCGCGCAGTACGAGCAGCATCAGCGCGACGGTGACGACGAAGACGACGACCGAGATGGCGGAGGCGTAGCCGACCCGGCCGGTGAGGCCGGTGCCGGTGCGCTGCACGAGCATCACGAGCGTGGTGTCCTCGCCCGCCGGGCCGCCGTCCGGGCCGGCCATCAGGTAGACCTCGGAGAACACCTTGAAGGCGGCGACCGAGGAGAGCGCGCCGACCAGCACCATGGTGGAGCGGACGGCGGGCACGGTGACCGTGAGGAAGCGGCGGATCGCGCCCGCGCCGTCCACCGCAGCGGCCTCGTGCAGCTCGCGCGGCACGTTGGCGAGCGCGGCCAGATAAATGATCATGTAGTAGCCGAGGCCCTTCCAGACCGTGACGGCCATGGCGCTCAGCAGGAGCAGCCACTGGTCGCTGAGGAAGCCGACCCTGCCGACGCCGATCGTCTCCAACAGCGAGTTCACCAGGCCGCGTTCGTCGAGCAGCCACACCCAGATGAGTCCCACCACGACGATGGACGCGACGACCGGGGTGTAGAAGGCCGACCGGAAGAAGGCGATGCCGGGGATGTTCTTCTGGACCAGGAGCGCGAGCAGCAGGGGCAGCAGAACGAGCGCGGGGACCACCCCGAGGACGTACAGCGTGCTGTTGCGCAGGCCGATCCAGAACATCTCGTCGTGCAGCAGCTCCCGGAAGTTGGCCAGGCCCACGAACTCGCCGGGGATCAGGGTCCGGCGGTCCGTGAAGGCGTTGACCAGCGTCGAGACGAAGGGGTACAGGATGAAGATGCCGACGACCAGCAGTCCCGGGGCGGCGAACAGCCAGGGACTGGTGGGCAGTTGGCGCCGCACCCGCGCGGTTCCGGAAGAAGCGGCACGGTGAGGGGCAGCGCCGGAGGAAGCGGTACTGGAAGAACTCGCCATGTCGGTCAGCCCTGCTGCTTGAGCAGCCGGTCGCACGCCTTGACAGCGTTGTTGAGCGCTTCCTCGGGGCTCACCTTGCCCTGCAGCGCCTTGGCGACGGAGTTCCGCAGCTCGGTCTTCATCTGCTCGCTGAACAGGACCGGCGTGTAATTGACCGCGTTCTTCAGGGACTTGGCGGCGGCGATCCGGACGCGGGTCTCGTCCGTGCCGTCCTCCTTCGTGAAGTACGGGTCGTCCAGCGAACCGGCGGTGCTCGGGAAGATCGCGACCTTCTTCGCGAACGACATCTGGTTCTGCGCGTCGGTGACGAAGTGCGCGAAGGCGACCGCGGCGGGCGTCCGCTTGGTCTGGGCGTTGACCATCACCCCCATCACGTACATGTTCACCTTGCCGGTGCTGGTGATCTGGTCGGTGATGCCGATGTTCTTGTAGAGGTTCGGCGCCTGCTTCTTGAAGTTGCCCAGGTCCAGGGCGCTGCCCGGGTTCATGGCGACGGCCCCGGTCAGGAACTTCTTACCGGAGGACTCGGGGGTCGCGGTCAGCGCCTGCGAGTCGAGCGCCTTGGCGTCGTACAACTCCTTGTACCTGGTGAGGAGTTCGACCCCCTTGGCGTCGTTGAACGCGAAGGCGGTGCCCTCCTCGTTCATCAGCTCGACGCCGTACCGGCCGAAGTCCTCGATCGTGGGCACGTTCGCGAGGGTGGCGACCTTGCCGTCACTCTTGTCCGCCAACTCCAGTGCGTCGTCGAACAGTTCGTCGTACGTCTTCGGAGGCTTCGAGGCGTCCAGGCCGGCCTCCTTGAACAGCGACTTGTTGTAGAAGAGCGGGCCGGTGTTCAGGTACCAGGGGAAGGCGTACGTGCCCTCCATGCCCGGTATCTCGTGGCTCGCCCAGGCGCCCGGCAGGTACTCCTTCTTGTACTTCGCGGCGGACTTGTCGAGGTCGAGCGCGAGGCCCGCCTTGGCGAGCGGGGCGACGAGGTCCGGCGAGACGTTCACGACGTCGGGCAGGGTGCCGCCGGCCGCGTCCGCGCTGATCTTGTCGGCGTAGCCCTCGGCGGGCTGGTCGACCCACTTCACCTTCGTGCCGGGGTACTTCTTCTCGAAGTCGGCGATCAGGCCCTCGAAGTACGGCTTGAAGTTGGCCCTCAGGTTCCAGGTCTGGAAGGTGATGTCGCCCTCGACCTTGCCGGAGGCGTCCGTGGAACCGCCCTCGTCATCTCCGGAGCCGCAGGCGCTGAGCGGCAGTACCAGGGCGACGACAGCGGCGGCGAGTGCTCTGCGAGGCATGCGCACGGTGACCGGGCTCCTTTGCGACGGTGTGGGTCGGAGGTGACGGGCAGACCTTGCATCCATCGCGGTGGGGAAGTCAATGGATTCCGCCTCGCTAAATTCATTATCTGGACATCAGCCCAGGTCATGAGCTTGCAGATCGCCTCTTGCAACCGATCACTAATGCGCTTTAGAGTGACCTGACTCAAGCGCATTAGTGCGGAGCTCCATTGAGCGGGGCTTCATTGAGTACGGCTTCATGAAATGGGGAGCAAGGTTGCCAGCCAAGCGGTCTCCCGCGCGCCGGCCGACGATGAAGGACATCGCGCAGCGCGCCGGGGTCTCCGAGAGCGCGGTCTCCTTCGCGCTCAACGACCGGCCGGGGGTCTCCGAGATCACCCGGGACCGGGTGCGCCGGGTCGCCGAGCAACTGGGCTGGCGGCCCAGCACGGCGGCGCGCCAGCTGTCGGGCGAGGGCGCGGCGACGGTCGGTCTCGTCCTGGCCAGGCCCGCGGACACCCTGGGTGTGGACTCGTTCTTCCTGCAGCTCATCTCCGGTATCCAGGAGGTCCTGGCGGAGCGTCATCTCGGTCTGCTCTTCCAGGTCGTCGAGGACGTCGACGACGAGTGCGCGGTGTACCGGCGCTGGTGGGCGGAGCACCGCGTGGACGGGGTGCTGGTCGTGGACCCCCGGACGGACGACGCGCGCCCGGACCTGCTGGACGAACTGGGACTGCCCGCGGTGGTCATAGGCGGTGCGCCGGACGCGAGGCACCCGGGTCTGTCCACCGTCTGGGCGGACGACGCGGGCGCGATGGCCGCCGTCGTGGACGAGTTGTCCGCGCTGGGGCACCGCCGGATCGTGCACATCGCGGGCCTGCCGGGCCTCGCGCACACCGAGCGCCGGATCCGTACGCTGCGCGCCGAGGCCGAGCGGCGCGGGCTCGCCGAGGTGCGCTCGGTGACCACGGACTACTCGGACGCGGAGGGTGCCGCTGTCACGCGCCGGGTGCTGGGGGGCGGGGTTCTGGAAGACGGCACCCTGGAAGGCAGCGATACGGAGGGCGGTTCGCGGCCGACCGCGCTGATCTACGACAACGACGTGATGGCCGTCGCCGGAGTCGCTGCGGCCACTGAGCTGGGCTTCTCGGTGCCGGGGGACGTCTCCGTCGTCGCCTGGGAGGACTCGGCGCTGTGCCGCATGGTCAAGCCGTGGCTGTCGGCGCTCTCCCGCGACACGGTGGAGTTCGGCCGGACAGCCGCGAAGGAGCTGACCTCACTGCTGGACGGGGGGCCGGCGCGGGCCGTGCGGGTGCCCGTGCCGCGGTTGATTTCCCGGGAGAGTACGGGGCCCTGCGGGGCTTGAGCGGGAGGGTGTTGGGGGTGGTCGTCGCTGTGCGGCGGCCACCCCCTGTTAGTAGGCGTGGCGGGGGCGGTATTGCGTCTGCGGGTTCGTTGGTGCTGGTCGCGCAGTTCCCCGCGCCCCTGAAGGGGCGCCGGTGTGGGGCCGTGCGCTCAGAGGCGCGAGCGATAGAGGGCGAATTGGGCGAGGTGTGCCGGTCGGCGGGACTGTGTCACGCGTACCCGCCAGTGTCTTGCCCGTACGGGAGTCGCCAGTAGCAGGATGCGGCTGGCGCCGAGTGTGCCCGCCGCGGTGGCGCGCTTCCAGGCTCCGCCGATGTGGGCCTCGACCACGACGCTCTCGACCTGCTGTCCGTGCCTGATGTCCTCGGCGAGGCGGATTCGGTCGATCTCGCGGGTCCGGCCGAGGTCGACCGTGATCGTGCCCGGGGAGGTGGTGACCCGGGCTCCGCGGGCCAGGTCCTCCGGCAGTTCGCGGTCGATTCGTTCGCGGAACTCCCGTAGGCGGGTGACGTCGGCGGCCGGGAGGAGGCCCTGCTTGTCCGGCGGGATGTTGAGCAGGAGTACCGCGTTGCGGCCCACCGAGCCGAAGTAGATGTCCGTCAACTGCTGGACCGACTTGGGCTGTTGGTCGGCGTGGTAGAACCAGCCGTCGCGGATGGAGACGTCGGCCTCGGCCGGCCACCACTGGAGGTGGTCGGCCACGGACTGCGCGGTGACGAGGGCGTCCCGGCCGCCCATGTCGGGCGCGTCGTACGAGAGCGCGAAGTCCATGCGCCCGTTGTCCTTCTCCTGGACGGGGACGACACTCCACTCGTTCTCGCGGGCGAATCCGCCCTCGTTGCCGACCCAGCGCACGTCGGGTCCGGACACGGCGACCGTGGCGTCCGGCACGAGCGTCCGGATCAGCGTGTACCAGCTGTCCCAGTCGTACTTCTCGACCTTGTCCGGCGGGATACGGCCCTGGGCACCGTCGAACCAGACCTCGTCGACGGGCCCGTACTCGGTGAGCACCTCGTAGAGCTGGTCGAGCATATGGGCGCCGTAGTCGGTCGCCGGGAGCGTGAAGGTGGGCCCGTCCGGGCGGTCGTCACCCGGGACGCGGGTGGGGATGGTGCGCTCGGATCGGGCACTGCCGTTGGCGTACACGCCGTGCAGGTACTGGTTCTCGTCGGCCGGTGAGATGTAGACGCCGACCTTGAGGCCGTGGCGCCGCATCGAGTCGGCGAACGAGCGCAGGACGTCGCCCTGTCCGCCCTGCCAACTGCTCGACGCCACCGAGTGGTTGGTGTAGCGGGACTGGTAGAGCACGAAGCCGTCGTGGTGCTTGACGGTGAGGATGGCGAGCTTGAAGCCGCCGTCGCGCAGGGCGCGGGCCCACTGATCGGTGTCGAGTCCGACCGGCTGGAAGACTTCGGGGTCCTCGTCCCCGGTACCCCATTCGAGACCGGTGAAAGTGTTCACGCCGAAGTGCAGGAAGGCGGTGCGTTCGAGGGCCTGCCAGGCGATCTGCCGTTCCGTGGGCCGGACTTGGGAAGCCTTGCGGACCAGTTCCTCCGGGGTGTCGTCGGGGCTGACGGGGATTCGGTACCACGGCTCTTCGCCTGCGACGGAGGCCGAGGCGGAAGCCGGGACAGAGGCCGTGGATGCAGAGGCGGAGGCGGAAGGTGCGAGCGCCAGGGACGTACCGCTGGACGCCACGAGCGAGGCGGCGGCCGTGACGAAGAGACGTCTGGAGACTGCCATGCGGGTCGGACTCCTCAGGTCAGCGGGTCAACGGGGTTACGGGCTACGGCTCGGCGGGTCATCCGGCGGTCAACTGCCATACGGCGGGCGACTGTTGGTCCGGCGGGTACTGCACGAGCCGACCGTCGTCGGTCACGTGCACGGCCATCTGCGTGATCGCGTTGACGAGCCGGTAGCCGTCCCGCGCGGGCGCCAACTGCCAGCGCTGCAGGGTGTTCGCGGGGTCGCAGGTCTGCCGGGAAACCTCGACACCGGGCTGGAGCGGCACGTTGAGGGTGAGCTTGCCGCCGCGTACTTCGAGGCAGCCGTTCGCCGCCTTCAAGGTCACGTAACCGTCCGGGGTGCGCTTCACCTCGGCCGACATGGACGCGGTCCCCGCGCGGAAGGTGTACGTCCCGTCCGCGACCGGCACACGGGTGAGGTCCCGCCATCCGGGCGCGTGGCCCACGACTGCCGCGCGGGCGGTGAACTGCGCGTACGTGGCGTCCGGGTGGGGGCTGCCCCAGGTGGCCTGGGCGACGTGACGCAGGGCCGGGTCGGTGTCCTGCGCCACCTTGTTCTCGGTCTCGCCGCGCCCGTTGTCGGGCCAGAGGCTGATCTTCGCCCCGGTGATGCCCTCGCGCGAGGCGAGCTTCTCGCCCTCGAAGCTGCGCGGATCCCAACTCTGGTCGTACAGGCCCTTGGTGTCCGAGTGGAAGCCGCCGCGTACCAGATAGAGGGCGTAGGCCGCGTTCATCAACGGATAGCCCTGGTCCCGGAGTTGGCTTGGCTTCGTCGCCACGTTCAGCCAGTGCTCGACCGTCGTCCCGGCAGTGACGGGCACGGTGTTGGCTCCGGTGAGCCCGTCGTTCCAGATGCGTAGCTTCTTGCCCGTGCCCGCCGCGTAGGCGTGGACGCGGTTGACGAAGTCGATGAACGCGTCCTGGGGCGTGGCGTTCGTGCCGAACTTCGCCCTGGCGTACTCCAGGACCTGCGGGTACTTGGCGAAGTCGGAGCCGAGCATGTACTCGTCGGCGCCCATGTGCCACGAGTCTGCCTTGAAGACCTCCGCGTACTCGTCCATCAGGCTTGTGTAGTAGGCGAAGGCCTCAGGACGCGTGATGTCGAGCCGGGACGGCTGCTTGTTGCCGTCGGAGTCGGTGAGCTGGAGATCCGGGCGGTTCTCGATCCACGGGTCCATGTGCCCCGGGGAGTTGATCTCCGGAATGATCGTGACGTGGTACTTCTCGCCGAGGGCGACGAGGCGTCGTATCTCGTCCTTGGTGTAGTAGCCCCAGGTGTTGGCCTCGGGGTGCGCGTCGCTCTTCACCTTCAGTTCGAGCAGCAGCTGGTTGAGCTTGTTGTACGCCATGTCGCGTACGAGGTTCTCCAGCCAGTCCGTCGTGATGTGGATGTAGCAGGCGCAGACGCCGACGCCGCGCTCCTCGTACTGCGGCACGTCGACCGTGCGCCCGGCGGGCAACCGGTCGCCCTGGGCGAGGAGTTGGAGGATGGTCCGGGTGCCGTAGAAGGCGCCGGTCTCGGTGGCGCCCGTCACCGACAGGCGTTTGCCCGCGCGGAGTTCGTATCCCTCCTTGCCGAGCCCCTCCTTGCCGAGCGCGGCACGCTTGGGCGCGACATCGACAACGATGTCTCCCGTACGCGCTCCCCCGCTGACCACGGGGACGCTGCCGTGGCCCGCCGCGCGCAGGTCGTCGGCGAGGGTGTCGGCGACGCGGCGCTCGGCCCTGCCGTCCGCGACGAGGCGTGTGCCGCGGCCGTAGACGTACTGTCCGGATTCCGGCGCCCATTCGGACAGCGCGGGAACGGTGACAGGGGTCGCCGGGCCGGCCCCCTCGGCCCCGCCGGCCGCCCGGGCCGCCGGGACCGGGGCCGCGAGCAGCAGCAGCGCCGCCACGACGCCGACCAGCCGGGACCGTCTTGGATACGTACTCCTGGCATCCGTACGCACGGGCACCTCCCAATCATCGGAGGTGTGATGATTGGGCCGGCTTCAGGGCCTGTCAATGGGGTCTGAAGTCAGCCAAGTTGGCCGAGTGGTCGGATGACCTGCCACTCCGCGAGAACAGCGGGACGACCTCGGCGTGAAAAGTCCAAGAGGACCAGAGCGAATGTCCAAGCGCGGCGGCTCTCGACGGGATGCCCCGCGCCGGGGCACAGTGCTCCTCGTACTTGCTCGTACTCATCGGTAATCACACGCCCCCGAGGAGCCATCGTGACCAGCTGGGCCGGCCGGACCGCCGCCGAGATTGCCGCCGCCGTAAGGGAGAAGCGGGTCACACCCCGCGAGGTGGTGGCCGAGCACCTCGCCCGGATCGAGCTGCTCGACGCCCGCGTGGGTGCCTTCCGCACGCTGCGCGCGACGGCGGCGCTCGCCGAGGCGGACGAGGTGGCGGCCCGCGCCGACCTGGCCGAACTCCCCCTCGCTGGCGTGCCGGTGGCGGTCAAGGACAATCTGGCCGTGCGCGGCGAGTCGACCCGCAACGGCACCGCCGCGAGCCCGGACACTCCGGCCGACGAGGACCATGTCACCGTCGCGCGGCTGCGGGCGGCGGGCGCGGTCGTGGTGGGGCTGACGAACTGCCCGGAACTCTGCGTCTTCGGCACCACGGAGGGCGTGCACGGCACGGCCCGCAATCCGTGGGACACCACGCGCACGGCGGGCGGCTCGTCCGGGGGCAGCGCGGCCGCGGTCGCCGCCGGCATGGTGCCCATCGCGCTCGGCAACGACGGCATGGGGTCGCTGCGCATACCCGCGGCCAACTGTGGGCTGATCGGGCTGAAGCCGGGGCATGGTGTCGTCCCGGCGGGCATCGGCCACGGTGACTGGTTCGGGATGTCCGAGAACGGGCCGCTGGCGACGACGGTCGAGGACGCGCGGCTGATGTTCTCGGTCCTTGCCGGGACGGAGGCCGGCACCGAAGGCACGACGGGAGCCGGGGCCGAGGCCGCGACCGGCGTCGTACGGGCCGGGGAACCCGTCACCCGGACGGTGGCCGTCTCCGTGCGGAGCCCTCTGATGGGGGTTACCGTCAGCCGGCCCTACGCCGACGCGGCCCGTGCGGCGGGCGAGTTGCTGGCGGGTGCGGGGCATCGGGTCCGGCGGGCGGATCCGCCGTATCCCGTGTGGCTGGGGACGACCTCGCTCGCGCACTGGACCGCGGGAACGGCGGTGGATGCGGAGGGGCTCGATCCGCGGCGGCTTGCTCGGCGGACCCGGGTGCACGCGGCCTTGGGGCGGCGGTTCGTGGGGTCGGTGCGGGGCGGGGTGCGGCGGGAGCAGTTGCGGGAGCGGTTCGAGCCGTTCTTCGCGGAGCACGAGGTGCTGCTCACGCCCGCCCTTGCTCGGCGGGGGCCCGCCGCCGCTGAGTGGCATCGGCGCGGGTGGCTGCGGAACGTGCTCGTCAACACGAACTATTCGCCGTTGACGCCGCCGTGGAATCTGACGGGGTGGCCGGCGATGGCTGTGCCGTTCGGGACGTTGCCCTCGGGGGTGCCGGGTGCTGTCCAGTTGGTGGGGCGGCCCGGGAGTGAGGCGGTGTTGCTGGAGTTGGCGGGGCAGTTGGAGGAGTTGCGGCCTTGGACGCGGACGGCTCCGCTGGGGGGTGCGGGGGAAGGGGAGTAGGTCGGCTGCGGGTCGGCTGTGGCTGGTCGGGGCCCCGTACCCCGACCGGTCAGAGGGCCCGGTGCATCACGTGCAAGCCCACTCTGCCCTTGGTCGGGTGGGCGTAGGCCTCCGGGATCGTGCCAACGATGGTGAAGCCCAGGGAGAGCCAGAGGTTGACCGCGGGGTTGGTTTCGACGACGGCGTTGAAGACCATCGCCCGGTAGCCGTCGGCCTTGGCCGTTTCGAGCACGTGGTCGGCCAGGGCCCGGCCGATGCCCCGGCCCGAGTGGGCGGGGTCGACCATGAAGCCGGCGTTGGCGATGTGGGAGGCGGGGCCGCCGTAGTTGGGGGTGACGTAGGCGGAGCCGACCACCACTCCGGTGGCGTCCTCGGCGACGTACACGCGCTTGCCCGGGGCCATCCACAGGGCGCGGGCGTCCTCCTCGGACATGTCCGGGTCCCAGGCGTAGGTCTCGGCGGCGGCGACGATCCGGTGCCAGAAAGGCCAGATCCGCGGCCAGTCACCGGCCGCGGCTTCTCTGATCAGCATGGACGTGAGTCTGGCACGCCCATGCCGATCAGCGATCGTGCGGGTCCTGCGGTGGACCTGGGCGGTCAGTCCACGCTGGGCAGGATGTGTGGCTCGGCGAGGTCGTCCTCGTAGCCCGCCAGGCGGATGGGTGCGGACCTGGCCCAGACGTCGAGGCTGCCGAGCTTCTCGGCCCGGCCTGCGTGCTCCGTACGTTCCTTGGGGCCCTGATCGAGATTCGTCTTCTCCGGTGTCACCGCGCACTCCTTTTGTGTCGGTCACCCTCGGGGCGTGCAGGACCACTCTGCTACCGGTCGCCTGACGCCCGCTCGGGTCTGAGTAGAGGCAGTTCGGACGCGGTGGCGCCAGTCAACTCATATGAGAGCAGGCCGTGGTGACCGGCTTGTCCCGGGACGGACCGTGGGTGTGGGTGGGACCCAAATAAGCTGTCCGTCCCGTACAGGGTAACCAAATGAGCGGGCGTCCGCTCGATGGGGCTGAAAACAAGGTGTAACCGTCTGAAGTCTTTCAGGGTCCGTTCAGGCCCCGGTTGGGCGTGTTTCACTCGGTTGTCCACAGGCTCGGATCCACTCGACCGGCCCTGTGCCAACATGATCAACGCCCCATTGTCCACGCGAAGGAGCCCGACATGGCCGCCCAGCAGGTACGCGGTGTCATCGCCCCCGGTAAGAACGAACCGGTGGAGATCCGGACGATTCTCATCCCGGACCCGGGTCCCGGCGAGGCCGTCGTGAAGGTGCAGGCCTGCGGGGTCTGTCACACCGACCTGCACTACAAGCAGGGCGGCATCAGCGACGACTACCCGTTCCTTCTCGGCCACGAGGCGGCCGGTGTGGTGGAGGCGGTCGGCGAGGGCGTGACCGACGTGGCGCCCGGCGACTTCGTCGTCCTCAACTGGCGTGCGGTGTGCGGCCAGTGCCGTGCCTGTCTGCGCGGCCGCCCCTGGTACTGCTTCGACACGCACAACGCCAAGCAGAAGATGACCCTGGAGGACGGCACGGAGCTTTCCCCCGCCCTGGGCATCGGCGCCTTCGCCGAGAAGACCCTGGTCGCGGCAGGCCAGTGCACCAAGGTCGACCCGTCGGTGTCCCCCGCGGTCGCGGGCCTCCTCGGCTGCGGGGTGATGGCCGGCATCGGCGCCGCCATCAACACCGGCAACGTGGGCCGTGGCGACTCGGTGGCCGTCATCGGCTGCGGCGGCGTCGGGGACGCGGCGATCGCCGGTGCGAACCTCGCAGGCGCCGCGCGGATCATCGCCGTCGACATCGACGACCGGAAGCTGGAGAAGGCCCGCACGATGGGCGCCACCCACACGGTCAACTCCAAGGAAACGGCCCCCGTCGAGGCGATCCGCGAGCTGACCGGCGGCTTCGGCGCCGATGTCGTCATCGAGGCGGTCGGCCGCCCCGAGACGTACAAGCAGGCGTTCTACGCCCGGGATCTCGCGGGCACGGTGGTCCTGGTCGGCGTGCCGACCCCGGAGATGAAGCTGGAGCTGCCCCTGCTGGACGTCTTCGGCCGCGGCGGCGCCCTCAAGTCGTCCTGGTACGGCGACTGCCTTCCCTCCCGCGACTTCCCGATGCTGATCGACCTCCACCAGCAGGGGCGCCTCGACCTGGCGGCCTTCGTCACGGAGACGATCGAACTGGACGCGGTGGAGCAGGCCTTCGACCGCATGCACCAGGGCGACGTCCTGCGCTCGGTGGTGGAGCTGTGATGGCGGCCCGCATCGAACATCTGGTCACGTCGGGCACGTTCAGCCTGGACGGCGGCACCTGGGACGTCGACAACAACGTCTGGATCGTGGGTGACGACTCCGAGGCGGTGGTCATCGACGCGGCGCACGACGCGGACGCCATCGCCGAGGCGCTCGGCGACCGCACGCTGAGGGCCATCGTCTGCACCCACGCGCACAACGACCACATCGACGCGGCCCCCGCCCTCGCGGCCCGCACCGGCGCTCCGATCCTGCTCCACCCGGACGACCTCCCCCTGTGGAAGCAGACCCACCCGGACCGCCTGCCGGACGGAGACCTGACCGACGGTCAGCAGCTCTCCGTGGCGGGCGTGGAGCTGACCGTCCTGCACACGCCGGGACACGCGCCGGGTGCGGTGTGCCTGTACGCCCCGGAGCTGGGCACGGTCTTCACCGGGGACACCCTGTTCCAGGGCGGCCCGGGCGCGACGGGCCGGTCGTTCTCCCACTTCCCGACGATCGTCGAGTCGATCCGGGCCCGGCTGCTCGCCCTGCCCCCGGAGACGGTGGTCCGCACGGGCCACGGCGACTCGACGACGGTCGGCGCCGAGGCCCCGCACCTGCAGGAGTGGATCGACCGGGGGCACTGATCCGAGGCCGTCGGGAGACAGCACTGCCCGCCCCAGGAACCGTGGCCCGGGGCGGGTGGAGCGGGGCGGGGCATGCCCGGGCATTCCACGGCTCGCAGTTCAGTTCCCGTTGGTTCGGTTGAAAGCTGGCCATGATCTGCTGACGCGTGGCAACGGCCTTTCTCGCCCGCAGGGAGGACTGGCGCATGGAGCTGCGCAGTGTCGAAGAGCTGATGGATCTGCTGCACGCCTGCCGAGGGTCCCGGAACTCCGCCGGCCACGGCGGCGCTCCGGTCGATCTCCACGACCACGCGCTGCAGACCGCGGCGCTGCTGCGTCGAAGTCGCCCCGCCGACAAGGAACTCCAGGTGGCGGGCCTGGTGCATGTCATCGGGCAGCTGTTGCGGCCCGGTGATGTCGCGGGGCACGCGGACCACGCGGCCGACACGGTCCGCCCGCTGCTCGGCGAGCGCGTCTCCCGTCTCGTACGCCTGCACAGGGACGGGTGGGAGGACGACCCGGTCATGGAGGACGTCCAGATCCTGCGGCAGGCGGACGAGGCCTCGTGGGCGTCGGGTCTGGACGCGGGTGTCCTGGAGGACTGGCGCACGGTGCTGGAGCTGGTCGCGGCACGTCACGCACGGCCCAGGACCGTCGGCTGACGTCACCCGCCCACCGCCCGAGCACGCTCCGACGCAGGCCTGTTGACTGACGGTCCGTCATGAGACCGTACGCGGATGACGTCGTCGTACGGACTTCAGGGCAGGGTCGCCGTCGTCACCGGGGCGTCGCGCGGGATCGGGCTGGCCGTCGCCGAGGGGCTCGTGGCCGCGGGGGCACAGGTGTGTGTCACAGGCCGGGGCGCCGAGGACGTGCACCGGGCCGCCGCCGAGCTGGGTGCCGTGGGGATCGCGGGCACCGTCGCGGACCCGGCGCATCTGCGCGAGCTGACCGAGCTGGCGATGGACGAGTTCGGCCGTATCGACATCGTGGTGAACAACGCGGCGACCAACCAGCCCTACGGCCCGCTCATGGACGCCGACCCGGACCTCTGGCGTGAGGCGTTCACGGTCAACGTCGAGGCACCACTGCGGCTCGTCCAGTACGCGTGGCGGGCCTGGATGGCCGACCACGGCGGCTCGGTGATCAACATCTGCACCGAGGGCGCGACGCACGTGGGCCCGAACGTGGGCGCGTACGGCACGAGCAAGGCCGCTCTCCTGCACCTCACGCAGCAGCTCGCGGGCGAACTGGCCCCGAGGGTCCGGGTCAACTCCGTCTCCCCCGGCCTCGTCCGCACGGAGATGGCCCGCTTCGTATGGGAACAGGCCGAGGCCGAACTCGCCGCCGGGCTCCCTCTGGGCCGCATCGGCGAACCGGAGGACATCGCCCGGGCGGTGGTCTGGCTGGCCTCGGACGCGGCGGAGTGGATCACGGGGACGGACTTGCTGGTGGACGGCGGCACGAGGGTACGCGGGGCACACACAGCAACGCCGTACGCCGTGCACGGGCGCCTGCGCTCACAAGCCCCGGGGCGCGACGCCTCCTGACCCGCGGGGTCGGCAGCGCCCCGTAAGGGGCGCGGGGAACTGCGCGACCAGCCCCCACACGCCCGCAGACTCACCACTTACCGGGCGCGTAGTCCTTCAAGAACACCCCGAACAGGTCCTCGCCCTGCTCCCCCCGAACGATCGGGTCGTACACCCGGGCCGCCCCGTCGATCAGGTCGAGCGGCGCGTGAAAGCCCGCGTCCGCGAGCCGCATCTTGTCCGGATGCGGCCGCTCGTCGGTGATCCACCCGGTGTCGACGGCGGTCATCAGGATGCGGTCCTTCTCGAACATCTCCTGGGCACTGGTGCGCGTGAGCATGTTGAGCGCGGCCTTGGCCATGTTGGTGTGCGGGTGGCCCGCACCCTTGTAGCCGCGGTTGAAGACGCCCTCCATGGCGGAGACGTTCACGATGTACGTGCGGTCGGCCCCGGCGGCCGACATCGCCGCGCGCAGCCGGCTGATGAGGATGAACGGCGCGGTGGAGTTGCAGAGCTGGACCTCCAGGAGCTCGACCGGCGTGACCTCCTCGACGGCCTGGATCCAGCTGTTGGTGTCGTGCAGGTCGGGCACGAGGCCGCCCGCGTCGATGGCCGTACCGGCCGCGATCCGCTCCAGGGACGCCGAGCCGGAGACGAGAGCCAGGCCGGTGACGTCCTCGGCGGTCAGCGCGCCACCCCCGGCGACCGGAAGCGCGGACACCGCTCCGGAGCCGAACGTGCCGATCACCTCGGCGGGCGGCAGTTCACCGGCGGGCAGCGGCCCCGACTCGGCGGCGAGGAGCTCGCTGTAGGCGCCCGGTGAGCGGCGTACGGTCTGGGCGGCGTTGTTGATCAGGATGTCGAGCGGGCCCTCGGCGGCGACCGAGTCGGCGAGGGCGACGACCTGGGCGGGGTCGCGCAGGTCGATGCCGACGATCTTCAGGCGGCCGATCCACTCGTCGCTGTCGGGCATGGCCTTGAAGCGGCGGATGGCGTCGTTCGGGAAGCGCGTGGTGATCGTGGTGTGCGCGCCGTCGCGGAGCAGCCGGAGGGCGATGTACATGCCGATCTTGGCGCGGCCGCCGGTGAGCAGTGCCCGCTTGCCGGTGAGGTCGGCGCGGGCGTCGCGGCGGGTGCGGTTCTCGGCGGCGCAGTTCTGGCAGAGCTGGTGGTAGAAGTAGTCGACCTCGACGTACCGCGCCTTGCAGATGTAGCAGGAGCGGGGGCGCTGGAGTATCCCCGCGATCTGGCCCTCGTCCGTCACCGACGACGGCAGGATGCCCTCGGTCTCGTCGTCGATGCGCTGGGCGGAGCCGGTGGCCGTGGACTCGGTGACCGCCTTGTCGTGGGCGGTCTTGGCGGCCCGGCGCTCCTGGCGGCGGCGCTGCTTGACCGTGCGGTAGACGCCCGCGGTGGCGCGGCGCACGGCGATGGCGTCGGGGTGGTCGACCTCGATCTTCTCGAGTTCGTCGAGCACGCTGAGGCAGACGGCCAGCCGCTCCGGGTCGATACCGGGACCGTACGAGCCCTCCGGAGCCTTAGCCGTGTCCACGGCGGGGGCCGCCTGGCTGTCCTCTGTCACCGTCATCGCCGTTGCCGTTCCTAGGGTTCCGCGCCGCGCTCGAACCGCGCTCGCTTTCGAAGGCGGAATTTTACGGAGCACAGGGCAAAGGCACCAAACCCGCGATGATCACCGGTCTCTTCCGGGCCCGTGGCGGGCGGTCCACGGGACCCGGAAACGGCGCCTCAGGGCGTGCAGGCGGCGAGCAGTTCCTCCACCTCGGCGGTGAGCGACTTGGCGAACCGGTCGAGGTCCGGCACGGCCTCCGCGTCGGCGACGAGACCGTAGTGGACCCGCCCGCGGAAGGTGGAGACCGCGACCGCGAGCGACTGGCCGCGGGCCAGCGGCGCGAGCGGATAGACCTCGGCGAGCGGGCAGCCGCCGAGTTTCATGCCCAGGCTGGGCAGCGGCACGCTGGTGACGAGGATGTCGAAGAGCAGCCGGGCGGCCTGGCCGACGACGGGCCCGCCGAGCCGGTGGCCGAGCGCCGGCACATGGTCGGCGAGCAGGGCGACGGCGCCCGCGCCGCGGTTGGGACCCGCGTCCTTGTTGCGGTTCATGGCCGTTCGGACCGTGTCGAGCCGTCCGAGCGGGTCCGGGTCGTCGACGGGAAGCCGTATCAAGTAGCCGGAGAGCCGGTTGCCCTGCGGGTGGGCGGTGCGCGGGCGGCGCCGCGAGACGGGGATCAGGGCCCGGGGCGCCACACCCTCGCTGCCGTCGCCGCGCTCGTCCAGCCAGCGGCGCAGGGCGCCGGCGACGACGGCGATCAGCACGTCGTTGACGGTGCCGCCGGCGCTCTTGCGGATCCTGTGGATCTCGTCGAGGTCCACGTTCACGCCCGCGACGCGGCGGGTGCCGGTCGGCTCGGAGACCAGGGCGGCACAGGAGCGTACGCCCCAGGTGGCGCGGGCGACGGAGGCGCCGATGTCGAGGGCCCGGCCCACGTCGGAGAGGGTGCCGCGGACGAGGTCGGGCAGCTTGCGTACGTCGGGGAGTAAGCCGCGCGAGGCCTCCTGGGGGCGGGGGCGGGGCGTCGGCATGTCCATGGGGTCCATGAGCGCCGCGGCGAGCGTCAGTGCCCGCAGTCCGTCGGCCAGGGCGTGGTGGAACTTGAAGAGCACGGCGAACGAGGTGCCGTCCACGCCGGGTACCACATGGGCTTCCCACGGGGGCTTTCCGCGCTCCAGGGGGCGTTGCATGATCGCGCCCGCGGCCGCGTGGAAGTCCGCGACGGGTGCGTGCAGCCGGATGTGGTCGAAGGGTTCGAAGTCGGTCGCGGGTTCGCGGGTCGCACCGCCGAAGGCGAAGGCCAGCGGCTGTCGCAGGTCGAACGGTTGCCAGATGTCGCGGATCCGCATCCGCAGCCCGGGGACCCCGGCCGCGCGGGCCGCGAGGAGGTCGGCCGCGTGCGCGGCCGCGGCGGGCGAGTTGGCCGCGAAGATCCCGAGGGCCCCGAGGTGCATCGGATGCTCCGCGGACTCGATGTTCCAGAACGCCAGGTCGAGAGGTGCGAGAAGGTCAGAGGTCAATGGCTTGGCTCTCGCGTCGACGACGGGTGAGCAAGCAGTCAATCCCGGGCAGGCGATTACGGTCAAGTACGATCAAGCTACGCTCAGTTAACAGCAGATTAAGTCCCGCCACCGATGGCGGTGGCGGGACTCGTGTGGCCTATGGGGTCAGGCCAGTGGGCGATGTCACTTCAGGACGGGCGGCGCGGCGTCCGGGTCCGTGCCCCAGTCGGACGGCTTCCCGCCCACGGTGAAGGCCAGCTCGCGGATGCCGCGCAGCTCGTCGGTCGTCAGATACGTACGGTCGTGCTGGGCCCCGTCACCACGTACCGACCGGATGTACCGGCGTCCGCCGGAGACGTCCGGCCCCGCCGTCACGGTCAGCGCGCCGAGGGGGTGGTAGCGGCGGTCGAGGGCCAGGTCGACCCGTTCGAAGACCGGTGTGGACAGGCCCCAGGTGTCGAACCCGGGCTGGACCGGGAAGATCCCGATGGCCGACAGGACGTGCCAGGCGGACATGGTCCCCAGGTCGTCGTTGCCGGTCATGCCGGTCGGCGCGTCCGTGAAGAGGGTCAGCGCGGCGTGCACCACGTCGGTGGTCTGCCAGGGCCTGCCGGTCGACAGATAGGTGTAGGGGGCGATCAGGTCGGGCTCGTTCTGGGGGTTGTACTTGTCGGCGTTGTAGTAGGCGTACGGTCCGTTGACCCACACCTCGCGGGCCGTCTTCGCGGGGTCCTTCATCAGCCGGTCGTAGGCGAAGAACGCGTCGAGCCGGTCGTTCGCGGCCTGTCTGCCGCCGATCAGGTCGATCATCCCGGGCAGGTCCTGCGGAACAAGCCACTGGTACTGCCAGGACGTGCCCTCGTGGAACCCCTCGGTCCTGGCCGGATCGGCCGCGCCCGTGAAGGCGCCCGAGGCGTCCCGGGCCCGGAAGAAGCCGGTCGACGGGTCGAAGATCCGCCGGTAGTTCTGGGCGCGGGCGGCGTACCGCGCGGCGTCCGCCTCGTGCCCGAGATCCCGTGCCATCTGGGCGAGCATCGCGTCGGACAGGGCGTACTCCAGCGTCGCGGACGCCCCGTGGTCGTAGTCCGAGTCGCCGGGCTTGGCATGTGGGCGGCCCTTGAGGCGGGGCACGAATCCGCCGGCGATGTACTCCTTGTTGCCCTCCCGCCCGAGTGCGGGCGAGTCGGCGGGCGGCACTCCGTCGGCGTTCTTCTTGAGCGCCCGATAGGTCCGCTCCTCGTGTCCGTCCAGCAGGCCCTGCTGGTAGGCGTTGGTGAGGAACGGGGTGACCGGGTCGCCGGTCATGATGTTGGTCTCGATCGTCCCGTAGCCCCACTTGGGCAGCCAGCCGCTCTCCTCGTCGATCTTCAGGACGGAGAGCGCCATGTCACGCGACTCGCGCGGCGCGAGCAGGGCGAGGAGCTGTGCCTGGGTGCGGTACGTATCCCACAGCGACCAGTTCTGGTAGTAGGTGAAGCCCTTCTCGCGGTGGATCTTCCTGTCCCAGCCGGTGTAGCGGCCGTCCGCGTCGCTGCCGATGTTCGGGGCGAGGAAGGACCGGTAGAGAGAGGAGTAGAAGGTGCGCCGGAGTGTGTCCTCACCGCCTCGCACCCGTACGTCGTCGAGCCGGTCCTCCCAGGCCCGCCGCGCCGAGTCCCGGACGCTGTCGAAGGAACGGCCACCTTCGGAGCGGAGGTTCACGGCCGCGCCGCGCGCGTCCACGTACGACAGCGCGGTGGTCGCCTCGACCGTGCGGTCCTTCGTCGTGTCGAAGCGGAGGTACGCGCCGTTGCGGCCCGTGCCGGCCGACCGGGTCGAGCCCTCGGCGACCGTGTCGCCCTGCCAGGTGCCGGACGTGGTGAACGGCCGGTCGAAGCGGGTGAGGGTGTGCACGGTGTACGGCCCGGTGGCGCGGCAGAAGCCGCTGCCGGTGATCGTGCTGCGCACGGTGCGGTCGTCCAGGATCTCGATCGTCGTGGAGACAGTCCTGTGCAGCGACTGGCCGGCGTTCAGGAGGACGTTCGCCTTGTCCGTGGCCGGAAAGGTGTAGCGCTGCACACCCGTGCGCGCGGTGGCCGTCAGCTCGGCGTCGATGCCACTCTTCAGACCGACCTTGTAGTAGCCGGGGCTCGCCTTCTCCGAGTCGTGGCCGAACTCGGCGGCGTACTTCGCGTAGTCGGTCTGTGTGACGTCACCCGTGGTCGGCAGGACCGGCAGATCCCCGCCGAGGCGACAGCCGACACCGGACAGGTGGACGAGGGAGAAGCCGCGGATGTGGCTCTGCGAGTAGTCGTAGCCGGTGTTGTGCCCGGTGTCCGGGGACAGCTGCACCATGCCGAAGGGCACGGCGGCGCCCGGGAAGGTGTTGCCCTCGTTCTGAGTGCCGATGAACGGGTTGACCAGCTCGGTGAGGCGGCCCTCCCCCGGCTCGGCGGCCCGGACGGCGGGAGCGGTGAGCCCGCCGCCCAGCCCGAGCAGGGCGGCAGCGATCACCGCCGCCGTACGCGGGCGCGGGCGTCCGGTCCATCTCATACGCGGGTCCTCCGTGTCGGGCTCGATCACCGTGCGGTCGTACTTATGAGACCGCTCGGTCCGCCCGTCACCTCGGACCTGCCGGGGTGGGCCGCGCCATTGCCACCCCGGCAGCCCAACGTGCCCGGCCGCTACGACACGTGCTGGCCCTTCCCGAGCCCGATCACGCCGCCCTTGGAGACCGTGTAGAGCTCCTGGTCCCGCTCCGGGTTGACGCCGATCGTCGCTCCCGGGGGCACCTGTACGTTCTTGTCGAGGACCGCGCCGCGCACGACCGCGCCCCGCCCCACGTGCACGTTGTCGTGCAGCACCGAGCCCTGGACGACCGCGCCCGGATCGATGACGACACCCGGCGAGAGCACCGAACGGGTGACCTGGCCGCGGATCAGGCAGCCCGCGCTGATGATGGACTCGCTCGCCATGCCGCCGGCGTTGAAGCGGGCCGGCGACAGCTGGCCGGAGTGGGTGTAGATGGGCCAGCTGCGGTTGTAGAGGTTGAAGGCGGGCCGCTCCGCGATGAGGTCCATATGGGCGTCGTAGTACGCGTCGAGGGTTCCGACGTCCCGCCAGTAGCCCTGGTCGCGGACCGTCTCGCCGGGCACGTGGTTCTGGCTGAAGTCGTACAGCTGGGCCTCGCCGCGGTCGGTGAGCGTCGGCAGGATCGAACCGCCCATGTCGTGCACGGAGTTCTCGTCCTCGGCGTCCCGGTGCAACGCCTCCACCAGGGTCTTGGTGGTGAAGATGTAGTTGCCCATGGACGCGAAGACGCACTCCGGGTCGTCCGGGAGGCCCGGCGGGTCGGCGGGCTTCTCCAGGAAGCCCCGGACGCTCTGGCCGTCCGTCCCGGGAGAGATCACGCCGAAGGCCGACGACTCGCTCCGGGGCACCCGGATGCCCGCGACGGTCACTCCCGCGCCGCTGTCGATGTGCTGGGTCAGCATCTGCCGCGGGTCCATGCGGTAGACGTGGTCGGCGCCGAACACCGCTATGTAGTCGGGCTGTTCGTCGTGCACGAGGTTCAGGGACTGCAGGAGCGCGTCGGCGCTGCCCAGGTACCAGCGCGGGCCGAGCCGCTGCTGGGCCGGGACCGGCGTCACGTAGTTGCCGAGCAGGCTGGACATCCGCCAGGTCGTGGTGATGTGCCGGTCGAGCGAGTGCGACTTGTACTGCGTCAGGACGCAGATGCGCAGGATGTCGGCGTTGACGAGGTTGGACAGAACGAAGTCCACGAGGCGGTACGTGCCGCCGAAAGTCACCGCGGGTTTCGCCCGGTCGGCGGTCAGGGGCATCAGCCTCTTGCCCTCGCCGCCCGCCAGTACGATTCCCAGTACCGAAGGTCCACCGCGTCGCATGCCGCCGCCCCTCTACCGCCCGGTTCGGGCCACGTTCTTGAACTACACCTGCCAGAGGACTACCCCTGTGGACGGGCGATCCGCGCCCGCGGGCTACCCCTGTTTGAGGATTTCCTCGTACAGCTGGACGGTCCGCCGGGCCACCGCGTCCCAGCCGAACTCCCGCACCGCCCGTTCCCGGCCCGCCTCGCCCATGCGCCGGGCGGCCTGCGGATCGGCGAGCAGCGAGTCGAGGGCACGCGCCAGCTGCGCCTCGAAGTCGTCCTCGACGGATACCAGCAGCCCGGTCTCGCCGTCCGCGACGACCTCGGGAATCCCGCCCACCCGCGAGGCCACGACGGCCGTGCCGCAGGCCATCGCCTCCAGGTTGACGATGCCCAGGGGCTCGTACACCGAGGGGCAGACGAACACGGCGGCGTGCGTGAGCAGTTGGATCACATCCGGACGCGGCAGCATCTGCGGGATCCAGTGCACGCCCTCGCGGACGCTGCTGAGCTCCTGGAACAGATCACGGAACTCCTGGTCGATCTCCGGTGTGTCAGGTGCTCCCGCGCACAGGACGACCTGGGCTGCCGGGTCGATGTCCCGTACCGCGCGCAGCAGATGGGGCACGCCCTTCTGGCGGGTGATGCGTCCGACGAACAGGACGTACGGGCGGCCGGGGTCGAGGCCGATGCGGTCGATCGCGTCCGTGCCGTGGTCCGGCCGGTAGAGGGAGGTGTCGATGCCGTTGTGCACGACGCGCACCTTCGCCGGGTCCAGGGAGGGGTAGCAGCCGAGGATGTCCTCGCGCATGGCCGTGGAGACGGCGATCACGGCGTCGGCGGCCTCGACGGCGGTGCGCTCGGCCCAGCTGGAGAGGGCGTAGCCGCCGCCGAGCTGCTCGGCCTTCCAGGGGCGCAGCGGCTCCAGGGAGTGGGCGGTCACGACGTGCGGGATGCCGTACAGCAGCTTCGCCATGTGGCCCGCGAGGTTGGCGTACCAGGTGTGCGAGTGGACGAGTTCGCGGCCTTCGAGGGCGGCGGCGATGGCGAGGTCCACGGAGAAGGTGCGCAGCGCGTCGTTCGCGCCGTCGAGCGTGGGCCAGGGCCGGTGGCGTACGACTCCGCCCGCGGCGCCCTCGCCCCAGCAGTGCACGTCCAGGTCGGTGAGGGGCCTCAACTCCCGGGCGAGGAACTCGACATGAACCCCCGCACCGCCGTACACATCCGGCGGGTACTCCCGGGAAAGCAGTCCCACACGCACCCGGAACCCCCTGTCTCAGCGGTTGGTTCCCACATGGTCACCCAGAAGTGGCCCTTGGGGAAGAGCGCGAGGGAAGGCACGGCCCACGGCTCGGCACCACGGTGCCCGGAGCCGCGGCACCACCGTGCTCAGAGTCGGCTCGGGGGATGCACGAAGCAGCAGTCGCCGCACACTCCTCCGCCGGGCACCCGGTAGTAGAGGCAGCAGCTGCGCCGCCGGAACGCCGTGCCGTTCAGGGTGCCGGTGTCCCGCAGGTCGGGGTGGTCGAAGAGTTCGGCGGCGAGCGAGCGGGCCCTCTCGCCGACCTCCGGGCGGCCGTTGGCACGGGCCCAGCGGTCGAGTTCGCGTGCGGCGCCCGCGAGCGCGGAGGCCGAGTTGCCCCGCAGCAGTCCCGCGGCGACGGGTTGCCGGGCCCGCAGCGCCGCGGCGAGGGGTTCGAGATGGCCGTCCTGTACGACCCTCCGGACGGTGACCGCGTCGCCGGGCAGGGCGCGCGTCTCGGCCAGCCAGAGGTCGTCGGGCGCGCTGCCGTCCGCGTCCCAGTGCAGCAGCCGGGGGTCGAGATCGGGAACCTGCCCGTAGAGCGCGGCCGCGCCCAGGGCCACCGACCACAGCCGGGCGGCAAGTCCCTGCTGCGCCACCGAGACCCCGATACGCGTCTCGGGCGCGTCCAGCAGCCGTACGACCTTGCGAACACGGAAAGTGAGCGGATCCGGCTCCGGTGTGACGCTCCGTGTCCCGTAGACCTCCGCGAGGGTCGGCAGCGACGGCCGTCCCGTGCGCAGGGCGAAGAAACCTTCGAGAGAGGCGAGTCGATTGAGATCCGGATCGAGGTTCACGGAGACCAAGTACACCAAGGGGGCATAACGGAGCCACTAGGGGGGTTGTACCCGGTGTCACCCGACCTGGGGAGGACTAGGCCCAAGACGTACTCCATCGGCAGTAGGACCCAATGACTGCTCAGGTACGACGACACGGGCGCTTTCAAAAGGGATCGTATTAACCATGGAAGCCGACCGATCGCCGCACCGGACTCCCCGCCTTCGGGAGAACGTCCGTCACACGCAGAGGAGGAGCGACACATGAACGCACTCGTGCTGTCTGTGCTGCTCTCTCTCGTCTCCGCCGTCGCGTACGCCGGCGGGGCGATCGTGCAGGAACGGGTCGCGGCGAACACGCCCGGCACCACCTACGCGCCCATGCACCAGCTCGCCTGGTGGATCGCGGTCGGCCTCAACGCCCTCGGCGGGCTGCTGCACGTCGTGGCGCTCGCCTACGGACCGCTCAGCCTGGTCCAGCCGCTGGGCGCGCTGACCATCGTCTTCGCTCTTCCCATGGCTGCCGTCTTCGTGCGCCGCAGGGCCGGGGCGACCGCCTGGCGCGGCGCGATCATGGCGACGGTCGGCCTGGCCGGTCTGCTCGCCCTGGTCGGCACGGCCGACTCGCAGTCCCTGAACAGCACCCAGCGCGTCGTGGTGGCCCTGGTCACCGGCGGCGCCATGGTGGCCCTGATGATGGCCGCCCGTGCGGTGCACCGGCACCCGGCCGTGCGCAGCGTGCTGCTCGCGACCGCGGCGGGTGTCGCCTTCGGTATGTCGTCGGTGTTCACGAAGACGGTCGCGGTCGACTGGACGGGCGGCGTCTCCCTCGCCGACGTGCCGAGCCTCGCCGTGATCGGCGTCCTGGCGACCGCCGGAATGCTCCTGTCGCAGGCCTCCTACCGGGGCGCCGGCCTCGCCGCGCCGCTGGCCACGCTGACGGTCATCAACCCCATCGTCGCGGCCGCGGTCGGTCTCACGATGTTCGGCGAGACGTTCCGCTACGGCGAGACGGGCACCGCCCTCGCGCTGGGCTGCGGGGTCGTCGCCGCGGGCGGCCTGATCCTGCTCACCACGGAGCGCATCAGCGGTTCGGAGCGTACGGCGCCGGTGTCCGTGCCCGCACCGGCACCTGTTCCTGTGCCGGCAGTGGCCGGAGCGGTGACGGACGCGGCCGTCAGGACCGAGCCGAGCCCTGCCGCCGAGCCGAGCCGCATCGAGGAGCCCGCCGCCGTTCCGCCCGACCGCGCCCTGCCGGAGCAACTTGTCCCGGCGGAGCGACTGGTGGTCCCGGCGGGAGTACGGGACGAGCCGCGCACCCGGGAGGAGACGCTCGCCCACGCCGGGATGTTCGCCTCCGCCTCGGCGCGGCAGGACGCGCTCCTGCCGCCGCCCGGGTCCAACGGACCCCCGCCGCCCGGCGACACGCCGGACGACATCGAGGGCATCGACGAACCGTCCTGGCCCAACGGCGGTTACTACGGCCTTCCCTTCCTGCCGTTGCTCCCCGCCCCGGTGGTGATCCGCTCCAGCGTCAAATCGTGACGCCACCCGCGCGCAGATAGGCGACAGGATCGACGTCGCTGCCGAAACCGGGCCCCGTCCGCACCTCGAAGTGCAGATGCGGGCCCGTGCTGTTGCCCGTGGAACCGGAGCGGCCGATGCGCTGGCCGCTCACCACGCTCTGCCCGGCCTTCACGGAGATCGCCGACAGGTGGGCGTACTGGGTGTAGCGGCCGTCGCCGTGCCGGATCACCACCTGGTAGCCGAAGGAACCGCCCCAGCCCGCGGTCACCACGCTGCCCGCGCCGACCGACTTGACGGACGTACCGGTGGGCACCGGGAAGTCGACGCCCGTGTGATAACCCTTCGACCAGGAGGAACCCGCGGCGTGGTACGGCGTTCCCGTACCGGCGCTCACCGGGGCGGTGAGGCCGCGCGTGGTCGAGTGGGTCTTCTTCTCCGACTTCTCCTCGACCTTCGCCTTTGCCTTGGCCTTTTCCTTCGGCTTCTTCTCCGTCTTCTCCGACGTGTCGGAGGCGGATCCCGCGCCCGGCGACGCCTTCGGCTTCAGGCTCAGCCGCTGGCCGGGAACGATCATGTCCGGGTCGGCGCCGACCGTCCTGCGGTTGGCGTCGTACAACTGCCGCCAGCCGCCCGGGACCTCACGGGCGCCCGCGATGCCCGAGAGCGTGTCGCCGCGGACGACGGTGTACATCTCGGCGGTGCCGGCCTGCGACTGTGGCGTGGTCTGCGGCTGTACGTCGCGGACGGTGCGCTTGGGCGTCTGGGCGGACTTGCCCGAGGGGTTGATGTCGGGGGTGTCGCCGCCGCGGGTGAGGCCCGCCCGCACCGAGCACGTCGGCCAGGCGCCGGGGCCCTGGCCCTTGAGGACCTTCTCGGCGACGGCTATCTGCTGGTCCTTGGAGGCGAGGTCGGCGCGTGCCGCGTAGGCCCTGCCGCCGTAGGCCTCCCAGGTGGACTGGCTGAACTGCAGCCCGCCGTAGTAGCCGTTGCCGGTGTTGATCTTCCAGTTGTTGGTGGACTCGCAGGCGGCCACCTTGTTCCAGGTGTCCACGTCTGCCGCGTTCGCGACGCCGGTACCGATGAGCGGTATCGCCATCCCGGCACCGCCCACCGTGACGGTGAGTGAGGCGCGGTTGATCCTGTTCGGCTGATACCGGCGGTGCCGGCCGCGTACGGCCATGAAGGTGCCCCCTCGACAAGCGTCAGGAGCCGCAAAAGTAAACGCTGCTAACAGGCCATGACAAGAGGGCAATCGGCCGCCCTATCCCGCCAACTGACCAGGAATCGACCCTCGTTCACGACTGTCGGCACGTATGCCCGGGGCAGATGTGACAGCGAAGTTCGGCGAGGCACTGAGGCAGGGGCGGCTCCGCTGCGTACACACCGTCGGAAAGTCAGGATGTGCGGTCGGCGAACCTGCAAGTCAGGATGGTCGGTGGGGCAAACTGGCAGGCATGACCGGCACTACCGATTCAGCACCTCTAGGAGCCAACCGTATGAGCACTTCAGCCCAGATCGGCGTCACGGGACTCGCGGTCATGGGGCGCAATCTCGCCCGTAACTTCGCGCGCAACGGATACGCGGTCGCCCTGCACAACCGGACGGCGGCGCGTACGCACGCGCTGGTGGAGGAGTTCGGCAGCGAGGGCACCTTCGTCGCGACGGAGACCGCCAAGGAGTTCGTCGCCGCGCTGGAACGTCCGCGCCGCCTTGTGATCATGGTGAAGGCCGGCGAGCCGACCGACGCGGTGATCCAGGAGTTCGCCCCGCTCCTGGAGCCCGGCGACATGATCATCGACGGTGGCAACGCCCACTTCGCGGACACCCGGCGCCGGGAGCGCGAACTGCGCGAGCAGGGCATCCACTTCGTCGGCGCGGGTATCTCCGGCGGCGAGGAGGGCGCGCTGCACGGGCCGAGCATCATGCCCGGCGGTCCGGTGGAGTCGTACGAGTCGCTCGGTCCGATGCTGGAGAAGATCTCCGCGAAGGCCGCCGACGGCGCCCCGTGTGTCACGCACGTCGGTCCCGACGGCGCCGGACACTTCGTGAAGATGGTGCACAACGGCATCGAGTACGCCGACATGCAGCTGATCGGCGAGGCGTACCAGCTGCTGCGTGACGTGGCGGGCTACTCCCCCGCGCAGATCGCGGACATCTTCCGCACCTGGAACACCGGGCGGCTGGACTCCTACCTGATCGAGATCACCGCCGAGGTCCTGTCCCACGTGGACGCGGCTACGGGCAAGGCCTTCGTGGACGTCGTGCAGGACCAGGCGGAGCAGAAGGGCACGGGGCGGTGGACCGTGCAGATCGCCCTCGACCTGGGCGTTCCCGTGTCGGGCATCGCCGAGGCCGTCTTCGCGCGGTCCCTGTCCGGTCACACCGAGCTGCGTGAGGCCTCGCGGGGGCTGGCCGGGCCCAAGGCCACGGCGCTGAGCGAGACCGAGGCCGCGGCCTTCGCCGACCAGGTGGAGCAGGCGCTCTACGCGTCGAAGATCGTGTCCTACACGCAGGGCTTCCACGAGATCGCGGCCGGCAGCGCCGAGTACGACTGGAACGTCGACCTGGGCGCGGTCTCCGCGATCTGGCGTGGCGGGTGCATCATCCGGGCGGCGTTCCTCGACCGGATCCGTGCCGCGTACGACACGCGCGCCGATCTGCCGAGCCTGCTGGCCGACGAGACGTTCGCGCAGGAGATCGCGGCCGCGCAGGACGACTGGCGGGCCGTGCTCGTCTCCGCCGTGCGGCAGGGGGTGCCGACGCCCGGGTTCGCGGCGGCGCTGGCGTACTACGACGCGTTGCGTGCGGAGCGGTTGCCTGCGGCGCTCACTCAGGGGCAGCGGGACTTCTTCGGTGCGCACACGTATCGGCGGACCGACCGGGAGGGGTCGTTCCACACGTTGTGGGGCGGGGACCGGTCCGAGGTTGCGGGCTGAGGTTCGGTTTCGGGCTGCGGGTCGGTTTCGGGCTGCGGGTCGTGGGGGCTGATCGCGGCCACGCGGCGGGGCCGGCCGATGTCACAGCCCCGCGCCCCTGAAAGCCGGTGGGCCGGCGTGGACAAGGTCCACGCCGGCCCACCGGCTTTGTGCGTCCTCAGCCCAAGGGGCCCGGCTGGGGCTCCGGGGGCGGGGCCGGGGCCGGATCCGGGGGCTGAGGCAGCGGGGACGGGGACGGTTCCGGGACCGGATGGGGTTTGGGAGACGGGACCGGGTCCGGTTCCGGGAAGGGTTGGGGGTGGTCAGGACCCGGGCCCGGCGTGGGGCCGGGCTTCACGGGGTCGGGGTACGGGTGCGTCATGGCGTCCTCCAGCCAGTCGGTATCTCGGCCCTGGACTTCTCCCACGCGTACCCGTGCCCCGCGCGCCCACTCACCCCGTCGCAGGACGAACGGGGGACCAGGTGGGCCTATGCCCCGCCGGCAGCGCCGACCATGCCCGCCGCGGCCGCTCCCGCCGCCAGGCCGGGGCGCGGGCTGGACAGCACCGGTACGGCGGTCGTGGTGAGGTGCTGGGCCGGGGTCATCGAGGCCTGGGCGAGGACGATCGCGTCGGCGTCCGTGACGCTGTCGGCGGCGGACGCGACGGCACGGGCGTAGGCGTCGAGGTCGCCCGCCGCGAAGTGGTCCCAGGCGTCGGCCGCCAGCAGGGTGCGTACGGCGGTCGGGGATCCCGCGCGGGCGGCCTCCTCCTCGACGAGGGCCACCGTCGGGCCCAGGGTGCTCTCCACCGTGGCGAGCACGACGACGCGCGGGCCGGCCGCCACCGCCGCGGCCGCCATCGGACGGTCCACCCGGAGCACGGGCACACCGGGGCCGGCGGCCTCGGCGACCGCGCCGATGGTGGAGCAGGTGCAGAGCACCGCCACAGCCCCGTCGGCGACCGCCCGGTCCAGCATCGCGCGCACCTCGTCGGCCACCGCCTCCGGTCCTTCCACCCGGGCCCGTTCCAGGAGCTCCTCGGACACGAAGTGCCGTAGTTCCAGGGCCGGGTGGTCCTCGTCGCGCAGCGCGTCGAAGACGGGGACGTGGACGGGCGAGGTGTGCAGCAGGGCGAGGGGTCCCATCAGAACCGGCCCGGGTGGGCGGCCAGCCATGCGTTCGCCGCGCTCAGCAGCTCGGGGTCGGCCGCCGGGGCCTCGTCGGGGTGGCGTGCGGCCCACTTGACGACGTACGGGCAGAGCGGGGCGACCGGGACTCCCTCGCGGGCCGACATGGCGTACAGCTCTCGGGCGAGGGAGCCGGCGATGCCCTTGCCCTCATGGGCGGGCTCCACGATCGTGTGGACCGGGACGAGTGCGCGCCCCGGGCTTTCGAGGACGAAGTACTCGATGTGGCCGACGACTTCGTCACCGGCGTACGCCTCCAGGCGGCCGGCCGGCCGGTCGTCGCGGATCGCGGTCTCGCTCATGGTCTCTCCTCGCGGATGCGAATGCGGATGCGAATGCGGATGGGGGATGCGGATGGGGGATGCGGATGGGGGATGCGGATGGCGGTCAGACCGAGACGGCCTGGGGGCTGCGCTCCTGGTCCGAGCCCGGTACCGGCTCGGACGGATCCGCGCCAAGCGCCACGATCCGGTTCCCCGCGTCCACGTGCACGACCCGCGGCCTCAGCGACCGGGCCTCGGCGTCGGAGACCTGAGCGTAACTGATGATGATCACCAGATCTCCGGGGTGCACGAGGTGCGCCGCCGCCCCGTTGATACCGATGACACCGGACCCGCGCTCCCCCTCGATGACATACGTCTCCAGGCGTGCGCCGTTGTCGATGTCGACGATGTGCACCAGCTCGCCCGGCAGCAGGTCGGCGGCGTCGAGGAGATCGGCGTCGATGGTCACGGATCCGACGTAGTGCAGGTCGGCCTGGGTGACCGTGGCACGGTGGATCTTGGACTTGAACATGGTACGCAACATGGAGATACTCCCGGACCTAGGCTCCCTGCCTGCGTTTTTGCAGGTCAAGGGCTGTTTCCTTACCTTACGACGAGTCGCGTGTCCGGGCGGCACCGGCAGGGTCTCCCAGGACTCGCGCCGACCGGACACCGACTTCACCGACGTAGCGTCAGACTACGCATCGGCTTTCTCCGGGCTCCGTGACCTTCGCCACTGCGGGCCGGGGATCAGCTCGCCGAATTACCAGACTCGGTTCATTATTGGACTGGGTTCGGCTATTCTGGGCCCCATGGCAGGACTTCGTGAGCGCAAGAAGGAACAGACGAGGCAGCGGATCGCGGCGACAGCCTTGCGGCTGTTCGGCGAGCGCGGTTTCGACGCGGTGACGGTCAATGAGATCGCCGAGGCCGCGGAGGTGGCCAAGGCCACGTTGTTCTCGTACTTCCCCACCAAGGAATCTCTCGTCCTCGACGGAGTCGGGGAGGAGGATCTGGCCGGAATCGTCGCGGACCGGCCACGGGACAAAACCCCTTTGGACGCCCTCAGAGCGCACTACCGTGCGGCGACGGAGGAGCGTCTGACCGCGCTGGACAGACTGGACAGAGAGGCACTGATCGCGCGAATCGGCGTGATCTTCGATACCCCCGCCCTCGGCGGCGCCGCGAACACCCTGCTCTACCGGCAGCGCCAGTCACTGGCACGCGTACTGGCCGAGGAGCACGGCGAAACGGCGGCCGCACTGATGGCGGCCCAGATCGCCGCGTCGCTCCTCACCCTTCAGGAATCGTTCTTCCACCGGCTCGCCGACGGCGCGTCACCGCAGGACGTGGCCCCTCTGCTGGCCGCGGACGTCGAACTCGCCTTCGACCTGCTGGAAAACGGACTCAACCGAGCGAAGGGCCAGTGACATGCGTGCACGAGGGATCAACTACGACACCGGCTTCCTTCCCGGGGAGAACATCTCCCGCTCGGCCTTCGCTCCGGAGACCGTCCGGCACGACATCACGGTGATCGCCGAGGAACTGCGCTGCGACGCCGTACGGCTGTCCGGCCGGATTCCCGAACGGCTGAGCACTGCCGCCCGGTACGCGGCCGCCGCCGGACTCGAGATCTGGTTCGCCCCTTTCCCCGTCGACCTCTCCCCCGAGCAACTGCTCCCGTTCTTCGCCGACTGCGCGGAACGTGCCGAAGCCGTACGAGAGAGCGGCGCGGAGGTCGTGTTCGTCGTCGGGTGCGAGATGAGTGTCTTCTGTCATGGCTTCATCGCGGGTGAGACCTACGGCGACCGTCTGCAGGCCATGGCGACCGCCGACATGGACTGGTGGATGTCACTCGGCCCCGTTCAGGAGCGGCTCAGCGGATTCCTCGCCGAGGCCGCGGAGGTCGTCCGAAGTCGTTTCGGCGGCCGGATCACCTACGCCGCCGCGCCCTGGGAGGCCATCGACTGGGGTCCGTTCGACTTCGTCGGCGTCGACGCCTATCGAGCCGCCTACAACGCCGACACCTTCCGGTCCGAGGTGCGCGCGCACTTCGCCCACGGCAAGCCGGTCGCCGTGATCGAGTACGGCACCTGCGCCTACCGGGGAGCCGGCGAACTCGGCGGCATGGCCTGGCAGGTGCCACCGGGCGCGGTGCCCGACGAGAGCGAGCAGGTGCGCTACCTCACCGACCTGCTGGACATCTTCGAGGAGGAAGGTGTCGACACCGCGCTGTGGTTCACCTTCGCCGGGTACGGCAAGACCGCGCACCATGACATCAGTTCCTATGGCGTGGTCCGCATGCTCGACGCGGCACGCTGGGAGCCGCGGGAGGTCTTCCACACGATGGCGGCGAGGTACCGACGCGGGAACTGAGGCACGGCCGTGCGCCCGGGGCCGGTCAGCCGACGGCGACCAGAAGCTTCGTCAGAGCGGCCTTGTCCGTCTTCCCGTTGGGGGTGACCGGCAGCCGGTCGACGGTCCGAATCGTCTTGGGGATCATGTAGGCGGGCAGTGCCAGTCGGCAGAAGTCCCGCAGTTCCCGGACGTCGAACGGCGCGGCCCCGCTCCCGACGACCACGAACGCGCTCAGCGTGCCCTCCTGGGCGGCGTCGGCGCCGGGGACGACCACGGCGGCCGCGGCGGTCACGGCGGGGAAGTCCAGCAGCCGTCGCTCCACTTCTCCCAGCTCCACCCGGTTGCCCCTGATCTGCACCTGCGAGTCGGCCCGGCCGCAGAAGTACAGTTCGCCGTCGTCTCCTCTGCGCGCGAGGTCGCCGGTACGGAACACGGCTTGGCCCGAGCGCGGTTCGAGCGGGTCGGGGACCAGGGCCGCCCGGGTGGCCTCCGGGTCGTCCCAGTAGCCGGTGAACAGCGCGGGGCTGCGCAGATGGATCTCCCCGACGACACCGCTCTCGTCGATCGGCCGTCCTGCCTGATCCACCAGCGTCATCTCCGCACCGGGGTGGGCGAAGCCGATGGACAGTGCCTCCAGAGTCTCCGGGAGCGGACGGGGCACGTCCGTGAACGAGCAGGCCATCGACTCGGTCGCGCCGTAGCAGTTGACGATCCGCGCGGCGGGCAGCAGCTGTTGGAGGTGTCGGAGTTCCGGCATGGGAAAGACCTCGCCGCAGAACAGGATTCCCCGGATCCCGTCGAGGGCGGCGAGTTGTTCGCCTTCGTGGCGCAGCACCGACCGCCAGATGGACGGCACTCCGTTGACCTGGGTCACCTCGGCGGCCTTCAGCAGGTGCAGAAAGTGCCGGGGGAACTTCAGCACGTCCCGGGGCACGGGGACGACCGCGGCGCCACTGCCCAGGGCGAGTCCGATGTCCAGCAGGGAGAAGTCGAACTGGAGGGGCGACGTGGTGGCGACGCGGTCCTCCCGGCCGACGATGGAGTAGGCGAGCATCCCGCGGTAGAACGAGGTGACACCGCGGTGGCTCATGACGACCCCCTTGGGTCGCCCCGTGGTCCCCGAGGTGAAGATCATGTAGGCGGTGTCGGTGTCGGAGATCTCATGGCGGCGCCGCGGGCCCACCCGGGGTTTCCGCTCCACCGTCACCGCCTCCGTCCCGAGCCGTACGACGCCCGTCTCCGGGGGCAGCCACTCGGGCGCGCCGTTCACGTGGACGTACAGGGCGGGTGCGGTGGCGTCCACGATGGCGCGCAGGCGCTGGTCCGGGGATTCGGGGCTCACGGGGACGAAGGGCAGACCGAGTGAGGAACAGGCCAGGAACGCGGCGATGGCCGTAGCCGATGTGTCAGATTCGAGGATCACCCGGTCGCCGATGTCGAGTCCGAGGGTTCCGAGCGTCCTCGCATACTCACGGACCCGGTTGTCGAGCTGCCGATAGGTGAGCGTGCGAAATTCGTCCCTCTCGACGTTCTCGACAATGGCCGGCCGATCCGGAGTCGTTTTGGCGACCGCCAGCATGAATTCGTCCAACCGCATGAGACACCTCGTTTTCCCCCGCACCGAACGGTATCCTTCCGCCCAGCATCGTCCGGGGTGGAGGATCCGGTCAAGCGATGGCCCGGAAATGCCACACCAGTGTTTTACGGTCGGTCGACGATGGGGTCCCATAGGGGTCTCTAGGGGTTTACCTGGCAATGTTCCAGAATATCCTTGAAACGCTATGTCGTGGCCGCCGTCGACAAGGAATACCTAAATGTCACTGCTGGCTCCCAGCCTGTCCGGGACGGGCCGGTTCCACGCGTACGGACCACACCAGATCGATCAGATCGCGCAACGGTACGGGCTCCCGGACGAAATCCGTGAAGCAGTGCGCCTTGTTTCGAAGGTGCTGCCCTTTCGGGTCAACGAATATGTGCTGTCGCAACTCATCGAATGGCCCGCGGTTCCCGACGACCCCATGTTCCGTTTGCTCTTCCCGCAGCGCGGGATGCTTCCCGAGTCCGATCTCCGTCGGCTGGCGGAATTGACCGCCACCGGTTCCAGGACCGCGCTGCGAGCTGCGGTACGGGAGATCCGGGAATCTCTCAATCCACATCCGTCGTCACAGCGGGAACTCAATGTTCCCACACTGGACTCCGCGGAACTCCCGGGTATTCAGCACAAATATCGGGAAACCGTCCTTTACTTCCCCGGTCAGGGGCAGACATGTCACGCCTACTGCACCTACTGCTTCAGGTGGGCCCAGTTCGTCGGCGACGCCGATCTGCGCTTCTCCGCGCCCTCCCCCGACCGGCTCGTCGAATACCTGTGGAAGAAGCCCGATGTCAGCGATGTACTGCTGACCGGCGGTGATCCGATGGTGATGTCCACCGAACGGCTGCGGACCCATGTCGAGCCCCTGTTGGCCGTGGAGACGGTGCGGACGATCCGTATCGGCACGAAGTCGGTGGGCTACTGGCCGCAGCGCTTCGTCTCCGACCAGGACGCCGATGACGTACTGCGGCTGTTCGAACAGGTGGTGGCCTCGGGCCGGACGCTGGCGGTGATGGCCCACTTCAGCCATCCGCGCGAACTCACGACGGACGTGGCGCGGCAGGCGCTGGCCCGGATACGCGCCACCGGCGCCCTCGTCTACGGGCAGGCGCCGGTGATCGCGCACGTCAACGACGACGCCGACACCTGGACCGAGCTGTGGCGCCTGGAGCTCGCTCAAGGAGTGGTCCCGTACTACCTGTTCGTGGAACGCGACACGGGACCGCACCAGTACTTCGAACTGCCGCTGGCCGACGCGTTCGAGATCTTCCGGACCGCGTACCGGCGGCTGCCGGGGCTCGCACGCACGGTGCGTGGTCCCGTGATGTCGGCGACGCCGGGCAAGATCGTGGTCGAAGGGACCGAGGACACGCCGCAGGGGCGTTTCTTCCAGTTGAGGATGCTGCAGGCACGAGACCCGCAGTTGGTCGGCCGCCCCTTCCGGGCCCGGTATTCGACCGAAGCCACCTGGCTGGACGATCTGGAACTCGCCCCGGAGACGCCGCCCGAGATCGCTGCGGCGGTCCGGGGAAACACGGTCCAGCCGTCCGTATGAGGGGAGCATTCGTGACAGGCCATGGGGTGTCGCCGAATCTGGCGCTCAATCAACTCGTCGACGAGCGCCGCGCGAACGGCGAGTCCATCGTGCATCTGGGCTTCGGTGAGGCCCGCCTTCCCGTCTTCGCGCCACTGGCCGAGCGGCTCGCCTCGGGGGCCGGCCGCAACGCGTACGGTCCGGTGGCCGGCGGCCTCGACGTACGGCGGGCGGCCGCCGGTTACTTCGACCGGCGCCGCCTGCCCACGGATCCGGGCCACATCGTCGTCGCCCCCGGGAGCAAGCCTTTGCTGATGGCCCTGCAACTGGCCGTTCCGGGTGATGTTCTGCTGCCCCGCCCGTGCTGGAACACCTATGCGCCGCAGGCGCGGCTGGCGGGCAAGCGGGTGTACGGAGTCCCGATTCCCGGGGCGTGCGGCGGTGTTCCCGGACCGGCAGCGCTGCGCGAGACGATTCGTGAGGCCCGTCGGTCCGGAGGGGACCCGCGGGTCGTCGTGCTCACCCTGCCGGACAATCCGACCGGAACTCTCGCGCCGCCCTCGCTGGTGCGCGAGATCTGCGCCATCGCGGAGGAGGAGGATCTGCTGATCGTCTCCGACGAGATCTACCGCGATGTCGTACACGATCCGTCGACGCCGTTTCTCAGCCCGGCGGAGATCGCGCCACTGCGAACGGTGGTGACCAGCGGGCTGAGCAAGAGCCTGGCACTGGGTGGCTGGCGCATCGGTTTCGCCCGCTTCCCGGTTGGGCCGCGCGGCGAACAGATCCGGGACACGGTGGTCTCGATCGCCAGCGAGGTTTGGTCGACCCTGGCGGGGCCGATGCAGGAAGTCGCCGCCTACGCCTGCTCCGAACCACCCGAACTGCGCGGTCATCTGGCCGCCTGCGTCAGGCTGCACGGCGCGGTGGCCCGCGCGGTGCACACCATCATGGTCGACGCCGGCGCGACCTGCCGCCCGCCGACCGGCGCCTTCTACGTCTACCCGGACTTCGAACCGCTCCGGGCGCCGCTCGGCCGACTCGGGGTCGACGACTCGCTCTCGCTCCAACGCCATCTGCTCGACCGGTTCGGGATCGCCGTGCTCGCCGGACATCTGCTCGACGACGACGTGAAGGCACTGCGCTTCAAAGCGGCGACGAGCATGCTCTACGGAAGCACTCCGGAGCAGCGGACGCTGGCCCTGGGGTCCGGCGATCCGGTACGGCTGCCCCATGTGGCGGCCCAGCTCTCAAGGATCCGGGAGGCGTTCAGCTCGCTCGTGTGACCGGAGGGGTGAGGGCGGCGACGCACTCGGCCAGGTGGGCGAGCGGCTTGTCGGGGGCCGTACTGAAGTAGAAGTGGCCGCCCTCGAACACCTCCAGGGCGAAGTCGCCCGTGGTGTAGTCCCGCCACTGTTCCGCCTCGGCGGGGGTCACCTGGGGATCGTCGTCGCCCGTGAGGACGAAGAGCGGACAGCTCAGGGGAGGCCCCGGCCGGTAGCGGTACGTCTCCGCCGCCTTGTAGTCGCTGCGGATGGCGGGAAGGATCATGCTGAGAATGTCCGGGTCCGCCAGTACGCCTGCATCCGTGCCGCTCAACTTCTTGACGTGGCTGATCAGTTGGGCCTCGCTCGCCGTGTGCACCAGCTCCCGGCCGAGTTGCGCGGGAGCACGCCTACCCGAGACCACGAGTCCCGAGAACGCGATGCCGTCCCGCTCCAGCCTCCGTGCCACCTCGAAGGCGAGTGTGGCCCCCATGCTGTGGCCGAACAGCACGGTGGGCAGGTCCAGCCGCTCGCGCAGCGCGACCGTGACGGCGTCGGCGAGCTCGTCGGTGTCCTCGATGCACGGCTCGGCCCGGCGGTCCTGCCTGCCGGGGTACTGCAGCACCAGCACGTCGGCCACCTCGGCCAGTGCTCGGGACACCGGGAAGTAGTACGACGCCGATCCGCCGGCGTGCGGAAAACACACCAGCCGTACGCGAGCCGCCGGAAGCGGATGGAAGCTTCGGATCCACGCGTTGGCCTGCCCTGGGTTTCCTGCCATGACCTTGCGATGTCCTCTCGGCAGCGGACCCAAACGGGCAACTCCCCTTCGGGCCTCGGGTTCTGCTGTCCATGAACTCATGCCGACGCCCTGCGCGCCGCCTGGGCGAACCCCTAGCGGAGAGCAGGCCACCCCTACTTCCAGCTGCCCTCCGCGATGGGGCTGCGGCCGAGCAGTGGCTCCCACCAGGACCTGTTGTCGGCGTACCACCGGATCGTCTCCCGCAGACCGGACTCGAAGGGTACCCGCGGCTCCCATCCGAGTTCGTCGCGGATCTTGTCGGAGTTCAGCAGATAGCGCCGGTCGTGGCCCGGGCGATCGGGCACGGTCTCCTTCCGGGAGGCGGACAGGCCCAGCTCGTCCAGTACGCAGTCGGCGATCTGCCCGACGCTGGCCTCCACTCCCGTGCCCACGTGGTAGGTCTCTCCCGGCAGGCCCTTGAGCAGCACCGTTTCGATGGCCTCGCACTGGTCGAGGACGTGAATCCACTCCCGTTGGTTGTCGCTCGACGCGTAGACAGGCAGCCGCTCCCCGTTGAGGGCGCGGGTGGCGAACAGCGGAATCACCTTTTCCGGAAACTGGTGACTGCCGTAGTTGTTCGCGCTGTTGGTGATCGTCACCGGGAGGCCGTAGGTGTCCCGATAGGATCGGACGACGTGGTCGGCGGCCGCCTTGCTGGCGTTGTACGGGGTGCGAGGACGATAGGGACTCTCCTCGGTGAAGGCCTCATCGGAATCCAGTGAGAGGTCACCGTAGACCTCACAGGTGGATATCTGGTGAAAGCGCTCCACGCCCACCTTCCGACAGGCGTCGAGCAATGACTGGGTGCCCAGTACGTTGGTACGGAAGAAGCGTGCAGGATCCAGCACGGCGAGACTGTTGTGGGATTCGGCGGCGAAATTCACCACAACCTCCGTCCGGTGCTCCCGCAGCAGACGCTGCATCAGTGTGCCGTCACCGATGTCGCCATGAACGAATGTCACCCGATCCGCCACAGTTGCGAGATTGCTCTCGACTCCCGCATAGGTGAGTGCGTCCAGGGCGACCACGGTGTCGTCGGGATGGCGGGCCGTCCAGTACCGAACGAAATGAGAACCTATGAATCCTGCCGCGCCGGTGACGAGAAGTGAGGTCATACGTCTCAGGCTAGGGACGCACCACGCGGTTACCATCCGTTCGGCGATATGTAGGGGTCGCATTGTCCGCCACCCGTGAAGAGTCCGGGGTGAAAGGGGCCACCGGCCGTTCACCGACGGCGGCCCCCGTGTGCTGACGAATCATCATGCCGATCTCAGCGACCGTTCGTCCGGACGCTGCGACTCGCCGTTCGCACCGAATTCCGGAGAGAGACCTGACGGCAGATCCGCGCGTCGCTGAACGTTCAGCTTCCGATAGACGCGCGTCAAGTGCTGTTCCACCGTGCTCACGGTGATATAGAGCTTCCGGCCGATCTCACGGTTGCTGTGCCCGAATGCCGCGAGAGTCGCGACCTTCCGTTCCGCTTCACTGAGCGCCGTGGCTCCCTCCGCCGCCGTGGGCTGCTCGTCCTGTTGTTTCACCGTCTGCCTGTTGGGCGCCCGCTTCAGCTGCAGGGTGGACAGCACCTCCGCGTTGCAGGCCTTCGCCTCCTGCTCGGCACGGCGGGCGAGAAGACGGGCTTCCCCCAACTCCCCCAGCTCCTGGTGGACCTGGCTCAGGTCTGCGAGCGCTCTCGCAACCTCCAGGTGATCCTCGCTCCGCTCCAGGAGACCGACGGCCTCGGAGAGCAGCGGACTCCTGCCTTCCAGCGGGCTGACGAGCGCCAACAGCCGGAGCGAGATCCCACGACAGCGCAGATCACCGCCGGAACCCAGCCGGTCGAGTTGTTCCACCAGCAGTGCCCTGGCTCGTTTGCGCTGGCCGAGCGCGAGATGGGTCTGCGCCAGGTCGCTGCGCCAGGGCATGAAGGCGGGGATGTCGAGACCCCACTTGCGGATGAGCGACGCACACCGTTCGAAGTCGGACAGCGCGGCGAACGGCCGTCCCACCGAGAGGTGGTAGTGACCGCTGGCATGGAGATAGCGCAGCCCGAAGACCGTGTCGAACATCGCCTCCGGGACCACCTGGTCGAGAAGCTCGGCCGCCTGCTCATGGTCTCCCATCGCTGTCGCGGCCAGGATCTGAGTGGCCAGCGGGAAGCCGATGAGCGCGCCCCAGCTCTGGGAGGGCAGCAGGTCGAGGGCGCCTCGCGCCTGAGCTTCCGCGGCGACCAGGCCTCCCCGGCGCAGCGCCATGTCGGCGGCGACACCACCGAGCATCGCCTGCCAGGTGATGGCCCCCTGACGATCCGCCTCGGCGCCGAGCACATCACGCCAGTGGGCGGCGCGCTTCGGGTGGCCTGCGTGATCGAGAAGCAGGATGGCCGTCGCCCCGGCTTCGGGAATCGTGTCGATGAGCCGGCCCTGCAGAATGTGTTCGGCGCTGCTCACCAGGTCGTCCCTCGACCCCTGGTCCCACAGTGAGTACAGGCTCGTCGCCGAGTGCGCCTCCGAGCCGATGACCGAGCGTGCGTGGGCTGTCTTCCCCCGGCGCCCCCGGATGCTGTCGGTGTCGTGCCCGCGGGGAGAGCCGTAGATCCATTCGTAGGAGAGCCGGAGCTCGGTGAGTGCGCGGGTGTCCGACGGGCCGAAGCCGCAGGTCATCGCCTCCATGTGCTCGGCGGCGGTACCGACACTGCCCTGCCACATCAGTTGGCGGACGACTGCCAGCGCGTCCTGCTGGGAGAGGCGGCCTTCGAACAGCGCGGCGTTGAGGGATTCGAGATAGCGAGCGGCGGCCGACGGGTTCACCCACCAGGCGACGTGCGTCAGCAGGGACTGGAGTTCGAGGTGCTCTCTTTCGTCCTGGCTTTCCAGCAGGGCCAGTTCGAGGGCATCCGTCGCGAAGTCCGCTTCGCCCTCGACGAGCGCCTGCTGGGCCGCCCGGCGGAGGATCTGCTGGGCCCACGGCATCTTCGCGGTGCCGGCCTTGACCAGATGACGGGCCATCTCGATCGCCTCGGCGCCCCGCTCGTAGAGGAGTTCGGCGACAGAGGCGTGCAGCCGTGCGGTGTCCTCGGCGGAGAACGTCGCTCGTATCGTGGCGACGATCTCGGGATGGCGCAGCCGCCCGTCGGCCAGCAGGCCTGCCTTCCCCAGGATGTCGAGCTGGCGCGCCAGGGCGTCGTGCTTCATCGACAGCAGTCGGCTGAGCAGTTCCGTGGTGGCCTCCGACCCGAGGATGGCCAGTCCTCGGGCGACGTCGAAGAGATGCAGGTCCCAACGCTGGAGGCAGTCGAGGACCGCTTGCCGGTAGGCCGGGCCCGGCACCGGCTCCCCCGTTTCGCGAGGAGGCTGGCCGCCGGGGAAGTTGTCTTCCAGAAGTCCGCTGACCAGGAGCATGTTGCCGCCGGTGAGCGCGTAGTAGGGGGACGCCAGTTCGGCCGAGCGGGCCGGGTCGTCCAAACGCTCGCCTATGAGTTCGGCGATGTGGCAGAGGGACAGAGTGCCCAGAGAGATCCGGTGGTACGGATACCGGGTGACTTCCGTACGGAACACAGAATGCAGCAGATCCGGGCGAACCCACTCCGTGAGCACCAGCATGATACGGGCGGAGCGTATTCGGCGACGCAGATAGAGGATTACTTGGAGCGATGCTTCGTCGGCGAAATGCATATCGTCGATGCAGATGACGACTGGGCGTTCCTGGGACAGTCCGAGCAGCATGGTGAAAAGGCCATGCATGACTCGCGCGTCCGAGTACCGTTCGCCTTCCTGATCGACGTCCGGAAGAGCGGAATCCATCATTTCGCGGCCGAAATAACGGGACAAATGCTCCGTCATTTCCGACGGCAGGGGCGAGCTGTGGAAGAGCTGCCACAGCACGCCCAGTTGCATATCACTCTCGCCTCGGGAACCCGTCGCGCTCAATTGCAGCGCACCGGCCCCGATCGAGATTTCCGAGAATTCCTGGAGTAATTCCGTCTTACCGCTGGCGAGTCCCCCGTTCACCAGCACGACCTGACCGCTTCCCCGTACGCAGAGATCAAGCGAGTCGCGCAACGAATCCAACGCCTGGCTGTAGCCCAGAATCATGTAGCCCCCGTGGTGGTTGACCACTCCACCGGGCGGGATGAACTCGATATTCCGCCTCGCATACTTACACCCCGTCAACTACGGACAAAGAAAAGCATGCAGGAATGGCCAGTAATCTAATTCTGCCCCATATCATAACAGCCGCAGCTCAGGTCTGTGAAGATCTGAGCATTACTAAACTTTTTCCTACGGATCACTCGCTTTTGATCAGCCAGGTGAACACGCGGAGTGTTTGGCGGAGGTAAATACTGACCGACCGGTAACAAACTCGCCCCCCGTCACGCTCGACCCCCCGTCACGCGCCCTTCAGCTCCTCGTCAAGGATTCCGAATAGTTCCTCGGCCGTTGCCGACGCGACGTCCGCCGCGGGCCCGCGCACTCCCCCGTCCGTCGCCTCGAACCGCTGCTCCCAATGCGCCGCGGCGACGCGCAGGCGCGCCGCGACGCCGGACGCGTCCACGGCCTCGGGCGCCGAGGAGGACAAGAGCGATTCCAGCCGTTCGAGCTGGGCCTCAAGATCCGTCCTGGTCGCGGCCCGTCCCTCTCCCATGAGCAGGGGCTGGATCCGCCCGACCAGTGCCTCCGGCGTCGGGCAGTCGAAGAGCAGGGTGGAGGGCAGCTGGAGACCGGTGAGCCGGCCGACCCGGTTGCGCAGTTCGACGGCGGAGAGCGAATCGAAACCGAGAGCCAGAAATCCCCGGTCCGGTTCCACCGCCTCGTACCCGTCCTGCCCGTCGTACCCGAGTATCTCGGCGGCCTCGACACGGAGCAGCCGCAGCAGAACCCGGTCCGCCTCGGCCATGGACAGCCCGGCGACACACTCCCGCCAGGCGGGCGCCGACGAGGTGCTCGCCTCACGGCCGTCGCGAGAGCCGGCCTCCGTCCGTACGACGCTTCGCAGGGCGGGCGGAACGCGGTTGCCCCCGCCGAGTACCGCGTCGAGATCGAGACGGGCCGGGATCATGATCGCGTTCCCGGCGCCGTCAGACGACCGTTCGCCGTCCGCAGCGGACATCGCGAAGACCGCGTCGAACAGCGCAAGTCCCTCGGCGTTCGACAGACCTCGCACCCCGGATCGCGTCATACGCCGGAGATCGGTCTCGCGCAGGTTCCCGGCCATGCCCGCGCTCTCGTGCCACAGGCCCCAGGCGAGGGAGAGTCCGGGCAGTCCGAGGGCACACCTGTGGTGCATCAGGGTGTCCAGGAAGACGTTGGCCGCCGCGTAGTTGCCCTGCCCGGCGGCGCCCATGACTCCGCTCACCGACGAGAAGACGACGAACGCCGCCGGCTTCAGACGCCGAGTCAGTTCGTGCAGATGCCAGGCCGTGTCGGCCTTCGGACGGAGCACGGCGTCGATGCGCTCCGGTGTCAGCGAGGCCACCACACCGTCGTCGAGTACCCCGGCGGTGTGCACGACCGCGCTGAGCGGACGGTCCGCCGGGATCGCCGCGAGCAGAGCGCGGAGCTCGCTCCGGTCGGCCCCGTCGCAGGCGGTGATCGTCACGTCCGCGCCCGACTCGGCGAGTTCGGCCCGCAGTTCGGCGGCACCCGGCGCCCGCGGACCGCGGCGGCTGGTCAGCAGCAGGTGCCTGGCTCCGTGCTCCCGTACGAGGTGGCGGGCGAGCAACGCGCCCAGGGTTCCGGTGCCACCGGTGATCAGGACCGTGCCTGCCAGTGCCGCGGGCACTTCCCGGACGGGCACGTCCCCCGCTTCTTCGCCGGAGTCGGGGGCGGAGCCCGGGTCGGCCGGAGGCACCACGGCCACCAGGCGTGGAGCATGCGGCACACCCTTCCGCACCGCCACATCGGATTCCCCCGAACCGAACGCGCGCAGCACGTCCCGCACCGGCAGCGGCACGGTGTCGGCCTCGCCGGTCGGCTCCAGGTCGAGAACGGCGAAACGGCCGGGATGTTCGAGTCCCGCCGCGCGGACGAGGCCCACCGACGGCGCGTGCACCAGCCCGGTGAGACCGCCGTCCTGCCGTACGGCCAGGGCGCCGCGGGTCACCAGGACGAGCCGCGAGCCGGCGAACCGGTCGTCGGCCAGCCATTTCTGTGCGAGTGCCAGGGTTTGGTGCGTAATCGTTCCTGCGGCCAACGGCAGTCCGCCGCCCGACAGGCCCTCCTCATGGGGCGGGCAGAGGGCGAACACCACGCCGGGTACGGGATCACCGGCGTCCACCGCCGCGATCAGCGCCGCCCAGTCCTGGTGGACGGCACCGCCCGTTCCGGCCGCGCTCAGCGCCGCCCCGAGAGCGGCGCCGTCCGGCCCCACGACGCAGCACAGGCTGGGCATGTCCGCCTCGGCCGGATTCGTCAGTGGCACCCAGTCGGGGCGGAAGAGGGAGTCCTGGATCCGTGACCGGCCGTGCCCTCGGGCAGGCCGTACGGTCAGGGCGGCGACGGTGGCGACCGGCCGTCCGGCGAGGTCCTCGATGTGCAGGGACACGGTGGCGCCCGTGGCGTCCGTTCTCTCCGGGACCGGAGCCATCCGCACTCTGAGATCACGTGCGCCGGCGGCGAGTTCCACTCCGCTCCAGGCGAAGGGGAGCATGGCGCCGCCCGCCGAGGTCCCCGCGGTCAGACCCAGGATGTGCAGCGCCGCGTCCAGCACCGCCGGGTGCGGCGTACGCTCGTCCGCCTCCACGCTCAGCGGCTCCGGGAGTGTCAGTTCGGCGAACGCCTCCTCGCCGCGCGACCAGGCCGCCTTCAGTCCTCTGAAGCACGGGCCGTAGGAGTGCCCGGCTGCCTCCAGCCGCTCGTAGAGGTGCGGGACGTCGAGCGCCCGGCTCCCCTCCGGCGGCCAGACGTCCGTCCCGGGCCGCTTCGGCGTGGGCCCCCCAGGGGCAGTCACCACGCCTCGGGCATGCCTGGTCCACGGCTCGTCGCCGTCGGTGTCCCGTCGGCCGTACACCGCCAGCATCCGCCGACCCGACTCGTCGGGGCCCGAAACGGTGACCTGGAGTGCGAGGACGTCGTCCGCGGCGACCTCCATGGGAGTCTCCAGCGTCAGCTCGTCCAGCACCGCGCAACCTGCCTCGGCCCCGGCGCACACCGCCAGGTCCAGGAGAGCCGTGCCCGGCACCAGTACGGTGCCCGCGATCACGTGGTCGGCGAGCCAGGGGTGGGCATGGAGCGACGTCCGTCCGGTGAGCACCAGTTCACCGGTGCCTGCCACCCGCACCGCCGAGTCCAGCAGGCGGTGTCGTACGGTGCTGCGCCCCGCCCCGGTCCAGGAGTTGCCTGGCCGTGGTGTCACATGCCAGTAGCGCTTGTGCCGGAAGGCGTAGGTCGGCAGATCCACCGGCTGCGGCCGCCAGTCGGAGAGAACGGCCTCCCAGTCCACGGCGAGACCGTCCGCGTGCAGCGTGGCCAGCGCTTTCATCAATGCCTCGGGTTCCGTACCCCGCCGCCGGGCCGTCGGCACGGACAGCGGCCGGGTGTCGGGACCGGCACAGTCGCCGACCATGGCGGCGAGCCGGGAATCGGGCCCGATTTCCACGTACCGGCCCACTCCCTGCTCCTCCAGGGCCCGGATGCCGGCGTCGAATCGAACGCTCTCGCGTACATGGCGCACCCAGTGCTCAGGACCGCACAGTTCTTCGGCCGTCGCGAGCCGCCCGGACACCAGCGAGACCAACGGCAGCCGTGGCGGCGCATAGTTCAGGGTTTCTGCGGCTCCGGCGAACTCCTTGAGCATCGGGTCCATGAGGGGCGAGTGGAAGGCGTGCGAGACACGCAGCCTGCTGCTTCGCCGGCCGTCGGCGGCGCACCGGTCGGCGATCGCCGTCACGGCGGCCTCCTCACCGGACACCACCACCGCCGTCGGGCCGTTGACGGCCGCGATCGCGGTCCCCGGCGTGAGCAGTGATCCCACCTCCGCCTCGGAGGCGGCCACGGCCAGCATCGCCCCACCGACGGGGAGCGCTCTCATCAACCGGCCGCGGGCGGCGACCAACGCGCAGGCGTCGTCGAGCGACAGCACGCCCGCGACGTGAGCGGCGGACAGTTCACCGATCGAGTGTCCGGCCACGAAGTCGGGGGTGACGCCCCAGGACTCCAGCAGTCGGAAGAGGGCCACCTCGAAGGCGAACAGCGCGCCTTGGGCCAGGTCCGTACGGTCCAGCAGCCGGGACCGCGGCGAGCCCTCGGCCGCGAAGGCGGCAGCGGCGACGGACTCGTCGAGGTGTGCGTCGAGCCGGTCGCAGGCCGCGTCGAAGGATTCGGCGAAGGCGGGGTGGGCGGTGTGCAGTTCACGGCCCATACCCGGCCGCTGCGCGCCCTGTCCGGTGAAGAGGAACGCCGTCGAGCGACGTCCGTCGGCCGTTCCGCGCACCACCGCCGGTGTGCTTCTCGCGTCGGCCAGGGCTGCGAGACCGCGCACGAGGTGGGAGCGGTCGGTTCCGAGGACGGCGGCACGGTGGCCGAAGCTCGTCCGCCGCGTCGCGAGGGAGTAGGAGATGTCGGCGACCGACTGACCGGGATGCGCCTCGACGTGCGCGAGCAGACGCGCCGCCTGGGCGGGCAGGTCGGCGGCGGTACGGGCGGACAGCAGCCACGGCACCGTGCAGCCGGCGGCTGCCGGCCCGTCCGGACGCTCCGGCTGCCGCCGGCCGGTCGAGGGCTGTCTGCTCGTGGGCGCCGGAGCCTCCTCGATGATCACGTGGGCGTTGGTACCGCTGATGCCGAACGACGAGACACCGGCCCGGCGCCGACCGGTGGACCGCGGCCAGGCGACCGCTTCGCGGACGAGTGCGATGTGTCCCGCGGACCAGTCGACGTGCGGTGTGGGCTCCTCGATGTGGAGGGACTTGGGGACACGGCCGTGACGGATGGCCATCACGGTCTTGATCACGCCGGCGACCCCGGCGGCAGCCTGCGTATGACCGATGTTCGACTTGACCGAGCCCAGCAACAGGGGCCGCTCGGCGGTCCGTTCGCGCCCGTACGTGGCGAACAGCGCTTGGGCCTCGATCGGGTCGCCGAGCCGGGTGCCGGTGCCGTGTGCCTCGATGACATCGATATCCGCGGCCTTCAGCCCAGCTCCTGCCAGCGCCTGCTCGATCACCCGTTGCTGGGAGGGTCCGTTGGGGGTGGTCAGACCGCTGCTCGCACCGTCCTGGTTGACCGCGCTGCCGCGTACCAGGGCGAGTACGGGATGCCCCTGGGCCAGTGCGTCGGAGAGCCGCTCGACGATCAGCACGCCCACTCCCTCGGCGCAGCCGATGCCGTCGGCCGACGCCGCGAACGCCTTGCACCGGCCGTCCGAGGCCAGTCCCTGCTGCTCGCTGAAGTACAGGAAGACGTCCGGTTCCGCGAGCACCGTCACACCGCCGACCACGGCTTGTGCGCAGTCTCCCCGGTGCAGGGCCTGCACGGCCAGATGCAGCGCGACCAGTGACGACGAACAGGCCGTGTCCACCGTCACGGCGGGACCCTCCAGTCCCAGGGTGTAGGCCACCCGGCCGGACACCAGACTTCCCGTGTTCGAGTCCCCCGCGTAGTCGTGGTACATCACGCCGGCGAAGACACCCGTACGGCTGCCGCGGACCGACTCGGGCACGATCCCGGCCCGTTCGTACGCCTCCCAGGCCACCTCGAGGAACAGTCGCTGCTGGGGGTCCGTGGTGAGCGCCTCACGCGGGGCGATACCGAAGAAGGCCGGGTCGAAGTCGCCGGCCGAGGACAGGAAGCCGCCCTGGAGCGAGGCGGTCCTGCCGGGGCGGCCCGGCTCCGGGTCGTAGATCCCGTCGAGGTCCCAGCCCCGGTCGGTCGGGAACTCCACGACGGCGTCGGTACCGCTGTCGACCAGCTTCCACAGGTCTTCGGGTGACGCCACGCCGCCGGGATAGCGACAGCCCATGCCGACGATCGCGACGGGCTCGTCCGCCGTGGGTTCTGCCTGCCGGTCCACCAGCTGTTCGTTCTCCTGGCGAAGACGGTGGTTCTCGATCAGCGAGGCGCGCAGTGCCTCGACGATGCGCTCGGGGGATGTGTCGTCGGAGGGTGTGCCGGACAGAGGTGTCTCACTCACGGGTGCTCCACAGCGGTTGCCTGCGGACGCCTCGTCACCAGGCGACGCGCATGAAGGACGGGCCCCGGACGATCACGCCGAACTTCCACTCCACACCGCTCTCCCCGTCGGCCAGACGCAGGCCGGGGAACCGTGTGAGCAGCGTGTTCAGCGCCACCTGCAGCTCCAGCCGGGCCAGTTGAGCACCGATGCAGTGGTGCGGGCCCTGGCCGAAGGCCAGATGGGGGTTGACCGTACGGGTCAGATCGATCCGTTCGGGATCCGCGAAGACCTCGGGGTCCCGGTTGGCCGCGGCCAGTGCGGGCAGCACGGGTTCGCCCGCCCGAATCGTCGTGCCGCCCAGCCGGATGTCCTCCAGGGAGTAACGGGCGAACATGGCCGCCGTGTTGATCGGCACGAAGCGCAGCAGCTCCTCCACTGCGGAGGGCACGAGCTCGGGCCGGCCGCGCAGCAGGGCGAGGTCGTCCGGCCTGGCGAGCAACTGGTAGACGAAGCTCGGGATGCCCGAGGCCACGGTCTCGGCCCCGCCCGCGAGCAGTCCGGGGCCCGCGATGGAGATGAGCTCCTGCTCGCTCAGTTTGTCGCCCTCGTCACGGGCACGGACCAGGGCGCCGAGCAGGTCGTCGGTGGGCCTGCTGCGGCGCTCCTCCACCAGGCCGCTCATGTACGAGAAGACTTCGGGGCCGATGGTCGCCAGGACGTTGCCCGATGTCGTCTCGTCGTTGGTCATCGCCTCGGTCCATCTGCGGAACCGGCTGTGGTCCTCGTACGGCACACCCAGGAGGTCGCAGATCACCGATACGGGCAGTGGACGGGCGAAGTCCTCGACGAGGTCGGCGCAGTCGCCGCCGGCGATCATCGCGTCCACGAGCGCATCGGCCCGCTCCTGAACGGCCTGCCGCATCTGCTCGACCCGGCGCGCGGTGAACGCCTTGCCCACCAGCCGCCGCAGCCGGGTGTGCTCGGGCGGGTCCATTCCCATCACGCCGTCGCCGACGTTCTCCGAACGCATACGAGGCTGGTCGAGGCCCTGGGCCAGTGCACGGCTGAAGCGGGGGTCGGTCAGCACCGCTTTGACGTCGTCGTACCGCGTGGCCAGCCAGGCTGTCTCGCCGTAAGGGAGCCGGACGCGGCTGAGCGGCTCCTTCTCACGCAACTGCGCGTACAGGGGGGAGACTTCCAGCCGATGCATGTCGAACGGATACTTCCGGACTGTGTCACCGGCCGTCATCGTTCCCCGCCCCCAGTACGTACTGTCGCACGGCTCCCGAGTCGATGCTCATCGGAAGTCGCCACCCCCGTCGTCACCACCAGCGGCTCGAACGCTAGCCCGGGCCGGGCCCCGGCACTGCCCCTATGGCCCCCTACACGGGGCTGGTTGCGGGCAACAGTCGGCGCGCCCGGGCAGTGAGGGCGAGCCGGTCGATTTTACGGTTCGCGTTCCGCGGAATCTCCGGAAGGTGCCGGAAATGCCTGGGTATCGTCGCCTGTGGCAGCATCCCCCGCAGCTGTCGGGCGAGTTCGACAGGTGCCACCGCCGCTCCCGTGTAGAAGGCAACCAACTCGGTCGCTCCCGTGGAGTCGCCGGTCACGGCGACCGTCGCGGCCTCGTCGACGCCCGTACAGGCACGCAGGGCGCCGTCCACCTCCGCCAGTTCGACACGCAGGCCCTGGACCTGGACCTGGGTGTCGAGCCTGCCGAGATAGGCGAGGCAGCCCTCCGCGGTCCACCGCACCCGGTCGCCCGTCCGGTAGTAGCGTCGGCCCTCGTGTTCCAGGAAGCGGCCGTGGTCGTCCTGTGGATCGAGATAGCCCGGTGTCATCTGAGGGCCGCTGACGCACAGTTCGCCCTCGACCTCCGATGTCCCGCCGCCCTCGGCGAGAAGCAGCCAGTCGTGGCCGTCGTGAACCGCGCCGATGGGCAGGCCGCCGCCCGCGCCGAGTCCGGGCGAGGTCTCGGGCGACCAGCGGTGACAGGCGACGGTGACGGTGAGTTCCGTCGGCCCGTACAGGTTCTCCAGTGCCGAACCCGCCGCCGCCCGATGCCAGTCGGCGGCGTCCTGGCAGCTCAGCGCCTCGCCGGCGAAGAAGCTCCAGCGCAGCGTGGGCATCGACCCGGCGGCGAGTGTGCCCGTGCGGCGCGCGAGTCCGATGGCGCTCGGCGTGGAGAACCAGACGGTGAGGCCCTGTTCGGCGAAGAAGGCGGGCAGGTCCCGGTAGGCGTGGGGCGGGACCCTCTGCAGTGCGGCGCCGCTTCCCCACGCGCAGAACATGTCGAACATCGCACAGTCGAAGTTGAGGTCGAAGGTCTGCGAGAAGACGTCCTGCTCCGTGAAGTCGTACCGCCGCGCCAGTTCACCGAAGTAGTGCGTGGCGTTGCCGTGGGTGATCGGTACGCCTTTGGGCCGGCCGGTGGAACCGGAGGTGAAGAGCACGTACGCGGTGTCGGCGGCATCGGCCGCACGCGGGGCGGCCAGTGGTCTCGCCGAATCCAGGGAACGGACCGGCAGTTCGCCCCGCTCCTGTCCCTCCGGCGCGAACACCTGGAAGGGCCTGCCGTCGCCCAGCAGTTCGGGCAGGACCGCGAGGCCCCGTTCGTCCGCCACCACAGTGTCGACCCCCGCGGAGTCGAGGATCTGCCGTGTGCGGGCCGCCGGCCAGTCGGGACGGAGCGGCACCACGGGGGCTCCGCTGTAGAGGGCGGCGAGGATCGCGGCGTACGCGCTGGTGCTGTTGGCGGCCAGCACGCCGACAGGGCCGGACCGCGGGCCCCTCAGCGCTCCGGCCCAGCGCAGCGCCGTGCGGTGCAGTTCCGTATAGGTGAGGGAACGGCCCTCGCACCGTATCGCCGTTCCCTCGGGGGATATCTCAAGGCCGCGCAGAAAGTGTGAATGCAGCGCCGAGCCACTCGTCTGATTCATTTTGCCTCCGCCGAAAACCGGGAAAAACATTCCGAACTTCCGCCCCCGCTCGCCGAGTTCCGGTGTTACGCTCAAAATCGCCGTTCGCATATCACTGGCACGCAGCAGGCATGGACGGCAAGAAAGGATGAGGAGCCATGTGGGACGATCAATTCGAGAAAATAGTGCGCCAGTATCTGCCCTTTGTCTCAGCCGCCGACGAACTCGATCCGCACACCGAACTGCGGGATCTCGGACTCGACTCACTCGGCACGATCGAGATGATGGCCGCTCTGGAAAGCGCCTACGACATGAGGTTCCGTGACGAGGCCCTGACGCTGGAGTCCTTCCGGACGGCCGACGTGCTGTGGAGGACCGTCTCGGACACGGTGCGGCCGGCGGGCTGACGCCACGATTCGCTCGCCGGACTCCTGGGACGGACGTCCTAGGCGGCCGTGCCTCTCGGGCGCGGCCGCATCGCCGTCCGGGGATCGACCGCGAGCACCTCGAAGTTCTCCGTCGTGGTCCGCACCCTGCCGAAGAGGCTGTCGGGTCCCGCGACACAGACCCTGGTCACGCCGAGCGTACGCAGCGCCGCCACACTCCGCGGCCAGTTCAGCGGCCGGACGACGCTGTCGAGCAGCAGGGCCCGCATCCCCTGGGCGGTGGTGACCAGCGTCCCGTCCTGGTCGGAGACGACGGGGAGCTTCGGGTCGCCGAAAGCCAGTTCACCGAAGACCTCGTCCTCGATCTTGGTGCGCAGCCCGCCGAACGCCGCCGCGTGCATGGGTGGGCGCATCGTGTAGAGAGGCAGACCGCCGGCGTCGCGTATCCGGCGTTCCAGCCATTCCAGGCGTGACTCACGCAGCGACAACATGAAGAAGTCGTCGTCCAGGTAACAGGAAATCTCGTGCCATTCGCCGAGCTCGTCGAGCTCCGACATGATGTCACGCACTCGCTCCTCGGGGGTCCGGGCGAACGAATGCGTGACGACACCATGGTGTTCTTCGGCGAAATACTCGTCCACGCATCGGGCCATGCCCGCGACCATGATGACGGTTTCCTCCACCGACAGGCTGCCGGTATAGGCGGTCGCCGTTTTCGATCCGAAGCTGGGGCCGACACAGACTCCGGGCCGTACGCCGAATTCCTCCTCCGCGCATTCGGCCAGCGCAAGGCAGTTGAGGAGGAACGCGATCTGCGCATACGGAGAATAGTCGCTCTCCGCCTCACGGAACCGGTCGAGAAGGCTGTAGCCGAGGATCGCGTCGGCTCGCCTGGTCAGCCGGCGCGCGGAGCGGTTGACCACCATGAACCTGGCCACGTCCGCGAACCGCGATGGCCCCATCCCCGGGAGGACCATCGCCGTCTCACCGTCGCGATGTCCGTTCACCGGACCACCTCTTCTCCGTCTCTGCCGGAGCCCACCCTGACCGGCCTGCCCTTCCCCGCGGTACCCCTAGTGGCCACTAAGGCGCGCCCTCGGCCGCCCGCCCCGAGCACGACCGCTCAGTGCCGGATGCCGACGAACAGCCCTCGCCCGGAGAAGTCGCTCTCGATGTAGTGAGGCGTCAGACGTGCCTGGGTGAAGGCATGCTCGTACTCGGCGCGGGTGAACAGGGTGATCAGGGTGTTCTCGCTGATCCTCCGGATGCCCGAGGCGCTCTCGGCGACCAGGTACTCCACCTTCATCCGGGTCGCGTCGCCCTCCCGCGAGGAGTGTGAGACCCGGGCGATGGTGCGGCCGTCCGCCTTGACCACATCGCCGGCCACATAGCCGGGGAGGAAGGTCTCCGGGAACCACCAGGGGTCGACCATGACCACGCCACCGGGGCAGACGTGCCGGGAGAAGCACTCCAGTGTGGTGTCCAGATCGGCCGGCGTCCGCATATGGCCGATCGAGCTGAACAGACAGGTCACCGCGTCGAAGGTCCGGCCGAGCTCGAAGGTGCGCATGTCGCCCAGGTTCAGCCGGACGCCCGACACCCGTTGTCTGGCGTAGGCAAGCATGTCCGGCGACTGGTCCACGCCCTCGACGTCCTTGAAACTTCCCTGGAAGAACCGCAGATGTCCCCCGGTACCGCACGCGACGTCGAGCAGCGAGGAGGCATCGGGCTTCCAGGAGAGGATCACCTTCGTGATGCTCGCCGATTCGGCCTCGTAGTCCTTGCCGCGCCCTCGGTGAACCAGATCGTAGATGTCTGCGTCCTCGGCCTCGTACAAAGTCTGCCCCTGGGGTCGGATGTGACGTCGTGGTCGGGTGCCGTGCCGTGGGCGGCGTGGGGCGGGGCCCGGCGGCGCACCCCACGGGCCCTCTCACTTCAGCGAGTCGAGCCAGTCGTGGATCGCGCGAGCCGTCGTCGCCGACCTCTCCTCCACCATCGAGTAGTGGTCGCCCGGGACCGTCACGTACTCGGCCGGCCTGGTCCACGTCGCGCGCCAGACCTCCTCGGGCACGTCCGCTTCGGAGAGGTCCTCTCCCGCCGACGCCCCGCGGTCGAGCGTGAACCGGTCCTGGGGCCGGACGAAGAGCGTCGGCGCCTCGATGGCGGCGGGCTCGAAGTCGGGCATCAGCTCGACGTACCGCGCCACCGCGGTGAGCTTCGTTCCGTCGAGACGGCCGTAGGTCGACTCGCGTTCCAACAGGACGACGGCCATCTCCTCGAAGAACTTGCGGTGCGGCTCGTCGTCCGCCGGGTCCGGGTCGCCGTCGGCCGGGCCGCCCACGATGTGGGCGTCCACCAGGACCACCGCGGCCGGCCCTGTCCCCCACTGTTCGAGGCGGGCGGCCGCCGCATGGGCGACCAGCCCGCCCGAGGAGTAGCCGAGCAGGACGAACGGTTCGCCCGCCGCGGCCTCGCGCACACCCGCGGCGATGACGTCGGCCACGGCGTCGGCCGAGGCGGGCAGCCGCTCGCCGTGGTCGAAGCCGGGGACGGCCAGGGCCGACATGTCCCACGTTCCCCTGAAGCCGGTGGCCAGGCGCGCGTGCTGGTAGGCGCCGCCCATCGCCATGGGGGTGCCCACCCAGATCAGCCGCGGCCGTCCTGCCTCTCCGCCGTCGGCCAGCGTCAGCGCGGCGGGCAGCTCTCCGACGTCCTCGGCCGACGTGAACGTCGGACGCAGGGCCGCCGCCGCGTCGAGCATGTGCAGCGCCGCGTGGAGCCTGCCGGTGCCGATCGACGTACGGAACAACTCGCGGAACATGTCCGACGGTTCGTCGTCGGCCTTCGCCTCCGCGGGGGCCGTACCCGTCTCATCGGTGGCGACGAGCCGCCCGGCGACGTGGTGCGCGAGCTCAAGGGGGGTGCCGTGGTCGAACACCACCGAGGGCGGCAGTCGCAGCCCGGTGAGCTCGTTGATCTGGTTGCGCAGCCGGACCGCGGCGAGCGAGTCGAACCCCACCTCCAGGAAGTGGCGTTCCGGATCGACGGCGCTCGCGTCGGGGTGCCCCAGCAGGGCGGCGGCCTGGTCGAGCACCATGTCCAGGACCGTCCTCTGCCGCTGGACCTCGGAGAGTCCGGTGAGCCGCTGTCGCAGGTCGTCCGCTCCGGCCGGTACGGCCCCGCCCGCCCTGCGTCGGATGTGGGAGGCCAGCGTCTGGAAGAGCGCGGGCAGTTCGTCCGCGGAGGCTCCCCTGACATCGAGCCGCACCGGAGCGAGAACCGCTTCGGGCCGTGCCGTCGCCGCGTCGAACAGGGCCAGCCCCTCCTCGGCGGACAGCCCGGTGATACCGCTGCTCTCCAGTGCCGCCCGGTCCCCCTCGGTCATCGAACCGGTCAGTCCGCTGACCGTCGACCACAGCCCCCAGGCCAGCGACTGGGCCGGCAGGCCCTCGGCGCGCCGGTGTGCCGCGAGGGCGTCCAGGAAGGTGTTGGCCGCCGCGTAGTTGGCCTGCCCCGGAGAGCCGAACAGGCCTGCTGTCGAGGAGAACAGGACGAACGCCGTCAGTGGGAGATCCCGGGTCAGCTCGTGCAGCGCGAGCGCGGCGTCGACCTTGGGCCGCAGCACGGCGGAGAGCCGGTCAGGGGTGAGTGAACCGAGCAGCGCGTCGTCGAGGGCCCCTGCCGCATGCACGACCGCAGTCACCGGGTACTCCGACGACACCGAGCCGAGCAGCTTCGCGAGGGCGTCCCGGTCGGCGACGTCGCAGGCGGCGACCGTGGCAACGGCTCCCAGCTCGCTCAGCTCCGCGATCAGTTCCGGAGCGACCTCGCCGCTGCGGCTGACCAACAGCAGTCGGCGTACGCCTCGTTCGGCGGCGAGATGCCTGGCGATCAGGCCGCCGAGGACACCCGAGGCGCCGGTGACCAGGGTCGTGCCGTCCGGGCCGAAGGTGCCGGACGGTTCTCCTCGGTGCGGCAGCGGCCTGGTCAGCCGGGCCGCGTACACCGCGCCGGCGCGTACCAGCGCCTGTGGTTCGTCGTCCTCCAGGATCGTGGGGAGCGCCCCCGGCGATGCCTCGTGATCGTCCAGGTCCACCAGGACGATACGTCCGGGGTGTTCGGCCTGCGCCGAACGCACCATGCCCCACACGGCCGCGCCCGCCAGGTCGGTGACCCCCTGGCCGTCCGGCGCCGCGGCGCCGCGGGTCACGACGAGCAGGCGCGCGTCGGCGAACGTGTCGTCTTCCAGCCATTGTTGAAGGAACGTCAGCACACGGGACGTCGTCTCGTGCACGTGCCGGGCGAGGTCCACCACGGGACCCGCCGGAGTCGGGGCCAGGACGACCACCTCGGGCATCGCGCCCACGGCCGAGCTGTGCGTGGTGAGTTCCGTCAGATCGGCATAGGGCGTCGCGCCGATTCCCGCGGCGCTCAGGTCGCGGCCGGCCCGTACGGCATCGGAGCCGACCACGGCCCAGTGGCCGGACGGTCCGACGGCGCTCTGCCGCGCCGGGTCCCCGGCCGACCGGACCCAGTCACAGGTGAACAGGAACCGCTGATGCCGCAGCGCTGCCTGGGCCGCAGCGTCGCCGGGTGCCGTCGGGCGCAACAGGAGGGACCCGACGGAAGCCACCGGCTCGCCGGACGGATCGGCGAGATCCAGACCGACCGTGCCGTCGCCGGCCGGGGCGAGCCTGACCCGCAGGGCCGTCGCACCTGTGGCGTACAACTCCACGTCCGACCAGCTGAACGGCAGACCGGACGTCACGTCGTCGCCGCACAGCGCGATGGCGTGCAACGCCGCGTCGAACAGCGCGGGATGCAGTCCGTACCGGTCGGCCTGTGCGGCCGCGGCCTCGGACGGCAGGGCGACCTCGGCGAACACTTCGGTGCCGCGTCGCCAGGCAGCACGCACTCCGCGGAAGGCCGGACCGTAGCCGAGGCCGAGGTCGGCCAGATCGTCGTAGAGACCGTCGACCGGCACCGCTTCGGCACCGTGCGGCGGCCACACCACGAGCTCGGACGCCTCGGCCGCACCACCCGGGGCGACGAGCCCCGACGCATGCCGCTGCCAGGGCATGTCGGTGTCCTCCAGGCGTGAATGCACCGTCACCGGCCTCGCCCCGGACCCTTCCGGCGCGCCGACCACGGTCTGCAGTTGTACGGCTCCGTGCTCGGGCAGCAGGAGTGGTGCTTCGAGGGTCAGCTCCTCGATACGTCCGCAGCCGATCAGGTCACCCGCGTGGACGGCCAGCTCCGCGAAGACGGTGCCGGGAAGAACGACGGCTCCACCGACGGTGTGATCGGCGAGCCACGGGTAGCGGCCCGTCGTCAGACGGGAGGTCAGAACCACCCTGTCGGAGTCCGCCAGGACGACCGCCGCGCCGACCAGAGGGTGTTCACTCGGGTCCAGCCCGGTCGACGACACGTCGTCGGTCGGCCACAGGGATTCCTTGTCCGCCCAGAAGTGCTGTCGGTCGAATGCGTACGGCGGCAGCTGCACCCGGCGCGCTCCCGTGCCGTCGAAGAGCCGATGCCAGTCGCCGCCCACACCGCTCGCGAACATCTCACCGGCCGCGCCCAACGCGGAGGTGACCTCGGCTCCGTCGGGACGGAGCACAGGTATGACCACGGTCTCCTCGCCGGTTCCGGCGAGGCACGACTCCGTCACCGCCGACAGCACTCCGTCGGGACCCAGCTCGATGAACCGGGTGACTCCCTCGGCCTCCAGCGTGCGTACCGCGTCGAGGTACCGGACGGTCTGCCGGGCATGGGTCACCCAGTACTCCGGATCCTCCAGCTCCTCGGCCGTGGCGATCTCGCCGGTCACCGAGGAGACCACCGGGATGCGCGGAGCTTCGTAGGTCAGTTCGTCGGCGACATCGAGGAGGTCGTCCAGAATGACCTCCATACGTGGTGAGTGCGCCGCCTGCCTGATGGCCAGCCGCCTGCTCCGGCGCCCGCGGTCCTTCCAGTGCTCGGCGATCGCCAGTACGGGCTCCTCGTCACCCGACACCACGACCGAGCGCGGCCCGTTGACGACAGCGACGGAGACCCGGTCGGTGAGCAGCGGCTCGACCTCCTCGAACGCTGCCTCCAGTGCCACCATGGCTCCGCCCGACGCCTCCTGCATCAGCTGGCCGCGGGTGCCGGCCAGCCGTACGGCGTCCTTGAGGGACAGCACCCCGGCGACATGCTGGGTGGCCAGCTCGCCGGCCGAGTGCCCCATGACGAAGTCGGGACGGACACCCCAGGACTCGAGCAACCGGAACAGGGCGACTTCCAGGGCGAAGGTGGCAGCCGCCGAGAAGGCGGTCTGGTCCAGCAGCTGTGCGGCCACCGTGCCTTCCTCGGCGAACATCACCTCACGCAGCGGCCGGTCCAGATAGCGGTCGTAGTGCGCGCACACGGCGTCGAAGGACTCGGCGAAGGCGGGGAACGCGGCATACAACTCCCTGCCCAGGCCGGTCCGCTGACCGCCCTGCCCGGGGAAGAGGAACGCCGTCTTCCCACCCGCGTGAACGACGCCCCGCACAACACCCGGAGCCGCCGCTCCCGTCGAACCGTCGGCGAGCGCCGAGAGTGCCTTGAGCAGGTCGTCCCGGTCCGCGCCGACGACCGCGGCCCGATGACGGCCGGTGATGCGCGAGGTGGCCAGCGAGTATCCGACGTCCTGAAGGTGAGTGTCCGGGTGACCGGTCAGGCGTGTCAGCAGCCGTCCGGCCTGGAGAGGCAGCGCACCCGGGCTCCGCGCCGACAGCAGCAGGAGCGGCGAGGTTCCGCCGAGACCCTCGGGGGACGCGTCGCCGTCAAGTGCGGGGGTCCGTGCCGTCTCCGCCGAGTCCGCCGTTTCCTCGTCGGGTGCCTCTTCGAGGATGGTGTGTACGTTGGTGCCGCTGTAGCCGAACGAGGAGACGCCTGCTCGGCGTGGGCGCCCGTTCTTCGGCCAGGGCCTTGCCTCGGCCAGGAGTTCCACCCTGCCCGCCGACCAGTCGACGTGCGACGTCGGCTCCTCCGCGTACAACGACCGGGGCAACTCCTCGTGCCGCAGCGCCTCGACCATCTTGATGATCCCCGCCACACCCGCCGCAGCCTGCGTATGACCCAGATTCGACTTCACCGAACCCAGCCACAACGGCGAACCATCCTCCGGACGCTCCTGCCCATACGTCGCGAGCAACGCCTGCGCCTCGATCGGATCACCCAACGTCGTCCCCGTACCATGCGCCTCGACCACATCCACATCGGCCGAGGCAAGACCGGCCGTGGCCAGCGCGCGCCGGATCACCCTCTCCTGTGAAGGGCCGTTCGGCGCGGTCATCCCGTTCGACGCACCGTCCTGGTTGACGGCGGAACCCTTGACCACGGCCAGCACCTGATGGCCGTTGCGCCGGGCGTCCGACAGCCGCTCGACGACCAGCATGCCGACGCCTTCTGACCAGCTGACGCCGTCGGCCGCCGCGCTGAACGCCTTCGAGCGGCCGTCCGAGGCGAGTCCCCCCTGCTGCTCGAACGCCAGGAAGGGGCCTGGGGAGACGAGCACGGTGACCCCACCGGCGAGTGCCAGTGAGCAGTCTCCTTGTCGCAGGGCCTGGATGGCCCAGTGCAGAGCCACCGAGGAGGACGAACAGGCGGTGTCGATCGACACCGCGGGGCCCTCCAGGCCGAGGACGTACGCCACTCGGCCCGACACGACGCTTGCCGACAGGCCGGAGCTGCGCATTCCGGCGCTGTGGTCGTCGGACTCCTGCAGTTGGGGGGCGTAGTCCGCCTGCATCACGCCGGCGAAGACGCCCGTGGGGCTGCCCTTCAGCGAGGACGGTTCGATCCCGGCCCGCTCGAGCGCCTCCCAGCAGGCTTCGAGGAGCATGCGCTGCTGAGGGTCCATCAGAAGAGCTTCGTTCGGCCCGATTCCGAAGAACGCGGCATCGAAGTCGGTGGCACCGTGGACGAATCCGCCCTGCGGGTTCCTGGCCGTCGCACCGTCTCCCAGCCAGTATTCGAGATCCCAGCCCCGGTTGGTGGGGAAGGACGAGATGGCGTCCGTACCGGAGGCGACGACGCGCCAGAGGTCCTCCGGAGATTCGATGCCTCCGGGGTAACGGCAGGACATGCCCACGATGGCTATCGGTTCGTCGTCGTACGTCCGGATGTCCGTGGCCGGGTCCGACGGGGCAGCCAGGTCACCGAGCAGGGTCGTGTGCAGATGCGCGGCGAGCGCAGTCGCCGTCGGGTAGTCGAAGACGATGGTCGCCGTCAGCTGGAGGCCGGTGGCCGCGCTCAGCCGGTTGCGCAGGTCGACGGCGGACAGCGAATCGAACCCGAGGTCCTGGAAAGCGCGGTCGACATCGATGCTCGCCCCGGAGGTGTGCCCGAGCACTGCGGCCACATGCGTACGGACGACCTCCAGGACGGCGTCCGGGCGCTCCGCCTCCGGGAGCCGGCCGAGACGGCCGAGCAGTGCGTCGGCGGCGTCGGCCTGGTCGGCCTTTCCTCGGGACGCAGCCGGACGGCGCGACGGTGCGAGGAGGCTCAGCAGCCCGAGGACTTCACCCTCGGCGTCACGGAACGCCTCCAAATCGAGTTTGGCGGGAAGGAGGGCGGCCTCACCGGACGCGGTGGACGCATCGAAGAGCGCGAGCCCTTCGGCGAAGGACAGCGCGGGCAGGCCCGTACGAGGCTCGGGCGAACCTTCGGCCTTGTCCGCGGTCACGGGTACCGCTCGCGAGCCCCTTCCGCCGGCGCTCATGCCGGTGCCTTGGGTGTCCCACATGCCCCAGGCCAGTGACTGCCCGGAGAGTCCCAGAGCACGACGGTGACGGGCCAGCCCGTCCAGATAGGCGTTGGCCGCCGCGTAGTTGGCCTGTCCCGGAGCACCCAGCACCCCGGCCGCCGAAGAGAACAGCACAAACGGGATACCGGGCCCGCCAGCCCCCTCGGAGGGTTGGGGGACTTCGGGTACTTGGGTGGTCTGAGTTGCCTGGGTGGCTTGGGGGGCTTGGGGGGCTTCCAGGGCTTGGGGGGCTTCGGGGGTTTGGGTGGTTGGGTCGGGGTGGGTGGTGAGTTGGTGCAGGTTCCAGGCCGCGTCCACCTTCGGCCGCAGCACCGCGTGCAGGCGTTCCGGGGTCAGACCGGTGACCACCCCGTCGTCCAGCACACCCGCCGCATGCACCACCCCGGCCAGCCGCCGGCCCACCAGCAGCGAACGCGCCGCCACCGGATCCGCCAGATCACACGCCACCACCTCCACCACCGCACCCAGCCCAGCCAGCTCCGCCACCAGGGCGCCGGCACCCACCGCATCCGAGCCGGACCGGCTCACCAGCAACAGCTCACGCACCCCATGCGCCGCCACCAGGTGCCGGGCCACCACCCCGCCCAGCGCACCCGTACCACCCGAAACAAGCACCGCACCCACACCCGACCACACCGACGCCACACCAGCCGGAACAGAGGGAGCAGTGGAAACAGGGGGAGCAGAGGGAACAGGGGGAACAGGGCTGTGGTCGCGGACCAGGCGCGGGACCCACACCCCACCGGCCCGTACCAGCGTCTGCGGTTCACCGGATGCCACCACCGACGAGAGCACCGCCGGGTCCAGCCGTACGTCGAGGTCGGGGTCCGTGTCGATCAGGACCAGCCGGCCGGGATGCTCCGTCTGTGCCGAGCGCACCAGACCACCCACCGCCGCACCCGCCAGGTCCACCACCTGCTCACCCGGCAGACCCACCGCACCCCTGGTGACCACCACCAGCAGCACATCACCGCGCCCGGGGTCGGCCAGCACCCCCCGGACCTCGGTCAAAGCCCGCTCCGCCGCCGCATGCACCGCCTCCGGCGCCGTACCACTCTCCACGTAGTGAACAACCACATCCCGGCCCACACCCGGACCGGCAGAAGGCAGCACGGATCGCACCCATTCGGTACGGAACAGTCCGCCGGCCGTACCAGCAGTGCCCATGCCGCTTTCCAGCACGTTCAAGGTTGACTGCCGCAGGGCCAACGAGCCGACCGAGGCGATACGTTGACCACTCGTGTCAGCCAGTTCCAGACTCACCCCACTGCCGGACACCGCCGGGGCCAGCCGCACCCGGGCCGCCACCGCACCCGA